>NZ_VTKZ01000020.1 GCF_020514115.1 Synechococcus sp. MU1642
GGCTCGGCTTCATCCGATCGGCGCGGCAGCCACAGGCGCACCCCCATCCGGCAACCCCTCAGCCCCGGCCCCAGGCCGCCAGGCCCCCGCGGCTGCGCCGACCAAGGTGGAGAAAGATCCTGAACCGGCAAGCTGGAATGCTGCGCCCCTGGTCCCCGACACCGACGACATACCCTTCTGAATTCAGAGGATGCTCGCGGGTCGGAGCAACTCAACGACCAGCTTCGTCCTGCAGTTCTGAGGCTCGGGTGATCAGTTGCCCGAGCTCCCGCTCAAGAGCGGCAAGATCCAGCCGCAGCTCGGGCCAGCGACCACCATCAATCTGCTGCAGCAACCAGCTGCGATCACGGTCGAGCTGCTTAAGAAGATCATCCCTACCGATCGACGATGGATCCAGCATCTTGCTCGGAGCAGTAGATCTCCATCCTGATGGTCTAGAGGTCAAAATGACGATCAAGCCAAGGCCTTCATGAAGGATTTCTTCTCCCCCGGCAGCCTCGTCACCATCGCCGGAGGCGTGCTGACTGTGATCGGTGCCACCGCTTACGCCACGGGAAGTGCCAACCTCAGCCTGCCCACGATTTTCTATGGAATCCCGATTTTATTGGGGGGACTGGCCCTGAAATCGTCGGAGCTGCCACCAGCCATCCGGGTGACACCGATCAAGACCTTTCAAAAAGAACGCGAAGCTGCAGCACCTGAACTGGGCAAGTTGCTCGGCGATGTGACGCGTTGGCGTTACGGCCAGAAGGCCCATCTGGAGTCGTCGCTGGAAGCGCTCAAACTTTGGGACGAGGACACCCCGCCGCAGTTGGAGGAGATCGAAGAGCTGCATTCCGACAGCGGCTACGGCCTACGGATGCGTTTCCTGCTGGGAGCGGTCCCCCTCGAGCGCTGGCAAGAGCGGCAAGAGCGGCTCGGGCGTTTCTTCGCCAAGGGGATGCGAGCGGAACTCAAGGAACTGGATCAGCAACGGCTGGACGTTCTTCTGCTTCCTGCTGGTGACGTCTAAGCCATGGCCCAATCCACCCAAAACAACGATGACGCCCTCAGGGTGTCGGTGCTCAGCGAAGCCCTTCCCTACATCCAGCGCTTCGCCGGTCGGCGCATCGTGATCAAGTACGGCGGAGCTGCCATGGCCCATGCCGAGCTGCGTGCTGCCGTCTTTCGCGACCTGGCTCTGCTGGCCTGCGTTGGGGTCCAACCCGTGGTGGTTCATGGCGGCGGGCCCGAAATCAACCAATGGCTTCAGCGTCTAAAAATCCCCGCCGAATTCCGCGACGGTCTGCGCGTCACCGACGCCGACACCATGGACGTGGTGGAAATGGTGCTGGTGGGCCGCGTCAACAAGCAGATCGTGAATGGGCTCAATCAGCTCGGCACCCGTGCGGTTGGTTTAAGCGGAAGTGACGGAAGCCTTGTTGAGGCACGCCCTTGGGGGGACGGCAGCCATGGGCTGGTGGGTGACGTTGCCCGCGTCAATCCAGATGTGCTCGAACCGCTGCTGGAGAAGGGTTATGTGCCCGTCATTTCCAGCGTTGCCGCAACCCCCGATGACGGGCAAGCCCACAACATCAATGCCGATACGGTGGCTGGAGAGCTGGCGGCGGCCCTGGACGCCGAAAAATTGATCCTGCTGACCGATACCCCCGGCATCCTTGAAGACCGGGACGATCCCGACTCCCTGATCCGCAAACTGCGCCTTTCAGAGGCGAGACAGCTAATCGAGGACGGCGTGGTCGCAGGTGGCATGACGCCCAAAACGGAATGTTGCATCCGTGCCTTGGCCCAGGGCGTGTCAGCCGCCCACATCATTGATGGCCGGGTTCCCCATGCCCTCTTGCTCGAAGTCTTCACCGACGCTGGCATCGGCACCATGGTGGTGGGAAGTGGCTAAAGGGTGAGCGAGCAGGACTCAGCACTGGACCTCTCTGAAGCGGAGGCAGCCCTGGAGCGCGGGGACTACGGCCAGGGCCTGGAGCTGCTTCTACCCCTATCGGAGCAACACCCGATTAATAGTCCGGAGGGGGCTGGCCTTCGACTCCTGATGATCACCGCCTGGATGGGCCAGGGGCAGGAAGACAAAGCCATCGCCACCTGCAGGCTGCTGAGTCGCTGCCATGATCCAAAGTTGCGCCAGCAAGCCAAACAACTTCTCGGGGTTCTTGAAGCCCCCAGCCTGGATCGTCCAGAACGCTGGTCGATGCGGATGCCGCAACTGGAGCTGAATGGCTCCGGCAGCGGGCAGACCTCCACCATGCGGCGGCGGCGGTCGCGGCGCCCCGAACCCCCGCCATCACCACCAACGGGTCCGACGCGTTCACCCGGGGCGGGTTTCGCCGTGCTGGTGATGGCGGTTCTGCTGGGGATCACGCTTTTGCTGAGTGGCTGCGTCCAAATCGAGGCTGATCTCGACCTTCGCGGCCCGGATCGACTGGCCCTCACTTGGGACATGCGGAGCACCCAGGAACGACCGCTGCCCTGGCAGAAACAATTCGAGCAAGACCTGCAACGGGAGGTGCCCGGGCTGACGATCGAACAAACTGGCCCAGGACGCCAAAAAATCAGCAGCCGTGTTGTGTCATCTCACGAGCTGGCGCAACAAATGGCCGCCGTAGTTGCCGTGGCTGGTCGCGCGGCTGGAGTCTCACTCCCAGCACCGGTGCTCAAGCTCGAAGAACGCAACTGGCTGCTGGGGGTGCAGCAGCACCTGCAGCTGATGGTGGACCTCAACGATCTGCCCGAGATCCCTGGGCTCGAGGTTCATCTGAGCCTCAACCATGGGCGGGTTGAGCGCACGGCTCTTTCCGGCACGACCACCGAAGTCAGCTGGCAGGGCTGGCGCTGGAATCCGCTTGGCCTGGGGGCCGTGGTGATCCTGATGCTGATGACCAGCAGCATGGTGCTGCAGGTGGTGCGGCGGAAACTGGGCTTCGGCTTCCCAGAACTGCCCTCCTGATCAAAGCTGCTGCGGATCTGGATCGACAGTGAGCGCCACACCCTTGGGCAAGCCATCCCAGAGGGCCTGCCCCGGAGGCAACGGAAGCGAGGAGCCCGCCGGACCGTGGAGCAACAACTGCCATCGGCTCCGGCCAGCCACGCGGGCAACCGGGGCCGGGGCCGGACCCAACAGCCACCAGCTCTGGCGCTTACAAATCGGCCGGATCCGCTCCGCCAGAACCGCTGCCGCTGTTGCTGTTTTGCTGGGGGAATCTCCAGATAGTCGCAGCAGACAAGCGCGACTGAAGGGCACCAGACCGGCTTCCCTGCGGAGGGCCACTTCCTGGGAGAGGAACGCTTCATAACGACCATCCACCAGGTGTTGAATCACCGGGTGTTCTGGGGAGTAGGTCTGCACCAACACCTGCCCCGGTCGCTCGCCTCGACCGGCACGGCCCGCCAACTGCAACAGCAACTGCAGAGCCTGCTCTCCTGCTCGGAGATCGGGGCGGTGCAGAAGCCCATCCGCCGCAAGTACCGCCGCCAGGGTGACCCGCGGTAGATCCATGCCCTTGGCCAGCATCTGCGTGCCGATCAAGACATCGGCTTCTCCGGCAGCAAAACGGTCCAACAGGCGTCGATGGCCATCACGCCCCCCGGTGGAATCGCGGTCAAAGCGGAGCAAGCGAAGACCTTCGAGCTCCTGGGAGAGCAGTTCCAACACCTTCTGGGTACCAGCCCCAAATGGTTTAAATGCCATTGAACCACAGTGACTGCAGCGGTTCTCCAGGTCCTCACGATGGTCACACCAATGGCATCGCAGCCACTGACGTCCGCCCTGGCCGCGGTGAACGGTGAGCGCCACATCGCAGTGGGGGCACATCACCACCTCGCCGCAACTACGGCAGCTCAAAAAGGGGCTGTACCCCCGACGAGGAACCAAGACCACGGCCTGTTCGCCCTGCTCCGGCAGCGCCGCAAGACGATCCATCAAGGCACGACTGACCAGACGCTTGTGTCCTTCGGCCAGCTCATGGCGCATGTCGATGACATGAACCGGAGGTAGGGCCTGCCGGGAAATCCGCTCGGTCAGGCGCACCAAGGTCAAGGCACCGTCGGGGCCCGATTGAATCCAGCTCTCGAGCGACGGTGTGGCGCTGCCAAGCACAAGCCGTGCCTGTTGCATCACAACCCGGTCCAAGGCCAGGTCCCGGGCGTGATAGCAGGGCATCGGGGCGTCTTGCTTGTAAGAGCTGTCGTGCTCCTCATCCAGCACGACCAGCCCCAGCGGCTTCAACGGCACGAAAACAGCGGAGCGGGTCCCTACCACCACCAACGGCTGTTCGGCAGCAAGACATCGGCGCCAGGTTCGAACCCGTTCGGCGTCACCACAACCGCTGTGGTATTCCACGACGCGCGAGCCAAAGCGTTTGCGGCAGCGGTCGACGAGTTGGGGGATCAATCCGATCTCGGGGGTGAGCAGCAGGACGTGCCGGCCCCGCTTCAGCTCCCGAGCAGCCAGTTGGAGATACACCTCGGTCTTACCGGAGCCGGTGATTCCCCAGAGCAGCAGTCCACGCCCGGGAGAAAGCTGTTGGTAGGCATCGACCACGGCCTTCTGCTCAGCTGTCAAAGCCTGGGGGCACTCCTTGGGGCCAGCACCATCTGAAGAACCCTTGTCTTCACAACGACGCTGCTGACGGTGCAGGTAGCCCTGCTGGATCAGGGGGGGCAGCAATTGGGCACCAAACCCACCAGCCACCAGGTCCCGTTGCCAAACGCCATTGCCCTGACCTTCCAACCAAGCCAGAAGCTCCCGCTGGCGCGGGGTGGGTTGATCCGCAGCATCAGGGGGGACACGGGCCTGGATCCACCACATTTGACGCCCACCGGCCAGGGAACGCTGGCCGGCTTGACCAATCCAGCCCGCCGGCAGAGCCGCCTTCAAGGTGCGGAAGACACTGAGATGGCAACGGGCCGCCACCCGTTCCAGCCAGCTGTACCACTCCGAATCGACAGCAGCTCGCTGCAGGAGTGATTCCACCGGTTGCAGCTCATAAGGATCCTGCTGAGCCCACTCCCGCTCCGCCACCACCAGCCCATGCATGGCTCGACCCCGGAGGCGCACCCGAACCAGATCTCCCGGCATCAACCCCATGGTGGGATCTGCGGCATAGCTGAACGACCGCCCTTCCCGCCCGGCCTCCAGCCAGACCTCAACGCATCGCAGCGAATGCGACAGGACCTTGCAAACTTCGGAAGACTTCATTAACGTAGAGATGTTGGGCAATTTCTGCCAACCCTGCGCTCGATCCAGAGGGAAGACACAGAGTCTGAAGTCAAGGTCCTGTTCCTTGCCACTTTGACCGGTCTGAGACCACCCCGGAAGGCACAGAGACAATCAGTCCAAGTATTTCGTCTACTCGCGGACACCACCGTCAACCCATGAACTCCGTCTCAGCATCAGCTGCGTCGTTCTCTTTCGCTTGAACAGAAGCTTCTAGTTCCGGCTCTTGCCGCAGGTGCGTTTCTGCCGCTTTTGCCTTTCCCCTTCATCTGACTTCGTCTAACACCATGACCCCTGCTGCCACCAAAGCTGCCAAGCCGGACATTGTTCTTTTGGCCAATGCTGACGGCAAGGTGAAGGAAGTCACTAAGGATTCCGACAAAGAGGCCAAAAAGCTCCCCGCACGCCGACGAACCAGCAAGGCGAGCGCAAAGGACTTGAGCACAGCGGCCGACGAACTACTGGCCGCTGCGGATCAACCCAAGCCTTCGAGAACCACCAAAAAGGCTGCGGCGAAAACCACCAAGGCCAAAACCACCGCGAAAAAGGCCACAACAAAGAAAACACCCACCAAAGCCTCGACACCAAAAGCGGCTGCAGCGAAACCAACCGCCGAAGAGAAAGCCAAAGCCGCAGCCGCTGAGAAGGAAGCCAAGGCCAAAGCCCTGGCCAGCATCAAGATCGGTCCCAAAGGCGTTTACACCGAAGACTCCATCCGGGTTTATCTGCAGGAAATTGGGCGAATTCGACTGCTGCGTCCCGACGAAGAGATCGAACTGGCCCGCAAAATTGCCGATCTTCTTTACCTCGAGGAACTGGCCTCTCAATTCGAAAGCGACAACGGCCGGGAACCCGACAACAAAGAGTGGGCGGCCCTGGTGGAAATGCCGCTCATCCGCTTCCGCCGGCGCTTGATGCTGGGCCGACGGGCCAAGGAAAAGATGGTGCAATCCAACTTGCGCCTGGTGGTCTCGATTGCCAAGAAGTACATGAATCGGGGCCTGAGCTTCCAAGATCTGATTCAGGAAGGAAGCCTTGGCCTGATTCGGGCAGCCGAAAAGTTCGACCACGAAAAGGGCTACAAGTTCTCCACTTACGCCACCTGGTGGATTCGTCAGGCAATCACACGAGCCATTGCCGACCAGAGCCGCACCATCCGCCTGCCGGTGCACCTCTACGAAACGATCTCCAGGATCAAGAAAACCACCAAGGTTCTCTCTCAGGAATTCGGCCGGAAGCCAACGGAAGAGGAAATCGCCGAATCGATGGAAATGACCATCGAAAAACTGCGCTTCATCGCCAAGAGTGCCCAGCTGCCGATCTCCCTGGAGACCCCAATCGGCAAGGAAGAGGATTCCCGCCTGGGCGATTTCATCGAAGCCGACATCGAGAATCCAGAGCAGGACGTAGCCAAGAACCTGCTTCGTGAAGACCTGGAGGGTGTTTTGGCCACCCTCAGCCCCCGCGAACGCGATGTGCTGCGCCTGCGCTATGGCTTGGACGACGGGCGGATGAAAACCCTCGAGGAAATTGGCCAGATTTTTGACGTGACCCGTGAACGGATTCGTCAGATCGAAGCCAAGGCCCTGCGCAAATTGCGCCACCCCAATCGCAATGGGGTGCTGAAGGAATACATCAAGTAAGTCCTAACTGAGCCTGCCACCTAGACAGTTACGGAAGCAATACATAAGTTCGTTTCCCCCTGGCTCAATGTCGTTTCGGGCTCACATAACCAGAGCGAGGGAATTGAGACGCCCTCCTCACACAGAAGAGATCAAACCCCAGCCTGAGACTGGGGTTTTCCTTTGGAAACAAAAAATCAGTGCAACCGGTTCACTGATTGCCTTCGAAGGTCTCAGTGAATTCCTGAAAGGCACGCTTCAGGCGCTCCACCGGAGTTTCTTCTATGGGGCACTCCTGGCGTGTTTCCAGCGTATAGGTCTGGAGCAGACGAGCATCTGGTTCAAGCACGGAGGCCACCGCCCCCTTGAATAGAACCAGATTGTGCTGCGACGTCAGCCCTGCCAGATAAGGCTGAAGCACCCAGCTGGACTGCCCGTCCTGGGAGTGCTCCGCCACTGATCGCACCAGACGGGGTCGCAGAAGTTGATAGGCATAGTCTCCATCGCGATCTGTGGTGTGGCGCAGACGCGCCATAAGGACATCGCCACTGCACAACAGGATTAGACGAATGCAGCCCTCAGCCACCAAAGGGAGCATGGTCTCCTGCTCTTGGGGGTCCGGGGCAACCGAGCCAATTACTCCGGCCTGACGAACGCCATTGACGACGGGTCCTGGCATGGCTGCACTGCGTTACTCGGAGATGTTAAGCGTTCTTCACAAAGAGATCTTCCCTTTCGAAGCTTCACAACCTCTTGAAGACGAACCAATCAATCCAAACCCAAAAGCGTAGGCTGGGCGGCTGATTCGCCCTTTCCATGGCCCTCACCGAACTGCGCATCGCCTCACGACGCAGCCAGCTGGCCATGGTGCAAACCAACTGGGTGAAGGCGGAACTGGAAAAGGCCCATCCCGGCTTGAAGATCACCGTGGAAGCCATGGCCACCCAGGGCGACAAGATCCTGGACGTTGCCTTGGCCAAGATCGGCGACAAAGGCCTATTCACAAAGGAACTCGAGGCCCAGATGCTGGTGGGTCGCGCGGACATTGCCGTTCACTCCCTGAAAGACCTGCCCACCAACCTTCCTGAGGGGCTGATGCTCGGTTGCATCACCGAACGGGAAGACCCGGCCGATGCGCTGGTGGTGAATACCAAGAACCAGTCCTACAAGCTCGAAACCCTTCCCGAAGGTTCGGTCGTGGGAACGAGTTCACTGCGCCGCCTGGCTCAGCTGCGTCACCACTACCCCCACCTGGTCTTCAAGGACGTTCGGGGGAACGTGATCACCCGGCTGGAGAAATTGGACAGTGGTGGTTATGACTGCCTGATCCTGGCTGCAGCAGGCCTGGGCCGGCTGGGCTTCGGCGATCGGATCCACCAGCTGATCCCCGGCGACATCTCACTGCACGCCGTTGGTCAGGGAGCCCTGGGTATTGAATGCGTCGAGGACAAGCCCGAAGTGCTTGAGGCGATCAAAGTGCTGGAGCACACCCCCACCTCCCAGCGCTGCCTGGCCGAGCGGGCTTTCCTGCGGGAACTGGAGGGTGGCTGCCAGGTCCCCATCGGCGTGAACACCCGTTTCGAAGGCGATCAACTCATCCTCACCGGGATGGTGGCCAGCCTTGATGGAAAACGCTTGATCCGCGACCAAGCCAGTGGCCCCGCCAGCGACGCCGAAGCCATCGGCCTCTCCCTCGCCCACACCCTCAAAGATCAGGGTGCAGGAGAGATTCTCAAACAGATCTTCGACACCGTTCGCCCCGAAGCCTGATCAACTGTGAGGGGCTGAGGCCATTGCTCTGTTTGCCAAGGCCGGCGACATGGTGCTCTCCTCGCAGCGCGGTGCTCACTGTGGCCATCCCCAACACCCCCAGGCGCGCCGCGCCGTCCTGGTGAACATGTTCCAACGCTGAGCCATGAAAAAGGCGGGGGAAATCCCCCGCCCGATTAGCAGTCGATCGCCGACTCATTCAGTCGACCAACTTGGGATCGATCTCAGCCATGTAGCGAGCCTCACAGCTCTTGATGATCTGAACGGCCTTATCAGTGCCGAAGAAACCATTCACCGTGCAAGTGCCAGGCTTCTTCAGATCCTTGTAGTGCTCCCAGTAGTAGGTGGTCTCTTTCTTCCAGTGCTCACCAAGATCTTCCCAGCTCTTGATGTGATCCATGCGCTTGTCGTCGGCAAGAACAGCGATCACCTTGTCGTCGACTTCACCACCGTCGTCAAAGGTCATCACACCGATGATGCGGGCTTCCACAATCGAACCGGGAATGAGGGGCTCGGTGACCCCAACGATTTCAATATCAAGAGGATCGCCATCTTCATCCCAGGTGCGAGGAATGCAGCCATAGGCGAAGGGGTAAGCCAGCGAGGAGTAACCGACGCGGTCCAGCTTCAGATGACCGGTTTCGGTGATCAGCTCGTACTTATTGATCGTGTTGGAGTTGAGCTCCACGATCGTGTTGAGACGAAGTTCGGCTTCATCAGCGAAGGCCGGCAGCACATGCAGCAGGTTGGGCATGCTGCGGCTGGGTGCCTGATCGAGGTTGGCCATAAACGGCGATGGACAGCGCGGCGCATCCTACGGGCCACTCAGCTCGTCGAGTTGCAAGCGGCTAGGAGACCAGTTGCAGCCGATCAAGCTTGTCCTCCAGATAGCCGAGGAAGGCATCGGTGCTCAGGGGCCGACCGGTGACCCTCTCCACCAATTGATCGGCATTCACACCGCGTCCGAGCGGGTGAACATGCTCACGCAGCCAAGCCAGCAAGGGCGTGACGTCGCCACGCTCCACATGCTCTTCCGGAGACCCGATGGCCTCCGCCATCGCTTCGCTCAACTGCGCACTGATCAAGTGCCCCAACAGATACGAGGGGAAATAGCCAAACAGACCTTCACTCCAGTGCACATCCTGAAGGCATCCCTCGGCATCGTTCATCGGCCGTACACCCAGGAGCTGTTGATAGCGCTGGTTCCATTCGTCAGGGAGATCCTTCACCTCCAAACCCTCTTCCAGCAGAGCAATCTCGAGATCCGTGCGGATCAGGATGTGCAAGCCATAGCTGAGTTCATCCGCCTCAACCCGATTCAAACCAGGCGCCATTGGATTCATCGCCTGCCACATGTCCTGGGCGCCGCTGAAGGGAGCCCCGACCTGTGCGAAACGCTTCCACCACTGCTCCGCGAATGGACGGCTCCGGGCAACGCGGTTCTCCCAGAACAGCGACTGACTTTCATGCACCGCCATCGAGGTTGCCTGTCCTAAGGGCCAGGCAAACCATTGGTGGCTCTGGTCCGGCAAACCCTGTTCGTACAGGGAATGTCCCCATTCATGGGCAGTGGCGAGAAAACACGACAATGGCTGCCCTGGCACCACGCGCGTGGTGATGCGGTAATCCGCCGGTCCCAGCGTGATCGAGAAGGGGTGGGGCGAGCGCGCCATGCAGGTGATGGCAGGATTGCGGCCCCAGGCACCGAGCAGCTGATCACAAAGATCTTGCTGGCTGGACTCATCGAGATGCCAGTCCGCTGATCGGGGGCGAGGCCGGGTGGATGCCTGAGCAACCAACTGCGGCAACCGTTGCCGTAACGGAGCAAACAAAGCCTCGAGACGCTCCAGACGCAGATCTGGCTCGAAAGGTTGCGCCAGGGTCTCCCAACAGGAGCGAGGCTCATCCAGCTGTTTGGCCTGCTCCTGACGCAGGTTAATCAAGGTCTGAAGCGCCGGTGCGAAGAGGCTGAAATCAGAGGCCGATCGAGCCTGCTGCCAACGGTTGTAGCCATCGGCCTTGGCCTTGGCCAAGGCGGCTACAAGAGCTGGATCGAGGGACTGCTGCCGCTGCAGATCCTGTTCCAGCAGATCCAGATTGCGGCCCTGCTCAGGGCATCGCTCACCGGAGTTCCAGTGTTGACGTGCTGCGGCCAGCAGATCCGCATAAGCCGCTGCGCTCTGACGGGCATGAAGCTGGGTCGCCAGCAGCGTGAGCTGTTCACCCCGCCAGGACGCCCCGCCAGAGGGCATGCGGGTGTTCTGGTCCCAGTACAGAGTGCTCTGAATCGAGCCGAGCAACTGTGTCTCTCTCAGATGGGCTCCCAGCTGCCCCCAAGCCGTTGCGGCAGAAGCCATCTCGCTCTCTTTTTGATCAGCCTAACGACACCTGGAGTGGCATCGAAGCACTGATGCAGGCCATGGTGAAGCAGTTCAGCGTCCTGGACCAATGCGCCGATTGATGCTGCGGGTGGCCTTGGGGATCACCCTGCCCATGGCTCTCTGGCCGCTGAAGTTGATCTACCGACAACCCAAGGCCGTTCAATAAAGATCGATCAGTGCATCTCACAGCGGCCTTGGCACAGGGTCTCAAGGTCTGCGCGCCCGGTGATCTGAAGCCGCCTGGCAGCCCAAATCCCATAGACCCAATCGACCACGCCGCCGATCAAGGGCCAGCGGGTAGGTGTGTAAAGCCACCCCAGACCAATCAGCCGATAAGCCTCACGAAAGACGGCCACATCACGCAGCACCTCCCCGGAGCCTGTGATGGCATGAATACGGCCCATGGCGACCCGATAGCTGATGCCGGAATGGGCCTCTGAGTCGTAATCAGAGGCATCAATGTCGACAAAAGCCAGCCGGCCCCGGCGGTCACGCCGCTGCAGAAACCGAACTTCGCGCACACACAACGGACAGCCTCCGTCGAACAGCAGGGTCAGATCGGGGACAGAGGGGCTGGCCATTAACTCAGGCTGTGCTGCAGCACGCAAAGTAAGGAAAGAACGCTGGAGAACGGTGAGCGTGCAGCAGATCCTGCATCAGATCTCAGTTCAAACCCCGGGGAGGGGCTTCACCCGTCTGGACAGTAGGTTGAACACTTGGATCCGCAGCACGGGACTGGATCAGGGCGTTCTGCATCTCACCTGTCTGCACACCAGCGCCAGCCTCACGATCAACGAGAACGCTGATCCACGGGTGCTGCAAGACCTGGATGCATGGATGACCGATGCCGTTCCAGAACACCGCCGTTATCTCCATGACGACGAAGGAGCCGATGACATGCCGGCCCACATCCGAACCGCGCTCACCAGCCAGACCCTGAGCCTGAGCATCTGCAGAGGCCAACTGCTGCTGGGCACCTGGCAAGCCGTTTACCTCTGGGAGCACCGCTGCGCTGCTCACACCAGAACGATCGCCTGCCACCTGTTCGGTGAGCCATCGAGCCGCTCCACCCCTGAGAGCAACACGCAGACCAGCTCAGCAACGCCTCAAACTCTTTTGAGCCTGCGCAATGGCGAAAGGATCAATCAAGCTATTCAGGCCCGCTACGACCCCAATGCATGGGAAACCGACGACGGCATCGATACAGACACCGATCTGATGATTGATCGATTGCATGAGCTGAGCGACTGACGACCTACGCCAGCCACGATGTAGTCGTGATTCAGGGCTGCCATGCCAGTTGAACGTCTCGACGCCGCCCAGAAGTCGGCACTCACCACAGCCTTGCCCAATTGGGTCGTGGACGGAGAAAGGCTGCACCGCGATCTGCAGTTCAACAGCTTCGTGGAGGCCTTTGGATTCATGGCACAAGTGGCCTTGCTGGCCGAATCAAAAAATCATCATCCGAACTGGAGCAACGTCTACAACCGCGTTTCGATCGACCTAACCACCCATGATCTTGGCGGCCTCAGCAGCCTGGATGTGGAGCTGGCCAGCGCCATTGATGCTCTGCTGCCAGCATGAGTTGAGAGGGTCCTTGCGCATGACCACTACACCCGCCACTGCCAACGTCCCCGTCACCATTCTCAGCGGCTTCCTCGGAGCGGGAAAAACCACGCTGCTAAACCACATCCTGAGCAATCAGCATGGGGTGAAGACCGCGGTGCTGG
>NZ_VTKZ01000005.1 GCF_020514115.1 Synechococcus sp. MU1642
GCCCCCAGCCCCCCTATTACAAGGTTTGACGAGCCTGGGGCGCCAGCGGCTGCAGCAAGATCTGGAGCTTCTGGCGCACTGCCAGACCCTGCCGATGGGATGGCCTGAAGCAGTGCCTGTGCTGGTGGTGCAGGGCGAACGGGACGCTGTGGTGCACGCCGCATCGGCGCAGCAGCTAATCGATGATCTGAGACAGCAGCCGCTGACCCTCCATCGGGATCTGAATTGGGGCCACGCACTAATCACACCAACGGTGCTCTCGGTGGTGCAGCAATGGCTGGGGGCCTTGTGATTCGCCCCGATCAGGTGCTGGAGCGCTTCAGTCGCGCAGCGCCGACCTACGCGGGCGACGCGCAGCTGCAACGGGCCATGGCCTGGCGCTTAGCCCAACTCAGCCGCCACTGCTCCATCCGGCGCGGCCTGTGGGCAGACCTCGGCAGCGGCACCGGTCATCTGGCCGCAGCCCTGGAAGCCGCTCACCCGGGGCAGCGAGTGATCCGCCTTGATGGCAGTGCCGCCATGTTGAACAGCCACCCCCGTGGAACACGCACCCTGCGGTATGACCTGAGCTGCGGGCTACCAGACTGGAAAGAGCCACCGCAACTGCTGGCCTCCAGCTTTGTTTTGCATTGGTTGCCAGATCCAGCGCAACAGCTTCGGCGTTGGGTGGATGCGCTGCCAAAAGGGGGCTGGCTGGCCCTAGCGGTGCCGGTGGACGGAAGTTTTCCGCAATGGCAGCACGCCGCCCGCGCAGCAGATCAGGCCTGCACGGCCTTGACCATGCCGGTGCGAGAGCAACTGATAGCGGCCTTGCCCGATGGCGTGGTGCAACGGGACGAGTGCCTGAGCTTCACCCAACACGCCCCCAATCCACTGCGGCTGCTGCGACCGATGAGCAGCATTGGCGCCTCCGTCACCAACGGTGGCCGGCTCTCCCCAGGCCAGTGGAAGGCCGTCTTCCGGGCTTGGCCTCAAGCCAACGCATCACCCGGGTTCGCCCTGACCTGGAGGATGTGGGTTCTCATGGTGAAGCGATGAACGGCAGCGGCAGTCGCCTGGTGGTGTGCGGAACCGACACGGACGTCGGCAAAACCGTGGTGAGTGCGTGGCTCGTGCAGGGGCTTCAGGCCAGCTACTGGAAACCGGTGCAGAGCGGACTGGAGGGCGGCGGAGACCGCGAACGGGTGCGGGAGCTGTTGAACCTCCCGCCGGAACGGATGCTGCCCGAGGCCTATGCCTTCCGAGAGCCGGTCTCCCCCCACTGGGCCGCTGAACTGGACGACACGCCGCTCAACACATCACAACTCAGCATTCCCGACCATCAGGGATCGCTGGTGGTTGAGACAGCTGGAGGGTTAATGGTGCCCCTCACCCGCAACTGGCTCCAGATCGATCAACTCGTGGAGTGGCAGTTGCCAATCGTTCTGGTGGCCCGCAGTGGGCTGGGCACCCTCAACCACACCCTGCTCAGCCTGGAAGCGATGAGACGGCGGAATCTCACGGTGTTGGGGCTGATCCTCAACGGCCCCCTCCATGCCGACAACCCGAGGACCCTCGAACAGTTCGGTGACGTCCCCGTTCTGGCGCAGCTTCCCCCCCAGGCCTCGCTATCCGCAACGGTGCTGGAGCGGCTTTGGCGCGAGAAGGATCTCACCACTACATTCCGACAAGTGTTGAAGCGATCGTCCCCGTGAATTCACGTCAAACCCTGGCGACCCTTGCTGTTTCAGCACTCTGCGTTGGAATTCTGGTGCTGTTTACCGATATCGAAGTGCAGCTGGTGCGCTGGGTGAACTGCAGCGCCATTGCCACAGAGGCAGAAAAGAAGAGTGAGGTCTGCCGCTGAAGACTCAGCCCAGGGCCTTTGAACCGGTGGGGCAGGCGCCCAGTCGCATCGCTGCATGTCTCACGGCGATCCGCAGCGGCCATCCATGACTGAGTTCAGCCTGGATCAACTCCAGCTGGGACGACGACCAACCCCGCAGCTCGAGATCACTGCGAATCGACTGCCAGTCGCCCTCCGGGAGAACAAGGCGTCGATTGGCCGACGGCTCAGGCTGCCTGCCGGGAACAAAACTCTTGGATTGACGACGGGTGCGTGGGGCAGCCATCCGGGGCATCTCAAACAGCCTCAGATCCAATATGGCAAAAGCTGCCGCTGCTGCCATGGAGTCGATCCGCCATCCGAATCTGTGGCCCCCCTTCACCCAGATGGCCAGCGCAGCTAAATCCCAACGGGTGGTGGCCGGAGACGGGGCTCTGCTGATTCGTGAAAAGGGGGAGCCGCTGATCGATGCCATCAGCAGCTGGTGGGTCACCCTTCACGGCCATGCCCATCCGGTGTTGGCCAAAGCCATCGCCGATCAGGCCGCCCGCCTCGAGCAGGTGATTTTTGCCGACTTCACCCATGAGCCTGCGGAACAGCTGGCCGTACGCCTGAGTGGACTATGCGGACTGCAACGGCTGTTCTTCTCTGACAACGGCTCCACTGCGGTGGAAGTAGCGCTCAAGATCGCCTGCCAGTGGTGGGCCAACCGGGGCCAACCGCGATATCAGATCGTCGCCTTCGACGGGGCATACCACGGCGACACCTTCGGGGCGATGGCCGTTGGCGAACGCAACCTGTTCAGCGCGCCCTTTGAAGACAAACTCTTTCCCGTCGCCCGTGTTCCCTGGCCGGCTACCTGGTGGGATGACGACGCCGTGGAAGCCAAGGAATCGGCAGCACTGGAGGTACTCGAGCGGGTGCTGGAGACACCGACTGCGGCGGTAATCCTCGAGCCCCTGCTGCAGGGGGCCGGCGGCATGGCCATGGTGCGGCCCGAGTTTCTGCAACAGGTGGAGGCACGCACCCGTCAGGCTGGAGCACTGCTGATTGCCGATGAAGTGCTGACCGGATTCGGACGCTGCGGCGACTGGTTCGCCAGCCGTCGGGCGGGCATCCGGCCGGATCTGATGGCGCTGTCCAAAGGCTTGACGGGTGGATGTCTGCCAATGGGCGTGACCATGGCCAGCGAAGCGGTGTTTGAAGCCTTTGTCGGTGACGACCCTTGCCTGACCCTTTGGCACGGCCACAGCTTCACGGCCAATCCGCTGGGCTGCGCCGCGGCCAACGCCAGCCTCGATCTGATGGAGCGCAACCCCGCGGCCTTTCAACAGTTCGAACAACGGCATCGTCCGCACCTCGAACGGTTGGCACGCCATCCGCGGGTCCAACACCCCCGGCTGACGGGGACGGTTGCCGGTTTCGACCTCGTTGTGGAGGGAACCTCGGGCTACCTCAACCCGGCGGGGCCGAGATTGAAACGGCTAGCGATGGAGAACGGCGTCTTCCTCCGCCCCCTTGGCCAGGTCGTCTATCTGCTGCCACCGCTCTGCATCAGCGATGTCCAGCTGGAACGGTGCTACCTAGTGCTGGAAATGGCCCTCGACCAGCTCTGAACGTTGTGGCCTCAGGGACCCGCCTGAATCGCCGCCTCAACATCGGCCCTGGAGAGGCCGTAGGGCAGCGAGCACTGCAGCATCGCTTCCAAGGAACCCGGGTGCCAGATCACTTTGAGGTCCTCCCGTTCCAGCAGCAACAGCGCCCTCCACTCAGAACGCTCCAGGATCCACTGGCAGGGGGGGTCGTCCATTCGGACGGCACCCAGCTGCTGAAGCCAGGCCTCAAGCGCCGGGAGAGAGTGCTGATTCAGCGGGGTGCTCTCCGGGGGCAGGGCGGCCATCAGGTTGCGAACGCACGGATATCTTCGAATTCTGCTCATCCGCCAGCCAACTCGGCGATACCTGCCAGTCGCGGCCCTGGGCAAGAGCCACGCCCAACCCCAGCACCAGGCTGAGCAACAGCGCGATGCTCAACAGCACCAGCGAGAACCATTCCCCGCCGGAGAGTGGCCTTCGTTGACCGATGCCCTGCCAGGCATCCAGGCGGGGCTGACTCTGCAGGGGCAGGGGCGATGACGGCGTCTGTGCACCAAGACCGAGGGTTGCTTGGCTCTGACGCAGCAGAACGTCGTAGGACTGCTTGAGCTCCTGAAAAGCAATGCTGGCCTGCTCGGGCGGCAGTTGAGTGGTGTCGGGATGCAGGGCCTTGGACTGGCGTCGAAAGGCCTGGCGCAAGGTTTCAGCGTCAACCCCGGGGCGCACGCCAAGCCGTTCATGATGGCTGGGGTGAGCTTCGGACACAGAAGACAGCCGGTCCTTCATCCTAAGAAGAGTTGTGTGTGCAGCCATGGCCGCCACCACGCCTGAACCGGCGTTCTGGGACGCCCTGGGATGGCACCCATCGCCAGGGCAGCGCGACCAGCTGGTGGAGCTTCAAGGCCTCCTGCAGAGCTGGAATGAACGGGTCAACCTCACGCGCCTGGTGAACGGCGATGATTTCTGGATTGGTCAGGTCTTTGACAGCCTCTGGCCACTGGCGGGGGAACTCCAATCAGCGAACGAGCCGCAGCACTGGATTGATGTAGGGACCGGGGGCGGCTTCCCCGGTCTCGCAGTCGCAATTGCCCTACCCCAGTCAAAAGTGACCCTGCTGGATTCCGTCGGGCGCAAGACCGCCGCCGTGGAAGCCATGGCCAGCAGCCTGGGGCTTGCTGATCGGGTGCGGGTCCGCACCGAGCGGATCGAAACCACCGGGCGCGATCACAACTTCCGCGGCAGCTTCGATCGAGCCGTGGCTAGGGCTGTGGCGGCAGCTCCTGTGGTGGCCGAATACCTCGTGCCCTTGCTGAAAACCGACGGCCAGGCCCTGCTGTATCGGGGCCAGTGGAATGACACCGATGCCGTTCCGTTCAACAGAGCCCTGCGCCAGCTGCAGGCCCGTCTGATGGAGGTGCAGCACCGGCAACTGCCCTGTGATCGCGGTACGCGCCATCTTCTGCGGGTGCAGCCGAACGGCCCCTGCCCCCGCAGCTACCCAAGGGCCGTGGGAACGCCCAGCCGAGATCCCCTCGGGGGATAAGACGAACACTCAGACGCTCGACAAGCGCATCTGGGATTCGCCCTTGAGCCGGTGCTTGAGGCTGCGAAGGATATCGGGGATGCGCTGACGCCATGGGCTCTCCTGCAGGACGCTCCGCAGCTCTTCGGCACTTACCTCCCAATCAAAGCCATCGGCATTGGCGCCTGCGAACCAATGCCCGCCAGAGCCCAACAACCCATATCGGGCTTTGGCATAACTCTCGAGATCCCAGGCCTCCAGAAGGTTGTACAACCAAAGCAACACCGGCAGGTTGATCCCCCCAGGCGTCGCATGCCAAGGCGGCAGCCCGACGGACCAGGTGGCCATCCAGTCACGACCCAGTGCTTCATCGGCCGCTTGCCGAAGCCGCTGATCCACCGGCGCAATCAAGGACGCCGCATCCGGCAGCAAGTGCAACGCCTCCAGATGAAGCTCGAGATCCTCCGGCCGGGCCGCTCCCACGCTGATGGTGTGCACCCGCGGATCCTGGAGACAAAACAGGTCGTTAAAGACGATGGGATGCAACGGTGCACAAAGCTCCAACAGCCGTTGGGATGGCGTGTGCAGATGGCCGCCTTTGTCAGTGGGGCTGATGATGAACACCCCCATGTCTTGACGGCGGGCCGCATCCAAGGCGGGACTGTTGTCCTGGCGGATGTAATACCAGTGCAGATTGACGTAATCGAAGGCTCCGGAGTCGCAGGCCTCTGCGATCAAGGCTGTGGGGCCATGGGTGGAGAAGCCCACATGACCAATGCGACCCTCCGCCTGCCAGCGACGCACCACCTCCATACACCCCCCGGGCTCAAGGGTCTGCTCGAGATGCTCCGGCAGGTTGATGCCATGGATAGCCAAGAAATCCAGGCGATCACATCCCAGCCGCTCAAAACTGAGCTCCAGTTCCGATTCGAAGGCGTCGGGATCAGGACGTGGAGGCACCTTGCTCTGCAGCAGTCGGGAGGGATCTGGTGTACGCGGCAGGGCCCAACCCAGCTGACGCTCGGAGCTGCCGTAGTGCCGCGCCGTTTCCACATGATGAAAACCCAAATCCACAGCGCGCTTCAAGGTCGCCTCGAGCTGAGTCTGCGACGCAGACGTGATTTCATCGGCAGGAAGGTCGGTCCAACTCTGCTGAAAGCGCATCCCACCCAGAGACAACAAGGGGATCTCAAGCTCCGTTCGGCCGAATCGGCGGGTGGGCAGCGCCATCAACCCTGGGGACGGGGTTGCAGATTCTGGCGAATCAGGTTTTGCCGCAACGTTTCCAACGACTCAAAGGGAACCCAGTGGATGCAATCCACGGGACAGGTGTCGATGGCCTCCTGAATGCATTCAGTGGAGTCGCCATCCTGTCGGATCGCTCTGGAACGTCCCAGATTTGGCTCCAAAACGAAGGTATTAGCTGCCACGTGGGCGCAGTAGCGACAGCCAATGCATACAGCTTCATCCACCCAGACAGCCTGGTCGCGCATGTCACCACCGAGCAGAGGCTCCCTACCGGTGGATTGCTCCAGCGGCCGAGCCGGGGCAGAAAAGGCGTGAGACGAAGGATCAGCCAGGATTCAGGCGTCCCAGCGGGTCACCACGAGTTCAATCGAACCATCCTCGGTTTGGGTCTGTTCGGCAACCTGAAAACCTTCCTTTGTGGTGGCAGCCAGAACCGTATTTAAGGCATAGCGCTGAGCGAGCTTGGAGAGGAAGCGTTCCACCGGAATCTGTTGTTTCCACAGATCGAGGTCGGTGACCAGCTCGTAGGACTCAGATGCGCTGTTCCAGCGGAAGCCAATATCCCCACCGTCCTGCACTGCAATGGCCAAATCAGCCGTAACGGTTTGGCCGCGGTATCCACGCACAGGGCGTTCACCCTGATCAGGGGCGTAACCCATGTCTTCCAAAGCTTTGACCAGAGGCTGCAGCTGACGCAGTTCGGTTTTGACGGTGCTGAAATGCGACATCAGTTCAGATGAGCTGGAAGAGACTGGGACTGGACCTCAGGCTGCAGAAACGCTTCGGATGTGGACTCCTGACGTTCAACCGTTCCAAGAGCAGCTTCAACTTGTGCAGTGAGCTGCTGGCACGCCTCGCCTGCAACACCCTCGACCCGTTCTTCCACACGACCATCAGGCCGAATGGTGAAACGAAGGGTCTTTTGGGGCATCGAAGAGGCGTGATTTGCGTCGCAATCTAGTGGGGGTCTCCCCCGAATGTTGCCTTCCTCGTTACACAGCCCAGTTACAGGATGAAACCGTCGTTGATCAAAGCCTGCAGACGTTCTAGGACTAGCGGGTCCTCAAGCTGCTCTAGGGCGGTTCTGGCCTCATCGCGCACAGAGATCTCTCCGTCATGGAGCAGGGCACTCACCAAAGACTCAACGATCTCAGCTTGTCGCGGCTGCACCAGCTGATCGATCAAACGGCCCAAAGCCCAGATGCAGTTGCTGCGCACCACCGCTTCACTGTCGATGCGCAGACTCACCAGCAATTGACCCGCCGCGGGGTCGGCCTTGACTGGTGAACGGCTGCCAGCCTCCGCCAGTGAGCCTGGACACCAAAGGCGCACAGCCGCGACATCCGTCTGCAATGCCCGGATAAGCGGATTCAGCACCGGAGCATCTGGGAAATTACCCAGGCTCCAGGCCGCAGCCTTACGGACGTAGGCATTGGCATCGAGCTGCAGCAGCTGCAACAGCGGCTCAACAGCCGGAGGAGATGGGTTGCGACCCAAGGCGTAGACGGCACTCATCCGCTCCACCGGACAGGAGTTCTGGAGCAAGGGCAGCAGCAGAGCGATGGCACGTGGATCACGGTGTTCACAGAACACCTGCAAGCCTTGGAGCCGTTCTCCATGGTTGCCACGCAACCAGATCAGACCCTGGTCACAAGAGCGGGCAATTTGCAGAGAGGAATCCTGCTCGGCGTCGTCGAGCTGGATCGCATCAAGCGGATCAACATCGTCTTCCACTGCTAGCTCACGCGCCAGCAGATCAGGATCCACCGAAAGGTTGGACAGCCCCTGGTCCTTCTGTTGGCTGCGATCGTCAGTCATGCAGGGATGCTACGGGAGCCATTCCAGGGCTCAACCCATGGGAGCTGGAGCCAGCATGTCACCGGGAAGCCAGATACGGGCACTCACGGCCACCAACGCCAGGGCAAACAGGAGAACAATCAGAGCCGGCAGAAGCGTGGAACGAAAAAACGACACCGAAACACTGCAATCAAGAAGCCATTCTGCTCAAGACGGCACGGCATAGACACGCCGCCTCAGCTGCCAGATGGAGAGGATCAGCACCGACAGACAGATCCAACCAGTCCACTGTTGATGCAACAGGAATCCTCCGGTGCCGAGCAGACCGCCGAACAGCACACCGCAGGCCAGCACAAAGCGCCGCAGCATGGCGGGCAGAGACTCCATCGGCATGACACCGAAGCGCTGGCGCAGGTGTGACCAACCGGGGCCTGGAGGACGCACCGTCCGCACAAACCGCTCCAAGACAGCGTCGGATTCCGGAGGTGTGCTCAGCATCACCGCCAACCAGACCACAGCGGAGAGGCCGGTGATCACCGCAATACGAACCCCGTAATCCTCGATCCGAACCAGGGGCACCACCGAGGTAAACACCCCAACGAAAAACCCGCAGAGCATCGCCGACAGCTCCGCTGCGGCGTTAACGCGCCACCAGAACCAGCGCAGCACCAGAACCACGCCTGGGCCGGACCCGATGGCGATCACCAGCCGAAACACCGTGCCGATGCTGTCGCTAATCAAAGCGGTGATCACCCCAAGAACAAGCAGCAGAACCGTGGTGAGTTGTCCCACCAGCAACAGCTCGCGCGGACCGGCGAAGGGTCGAACAAAGCGCTGATAGAGGTCGTGAGTGAGGTAGCTGGCTCCCCAGTTCACCGAGGTGCTCACGGTGCTCATGAACGCCGCCACCAGGGAAATCACAACCAGGCCGAGCGCCACGGGGGGCAGCAGTTGCACAGCCAGGGTGGGATAGCCGAGCTCCAGATCAGCCCCAGCTGGCAACAGCACCAGAGCCGCCAAGGCGACCACGATCCAGAGCCAGCTTCGCAGGAGGTAATTCACCACCAGAAACACCCAACCCGCCAGCCGTGCCTGATGCTCATCACGGGTGGCCAGCATCCGCTGGATGAACTCGCCGCCACCATCGCTACGACGAAAACTCCACCACTGCACAGCGATGTAAGCCGTGAACATCGGGATGCTGATGCCACTGCCCTGCAACCAGCGGAAGCCCGAGTCATCCCAGGTCCAGGGCACCAGGGACAGCAGCTCTGGCCGCTGCAGCGCCTGCAGTTGCTCCAACAGCGCCGTCATCCCTCCTGCGGCATGGAGGGCAGCCGCGGCCACAGCTACGGCACCCGCCAACGCCAGCACGAGCTGGACCAGATCGGTCACCACGACAGCCCAGAGCCCACCAGCCACGGTGTAACTCATCACGAGCAGGGCCACGACCATCAACAACCAGACCGTGTCCGTCAGTCCCAGTGCAGCAGGTTGACCCGACACCAGGCCCAGGGCTTCCACCACCTTGCGGAGGGCGAGGAAGGCATACCCGATGCCGATGCAGTTCACCGGCACGGCCAACAGGAAAGCCTTGATACCGCGCAACCAAGCCGCCGCCGCTCCGCCGTAGCGCAACTCGGTAAAGGCGGCGTCGGTGAGCACACCGCTGCGGCGCCAGAGGGGTGCGAAGACAACCGCCATCGCCACATGGGCCAAACCAAAACTCCACCACTCCCAGTTGCCCGCCAGGCCGCGGGCACCCACCAGGCCGGCGACGTAGAGCGGCGTGTCGATAGAGAAGGTGGTCGCCGCCATCGAGGCGCCGGCCAACCAACCGTTCAGACGACGGCCAGCCACGAAATAATCCGCTTCGCCACTATTGCGGCGGGCTAGCCACAACCCCAGCACCAGGGTGAGAACGAGGTAAGAAGCGAGAAGCAGCCAATCGATTGCTGTCATTCGCAGACCTTTAGTTCCCCGATGAATTGGGAGCCATCTGCTGACGCCGGAGCTGACCGCAAGCCGCATTTTGATCCAGCCCCCGGCTTGCCCTCAGACTCACGGCGACACCGCGTCGCTCCAGAACACGACGAAACGCCTCAATCCGCTGCGGCGTCGGTCGCTTGAACTCCTCCTCCTCAATCGGGTTGTAGGCGATCAGGTTCACGTGGCTCTGGAAACCGCCAACGCGATCCGCCAGCTCTGCGGCGTGCTCTGGCTGATCGTTGAGTTCACCCAAAAGGATGTACTCAAAACTCACCCGCCGACCGGTCACATCCAAATAGTGACGGCAATCCTCAAGCAGGGCGTCATAGGGGTAGGCATGGGCTGTGGGAATCAGCTCCTCGCGCAGCCGCTGGTTGGGGGCATGGAGACTCACCGCCAGGGTGAACTGGGCGCGGCCCAACCGCTGCATGGCCAGCTCTGCCAGTTGCGGCAGGGTTTTCGGAACACCCACCGTGCTGACGGTGATGCGCCTTTGGCCGATACCAAGGTCATCATTGAGGCAGCGAATCGCCTCTAGGACAGCGCTGCTGTTGAGCAGGGGCTCGCCCATGCCCATGAACACGATGTGGGAGGGACGACGGTCCATCGCCTCACGCACACTCAGCACCTGATCCACGATTTCGTGGGTCTGGAGTGAACGCTGCAGGCCTCCTTTACCGGTAGCGCAAAAGCGGCAGGCCATGGGACAACCCACCTGGCTGGACACACAGACGGTGAGCCGTTGGTCGGTGGGAATACCGACAGTTTCAATGGTTTCGCCGTCCTCTGTGGAGAGCAGCAATTTGGTTGTGGCATCCGTGGCCACCGAACGATGCACTTCCTTCAGTCGGCCCACATCAATGCCGCCCTCCAACAAGGAGGCACGCCAGGTCTTGGGGAAAACCGTGATGTCGGCCAAGGATCGAGCCCCCTTGGCATAGATCCAGTCATGGAGCTGACGGCCACGGAACGGCTTTTGCCCCTGGGCGACGGCCCAGTCCTGCAGCTCGGCCGCGCTGCGACCCAGCAGAGCCTGGGTCACCAGATCAGCAGACCATGGCCCAGCTTGATCTCCACCGCCATCAGGGCGATGAAGCCAAGCATGGCCAAACGTCCATTCAGCCGCTCGGTATGGGTGTGGAACCCATATTTGGGCAGGCGTCTCTTGGGAATCTCAGTGGGCTCAAACATGGAAGGGGCTGCAATGGTGAACGTTTGAGCGGAACTCATTCGTCAGAGAGCAGGCCCTCTTCCTGAAGACCCTCAACGGCTTCAGCATCGACCACCTGCTCTTCCTTCAGCTCATTGTCCGCGTCCGGACGAGTAAACGCGGCGAAATTGCTCGCCGACGGGTCGATGTTATGGCGGGTGCGGGTGGCCTCGAGGTCGGCGTCACTGGGGTCATCCAGCACCGCACTGGCGCTGGCTGCAGGGGGCATGTCGACGGTGTAGTCGGGACGCAGGTTCTGCATGCGGCGGTAGCCGGCCGGATCCTCCGAAAGGATGTCGGGGTGAGGGCCAGCCTCCTTCTGCAGCTCCTCTTCGAAGCCACTGAAGCCGGTACCTGCAGGAATCAGGCGACCGATGATCACGTTCTCCTTGAGGCCGCGGAGCCAGTCGCTCTTGCCCTCGATGGCGGCTTCGGTGAGCACCCGGGTCGTCTCCTGGAAGGAGGCGGCGGAGATGAAGCTGTCAGTGTTGAGCGATGCCTTGGTGATACCCAGCAGAACCGGGGTGAACTCGGCGGGAGCACCACCGGTGATCGCCATGGCCTGGTTGGTGTCTTCCACCTGACGCAGTTCGATCAGCTCACCCGGCAACAGGGTGGTGTCACCGGCATCCTCGACCCGCACCTTGCTGGTCATCTGACGGACGATCACTTCGATGTGCTTGTCGTCAATCGAGACGCCTTGGGACTTGTAGACGTTCTGAACCTCAGTCACCAGACGGTGCTGCAGGTTGGCAATCGCCTCTTGAGCGGCATCCATCAGAGGCTTGCGGCTGCGCAGATCCTCGAAATAGCACTCGAGCAACTCGTGGGGGTTGATCGGGCCATCGGTCAGCAATTCACCGGCAGTGACCTGCTGGCCATCGCTCACCATGATGTTGCGGCCAAGCAGGATCGGGTATTCACCGATGGCGTCATCGGATTCGATCACGTTGACGGCGAGGGAGTCATCGTCTTCACCCTGCTTGATCTCAACGGTGCCGGGCTTCTTGCAGAGAATCGCGGATTCACGGGGGCGACGGGCCTCCAGCAATTCCTCAATTCGTGGCAGACCCTGAACGATGTCACCGGTCTTTTGGCGTTCGAACACCAGCAGGGCCAGGCCATCACCCCGCTGCACCAAATCCCCATCGCGCACGTGCAGGACGGAATCGGGAGACACCATGTAGGGACGTCCGAGGCGGAGGGTGACGCTGTTGCCGCTGACAGCCTCGATCTCACCACAGCAGTTGGCGATCTCGCCCTCAGCAAGGGCATCGCCATCCACAATCCGCTGACCGACGCTCACCACTGGCTTGCCGGAGGTGCTCAGGGTGGTGGTGTCTTCGGGGCGCTCCACGATCATCCGACGCACCGGGTCAGCTTCGGTGGCTTCCGGCAACTGCGCCAGACCTGCCTGCTTGCAGAGGATCTGAGTGGTGGCGACGACATCGCCAGCTTTCACTGACACGCCATCTTCGACCTGCAGCTCGGTATGGGTTGAGCCGTGGCTGGAGTCAGACATGGTGTCGCGACGCACCAAGATCGACTCGAGGATCACGAGGCGCAGACGGGAAATGGTCTTGGCCCGCTTGTCGGGGGCCTTCTCCACATCCACCGTCATCTGCGGGGTGGTGTCGAAGGTCTCGAGCAGCAGCTGGGTCTTAAGCAACTCCACACCTTCAACGGACTTGATCAGTTCGTTGTCCTTGAACGCCAGACGCTGGGTGGCCTTGATGCCGAGGTGAGGGCCATTGGCCTGCTTCACATGGGAAAGCTCAGGCAGCTGGGCCTCGTTGGGAATGGTGTACTCCTCAACGGGACGCAGCAGCAGACCCTTGCCTTCGGGGGTCTCCACCGTCTGCACGTACTTCATCGTGTCGACGGACAATCCCTTGGCGACGTCCTCGCCGGGATTAACCATCTGGCCATCACCCTCGAAGCGCTCCAACGCCTTGGCATCGGTGCAGAGGTGGAACTCACCACTGCGGACGATGATTTCGCGGAGGATGTCGTTCTTCTGGGTGACGGTGACGATGCCCGCGGTCTGGCTGAAGATGTCTTTAACAACCTCGGTGCCGGCCTCGATCCACTGACCATCGGTGATCATCAACAGGGAAATGTCCTTGTTGATTTCATGGGTCTCCTGGGGGATCCAAAGAAGGGTGCCGCCCTTGTTGACCTCGTAGCCGTTCTTGGCAGAACGGGCCTTCTTGATTGCCAAACCAGGGGCGAACTTCACCAGACCACCTGTGCCTGTGCGGAAGCGGTCATCCGCCAGTTCAGCGATGACCTCACCGGAACCGATCTTGCTGCCGGGGATGGTGTTGAGGCGGTAACGGGTGCCGTCCTTGGCCTCGAGATTCCAGATCTCACCCGAGTGGGTGGACTCCTCTAGCAATTTGAAGTCCTTGAGGGTCATCGCCGTGGTGACAATCTGCACCTCGCGGGAATCACCGATGGAATCGCGTAGGCGGACTTCACCGCCGTACTCACTGCGCTGGCTGGCTTCGGCCAGCACCTGACCCTCAGTGACCTGAGTTTCACCGCTGACCACAGGCTGGGCGTTGGGCGGCAGGTTGTACACATCACCCGACAGCACCCACATCCGACCGAGGCGCTGGGCCTTCAGGGTGATGTTGCCCTGGCGGTCGGTGACCTCACGGGGCTGGATCGCCTCCTCGTAGCGCACCTGACCGGCCAGGTCGCAGATCACGTCCTTGGTGGCCTTCTCCACACTCTTCTTGACCGCACCAGCAGCGATCTGAGCCACCGTGACGTCTGCATCGATGTCAGCACCGTTGTCGACGAACAGCAGTGAGCCGTTGGTGATCTCGATCTTCTGAGCCTTGCCCTTGCCGGACGGCTTGATCGTGAGATTGAAATCAACCTCAGCCTGTTGAGCGTTCACACCATGGGGTGTGCGGTAGGGACGCACGCGCGCCTTGCTACCGAACTCGACGGCACCCGCCACTTTGGAGCGGACCACCCCGGTTTCAGCGGTGGACACACCACCGGTGTGGAAGGTCCGCATGGTGAGCTGGGTTCCAGGCTCACCGATCGACTGGGCCGCGATGATGCCGACGGCTTCACCTAGGTCGACCAGTTCGTTGTGAGCCAGTGCCCAGCCGTAGCACTTACGGCAAACGGAACGGTTGGCTTCGCAGGTGAGCGGCGAACGCACACTCACAGCCTTCACCCCAGCGGCCTCAAAAGCCTTGGACAGAGGCGGATCGATTTCGGTGTCGCGCTCGGCCAGCACCTCACCATCGGCATTCACCACCTGGGCGGCGGTCAGGCGACCCACAAGCCGGCTGCCGAATTTGCCATCCTCGGCCTCCACCACGATGTGGCGGGTTGTGCCGCAGTCGTCCTCACGGACGATCACATCCTGAGCAACGTCCACCAGACGACGGGTGAGGTAGCCCGAATCAGCGGTGCGCAGCGCCGTATCCACCAGACCCTTGCGGGCGCCGTAGGAAGAAATGACGTACTCGGTGACGGTCAGACCCTCACGGAAGTTGGTACGGATCGGAAGGTCAATGATTTCGCCCTGCGGGTTGGCCATCAGGCCGCGCATGCCCACCAGCTGACGCACCTGGGACATGTTTCCCCGGGCACCGGAGTTGGCCATCATCCACACCGAGTTCAGCGGTGCGTTCTCGTCAAAATTCTTTTTGACGGCATCCACCAGACGTTCGTTGGTCTCGGTCCAGGTGTCGATCACCTTGGTGTGACGCTCCACCTCGGTGATTTCACCCAGGCGATAACGCTCTTCGGTAGCCGTGATCTGTTCCTCGGCCTGGCCCAGGAGATCCTTCTTCGCCTCGGGAACCTTGAGGTCGTCGACGGAGATCGACACAGCCGCCTGGGTGGCGTACTTGAAGCCGAGATCCTTGAGGTTGTCGGCCATGGACGACGTCACCGCCGTGCCGTGGTTTTTGTAAGACCAAGCAACGAGCTGTTTGAGGGCCCGCTTGTCAATGATCTGATTGCGGAACGGTGGCGGGGTCTTGGAGAGGGGGCGGGATGCGCTCACAGGAGCTTCCTTGGCGGCCTTGGAAGCTTTGGTGGATTTGGACTTTCGGGATTTCGAGGACGAGGTCATGGCTGCGCGCGGATCAGGAATGGAAGAAAAGGGCGTCTGGCTCGATTCAGGCGGCGGCCACCGCGTCGATGATTGTGTGATTCATCACCACGCGGCCCACGGTGGTGAGGATGTAGCGGCTGATCAAGGCACCGTCTTCATCGAAGCGATCGCGGCGGAAGCTCCACTCTTCGATGCGCGTGCCATCGCTGAGGGATTCGCTCTTGCTGGGCGCATCCAGCTCGTCATCGTCCTGAACTTCACCGTTGAAGCGGACCCAAACCCAGTCATGCAGCCCAATTCGGGTGTCCTCGAAGGCGTGGATGACATCCTCCAGACCCGCGAAGGTGCAGCTTCGATCGCCGAAGTCGGGCTTGGTGGCACCAGGTTGAAGCGCTGTCAGGTAGTAAGAGCCGAGCACCATGTCCTGAGACGGGGTGATTATCGGCTCGCCTGTGGCGGGCGACAGGATGTTGTTGCTGGCCAACATCAGCATGCGTGCTTCGGTCTGAGCCTCGATGGCCAGAGGCACGTGAACGGCCATCTGGTCACCATCAAAGTCAGCGTTGAAGGCTGGACAGACCAGTGGGTGCAGCTGAATAGCGCGACCATCCACCAACTTGGGTTCGAAGGCCTGGATGCCGAGACGATGCAGGGTTGGAGCACGGTTCAGCAGGATCGGGTGACCGTCGATCACCTCCTGCAGCACCTGCATCACTTCATCGTCGGCCCGCTGGATAAGCTTCTTGGCCGCCTTGATGTTGTTGACGATGTTCTGGCGGATCAGGCGGTGGATCACGAAGGGCTGGAACAGCTCAATCGCCATCTCCTTGGGCAGACCGCACTGGTGCATCTTCAACTTCGGACCCACCACGATCACGGAACGACCGGAGTAGTCGACCCGTTTACCCAACAGGTTCTGACGGAAGCGGCCCTGCTTGCCTTCGATGATGTCGCTCAGTGACTTGAGCGGACGGTTGTTGGCACCCACCACGGTGCGACCGCGACGGCCGTTGTCGATCAGTGCATCGACGGCCTCCTGCAGCATCCGCTTCTCGTTGCGGACGATGATTTCAGGGGCCAGGATTTCCTGGAGCCTTGCCAGACGGTTGTTGCGGTTGATCACCCGCCGGTAGAGATCGTTGAGATCACTGGTGGCAAAGCGACCGCCATCAAGCTGCACCATCGGACGCAGATCAGGCGGAATCACCGGGATCACATCCAGCACCATCCACTCGGGACGGGCGTTGGTGGCGATGAAGTTGTCGATCACGCGCAGACGCTTGATCAACTTGGCGCGCTTCTGACCCTTGCTGCCGTTGATCTCCTCACGCAGCTGCTCAGCCACTTCGTCGAGGGTGAGATCTTCCAGCAGTTGCTTGAGGGCCTCTGCACCAATACCCACTACGGGCTCGTTCTCGATCTCGGAATCTTCGGCGTAGATCTCGTCTTCAATCTCCAGCCATTCGTCTTCTGTGAGCAGCTGCTTGTACTTCAGGTCCTTGTGGTCGCCGGGATCCAGCACCACGTAGCAGTTGAAGTAAACGATCTGCTCAACATCCCGAAGGGGCATGTCCAACAAGATGGCTACGTAGCTGGGGATCCCTTTCAGGTACCAGACGTGGGAAACCGGTGCAGCCAGCTTGATGAAGCCCATGCGGTGACGACGCACGCGGCTCTCGGTGACCTCCACACCGCAGCGTTCACAAACGATGCCCCGGTGACGCACCCGTTTGTACTTACCGCAATGGCATTCCCAGTCTTTGGAAGGGCCAAAAATCTTTTCGCAGAACAGCCCGTCCATCTCGGGCTTGAGGGTGCGGTAGTTGATGGTCTCCGGCTTGGTGACCTCACCGACAACCTGGCCGTTGGGCAGGGTGCGCTGTCCCCACTCCATCACCCGATCGGGTGATGCGAGGGTGATTTTGACGTAATCGAAGTGGTTCTCGGTGCGGAGGTTGCTGTTGGTCATTGACGGTTAAGGAAGAAGGAGCGGGGAATCGGTTCGTTCGTTGATCCGTCAGTCCTCGTCGTAATCCGCGACGCCGAGGGATTCGTAGGTGGGCCTACTGGGGGTGCTGCGACGTGGGTTCACGTCCTGCATCAGGTCCACTTCCTTGCCTTCATCGGTGTAGACGGCGATGTCTAGACCCAGGGACTGAAGCTCGCGCATCAGCACCTTGAAGGATTCCGGCGTACCGGGGCGGGGGATCGGCTTGCCTTTGACGATGGCGTTGAGGGCCTCGTTGCGGCCCTGCATGTCGTCGGACTTGACCGTGAGCAGTTCCTGCAGGGTGTAAGCGGCGCCATAGGCCTCGAGTGCCCACACCTCCATCTCACCCAGACGCTGACCGCCTTGCTGTGCCTTACCGCCCAGGGGCTGCTGGGTGACCAAGGAGTAGGGGCCAGTGGAACGGGCGTGGATCTTGTCGTCCACCAGGTGAACCAGCTTGAGGAAGTGGGAATAGCCCACGGCCACGGGCTGATCGAAGGGAAGACCGGTACGACCATCACGCAACTGCAGCTTGCCGGGATCCTCAGGGTCGTACACCCAACCCTTGCCGGGCTGCTTGGCGGCTTCCTTGAGGAAGGTCTCGACGGTCTGCTGGGACTTCTCAGCCCCGTACATCTCATCGAAGGGAACGATGCGCACGCGGCAGTCCAGGTTGGACGCCGCCCAACCCATCAGCAACTCGAATACCTGACCCACATTCATCCGGCTCGGCACACCCAGGGGGTTGAGCACGATGTCGACCGGGGTGCCGTCGGGCAGATAGGGCATGTCCTCCCGGGGAAGGATGCGGCTAATGATGCCTTTGTTGCCGTGGCGGCCGGCCATCTTGTCGCCGACCTGGATCTTGCGGCGCTGGGCCACATAAACCCGCACCACCATGTTCGCGCCGGGGGGCAGCTCATCACCCTGTTCACGGGTGTAAATGCGCACATCCACAACGCGGCCACGCTCGGTGCCGGGCACACGCAAGGAGTTATCGCGCACATCGCGGGCCTTCTCACCAAAGATCGCGCGAAGCAGCTTTTCTTCGGGTGGCTGATCGGATTCGCCCTTGGGCGTCACCTTGCCGACGAGGATGTCGCCGCTTTCAACGAAAGCACCAACGCGGATGATGCCCATCTCGTCGAGGTTGCCGAGACTTTCCTCAGCGACGTTGGGAATCTCGCGGGTGATTTCCTCGGGTCCGAGCTTGGTCTGACGCGCTTCGATCTCGTACTTCTCGATGTGAACCGAGGTGTAGAGGTCGTCAGTGACCAGACGCTCGCTGACCAGCAGCGCGTCCTCGTAGTTGTAACCCTCCCAGGGCATGTAAGCGATCAGAACGTTCTGACCCAGGGCGATCTCACCGCCTTCACAGGCCGAGCCATCCGCCATCACCTGACCGACGATCACCGGATCGCCACAGCGAACGATCGGGCGCTGGTTCAGGCAGGTGTCCTGGTTGGAGCGCTGATACTTCTGCAGGAAATGGGTGTGGTCGTTGCCGTCCTCGTCCTGAACAACGATGGCATTGGCATCCACATAGGTGACAGTGCCGTTCACCCGGGAAATCGGCACCATGCCGGAGTCGCGGGCTACCTGGGTTTCCAGGCCGGTGCCCACCAGGGCACGCTCGGGGCGCAGCAACGGCACAGCCTGACGCTGCATGTTGGAGCCCATCAGGGCGCGGTTGGCGTCGTCGTGCTCCAGGAAGGGGATTAGGGACGTTGCCACGGAGATCACCTGAACAGGTGAGAGTGCGACGTAGTCGACCTGCTCAGGGGGGACCTTCTCGAAATCCTGGCGGTAACGCACAGGAATCAGATCGGCCGTGATCCTGCCGTCGTCCTCGGTGGCCACATCACCAGGGGCAACGCGCACTTCGTCTTCCCGGTCTGCAGACAGGTAGATCGGATCGCCATCCTTCAGGACGACACCGTTCTCGACCTTCCAGAACGGAGTTTCGATGAAGCCGTACTCGTTGACCCGGGCGTGGGTGGCCAGGGAGTTGATCAGACCGGCGTTGGGACCTTCCGGCGTCTCAATCGGGCAGAGACGTCCGTAGTGGGAGGGGTGAATGTCACGGACGGCGAAGCCTGCACGCTCACGGGTGAGACCACCGGGTCCAAGAGCCGAGATGCGGCGCTTGTGGGTGAGCTCAGCAAGAGGGTTCGTCTGGTCCATGAACTGGCTCAGCTGGCTGGAGCCGAAGAACTCCTTGATCGCCGCCACGAGGGGCTTGGGATTGACCAACTGTGCTGGGGTCAACGAATCGGTTTCTCCGACGGTCATCCGTTCCTTGATGATCCTCTCGAGACGGTTCAGACCCACACGAACCTGGTTCTGCAGGAGTTCACCCACGGAACGCACGCGGCGGTTGCCGAGGTGGTCGATGTCATCGAGGCTGGCGCCGCCGACATCAAGCTCCAGGTTGATCAGGTAATCGAGGGTGGAGAGCACGTCCTCATGGGTGAGGGTGCGCACCGTGTCGGGGATGGTGAGACGGAGCTTCTTGTTGATCTTGTAGCGGCCGACCCGACCGAGGTCGTAGCGCTTGGGATCGAAGAAACGGGTCTGCAGCAGCTGCTGACCACCACTCACTGAGGGAGGTTCACCTGGACGGAGTTTCTTGTAAAGCTCAAGCAGCGCCTGGTCTTCCGAGCTGATGCCCTCGTCGTTCGCGGCATCAATCGACTTCTTGTAGAACTCGGGATGACGCAGCTTGTCGAGCACGTCGTTGTCGGACAGACCCATGGCACGCATGAGCACGTGCGCGTTGATCTTGCGGGTTTTGTCCACACGTACGTGGAGCAAGTCGTTCTTATCTGTCTCAAACTTCAGCCAGGCACCCCGGTTGGGGATGACGCTGGCGTTGTAGGTACGCCGGCCGTTCTTGTCCATTTCATCCTTGAAATAGACACCCGGGCTACGCACGATCTGGTTCACGATCACGCGCTCAGCGCCGTTGATGATGAACGTGCCGCGCTCGGTCATCAGCGGCAATTCGCCGATGAAAACCTCCTGCTCCTTGATCTCACCGGTCTCTTTATTGACCAGGCGGCAGGTCACATACATCTGCGAAGCGAAGGTCGCATCGCGACGCTTGGCCTCTTCCACATCATGGCGAGGGCGCTTCAGCCGGTACTCGCTACCGATGAAGTGCAGCTCCAGCTTTCCAGTGTAATCCGTGATCGGAGAGAAGCTTTCCAGCTCCTCGATCAGACCTTGATCCAAAAACCACTTAAAGCTGGCCCGCTGCACCTCCACCAGATCAGGAAGGTAGGTGGCGGTCTTGGCGACCTGAATCGCGCTGCTGCTCATGCGGGGACCGGCAGAGAGGACGAAGGGACTGGGGAGGACTGGATTGGCGGCACAAGCTCACCCGACAAGACGATTCGACACAACAGCGGCACTGACGGTTTCCAGGACGGAACCGACAGCGCCGCTGTTGCTGTTCAGAAATCGCGGGTCAGATCAGCTGACGACGACAAATGCACCGGAAGGAAATGGACGCTTCAGGCACCACGCACAAGAAGGAATCCTGCGCATGGCCAGCCAATACAACATCTTACATATGGACACGACACTCCCGAAACCCCAGTTAAGGGAGTCCGAACAAACGCCGGGCGTTGGCGGTGCTACTGCAGGCCACGCTGTCGAGATCCACGCCGCGGAGCTCGGCCACCCGCGTTGCAACGGAGGCCACAAAGGCCGGCTCGTTGCGCTTGCCGCGGCGGGGCACAGGGGCCAGAAAAGGGCAATCTGTTTCCACCAAGAAACGATCCTCCGGCACCTGACGGGCACAGTCGTGGGTGGGCTCCGCCTTGGGGAAGGTGACAGTGCCACTGAAGCTGATGTAAAAGCCGAGGTCGAGAAAGTGGTGCATTTCATCAGGGGTGCCGCCCCAGCAGTGCATCACCCCTCCAGGGCAATTGTCCTGCGCCTTGCGGGCCCGCAGTTCCTCCAGCATCGGCTCGGCGGCATCCCGGCAGTGAATGATCACCGGCAGGTTCAACTCCACCGCTAGGTCCAATTGAGGACGCAGCACAGCAAGCTGCTCCTCCAGATTCTTGTCACGGAAGAGATCGAGTCCGAGTTCACCGATGGCGACCACCCGATCATCCTCGAGGGCCGCCCGACGCAGCACAGCCACCGTGTCATCCCGCCAATGCTCGGTGTCCAGTGGATGGACGCCGACGGAATAGCGCATCTCGGGAAACCGATCAGCCAAGGCGCGGATCGCCGGAATTTCAGAGGGTTCAACGCAGGCGTGCAGCAGAGCACCGACCCCAGCCATACGCCAGCGTGAGGCCACCTCATCGAGGTCGTCGTCAAAGTTGCGAAAGACGATGTGACAGTGGCTGTCTATCAACGTCGGGGTGGGGGACACAGCTGGGCCGAAACGCGCTTTCGACCCATTCTGCCGGTTGGAACCGAATCAGCTGGCGGGCTCGAGCACCTTGCGCACGGCCGCGCTGAGGCGGGACTTCTGATTGGCGCCGTTGTTGCGGTGCAGCACACCAACTTTCACGGCCTTGTCAATCTTGCTGAAGGCGGCACGCATATAGGTCTGCACGCTGGCCTTGGCTTCATCACCAGGGGTCGCGCTGTAGGCATCACAAGCGACGAAGCAGCGCTTCATCAGGGTGCGCATCGACGACTTGTAGGTGCGGTTGCGCAGACGGTTGCGCTCAGCAATCTCAATCCGCTTCTTGGCTGACTTGTTATTGGCCACTGAGGCTTCAACATTGCGAACAATCCAACACGTTACTCCTTGACAGGACCCCTTCCCTGCGTTGTGGAGTCCTAACTTGACCGAAATCTCCCACCGTCCCTTTGTCTGTGAGCCAACCGGCCGTTGCTCCCCTTCGCATCGTGCGGGATCTGGAACAGGCCCAGACAGAACTGCAACGGTTATCCCGCCGCACCACACAAACCCAGCAAGGTGAAGCCCGTGAGCGGGTTGAAACCATTCTTGCGGCGGTTCGCGACCGCGGCGATACGGCCATTGCCGATTTCACCGAACGGTTCGATGGCTTCCGTCCAGAACCGATGGTGGTTTCCCCCGAGGCCCTCGAACAGGCCTGGAATTCGCTGCCGACCAACCTGCGGGACGCCCTGGAGCTGGCCCATCGCCGCATCACCGACTTCCACCAACGCCAGCGTCCCGCCGATCTGGCGGTGACAGGCCCCCACGGCGAACAGCTCGGGCGGCGTTGGCGACCGGTGGAACGGGCCGGTCTGTACGTGCCCGGAGGACGAGCGGCCTACCCCAGCACCGTGCTGATGAATGCGGTGCCAGCTCGGGTCGCCGGCGTGAAGGACGTGGTGATCTGCTCCCCCGCCGGACGGAGTGGGGCAGTTAACCCCGTGGTGCTGGCAGCGGCTTACCTCGCTGGCGTGAAAACGGTGTTCCGCCTCGGAGGTGCCCAGGCTGTCGCCGCGATGGCCTACGGCAGCGAAAGCGTGCCCAAGGTGGATGTGATTAGTGGCCCCGGCAACCTTTATGTGACCCTGGCGAAACAAGCGGTGTACGGCCAGGTGGCCATCGATTCCCTGGCGGGACCGAGCGAAGTTCTGGTGATCGCGGACCACTCCGCCAAGCCCGACCAGGTGGCGGCAGATCTATTGGCGCAGGCGGAGCACGACCCCCTGGCGGCGGCGGTGCTGATTACCACCGACCCTGCATTGGCCGACCGGATCAACGCTGCGGTGGCCGAACAACTGGCCAATCATCCCCGCCAGGAGATCTGCGAAGCCGCTCTAAGGGACTGGGGGCTGGTGGTGGTCTGCGACGACCTCGAGAGCTGTGCCCGCCTCAGCGATAGCTTCGCCCCCGAACACCTGGAGCTGCTGGTAGAGCGGCCCGAACCCCTGGCGGATCGCATTCAGAACGCCGGGGCCATTTTCCTGGGTCCTTGGTCCCCAGAAGCTGTGGGGGATTACCTGGCAGGCCCGAACCACACACTGCCGACCTGTGGAGCTGCGCGCTTCAGCGGGGCCTTGAGCGTTGAGACCTTCATGCGTCACACCTCGCTGATCGGTTTCAACCGGGCTGCACTGGAAGCAACGGGTTCAGCTGTGCAGGAACTGGCCACCAGTGAAGGCCTGCACAGCCACGCTGAATCAGTGCGGCGGCGCCTCAGCTGAGGCGCTGCTCCAGGCTGCGGACACCAGCCACACCATCGGCAATCTCGCCGACCAAAACCTCATCGGTGATGTTGACGAACAGGCCGTTCTCCAACACACCGGGGATGTTGTTGATGGTCTGTTCCAGAGCCACTGGATCGGCGATGCCGCCTTCGAGTTTGGCGTCCAGCACAAGGTTGCCCTGATCGGTGACCACGGGACCGGCCTTGCGCTGGGCCATGCGCAGCTCAGCGCTGCCCCCGAGGGCTTCCAGCTGCTGCTTCACTTGGCGCCAGGCCCCGGGCAGCACTTCCACCGGCAGCAGAAAACCGAGGTTGAGACGGTCCACCAGTTTGGTGGAATCCACCACCACAACAAAACGATCTGCCCGTGCCGCCACGAGTTTTTCCTGCACATGGCAAGCGCCACCGCCCTTGATCAGTTGGAAGCCAGGGTCGACTTCGTCGGCACCATCGATGGCCAAATCAATCCGGCTGACGGCGTTGAGGCTGAGCAAGGGGATGTTGAGCTCCGCGGCCAGCACCTCTCCTTGAAAAGAGGTGGTTACTCCAACGATGTCTTTAAGTTCGCCACTGGCGAGTTTGGCCCCCAGGCCCTGAATCATCAACGCTGCGGTGGAGCCTGATCCCAGACCCAGCACCATGCCGTCCTTGATCTGTTCAACAGCGGCATCAGCCACCGCCTGTTTCATCTGGGTCTGAAGATCAGCCATCAGGTCACGTCCTTAGGGCGCGACCGTAGCAAGGGTTTCAGGCCATCCCAGGCAGGGGCTCCGGTTTGACGGAAAGGGTCAGCTCGCGGCCCGCCCGTAGCACTTTCAAGGGCAGGGGAACATCGATAGCGGCGGAATCCACCACCTCGAGCAGCGCCTGAGGGTCGGGAATGTCGCGCTCTTCCACGGTGATCAACAGATCGCCGCGACGGAGTCCTGCTTTTTCGGCCGGGCCGTCGGGAAGCACGGCTTGCACCAGGGCACCGCTGCGTTCTGGCAGCTGCACAAGCGCATTGGGGTCCTTGTTGTGATCGCGCGCGATGCGCGGTGTAAGAGCAACAAGCTGCAGACCGATGTAGGGATGCACCACCTCACCCTGCTGCTGCAGCTGAGCGGCCACCCGTCGGGCCAGGTTGATCGGGATGGCAAAACCCAGGCCGGCCCCAGGGCCCGACCGCACCAGAGTGTTGATACCAATCACCTGGCCATCACCATTGACCAATGGCCCGCCGGAATTACCGGGATTGATGGCGGCGTCGGTCTGAATCAGTTCCAGCCGTTTGTCGGCGAAGCCAAGACTGTTGATGTTGCGGTGCAGGCTGCTGACGATGCCCAGCGTCACCGTGCGTTCCAATCCGAATGGGGTACCGAGGGCGATCGCCCAATCGCCCACCTGCATGGCTTCCGAATCACCCAAGGGCGCCCGTGGCGGCAGTTGATCGCCTTCGAGACGCACCAGGGCAAGATCCGTCACTGCATCGGTGCCCACCACCTGGCCATCGCGCTGTTCCCCATCGGCCAGGGTGACGCTGACGGACTCAACCCGATCCACCACATGGGCGTTGGTAAGCACAAGCCCCTTGGCATCAATCACCACACCGGAGCCTTGGCCCCGTTCCCGTTCCGGTCCCGCGGGAGGGTCCCCCAGCAAGTCTCGCAGCAGGGGATCGAGCAGCGTGGGGTCAAACGGCTGACGTTCCACGGTGCGTTCGGTGTCGATCCGAACCACAGCCGGGGCCACCCGCTGAACGGCATCGGCCACAAAACTGTGCTCCAGAGCCTGGACGGACGGTCCAGCACCTACCAGGACTGCTACGGCCACCAACACGGCCAAGAGTTGACGCAGGGCGTACCGCAACACAAAACCTGTGAATTGCCTTCTTTTTATTCGATCCAGCAATAGAAACGGGCCTTGGTCCAAATCGCATGCAATCTCACAACGCCTTTTGCGATGCACGGAGAAGTTGGCAATTGCCGCTAACCAATCAGCGAACGCAGTTCTCACATGCGTGTACTTCTGGCTCCAGCGGCAGCCCTGCTTGTCCTGGCTGGCCCTGTTGGCCTCACCCCTAACGCCTCAGTGGAGAGCACAAAGCTCAAAGCGGTGATCTTTGAGGAGGTCAAGCCGCCCTTTCACAAAACGGATGCCGGCTACGAGAGCCTCAGGGTTGATGTTCTTGAACAGATTCGGATTCAGGCCAAGCGCCGCAAGGTGGACTACCGGGTGGCGAAGTCGGTGAATGACGGCATCGGCGCCAACAACGATCCAGCAGTCAGTGGATTTAGCTACCGGATCTCCGTTCAGGGCTGCAACTGATCGCACAGCGGGTCTTCAGTCCACTACTTAGTGTCGATCTGTCTGTGAGCTTCACTCTTGAGCGAATCCGCCGCTTCACAACGCTGTGAGCTCTGCCAGGTCGTGATCGAAGACCCGCCAGGCCTTCCGGATGTGGTGACGTTCAGCAATGGTCCCCAGGGCAGCCGCAGCAAACTCTGGAGTCGCGTCTGTCAGTACGCAACCGATCCGGAGCGCCGGCGCCTGTGCATTAATCAAGATTCCGACGGGCGCGGCTCCGAGCAGCCGGGCGATGCTTTCCCCGATGCACCAGCCATCGACCTGGGCAACACCTGACAGCGGGTAGACGGTCCCGTACATTGATGGTGTGTCCGACGGGCATCTCCCTGCGGGAGATCGGTCACAACTGAAATGCACGTCGGGCCGACATCCGCCCTCGGTTCGCGTTGCCTCATCCTCTGCTTCCAGATCTCGAAACGCTGGCCACCGAGGTGGCCGCCAGCAAAGGCTTTGCCCTTTGCGGCATTCAGCTGCTCACCCACATGAGCCCGATGACTCTGGAAGTGCAGATCCGCCACAGCAATGGAGCGGATGTGAGCCTCGATGACTGCGCGGGTTTCAGCAGCGTGTTGGGGGATGTCCTTGAGGCCTCTTCCCTGCTCACTGACGCGTATGTTCTGGAGATAAGCAGCCCAGGCATCGGCGACCAGCTGTCCAGCGATCGCGACTTTGAAACCTTCCGCGGTTTCCCCGTGGAGGTTAATCACCGCGACAAGGACGACAGCGAGCAACGTCTGGAGGGCCTCTTGCTTGAACGCGACGCCGACACCCTGCAGATCAACATTCGCGGGCGAACAAAACGCATTCCTCGGGATTGCGTGATCGGTGTCCGCCTCACGAGTCCAGGCAGCTGAACCCAGCGTTCACCCCCCTGCAACCGCTCCCACTTTTTTCCTAACCCAACTCGATGGCTCTCGTCCTGCTTCCCGGCCTCAGCAACCTGATCGACGACATCAGTGACGAGAAGAAGCTGCCACCCCAGGTGGTGGAAGCGGCCCTGCGGGAGGCCCTGCTGAAGGGCTACGAGCGCTACAGGCGCACCCTGTATCTCGGCATCAGCGAAGACCCCTTTGATGAGGAGTACTTCAGCAACTTTGACGTAGGCCTCGACCTTGAGGAAGAGGGCTACCGGGTTCTCGCCAGCAAGATCATTGTTGATGAGGTCGAGAGTGAAGATCACCAGATCGCGATCGCCGAGGTGGTGCAGGTGGCCGATGACGCCCAGGTGGGCGACACGGTGGTGCTGGATGTCACTCCGGAGAAAGAGGATTTCGGCCGCATGGCCGCCGCCACCACCAAGCAAGTGCTGGCTCAGAAGCTGCGGGATCAGCAGCGCCGAATGATCCAGGAGGAATTCGCTGATCTGGAGGATCCGGTGCTGACGGCCCGAGTGATCCGCTTCGAGCGCCAGTCGGTGATCATGGCGGTCAGCTCAGGCCTGGGCCGTCCGGAGGTGGAGGCAGAACTCCCCCGGCGCGATCAACTGCCCAACGACAACTATCGCGCCAACGCCACCTTCAAGGTCTTCTTGAAAGAAGTGAGCGAAGTTCCCCGCCGGGGGCCGCAGCTGTTCGTAAGCCGCTCCAATGCCGGCTTGGTGGTTTACCTCTTCGAAAACGAAGTTCCCGAAATCCAGGAAGGATCCGTTCGAATCGTGGCCGTGGCCCGTGAGGCCAATCCCCCCTCCCGTTCAGTGGGTCCTCGCACCAAAGTGGCCGTCGACAGCATCGAACGCGAGGTGGACCCCGTCGGCGCCTGCATTGGCGCCCGCGGCTCTCGCATTCAGCAGGTGGTGAACGAACTGCGTGGGGAAAAAATCGACGTGATCCGCTGGTCCCAAGATCCGGGCCAGTACATCGCCAATTCGCTCAGCCCCGCTCGGGTGGAAATGGTGCGCCTGGTGGATCCCGTTGGCCAGCATGCCCACGTGCTGGTGCCCCCCGATCAGCTGAGCCTGGCCATCGGCCGCGAAGGCCAGAACGTGCGCTTGGCCGCCCGACTCACCGGCTGGAAGATCGACATCAAGAACTCCACCGAATACGACCAAGAGGCAGAGGATGCAGTTGTAGCGGAGCTGATATCCCAGCGGGAGGAAGAGGAAGCACTTCAGCAGCAAGCCGAAGAAAGGCTGGCCGTCGAACAGGCCGCTCGAGCCGAAGAAGATGCACGCCTGAGGGAGCTGTATCCGCTGCCCGAAGACGAGGAGGAGTACGGCGAGGAGCAGCCCGAGCAGGAGTTCTCGGACGAGGAGTCCTCTGAGTTGGAAGCCGGCACCGAAACCGAAGTTGAAGCTACGGACGCAGCGGTTGAAGCCGATAGCGATGCCGATCAGGAGCAGGTCCGGTGAGTGACCGTCCCGTCCTGCGTCGCTGCGTGGCCTGCCGCCAACTCTTGGATCGCCGCCAACTGTGGAGGGTGATCCGCGACCATCAGGACGGAGTTCTCCTCGACGAGGGGATGGGCCGTTCGGCCTATCTCTGCCGAGAGGAGAACTGCCTTGAGGAGGCGACCCGTCGCAAACGTCTGCAGAAAGCCCTGCGTTGTCAGGTGCCCGAAGCAGTGGTTGCGGTGTTGAAACAGCGGCTTAACCAAAGCGTTGGTGAATCCGCTGAGGCAGACTGAACATTGGCCCCACATTGTGAGTGGCCACCGCGGCATTACATGCCCGGACCGATCGGAGACCCGAACTGAATGACCAGCAGCGGCAAAGTCAGAATTTACGAGCTGTCCAAGGACCTCGGCCTTGAGAACAAGGATGTGCTGGATGCGGCTGAAAAGCTCTCGATCGCTGCGAAGAGCCACAGCAGCTCGATCAGTGACGCTGAAGCCGGAAAGATCCGTTCGCTACTTGGAAAAGGAGCTAATGGTGCGAAGTCCGCTGCCGCTGCCCCTGCAAAACCCGCACCGGGGAAGGCCATCCTCTCGGTGCAAAAAGCAGCTCCTGCCGCCCCGAGCAAACCCACCCCAGCGGTGAGCAAACCGGTCGTAAAGCCTGTTGCCGCCAAGCCCCAAGTGGCTGCCAAACCACAAGCGGCCCCGAAGCCTCCCGCAGCGGCCACGCCCAAACCGGTGATCAGCAAGCCGGCCCCTGCCCCGGCGAAATCATCGGCAGCTCCTGCGAGGCCCGCCGCGCCTCAGAAACCACCTGCAGTCCCAGCGCGCCCGACTGCGGCAAAGCCCATGCCGCTGCCTGCCGCAACCAAGCCGCAGGTCGTCAGCAAGCCGGCTGCGGGAAAACCGGAACTGGTGAGCAAGCCCAAGGCTGCTGCCAAACCCACGGCACCCACGCCGCGTCCTACACCAGCTCGCCCGGCGCCGAGGCCCGCGGGGGCTGGAAGTCCAGCACGGCCCACCCCTGGCCAGGGTCAGCCCAAGCCGCAGATCATCCGCGCTGGCGCCCCATCTCGGCCCGGCACTCCAACCCGTGCCGGCGCTCCTACAAAGCCCGGAGCGCCCTCACGGCCAACCCCCAGACCTGAACTAGTGGGCAAACCTGTGCCCCGCCGTCCTGCTGGCACAGGCGTGCCTCAACGCCAGGGTGGTCCAAGCCGTCCAGGAGCCCCCACACGGCAAAGTCGCCCAGGGATGCCTCCCCGCAGCGGCAACACCCTCGAACTGGTCGGCAAGCCGATTCGTCGCGACGGCAGCAGCACCGGAAGCGGTCGTCCTGGAGCGCCTACCCGTCCAGGAGCTCCTGGACGTCCCGGCATGCCCGCTGGAATGCGCAAACCGGTGGCTCCCGGTGAGCTCATGCAGCTGCAGAAGCCTGTCGGCAGACCGGCGGCACCGGCACCGCGGCGTCCCGATGCGCCCACCAAAGCAGGTGCGGGAGCAGGAACGGCCACCCCGCCTGTGGCGCGTCCGAACGCTCCCTCGGCACCCCGCCGTCCCAGCTTCCGTCCCGGCGGGCCTGGAGGACAGCGGCGCCCTGGTCGACCCGACTGGGATGACAGCGCCCGGCTCGATGCTCTGCGCAGCCGCTCGCCGCAGAAGCAGCGCCAGAAGGTACACATCATCGGCGAGAACGATGATTCCCTGGCCGCACAGACCGGCGGCTTCGCCGGCGAACAAGAGAACATGGTTCTCTCGGCGAGCCTGGCTCGTCCCGCCAAGCCCAAATCGCAAAAGCGCACCGCACCAAAACCGGTGGCGGCGATGCGCAAGCGCAAGAAGGAAACCGCCCGTCAGCGTCAGCGCCGGCGTGCCATGGAACTGCGGGCGGCCCGGGAAGCCAAGCAGGTGCGGCCCGAAATGATCGTGGTGCCGGAGGACAACCTCACGGTGCAGGAACTGGCGGACATGCTGAGCGTCGAAAGCTCAGAAATCATCAAATCCCTGTTCTTCAAAGGGATCATCGCCACAGTCACCCAGACCCTGGACATGCCCACGATCGAGGCCGTCGCCGACGAATTCGGCGTGCCTGTGCTGCAGGACGATGTGGAAGAGGCGGCCAAGAAGACCGTCGAAATGATCGAAGAGGCCGACAAGGCTCACCTGATCCGGCGTCCGCCCGTGGTCACCGTCATGGGCCACGTCGACCACGGCAAAACCAGCCTGCTGGATGCCATCCGTCAAGCCCGCGTCGCTGCAGGTGAGGCCGGAGGCATCACCCAGCACATCGGTGCGTATCAGGTTGAGGTAGAGCACAACAACGAACAGCGCAAGCTCACCTTCCTGGACACTCCTGGCCACGAAGCGTTTACCGCCATGCGAGCTCGCGGCACCAAGGTGACCGACGTGGCTGTACTGGTGGTGGCCGCCGATGACGGCGTCCGGCCACAGACCCTGGAAGCCATCAGCCATGCCCGGGCTGCGGAAGTGCCGATCGTGGTAGCGATCAACAAAATTGACAAAGAAGGTTCATCGCCTGAACGGGTGAAGCAGGAGCTGTCGGAGCAAAACCTGCTAGCGGAAGACTGGGGCGGCGATGTGGTGATGGTGCCGGTGAGCGCCATCAAGGGCGAAAACATCGACAAGCTGCTGGAGATGCTGCTGCTGGTCACCGAAGTGGAAGACCTGCAGGCCAACCCGGATCGTCTGGCCCGCGGCACCGTGATCGAAGCTCACCTCGACAAGGCCAAAGGCCCCGTGGCCACGCTGCTGGTGCAGAACGGCACCCTTAAGACCGGCGACGTGGTCGCCGCTGGTCCGGTGCTGGGCAAGGTGCGCGCCATGGTGGACGACAACCGCCAACGCCTCAAGGAAGCTGGTCCCTCCTTCGCTGTGGAGGCTCTGGGCTTCAGCGAGGTGCCCACCGCCGGTGATGAGTTCGAGGTGTACCCCGACGAAAAATCAGCCCGGGCGGTTGTAGGGGATCGCGCCTCCGATGCCCGTGCCACCCGTCTCGCTCAACAGATGGCGTCACGACGCGTCTCGCTCACAGCCATGTCCGGTCAGGCGAATGATGGTGAGCTGAAGGAACTCAACCTGATTCTCAAAGCCGACGTTCAGGGCTCTGTGGAAGCCATCCTCGGATCGCTCGAGCAGCTGCCCAAAGATGAGGTGCAGGTTCGGGTGCTGCTGTCGGCACCTGGCGAGGTAACCGAAACCGACGTAGACCTCGCAGCCGCCTCCGGCGCAGTGATCGTGGGCTTCAACACTTCCATGGCCTCCGGCGCCAAGAAAGCCGCGGATGCCACCGGGGTGGATGTACGCGACTACGACGTGATCTACAAGCTTCTGGAAGACATCCAGATGGCGATGGAAGGTCTGCTCGAACCGGAACTGGTAGAGGAAGCCCTGGGCGAAGCCGAGGTGCGCGCCGTCTTCACCATCGGCAAGAGCGCCGTGGCTGGCTGTTACGTCACCACCGGCAAGCTGCATCGCAACTGCCGGGTGCGGGTGCACCGCGGGAAACAGGTGGTTTACGAGGGCGACCTCGACTCCCTGCGTCGCAACAAGGACGACGTCAAAGAAGTGGCCACGGGCTTCGAATGCGGTGTCGGCACCGATCGGTTCGCCAACTGGGAAGAAGGCGATCGCATTGAAGCCTTCAAGATGGTTACCCAACGCCGCAAACTCACCACCTGACACCGCAAGCGATCGTGCAGCCCCGCAGCGAGCCCCTGCTCTGGATTCAGTGCCTGGCTCTTGGAGTCATACCTCTAGAGCTGCTCCTGATCCGCCTGGTCCTGGCCGGTGCGGATCCAGGCCCCGTACCTGGTGTGGAGCGATTTCTGATCTGGGGCGTCGGGGTATTGGCCCCAGCCGTCGCGTTGTGGCGACGCCCCGCCGACTGGGGGTCACTGCTGTTGGTACGTCAGCCGCTGGCCAGCCGCAACAGCGATCAACTCCGCATCAGTGCATCGCACAGCGCCCTGAGCAGCCGCATCGCCGTGCTAATCACCGCAGTCATCCTGCTGCCTGTCCTCTGGTGGTTGGATGATTCAGCCGTGCTGGCGAGTGAGTTTTCCCCAATTTCGGGGCAATCCCGCCTGGTCACCCTGCTACTTGTGAGTCCTTTGCTGGCCTTGATGGTCTGGCAAGTGCAGCAGCTGGTTCAAGCTGCTGCACAGTTGTTGACTTCGGGCGCAACGGCTGCCGCTGCCGATTCGGCGTTTCGTGCTGACGCTGTTGCAAGGCAACGCACCAGCCTTGGCCTGCAATTGCTTAACCTCCCCGCCCTGGAGTGGCGGGAGCCTGCAGTAAAGCCGAGCAAGCAAGGGGCCGATGAGGCAATGAATGTGGAAGTCGAGTCGGAGACGGACGACAGCTCTGATCAAGCCAGCACTGAAAACGTCAGCGACCACAACATCTCCGGAAACGAAGAGCCAGAGGAAGAGGGTTCAGCGATCAGCCTGGCAGCGGCTGAGGGATCTGCTGATGCTGAGCCCAAATGGCTAGGGCCCACCGATCCAGGGGAACAAGCTGAAGAAGAGTCGTCTGCTGATGCTGAAGGGATTGATCCAACAAGCGATCAAGAGCCCGATGAGGCCATGAATGTGGAAGTCGAGTCGGAGACTGACGACAGCACTGAAGAGACCAGGAATGAAAATGTCAGCGACGACGACATTTCTAAAAACGAAGATCCAGACGAAGAGCGCTCAACCATCAATCCGGTGCCAGCTGACGTGTATGACGAGGCTGCGGCCAAAGCACCGGACACCGTCGATGCAGAGACCCAAAACGACGAATCTGAAGACATCGGTGCGGATGATGCCGATGGAGATGAAGAACAAAACGCCAAGCCACCAGCTCCTTCGGAATCAACCGTCGCTGCTGCCGCCTCTGTTCCGGTCGAACCAGAGCAGCCCGGAGAAGAGCAGGAGAGCACCGCCCTGGATCCCGAAATCAGACAGGTCGACAGTTCCGCCGGCGGAAGCACGGAAAGCCATCGTGAACAAGCCGAGCCCAGCGGAGGCAAAGAGAGCGAACCAGACCAGCCGTCTGAGCCCACGCCAGGGGGTCTGTGACTCTTTGAGCAAACGTTCCCGCAAAGCTGGATCTAGGCGAGATTTGGAGCGCTGATTATCGGACAAACGTCCAAGTCGGATTCAGAGCAAATGTTAAATTGCCGTTGCCGCCGATGTAGCTCAGCCGGTAGAGCAACGCTTTCGTAAAGCGTGGGTCGCCTGTTCAAGTCAGGTCATCGGCTTTTTTAGCAGTTGTGCATGGAATCAACCTGATTCAATGCAGAATTATTTTGTACATAGAGTCCTCATTCTTGCGGACAAGCAGAGATCATTACCTAGCGTGGTCCGGCCACTGAGAACGTCATTCCAGGGAACAATCCAATGTTCCGGATCTACATCAGCCAATGCTTCAGACACCTCCTGATTCCGAAGCACCAATACTCATCGCGACCGAAGTTTGAGCTGGCGTTTCAACCAGGGCGTAATGATCGCTTCTTCAACAAGGCGCTGGTACGAACGCAGCAGTTGGTGCAGCTTCAGGTGGCCATCGTTTGGCAATTGAACTTTCAGTTGCGCAACTTCTGGCATCCAGACCTACAGCTGATGCGACAACAACTGCTGGATCAGCTCGCACTCTCAGAAGAAAGCACAGTTCGAAGCCTTTCAGTGCAACGAATGATGGGCATTCAGAAACTGGCCGAAGATCAATGGATCACCGAGTGGGGCCGCAAGCATTTGCTGGAGATCAGTAATGCCATGACCGATGCCGTTGGCGGTCTCGAACGGATCCGCAACACCCCGATTCCACCGCCCTACGACCTCTTCATTCGCGTCATCAATTGGGTATTCGGAACCCAGTTGCTGCTGTCATTTGAAAGCCAGGGTTCAGCGCTTACGGGAATTCTGCTGTTCTTCGGGTTCCTGATTGCTGAGCGCATCGGGGCCCATATGGAAGGGCCTTTAGATCAAGACGGCAGCAGCTTTTTGATGCCCCTGAATACGATCTACGTGGGAATCAGTGAAGACCTGATGCAGAGAGAATTCGACTACGGCCGGTATCGTCCCAGTCGGAATCCTGTGTTCTGGGACTGATGCAGGTGCCAACCCTCATACGCATTGGATCGGCCCTCAGCGGGTTGCTGCTGGTGCTGTTCCTTGTGGTTCATCTGGCTGGTTTGTTGCCCGCCCTGATCGCACCGGTGCAGTTCGAGCATTACGCCACGGCCCTGCATCACCAGCCATGGCTGCCCATTCTGGAATTCTGCTTGGCCGCCACCACAGCCGTGCATCTGAGCTTCACCGTCGCCAAAACGCTACGGAATCTGGGTGCTGGAAACACAGCTGCGCTGCGCAGCCGCCGCGGTCAAATGCTCGAGGCAGTCGCCAGCCGCGGCAAGGTTGCTGCTGGAGTGGTTACGTTGGGATTCCTGGCCTTGCACCTGCAGCAACTGCGCTGGCCACGCCCGGCCGATGGGCTGGAGCGACAGGTACTGCAGCAGATGCTGACGCAACCGATCAGCCTGGTGGTTTACGCCGCCGGCAGCCTCGCCATTGGCCTGCACCTGCTTCATGGCGCGGAAGCGGCGCACCGAAACCTGGGTCTACTGACCCCGGCCAACGGCTCAAGCATCCGTTTTTTTGGGGGCCTCTTGGCGTCAGGGATCGGCGGAGGCTTCCTGCTGATCAGCTTGGGACTGGCCCTCGGAGGGTTGGCATGACTAATGGACTGCCTGATCCCAAGATCCCCGCCGGTCCGCTCGCCGATGCCTGGCGAAGGACACGCGAGGGGCTGCCGCTGATCAGCCCCCTCCGCAAAGGGCAGATGGATGTGCTCGTTGTGGGCACCGGCCTGGCCGGCGCTTCCGCCGCCGCGACTCTGGCCCAACAGGGCTACCGGGTGACGGTGCTCAGCTTTCACGACAGCCCGCGCCGCGCCCACTCAGTGGCGGCCCAGGGAGGCATCAATGCAGCACGTTCTGTGGCGGTGGATGGCGACAGCGTCAGCCGCCTGTTCGCCGACACCCTCAAAGGAGGCGACTTCCGCGCCCGGGAAGCGGGCTGCCAGCGGCTGGCGGAAATCAGCAGCGACATCATCGATCAATGCGTGGCGCAGGGGGTGCCTTTCGCGCGCGAATACGGCGGCAGCCTGGCCACCCGCAGTTTTGGCGGAGCCCTTGTGAGCCGCACCTTCTATGCCCGGGGGCAGACCGGCCAACAATTGCTGTATGGCGCTTACCAGGCCTTGATGCGCCAGGTGGAGCTGGGTCGCGTTCAACTGCTCACTCGCCGAGACGTGCTCGAACTGATCACCGTGGATGGGGTTGCCCGCGGTGTGGTGGCGCGCCACCTGCTGAGCGGTGAGCTGGAGGTACACACCGCCCGGTCGGTTCTGCTCTGCACCGGTGGTTACAGCAACGTTTACTTCCTCTCCACCAATGCACTGAAGTCGAACACCAGTGCGATCTGGAGGGCCCACCGCAAAGGGGCACTGTTCGCCAATCCCTGCTTCACCCAGATTCATCCCACCTGCATTCCGAGTGGTGATGTCTTCCAGAGCAAGCTGACGCTGATGAGCGAAAGCCTGCGCAATGACGGGCGGGTCTGGCTGCCCAAGAACCCCCGCGAGACACGCCAACCCGATGCGATTCCCGAAGAGGAACGCGACTACTTCCTTGAAAGGATGTATCCCACCTACGGCAACATGACTCCGCGGGACGTCGCCTCAAGGCGGGCCAGAGAACTCTGCAACTCGGGGCGGGGTGTTGGCCCAGGGGGCCGGTCGGTGTACCTCGACCTCACCGATGCCATCAAAGCTGAAGGCAAAGGTGCCATTGCGGCCCGCTACGGCAACCTGATGACGATGTATGAGCGGATCAGCGGCGACGACCCGTACAAGAAACCGATGCGGATCTACCCCGCCCCCCACTACACGATGGGCGGCCTTTGGGTTGACTACCACCTGATGAGTTCCATTCCCGGCCTGTTTGTTCTGGGGGAAGCGAACTACTCCGAACATGGTGCCAACCGACTCGGCGCCAGCGCTCTGATGCAAGGGCTCGCCGATGGCTACTTCATCGCGCCGTCCACGGTGACGGCCTGGCTGGCTGGCACCCCGGCGCAGGATGTACCCACCGATCACTCAGCCTGCCGCGAGGCATTGGAAAGCACCCGCCGCCGCATCAGCCAATTGATCAACAGCGAAGGCAACACCCCGGTGGACAGCTTCCATCGCCAGCTAGGAAGCGTGATGATCGACCGCTGCGGCATCAGCCGCCATGCCGATGGTCTGCGGGAGGGGCTGGAGCAGGTGAAGGCCCTGGAACAGCGATTCGAGGCCGAGGTGCGGGTGCCTGGCGAGGCCAGCGGCCCCAATGCCGAGCTGGAGAAAGCCCTGCGAGTCAAAGACTTCTTCGGGCTGGCCCAGCTGATGCTGCGGGATGCCCTGGCCAGGGAGGAGTCCTGCGGTGCCCACTTCCGCGAGGAACACCAAAGTGTCGACGGCGAAGCCCGACGCGATGACCTGAACTTCGCCCACATCGCGTCCTGGGAACACACCAGCGGCGGCGAGCCGATCTGCCACAGCGAACCGCTGCAGTTCACCGCGCTGCAACCCAGCACCCGGAGCTACAAATGAAACTCACCCTGCGCATCTGGCGCCAGAGCAGCGCCGATCAACCCGGTGGTTACCAGAGTCATCGGCTGGAGCACGTCTCCTCCGACCTCTCCATGCTGGAGGCCCTCGATCAGCTCAACGAACAACTGATCAGCTCCGGAGAACGGCCGGTGAGCTTCGACCACGACTGCCGCGAAGGCATCTGCGGCAGCTGCGGCTTCCTAGTGAATGGCCAGGCCCATGGCCCTCGGGCAGCCACATCGGTGTGTCAGCTCTACCTGCGGGAGTTCAGCGATGGTGCGGAGCTGACCCTGGATCCATGGCGAGCCAAGGCCTTCCCCCCCATCCAAGACCTGATGGTGGACCGCGCCTCCTTCGACCGGCTGGTCGCCGCCGGTGGCTACTGCTCAACGGGCACCGGCCAGGCTCCGGACGGCAATGCCATGCCCGTGGGCCGGGAGCAGGCCACCAGCGCCTTCAGCACAGCAACCTGCATCGGTTGTGGCGCCTGCGTCGCCAGCTGCCGAAATGCCTCAGCAAGCCTTTTCGTGGCCGCCAAGCTGGCGCACTTGGGGCAGCTGCCGCAGGGACAACCGGAGCGAGCCCGCCGCGCCGACGCTATGCAACGCCAAATGGAGGCAGAGGGCTTCGGCAGCTGCAGCAGCAACCTCGAATGCGAGGCGGTCTGCCCCCAGGAGATTTCCGCAGACTGGATCAGCTGGATGCACCGGGAACGCAGAAGCTGACTGCGCAAGAACACCACAACCGCTGGTGCACCAGCCTAGACATCATTAGGAACCTTTTCCTGATGATCAACAACGAATAAGTACTGTTCTAAATATCGATTCAAGCCAGCAGCATGCAATCCAACCCCCAGCCAGAGCAAATCACCAAAACGGTGGTTGGCATGACCACCATCTTCATTGGCGGCATCGCCCTCCTATCCAGTGTATTCGTTGTTCCCGCCGGCGAAGTTGGCGTTGTCACCACCCTTGGGAAAGTCTCTAACACCCCAAGAGAGCCGGGCCTGAACCTGAAACTTCCGTTCATTCAGTCGACCCACAATTTCAGCGTCAGAACTCAGGTCATCCCCGAAAAATTCTCAACGCTCACCAAAGACTTGCAGGTGATCGAAGCCACAGCCACGGTGAAATATGCGGTCAAGCCAGGGGAAGCCCCAAGGATCTACAGCACGATTGCGACCGATGACTCTGCGATTTACGCAAGGGTTATTCAGCCATCACTGCTGAAATCTCTGAAGTCGGTGTTCTCAAAGTATGAACTTGACACCATCGCCACCGACTGGAACAACATTTCCACCCTTGTACAAGAAAGCGTCTCCAATGAACTGAGCAAATTCGACTACGTAGCTGTCAAAGGCTTGGACATCACTGGCCTCAAGATTGCTGAGGAATACCGAGCAGCAATCGAGCAGAAGCAAATCGCTCAACAGCAACTTCTGCGTGCCAAAACAGAGGTTCAGATCGCCGAGCAAGAGGCCCTGAAGTTTCAGACCTTGACCCGCTCGCTCAATGACAGCGTTCTCTACAAGTTGTTCCTTGACAAGTGGGACGGGAAAACAAAGGTGGTTCCGCCCATTCGCGGGGGGAGCACGCCGCCGGTGATTGTCGGGCAATAACGGGATGCGTCAGAGCCCAGCGCAGCCGCGGGTCGCAGCCTGCAGGTCGGCAATGGCCTGGGCGCCGCGGCCTGCTTGCAGCTGCTGCATCACCAAATCCGCCTGGACCCCCAGCAAAAGGGTCTGGCACGGATATGCACTACGAGACGACGCCTGCCCCTGCAGCGCCTCCGCCTCAATCAAGGCTTGTTCGCACAGCTGAGGATGGCCCTGCTCAAGGCAACGCTTTGCTCGGGCCTGAAAGGCTGCCAAAGGAGAAGCTCGCACCGCAGGGGCTACCAAGCCAAAAACGAGAATGACTGTGACGGAGCGCGCGAGCAGAGCTCAGGAGGGCGATTTGCTGAGATGATGCCTCAACCTCGACTAAACAACGCACCGTGTACACCGACTGGACCGCCATTGCCCTGCTGCTGTTCACCGCGGTACCGCTGTTGATCGTTGTGGCGACGGCCACCTACTTCGTGATCCAGAACGATCAGAAGACTCCCCTGGGCTGAGGATCAAGCCAGGGGACGGGTCGGACAGCTGAGTTTGGCCAGACCTGGGGAGTTGAGGGGCTGATGGTTCAACGGTGCGGATTGCACTGCTGAACTGAGCTGACCGGTTCCAAGACAGACGATGCAGGTTCGGAAGCGATCCCCCGACACCCGCTGCATTCCACTGCCACCACAGACGGTGCACGTGCACATGATCCCAAGGATCAGACGATGAATTCAGTGTGGAGCGAAATCCCGCCGCCGATCCCGAAGTGTTCCTTAAGAAATCACTGCATTTATCTTCTGCTGCGTCACGTGTTCAAGCAACTCTGGTGCACTGAGACGTTTCCCAGGTTCAAGCAGCTGAAGACCTGAGGCCAATCGCCCGATCACAGCGGCCGCATCCAACCCGGCGGTGCGGAGCGGTTCCAGGCCTGAACTGGCCTCACGCTTGGATAGTTTCTGACCTCTGGCATCGCGCAACAGCGGCCCATGGCGGAACTGGGGAGGAGATTCACCCAGGGCCGCGAACAGGCTGCGCTGGGCTGGCAAGGCCTCGCGCAGATCAGCACCACGCACCACGTCAGTGATGCCGAAACTGAGTTCGTCGATCACGGTGGCGAGCTGGTATGCGATGAAGCCATCGGCTCGCCGCAGCACCACATCGCCACTGCCGTGGGGATCGTGATCGGCAACCCGCAGGCGCCAACTGGGAAGCCGCTGTTGTTGCCAGCCCCAGCTGTGCCCAGCCGTCCGGCAGAAGCCGGGGTAGATCGGATGATCGGCAAGTTCCCGCCGGGAGCAGCGACAGGAGAACAAACGTCCGGAGCGGCGCAACCACGACAACCAGGAGTGGTAAAGGCCACGCCGTTTGCTCTGGAGCAGCACCGGGCCATCCCACTCCAGACCCAGCCAGCGCAAATCACTTTGGATCGCCTCGATGGCACCGGCGCTGTTGCGCGGCGTATCGAGGTCATCAATGCGCAGCAACCAGGCACCACCGGCCTGACGTGCCGCCAACCATGACAGCAGAGCCGTTTGCAGGTTGCCGAGGTGGAGCACCCCCGTTGGCGATGGGGCGAAACGGCCGCGGTAGCCACTGGCGGCAGCCAAGACTCGACCTGCATCCAGATCTTGCTGCAGATGCACCGGAACAACCATCGTGGGAACAGCCAACAAAAAAGGCGACCCACTGGGCCGCCTGGAGAACGAGGTTGTGGCGTTGATCAGCCCTGAACGCGATCTTTGAACATCTTGCCGGCGGTGAAGGCGGGAACGCGCTTGGCGGGAATCGCAATCTTCTCGCCGGTCTTGGGGTTCAGACCCTGACGGGCCGAGCGCTCACGAGGTTCAAAGGACCCGAAACCCAGGATGGACACCTTCTTGCCTTCCACCACAGAATCGATAATCGTGTCGATGGCGGCGTCGACAACCATGGAAACGTCGGTCTTGGTGAGCTCGGTGCGAGCAGCCACCAGATTCACCAGATCAGCTTTGTTCATTGGTTAGAGAGAGTCGGGGGGCGGGAGACGGCTCAAAAACGGCGTATTGGTCTCGCCGCTGCCTTCCCCAAGCGGCCCAATCGTATGGAGAGCAACCGGTTGCTGCAAGCGAAAAGTGCTGTGCCGCAATGCTTTAGCAGTTCTGCGCAACATCACGCCACCCACTAAAGGGCACAAGACGCTCCCCACGCAAGGCACCAAGCGCAGACCCAGAAAGCAGTTGGGGACTGGCATCTGAAGGAATCCAACACCTGAGTTTGGCCAAACTGTTCAGCTGTCTGGGCCAATGAAATGTGCGGGCATGGCGCATCGGTGCGAGCTGCCCTGGAGCCCATGGCGTCAGCAAACGCCCGCAGAACAACAGCTCATTTGGTCCCGGAGCGAACACCACACAGCTCCCCGGCGTCGGTCCCGGCGTCCACAACAGACGCAAACCACTAACCGTGGTGTGTTCCTCGGAGAAGGTCTCCAACGGCTCAACATTGGGCAGGAGATACGCCTCCTGTTCCTGCACCAGCACTGGCCATCCCAAGCGCTCCTGAACGCGACGCAGGCGCCCATGCCCTTCACGACTGGTGAGCAGGATCCTTGGCTTGCGGGTTCCCGCCAGCTGACGCAGGGCAGTGAGGCTGGCCTCCGTCAACGGCGGACAGTCCACCAGCACGGGCTCGGGCTCGAGATCGAGCCACCAGGAACTGCCGCCCTGGCTGTCGCGGTTGGGTGGAAACAACCAGAGGTCGTCACGCAGCTGCTGCGGCGGCCGACCGGCTTCAAGTGTGGTGGTCATCGCCATTGGTTCAAACAACGGACCAAACCACTAGTTTGAAGTTGAGATGCCCCAACAGGCCTTGAGTGGCATTCACCCCGGTTCTCCTTGGCTTTTGGGCAGCAGCCTCACCAACCGAGGGGTGAACTTTGTGTTGGCGGCTCCCGGGGCCGACCGCATTGAATTGCTGCTGTACAGCAACAGCAACGATCGCAGCCCGGAGCGGGTGATCGAACTGGATGGTCGACGTCACCGCTCAGGCGACTACTGGCACGTCGAGGTCGAAGGGCTCGGCGAAGGCTGCTGCTATGGCTACCGGGTCTTCGGACCGCTAGCGCCGGGGGGGCATGGCTTCCAGCCCTCTAAGGTGCTGCTGGACCCCGCCGCGCGGGCCATCAGTGGCTGGAACGTCTACGACCGGGTGCTGGCCACCGGGCCCTCACCCAACGCCCATGCCTGCCTAAAGGCGGTGGTGTGCGAACGGGACCTGTTCGATTTTCAGGCCCATCCGCGCCCACGCCACAGCTGGCAACGCACGGTGATCTACGAGCTGCATGTGGGAGGCTTCACCCGCCGCGAGGATGCAGAAGTCGCCGTAGAGCACCGCGGCACCTATCTCGGCTTGATCGAGAAGCTGCCTTACCTCAAAGAGCTGGGCATCACGGCGGTGGAGCTATTGCCGGTGTTCTGTTTCGACCCGGCAGATGCCCCCCCGGGGCGCGACAATGTGTGGGGGTACAGCCCACTGAGCTGGTTCGCACCCCACCACGGCTACTGCAGCAGTGACGATCCGCTACAGGCCCGCCATGAGGTGCGCCAACTGGTGGCCGCCTGCCATGACGCCGGCATCGAGGTGCTGCTGGATGTGGTCTACAACCACACCACCGAGGGCAACCGCCATGGCCCAACGCTGAGCTGGCGCGGCTGTGCCGACAACGTCTACTACCACCAAAACGACGACGGCGATTATCAGGACGTGAGCGGCTGCGGCAACTCAATCGCCGCCAATGCGCCGATCAGCACCCAGCTGATCCTTGAGTCGATGCGCTGCTGGGCCTTGGAGCTTGGGGTGGATGGCTTCCGCTTTGACCTAGGCATCTCCCTGAGCCGCGGCGATCAACTCAAACCCCTTGACGAGCCGCCCCTATTCACAGCGATGGAGGCCGACCCGCAGCTCAGCGACCTCAAAGTTGTCAGCGAACCTTGGGACTGCGGAGGCCTGTATCGGCTGGAGGATTTTCCCGCCAAGCGGATCGGCACCTGGAACGGTCATTTCCGCGATGGGGTGCGGCGCTTCTGGAAGGGAGACGAGCACAGCACCTGGAGCCTGGCCCAGCGGTTCAAGGGCAGCCCCGATCTCTATGAGGGCAAGCCCGTGGCCCTGGGGCGTTCGGTGAACTTCATCACCGCCCATGACGGCTTCACCCTGGCGGATCTGGTGAGCTACAACCGCAAGCACAACCTGGCCAACGGCGAAGACAACCGCGACGGCGAAAACCACAACAACAGCTGGAACCACGGCATCGAAGGCCCCAGCAGCAATCCCCTGGTACAAAGCCTGCGGCGGCGGCAGCAACGCAACCTGCTCAGCTCGCTGGTACTGGCACGTGGCGTGCCGATGCTGTTGATGGGCGATGAAGTTGGCCGCAGCCAGGGGGGCAACAACAACAGCTGGTGCCAGAACAGCCCTCTGGGCTGGATGGTCTGGGATGAAGACCACTGCGACCTGGAACTAAAGCAATTTCTGCAGCGCCTGCTGAGGCTGCGCCAGGCCTTACCGCAACTTTTCAATCCACTGGTGCCGCCGCGAGAAAGCAACCGCAAATCAGCGGAGCAACCATCGGTGCAGCAAAGCGATCTCTGGCGTCAATGGCACGGGGTGCACCTGGCCAAGCCCGATTGGGCAGCCTGGAGCCGCACCACGGCCACCAGTCTCCACAGCGCCAGCCGCGGTGCGTTGCTGTGGATGGGCTTCAACGCCTACAAGGAAAGCCTCAGTTTTGAGTTGCCGGTTCCGGCCTCCCCCTGGAAACGAGTGATCGACACCTCGCTGCCCAGTCCTAAAGATTTTCCAGCCGAGCCAGCCAGTTTCTGCGGCGTGGAGATACCACTACAGAGCCGAAGCTTCGTGTTGCTGCTCGCCGAGGAAGAAACCTCTGGCCTGCGGTTGTAATCAGAGCGGGTGACGGGAATCGAACCCGTGTCATCAGCTTGGAAGGCTGAGGTCTTACCATTACACAACACCCGCGTAGTACAAACGAATCACGGCCCAATGGGCTGGTGGTGATGTAAGCACGCATTCATTATGGCAATCCGCCTGCCCGAAGCCTCCGCGTGACATCGACCGACGCATCCCTGCAGGGGTCCCGCAGCAGGCTGATGCTTGCTTACGGCATGGGCGACGCCGGCACAGGACTTGCCGCCACCCAGCTGGGCTTCTATCTCTTCCCCTTTTTCATCTGCGCCGCCGGCCTGCCGGCCTTCATCGCCGGCTCCCTGCTCACGGTAAGCAAGGTCTGGGATGCCCTTAATGACCCGTTGATCGGCTGGCTCAGCGATCACACCCGGAGCCGCTGGGGCCCGCGCCTGCCCTGGATCCTGACGGCAGCCCTACCGCTGGGCATCAGCCTGGCGGCGATGTGGTGGGTGCCACCGGGCAACACGGTGCAGCGCACGATTTACTACGCCGTTATGGCGGTCTTGCTGATGACCGCTTACACCAGCGTCAACCTGCCCTACGCCGCCCTCGGCACCGAGCTCACGCCCGACACCGCCATTCGCACCCGCCTCAATGCGGCACGGTTCAGCGGCTCCATCCTGGCCGGCCTGAGCGGACTGATTGTGGCCTCGGTGGTGCTCACCGATGGGGGCGGGGGCTACCTGGCCATGGGCCGGATCACCGGCAGCATCGCTGCTATTACTACACTACTTTGCTGTTGGGGGTTGGCCCCCTACGCCAAGCGGGCCCAACGGCCGGTGCCCAACAAAGAAGCGCCGTTGCAGCAGCTGAAACGGGTGCTGGCCAATCCCCGCTTCCGCCAGGTGCTGGGGCTTTACCTGCTGCTCTGGTTCGGCCTGCAACTGATGCAGGTAGTCGCCTTGATCTGGCTGGTGCAGGTGGTGCATGTGCCCGCCAACATTTCCACTTGGATCCTGTTGCCTTTTCAGATCGCCGCCCTGCTGGGCCTTCAACTCTGGAGCAACCTCTGCAACCGCATCGGACGGGTGGCCACCCTGCGCTGGGGCGCAGGGCTATGGATCAGCGCCTGCCTGCTCTCGATGCTGTTCCCGCCACTGGCGGCAGATCCCAGCCTTGTGCAGCTGTTGCCCCTGGTGGGGCTGATTGCCCTGGTCGGGGTGGGGGCCGCCACCGCCTATCTGATCCCTTGGTCGCTGCTGCCCGATGCGATCGACGCTGACCCGAGCAAACCCGCCGGGCTTTACACCGCCTGGATGGTGTTCGGCCAGAAGCTGATCATCGGCTTCACCATGTCTGTGTTCGGCAGCCTGCTCTCGCTTACGGGCTACATGTCCGCCAAGGGAGGCGACTGCAGTGGGGCGCTGAGTTTCATCGAACAGCCGGATTCAGCCCTGCTGGCGATCCGACTCTGCATGGGCCTGATTCCCGCCATCCTTGTGCTGCTTGGCCTTATGGTGATGCGTGGTTGGCCCGACCGTAGAGCCCACCTGCAGAAGGCCGCAGGATGAACACGCCCGGTTCGATCAAACGCCTGGGCGCCAGCCTGCTGATCGGAGGCCAGGCCGTGGCCGCCACCCTGCGCGGTCGCATTGATAAGGGAGAGTTGTTTGAGCAAATGCTCGACGCAGGCCCGGGCAGCGTGCTGATAGTGCTGATCATCTCGGTAGCAGCCGGCTCAGTGTTCAACATTCAGGTGGCCGCGGAACTCACACGCCAGGGGGCAGGGTCAACGGTGGGCGGCATCCTGGCGATCGGCCTGGCGCGGGAGATCGCCCCCCTGCTCACCTCCTGCCTGCTAGCGGGCAAGGTGGCCACTGCCTACGCGGCCCAGCTCGGCACGATGAAGGTGACCGAACAGATCGATGCGATCACGATGCTGCGCACCGATCCGGTGGAGTATCTGGTGGTGCCCCGGATGATCGCGATGTTGGTGATGGCGCCGGTGCAGTGCTTCTTCTTCTTCCTGGTGGCGGTGTGGTCGGGCCAACTCACCAGCACCGCCCTCTACAACATCCCCCCAGCGGTGTTTTGGACCTCGGTGCGCACCTGGATGAACCCGCTGGACCTGCCCTTCATGCTGGTGAAGGCCCTGGTGTTTGGACTGATCATTGCCACGGTGGCCTGCGGCTGGGGATTGACCACCCGCGGCGGCCCCAAGGAAGTTGGCAGAAGCACCACCGGCGCGGTGGTGATGATCCTGATCCTGGTGGCCCTGATGGATGTCGTTCTCACCCAGGTGCTGTTCGGAGCATGAGTTCAAACCCCGCCCCCGTCACCCTCAAGCCGGACGTGCGCCTGCCGCTACTGGTGGTAGCCCTTGGCCTGGCGCTGTTGCCGCTCCCGCTGTCACCCTGGCCCACGTTGGCGGTTGCCCTGTTCGGCCTGTTTCTGCTGATCCAGAGCGCCAGCCTGCGACTGGAATTCAAAGAAGACGCTCTGATTGTGTGGCAGAACAGCCGTGAGCTGCGCCGCTTCCCCTACAACCAATGGCTGAGCTGGAGGCTGTTCGCCCCCTGGCTACCGGGCCTGTTTTATTTCCGCGAGACCCAGAGCATTCATTTCCTGCCGATCCTGTTCAGCCCCAAGGAGCTGCGGGAACAGCTGGAAGTGCGGGTGGGAGCACTGGAAGTACCGAAAGACAACCCAGAAGACAACACACGCTAAAGCAAGTAATTGCACAGTTTCGTGACAATATCATGCAGATATCCATGCAATTTCGTGCAACTCTGTCGCAGTTGTGATGCCACCTGTTTTTCTGCGGTCTGGTCGGCTGGAATGGAGGGATGGAGAGCACGGCAGCTGACGCAATGCCCGACGACACCGACCTAACCCCCCAGGCGCCTGAAGCGGAGCAGGCCCCGGCGGAATCCAGCGGCGAAACCAGCACGGAACCTGCTGCTGCAGCAGCAGCCAACCCCGTCCTGGAACTGGCCCTCAAGGATCTGCAAGACCGCCGTGATGCACTGCAGGCGGAGATCACCGCGCTGACCTCCCGCAAAGAGCAACTCAAGACCGAACTGAAGGCAAACTTCGCCGGCCAATCCGACGCCATCGCCCGCCGCGTGAAGGGCTTCCAGGAGTATCTGGGTGGCGCCCTACAGGACCTGGTGCAGAGCGTGGAAAACCTGGAGCTGGTGGTGCAGCCGATGGTGGTGCGGCCCTCCCCCCTCGATCAGGCGGCAGACAACGCAGCTGCGCCGGAGAAGCCCGGTGAGATCACACCGCCGCCAGCGGTGGCCGACACCTTCCGTCCCGACGAAGAGCTGATCCGCCAGACACTGGAGCGCTTCCTCAAGCAACCCGACGTCTACGCCGACCCCTGGAATCTGAGGCGCAGCATCGATGCGCGCGATACGGCCCTGCTGGAGGACTGGTTCTTCAATCAAGGCGGACGCGGCGCCCAACCCAGCCGCGGCACCCGGCCACGCAACATTCTGGTGAGTGCGGCCCTGATCGCGATGATCGGCGAGCTCTACGGCAATCAATTCCAGTGCCTGGTGCTGGCAGGCGGCCCTGAACGGCTCGGCGAATGGCGGCGCGGGCTCCAGGATGCTCTCGGCCTGGGCCGGGAAGACTTCGGCCCCAGCAGCGGCATCGTGCTATTCGAGCGACCAGAAGCCCTGGTGGAGCGAGCCGACCGGCTGGAGGAGCGGGGCGAGGTGCCGTTGATCCTGATCGATGCGGCCGAGCGCAGCGTCTCCATCCCTGTGCTTCAGTTCCCCCTCTGGCTGGCCTTCGCGGCCGGACCAGGTGAACGCCTCGACGACGACGACCTGCTGTGATCCAAACAGCCCTCACCTCACTGCTGCTCCTGGCCATCGGCTACCTGCTGGGAGCCATACCCAGCGGATACCTAGCAGGTCGCCTGCTCAAGGGCATCGACCTACGGGACTGCGGCTCCGGCAGCACCGGCGCCACCAACGTTCTGCGCAACGTGGGCAAAGGCCCAGCCCTGGTGGTGTTCCTAATTGATGTGGGCAAAGGCGTCCTGGCGGTGCTGCTGGCAAAGAGCGTTGGCTTGAACGACTGGCTGCAGGTGCTGGCGGGCTTGTCGGCGCTGGCTGGCCACATCTGGCCGGTGTGGCTGGACTGGAAGGGCGGCAAGGCGGTAGCTACCGGCCTGGGCATGTTTCTGGGCCTTGCCTGGCCGGTGGGGCTGGCCTGCTTTGGCCTGTTCATGGCGGTGATCTCAATCTTCCGGATCGTGTCGCTGTCCAGCGTGGTGGCCGCCATTGGATTACCGCTATTGATGCTGCTCTCAGGCGGCAGTAGCGCCTACTTGGTGGTGTCGTTGATGGCGAGCTTGATGGTTCTCTGGCGCCATCGCAGCAACATCGAACGGCTGCTGGCAGGCACTGAACCTAAGATCGGAGAGAAGGCCAAGGCCTGAGCTAAGCCCTTAAGCAACAGGGTCACCCAACCCAGTGAGGCGCGTCGACTAAAGCTCCTTGCAACACAGTGCAAAAGCAGCGCTTGGGTCTGCGGCTTTGGTGATCGGCCGGCCGATCACCAGCTGGCTGGCGCCCGCTGCGATGGCCTCGGCGGGCCCCATCACCCGGGCCTGATCACCCACCGCAGCACCTGTGGGGCGAATGCCTGGCGTCACCAAGGCGAACGGTTCTGGGTGCTGCGCCCGCAATGCCGCAGCCTCCAAGGGTGAGCAGACGCAACCACCGATCCCAGCGGTCGCTGACAACTGCGCCAACGCCGGTACCCGTTCGGCGATGGCCTGGGTGATGGCGAGTTCCCGTTGCAATCGCTGCTCCTCCCAACTAGTAAGCACCGTCACCGCCAACAGGGTGGGGGTGGGTTGACCAGCACGTTGGGCCCCGTCCACCGCCGCGGCCTCGGCTGCTTTGAGTGCTTCGCTGCCGGCGCAGGCATGCACCGTGATCAGTTCAGCCCCCAGCGCAGCTGCCCGCCGGCAGGCTCCAGCCATGGTGGCGGGGATGTCGTGAAATTTGAGGTCGAGGAACACCCGCAGCCCCTGCGCGCGCAGTTGACCCACAACCTCAGGCCCGGCCTGCACGAACAGCTCCAGGCCTACCTTCACCCAGCGCAGCCCCTCCACTTGGTTCGCAAAGCGCAGCGCTTGCTCTGGCACCATGCCATCGAGCGCCACGATGATCCGATCGGCAGGATGCAGGTTCTCCATTAAGCAACAAGCCTCCGGAAGAGCTTCTTACCCAGCTGCAGCACCTTGCCCTCCAGTTCCGCCGCTGAGGCGAACTCCTGGTTGGGGTCGGTGATCTTGTCCCCCTCCAGGCGCGCAGCACCACCTTTAATTTGGCGGCGAGCCTCACTGCTGCTAGAGCAGATCCCCACAGCACTCAACAGATAGAAAGCCTTGGCCGGGAAGTTCACCTCTGCCAGGGAGGCCTCGGGCACATCCGCGCCGGCGTCACCGCTTCCTCCCACCAGGGTGGCGGCATCGCTCTGGGCCTTTTGCGCCGCTGCCAGTCCATGGCGGCTGGCGGTCACCACCAAGGCCATCGCCTTCTGCTTCTCGCGCGGGTTCTCCGGCAACGAAGCGAGATCTAGGTCGGTCAGCAACATGACGTAGTCATCGATCGCCCCATCGCCAACCTTCTCCAGCTTGGAGTACATCGAGAGCGGATCTTCCTCCAAGCCCACCACGTTGCCGAGGCTCTTGCTCATCTTCTGCACCCCGTCGAGACCCACCAGGATCGGCAGCAGTAGGCCGAACTGGGTGCCCTTGTTGAATTGACGCTGCAGATCGCGGCCCATGGCCACGTTGAATTTCTGGTCGGTGCCGCCCAGCTCCACATCAGCGTTCACCGCCACCGAGTCGTAGCCCTGCAGCAGCGGATAAAGGAATTCGTGCAGGGCAATCGGAGTGCCGCTGCCGTAGCGCTTGGAGAAGTCGTCCTTGGCCAGCATCTGGCCCACGGTGCCGGTGCCGAGCAGGCCGATCACTGCCGGCAGGTCCATGCCCTCCAACCACTCGGAGTTGTAACGCACCTCCAACCGGCCAGGGGTCTCGAAATCGAGCAGCGCGGTTTTCTTGGGCTGGTCCTGCCCCAACTGGCGCAGGTAGGTGGAGGCGTTGGCGGCCACCTGCTCTTTGCTGAGCTGCACCCGCGTGGCGCTCTTGCCGGTGGGATCCCCAATCCTGGCGGTGAAGTCACCGATGATCAGCACCGCCGTGTGGCCCGCGTCCTGGAAGGCTCGCAACTTGCGGAACAGGATGCTGTGGCCCAAATGAATGTTGCTACCAGTGGGGTCGATGCCCAACTTCACCCGCAGCGGCCGCCCTTCCTTTTCGGCGTGGGCCAACCGGGCCGCCAGGGCTTGATCCACATCACTGGGTTCTCCGGCCGGGAACAGATCGGCCATGCCCCGGGACAGCCAATCAGGCAAAGACGGGGTGGAGTCCGGCATGGGAAGGCGCAACAAGCGGGTGCTGGCGATCGTACGAGTGCTGGTTCAGCTCGGGCTGTTTCAGCTGGAGGGGGGCTGCTCGATCTGGGCCTTCATCCGCTCGAGGGTGGAGTTCATCTGCTCGAACATCTGCTCGGGGGTGATGCCGAACTGACTGAGCTGGGTGCGCAGCTGCTCCACGGTGAGCTTTGCCTGGAAATCCTCCGAGAGCTCGAAGCGCTTCATGAACACTCGGTAGCGGCCCATCAGCTCCTCCATCGTCTCGATGAATTTCTTCTTGCCCTCTCGATCGAACTTTCCGTATTCACTGCCCAGCTGCATCAGCTGCTGATAGTCGCTGAAAAGGCGCTTGGCTTCGTCCTGAACAATGTCGGAATCGAAGAAAGCCATCGTCGGCATTAATCACTGCTTCGGCAAAGTTTGCCAAGGATTCGCAACTGGCAACGGGGGTGATCGCCGCACCTTGCGTTGGCCTGCACTGAAGCCTTTTGTACGGTCTTTCTGACCATCACCGCCCTCTTGCGGCATCCGATTCATGGTGAGATTCGGGCTGCCTACAGGATGTGGACTTCACCCCTCAGCTGGCCGCGATGCGTGAGCTTCCTCAACGCCACAGGCCCTTGTTGAAGGGGCGTCGCATCGTGGTCGCCAGCGCCGATCGCGTCTTAATCAGCGGCCTGGGTCACAGCCTCGCTGGCATCGGCTCCCTCGTGGGGGCCGCAAGCACCGAAGCGGAAGCCCTCGCCTGCCTCAGCAGCACGGCCGCTGATCTGCTGATCTGCAGCGACCAGCTCGAGCGCGGTCAGGGCCCCTCTCTGGTAGCAGCCGCCAAGGCACGCCAGCCCTCCCTGCGCTGCCTGATGTTGATTCAGCGCCCGTTGCTGAGCACAATTCACGCCGCAGCCAAGGCGCAATGCGAGGGGCTCTGCAGCCATGAGCGGATCGGCAACGGCGGCCTGCTCAGCGTTCTGCGCGCCATAGAGAGCGATGGCAGCCACATGGATCCTGTGATTGCCGGGGTGGCGAACCACGGCCGCGGTTCAGGAAAAATCGAACATCCCCTCAGCGACGTGCTGAGCCTGCGGGAAGAAGACGTGCTGCGCGGCCTTTGCAAGGGCCTCAGCAATCAGGAGATTGCCGATCAGCTGAACCTCTCGATTGAAACCACCAAGCACTGCGTCACAGCACTGCTGCGCAAACTTCATGCCAAAAGCCGCACCCAGGCTGTGCTGATCGCATTTCAGCGCAACTTGGTGGATCCACCGCTGCCGATTCCCCGCTGGACCCCCTCATCCTGAAGGTCCATCCTGAGGCAAGTCCAAGGATCCTGACGCCATAGTCCAACGCGCCGCCACCGCAGCACTGGTGGTTCTCAGCGTGAGCAGCCTCGTTCAACAGGCAGACTTCGCCGCCAGCGAGCGCACCACAGCTTTGGTCACCATCGCCGAAGCCAATGCCTGATCGAAACTAAGCATATAAAACCCGCCCAGGCACAAGACATCGCCAACCGCTTCTTGCTCAGCAAGGGGGTAAGCGGCACCGACCGAGACGAGTTGAAAACCGCTCACGGCCAGGACGATCTAATGCGCAGCTACATCGACGAATAGCGGGGTTGCAAGGATCTCGTTCGAAAGCTGCGCTGACGCAGCCCCAGCACCCTCGTTAATGTCGGCCCATCTCTGCTGAGCCGCATGCCCCGCAGCCACTGGTTGGATCCCCTAGCCAGACGGGTGCTTCAGGCCACTGGGCAGCTGCCGGCGCCAGCCCGTCCAGCACAAGCTCTGCCACTACCGATCGCCCCCGAGCCTTCCTCCTGGATGATGGATGTGAATCGCGCCAGCCGCGATCAGTGGTTGCAACTGCCGGGCTGCAGTCAGGACACAGCCGATTTGCTGGTGCGGCTGCAACAGGGGGGTGTGCAATTTTCCTGCGCCGATGATCTGTTCCGGCTGCTGGAGCTGCCGAGCGATCTGATCAGGCTCTGGACACCCCATCTCCTCTTCCAGTGGCACGGTGATGCTCCACATCAGCCCCAGGCTGCTCCCCTCGACATCAACAACGCCAGCGCCGATCAGCTGACTCTGCTCGGCTGGCCGGAACAACGACTGGCCAACCTGATACGGGAGCGCCGACGCGCCGGTTTCAAGAACCTGGCTGATCTGCAGGAGCGACTCTGCCTACCCGCCAGCAGCGTTGAAGCCCTGATCGGCCGGGTGAGTTTCGGAAGCCGACGCGCCGGGCCCAGCCTGCCGCTGCCCTGATGCAGGGGGATCTGTTCTCCACCGGCACACTGGCCTTCAGCAACGGGCCTGACCTGCCCCTGCAACGGGAGCAGCTGCTCGCCTGGCAGGAGCGTCTGCATTCCCATCAGGCGCCGCTGTTCCGCGGGGAGAGCGCCGGAGCAACCCAGGGGGATCTATTCGGTTCCGACCTAGATGACGTTGCTGCGGCCATCGATCCGCTGGCCCTGACACCCCTGGCGATGAGTTTCTGGCGCTGGCCGGAGCCCTCCCACCGCGGAGCAGCGATCTACCTGGTGATGGACAGGCCAACCCAGCTGGAGCACCCGCTTCTGCTTTATGTGGGCGAAACCCTTGCCGCCGAGCGCCGCTGGAAAGGCGATCACGACTGCAAGGCCTACCTCGCCGCCTACGGCGAAGCCCTGCAGCGCTGTGAGCTCAGCGCTCAGCTGAGCATCCGCTTCAGCTGCGATGTGCCCAGGGCCACCCGGGCCCGGCGAGCCTTGGAACAACAGCTGATCCAACGCTGGTGGCCGCCGTTCAACAAGGAAACCCGCCAACGCTGGGCCACCCCCTTCACCGCAGACCTCTAAGCCGAAGCCAACACGCGGGATCGCTACGCTCGTCCTCTGTTGATGCGTCCACCCATGCGCTTCTCCCTGTCCTCCACCGGCCTGCACGCATGGAACGGCGATGTGCTGGCGGTGGGGCTGCCCCAGGGCGATGTCGATGCCACGGCAACAGCCCTGGAACAACGCTTTGCCGGCATCACCGATGCTCTCAAGCAGCAGGAGTTCAAAGGCAAGCCTGGGGACCAGCTGGTGATCACGCCCCTGGGTGGGGGCCCGCAGCGCCTGGTGGTGCTGGGCCTGGGCGAGAGCGATGGAATCGATACCGACCGCCTGCGCGGCGCCGCCGCCCGTGCTGCCAAGGCCTCCATTGGCTGTGAGGGAAACCTCGGCCTGCACTTGCCCTGGACAGGAACCGATGCAACAGAAGCCGCCCGCATTTGCGCTGAGGCAGTGCGGCTCTGCCTCTACAAAGATCAGCGCTTCCGCAAGGAGCCAGACCCGCGCCGGATCCCCGACGCCTTGGAGCTGATCGACCTCGACCCTGCCGCCGCCAGCGGCTTCACTTCGGTCAATGCCACCTGCGCCGGTGTGGAACTGGCCCGGGAACTGGTGGCTGCCCCCCCGAACGTGGTTACCCCAGCAGCCCTAGCAGACACAGCCGCTGGCATGGCCCGAGACCACGGCCTTGAGCTCAAGGTGCTCGAGCGCAGCGACTGTGAAGCCAATGGTATGGGCGCCTTCCTGGCCGTAAGCCAGGGCTCCGATCTCCCCCCCAAGTTCATCCACCTGATCTATCGCCCCGAGGGCGAAGTGAAACGTCGCGTTGCCCTGGTGGGCAAAGGCCTCACCTTCGATTCCGGCGGTTACAACCTCAAGGTGGGGGCAGCCCAGATCGACATGATGAAGTTCGACATGGGGGGCAGTGCCGCTGTGCTCGGTGCCATGCGCAGCATCGCTGAACTCAAGCCAGCCGGCGTTGAGGTGCACATGGTGGTGGCCTCCTGCGAAAACATGGTGAACGGCTCCGCAGTCCACCCTGGCGACATCGTCACGGCCGCCAACGGCATGACGATTGAGATCAACAACACCGACGCCGAAGGCCGCCTCACCCTCGCCGATGCGCTGCTCTACGCCTGCGAGCAGAAGCCCGATGCCGTAGTGGATCTGGCCACCCTCACCGGAGCCTGCGTCATTGCCCTGGGTGATGAGATGGCCGGGCTTTGGTCCAACAATGACGACCTAGCGGAGGCCCTCGATGCCGCTGCTCAGTCGGGTGGTGAAGGCCTCTGGCGCATGCCACTGCGGCAGTCCTACAGGGATGGATTGAAGTCGTTGCTGGCCGACATGAAGAACACAGGCCCGCGGCCAGGCGGTTCGATCACAGCCGCCCTGTTCCTCAAGGAGTTCGTGGCCAAAGACACCGCCTGGGCCCACATCGACATCGCCGGACCGGTCTGGAGTGACAAGGGCAAAGGGGTCAATCCCGCTGGTGCCACCGGATACGGAGTGCGCACCCTGGTGAACTGGGTGCTAGCCCAGTCATGAGCCGCTCCCCGGTGCGCTGGTACATCAAGGCCCAATTGGGGGTGCTTCTGCTCCCGGTGGGGCTCTGCCTGTTCGGCGAAGCGGTGAGTCGCAAGGTGGTTCAGATGCTGGGCAAGGAAGGAGGCCCCTGGTTCTGGTACGGAACTCTCAGCCTGATCTGCATCAACGCCGGAATCGGCTTGATGATCGACAGCGGACTGACCCGAGGTTTTCCGGGGCGACGTCAGGACTAATCGGGACGCGCCCAATCAGGATGCAACCGCTTGCAGCTCAAGGGAACGGTCGGGTGTTTCAAGCGCATGGATCTGCCACCTTGCTCGCTCGGAGCAAGTTTCCAATACCCGATCAAGATCATCCGACGCGTGCTTCGGCGACTCGTAGGGACCGATATGACGGGTGCCAAGACCATCCTTAATGGTCAGCAAATACATACAACCCTCCTCTCACCGCCTGATCGTAAGCATGGGCTCGACCTTGGTCGATGGCTGGAAACCCGTCTGTTCACTGAGAACTTGCTGAATCATTCAGGTTGTCGCGCTTAATCTTTTCAACAGGTTGAGTGCTGGTTTCTTAAGGAATTTGACCGGATTTGATCAAGTAATGGTCGGCTCGCCCTCCCCTGGAGCGAGACCTCGTATCACTCCAGGGGTATCGGGCTCAGTTGACGTCAGTTACAGCCGCTGGAGCAGGAGACCTGCCTGACATCTCGCGCAAAGAACCCGCAACACAGAGCGTCGAGAGCGCGATCGCGACCAGGGCGGCGCTGTTGATCAACTTGAGCGCGACAGGCAGATGGGTATTGACCATCTCGCGGACATTGGCCATGGAGAAGTTCACAACGAACATGTTCATGGTGCGACCCTTGTCAACGCAACGGGAGCGCCCGCAGAGGACGACTCCATTTTCTTGGGTCCCTCACCTCACACCAGAACCGTTTTGTCGTGATGGCGACGACCAGCAACGGAAGCACAGGCCATCCTTCGAGAACTTCTTTCGGTGAAGGGGCAACGCGTCGAACGCGGGGGTGTCTAGGGAACACCCCTTTTTTTGGGCATCAGGCCACAAGGACAAGGGCGATATTGAGAATCGCCAGCCCCACCAAGAACACCGCCGCCAACAATGCTGCTTCCGGGAAGAACTTGGCAATCACAAATCCCACCCCAAGAAACACCGAGGAGATCACGATGGCGGTGAGGTCCGTTCCCACTGGCGGGCTTTGATTGTCTCCCGCACACAATGACGAAATCCCGCTCGAATCGTGGTCGGCGATCTACCAAGCGACCCAATAAAAAACCCCCGCCAATGGCAGGGGCAAGGCCTGAAAGAAGCTTCGGCCTACTTGGTGTAAGAAACGCCTCGATAGGTGAGGGTGGGGTGCACGTCGCGCGCGACCTCCTCCCGGCAGGTGTTGTAATGCTCGCGTCGGTAGGTCAGCTCAACGCAGGCTTTGGGTGCTGATGCCGCTGCTGCGTAGGCGTGACCTCGATAAAGAAGTGCCGTCATTGGAAGTTCCTCGAAGAAATCCAAGTCCCCGTTCCGTGGCTTGGAGCGTCTGCGCCCCTCTAAAGGGGTGAACGTTCTGTAGCAACTGCTACACAGCCTTTATAGGACAACCGTCAACCCCGCGTTGTTGACGCGGACATACACCGCCTCTTAATCAGCAACCCTCACGGACGACCGCACTGTCAGGCCATCCATCCATCGACCAGATCACGTCAGAAATCGCATCGGCATTGATCCACGTGATGACACCCGTGTCCACATCAGCCACCTGAAACAGAGACAGAAGCCTGGGGTGACGGGCGCTCCCCTCACAGAAGATCACCTGCCCCATCCACCAATCCCCTTGGTCGAGCTGGTCTCCGCCAACGATCACAAAGCGCCCTGGGCGGACATGGAGGAATGGAGCTTCCACCTTCACCGCGAGATCGCTGTGGTCAACCGACATGCGCTGCCCATGAAAATAGTATTTCTGTACTAAAAGCCATGGCGGTCCGGGTCTGGCAACCCATAGACCGCACTGGCGTTTGGGTGCGGGTGTGTTGCCAGACACTGACGTAAGTACTTTTGCTCCCTGGACTTGGGTCCATTGGCGTCTAGGTTTCGTCAGTCTTCTTATCTGCAGGCCCACTTTCGATTGCACCAGGCCCTGAGCCTGCCGCTGTCGAGAACGCCAATCGATGACTGACCGCACTCTCATCATTTCAGATGCACTGCGCGAAGCGCAGCTGCAGCGCCTGGAAGCCTCTTTGGCTTGCAAGACAGCATCCAAGCCTCAGGCCACAACACAGCCAGCAAAAGACAAGAACAAGGACGCCAAAGCAAGCGACTGATCGCAACAGTCCCTAGGCATTCCTGTATCAGATCAGCATATTGAGGGGCATCCGGCACTTGCCGATGTCCCGACTTACTTTTCTGCGGAGCAACTGCTCTCGATCCAGTTGGGTGTAGTCCTCGCACGGGCGATCACGCGGGTGATCATCTGGCTGAGCGACCGTGCACGCATCCGGGGGCGCTCTGCAGAAGATTGAGGCTCCCATCCTTTAGGCATGGATCGATCCCCTGCAGAACAGGAACTCAACCGCATTGAGCGTGAACTCGATGCGAACGACTAGCCCGGAGGGAAACCACCTGTGAAAGGAGGTGGTGTACAGAATGAAACGCGGCAACAGATTGCTAGATGCCGTGCTGGTCACAGCGCTGTGCTGTTCGTTGTCTCAGCCGTACCGGTGTTCGCAGACCGGCTCAGCTGGACTCAATGCATGCAACTGACAGCTGGTTGAATCGGAGGAGCTGTTGGTCTTTTGCTCGACTATGGCGTCGGAAGGCTGAGGCCTTAAGGCAACAGGAACTGAGCTCTAATTCCCCCAGACGTTACCGGAACGAGCGTTGTCGCCCCAGACGCTGTCGAGCCTGCGGTCACGACCGCAGCTGAACCGATAGAAGTTGTATTTGACGGCGTTGTTCTCCGCGTAGTTCTGGTGGTAGTCCTCGGCGGGCCAGAAGCGAGCCGCCGGCTTGAGCTCCACCTTCAAAGCAGACCGTGGTTGTCCGAGCTCGCGGGCCGCCGCAGCCGCACTGGCCTCAGCGGCCTGAGCCTGGGCATCAGCAGAAGTGAAAATGACTGGCCGATAGGAATCGCCTCGGTCACAGAACTGACCGCCGCCATCCAGTGGATCCACATTGCGCCAGTAGCTGCGCAGCAGCTCCGCGTAGCTGATCTGATCCGGATCAAAACGCACCTGCACCGCTTCCTGGTGACCGGTTCTCTCACTGCTCACCTGCCGGTAGGTGGGGTGCTCCAGCTGCCCGCCGCTGTAGCCGCTCACGGCATCACGCACCCCACTCAGATCCTCCAGGTCGTGTTCCAGACACCAGAAACAGCCCCCGGCAAAGACCGCCGTTTGCAACTCAGCCATGGCCTGTTGGGGCCAGCTGAGCAGCATCAGGCAGGTGAACAACAGCAGCAGCGTTCGTTTCATCCGAGCACCTGATCAAAGATGGCCTTGGCAGCCCGCTCGGTCACCCCAGGAGCACCCAGCGTGGCCCGCAGCCGCTCATACCCTTCCAGCATGGCGTGGCGCTCAGAGGTAGCGGTCAACAGAGGAAGCGCCACCTCCACCAGGGCTTCGGCGGTGAGTTCATCCTGCAGCAGCTCCGGTACCAACCGCTGCTTGAGCAAGAGATTCACCGGGGAGATGTGATCAACCTGGAAGCGCAGCACGTGGCGGGCAACCCAGGCCGTCAGTCGGCTGACGCGGTAACCCACCACCTGAGGAACCCCCTGCAGGGCCAGTTCCAGATTCACCGTGCCGGATTTACCTATGGCGAGATCCGCCGCCGCACAGAGGGTGGTCTTCAGCCCATCGGCTTCAGCGGAGGGAATCACCCGGCCATTGCGCACGCCGGCCTCCTGCAGCGCTGCAGCCAGGGGCGCTTCGAACTGCGCAAGCCCAGCGGGCAGAACCACCTGAAGATCAAGATGGCTTTGCTGCAACAGGGCCGCCGCCTGGGCCAACGGTGGCATCAGGTAGCGCAACTCCTGGGGCCGCGAGGCCGGCAGCAGCAACAGCACCGGCGCCTCAGGATCCAGACCCAGTTGGCGGCGGGCGCTGGCGCGATCAGGCAGGTTCTGGAAGCTGTCCAACAGGGGATGACCAACCCAGCTCACATCCGCACCGCGGGCGGCATAGAACTCGGCCTCCGCCGGGAAGATCGCCAGGATCTTGTCGGTGAAGCCAATAAGACGGGTAGTGCTGCCATCGCCAAAGCGCCAGGCCCACTCCTGGGGGGCGATGTAGTAAGTGATCGGCAGCTCGGGCCGCTGCCTCCGTAGCCGTGTGCCCAGACGCACATTGGCTCCGACATAGTCAATCAACACGACCCCATCAAGTGGCCGGTCCTTTAGCAGCCGATCGACCCGGGCCTGCAGCCGCAGCGTGGGAAGAATCAACGGGACGGCCTCCCACAGGCCGATCGCCCCCATCGGAGCGGTGTCGGCGATCAACACCGCACCCGCCGCCTCCATGCGCGGGCCACCGAGGGACAGCACCTCAAGCTCAAGCCCCCGTCGTTCCGCCTCCAACCGAAGGGAGCGAATCAACAGGCTGCCCTGCAGATCACCGGAGACCTCTCCGGTGCTGATCAGCAGCCGAATCATCAGCGTACCTGCACCGGCATCGGCCCGCGTCGGCCCTGACCAGTGGAGGCTTCAAGGAACCGGCAAAAGTGTTCTGCCGCCGGCAGCAACGACTGACTGCGGGCCCGCTGAAGCGCGTCGGCAATCACCAGGTCAGAGCGATACATCAGGGTCCAGACCTCCTGAAGTTGCTTGAGTTCAGCGCCTTCGTGATTGGCAGACAGGCCCCTGCGCCGCAGCCCCACACGGTTCAAACCCCGCACCCGGCCCGGATGGCCTTCCACCAGGCAGTAGGGGGGAACATCTCGGTCGACGCGTGTCATGCCGCCCACCATCGCCATCCCGCCGATGTGAACGAACTGGTGAATTCCCAGACAGCCACCAATAACCGCATGGTCTTCGATCACAACGTGGCCCGCCACCTGAATGGCATTGGACATCACGATGTTGTTGCCCAAATCGCAGTTGTGCCCCAGATGGCAGTAAGCCATCAGCAGGTTGCCGTTGCCGATGCGGGTCACCTCACCCTCTTCGGTGGCACGGTTGATAGTCACGCATTCCCGCAGGGTGTTTCCATCACCGATTAACACCTCGGTGTTGGCACCTCGGTACTTGAGATCCTGCGGCGCAAGACCTAGGCAAGCACCAGGGAACACCTTGTTGTCGCGACCAAGAGTCAGCCGTCCGTCCAAAACGGCATGGGGACCAATCCAGGTGTTCTCTCCGATCACCACCTCGGGGCCGACCACCGCACCAGGGCCGATCACCACGCCGGCAGCTAGCTCGGCCTTTGGGTCCACCACCGCCATGGGGTGGATCTGCTGTGACGCCGTTTGCTGCGACATCCCGCTCAGTCCACCAGGGAGAACATCAATTCTCCGGAACAAGCCAAATCACCGTCCACTGTGACCTCGGCCTTGACCTTGCCGAAGCGTTTGCGCTTGAGGCTGAGCAGTTCACAGCGGATCACCAGCTGATCTCCAGGAACCACAGGGCGCCGGAAGCGTACCCCGTCAATGCCTGCAAAAACGAACAGTCCCTTGGGCAGATCGGGCATCTGGGTCACGATCAGACCACCCACCTGCGCCATCGCCTCGACAATCAGCACTCCTGGCATCAGCGGACGCTCAGGGAAATGCCCCTGGAACTGGGGCTCGTTCATGGTCACGTTCTTGATTGCCGTAGCCGAAACCCCGGGCTCATGGGCGATGACCCGATCCACCAGAGCAAAGGGATAACGGTGCGGGAGCAAGCCGGCGATCTGTTCGCTGGTGAGCACGACATCTGGGGTGGTGGATTCAGTCACAAAGCGGCTGCGAGATCGGTGTGAAGACCATGGGATCCCTTGTACACAAGAACTTGTGCCTGGGGAAAACCGACGAGGGCCAGGTCGCCGATTAGGTCCAAGAGCTTATGGCGCACCGGTTCATCCTCGAACCGCAGCGGTGGATTCATCCACTGATCACCGTCACAGACCAGGGCATTGTCCAGGGCTCCGCCCTGGATCAAACCGGCAGCACGCAGCTGCTCCACTTGCTCCCGGAAACCAAAGGTGCGTGCCGGAGCGATCTCATCGACGAAGCGTTGGGGCGTGAGCTCCAAGGCGAACTGCTGACGGCCGATGGCCGCCTGCGAAAAATCGATGATGCCCACAACACCAAAGCGATCCGACGGGGTGGCGGTGATCACACTGTTGCCGCGGGTGCGCAACAGGGGTTTTTCCAACCGGGGTGGAGCCGGCCTCGGTGTCGCTGCAGGGGCCAAACCAGCTGCGGAGATGGCCTCTACCCAGCACAGGGCTGAACCATCCAGCAAAGGAACTTCATGGCCGCTGAGACCGATCTCCACATGGCTGAGCCCACAACCAGCGAGGGCCGCCAGCAGATGTTCGACGGTGGACACCGTGCTGGAGCCCAGATCCAAGGTTGTGCACAACGGGCTGTCGCGAACCTGATCCGGCCGTAGCTGGATCGGCTGCTCCATCCCTGGCAAATGCATGTGAAACCCTGGCTGATCCGTCGGTCGAAGCTCCACCATGGCCTCAGCTCCGCTGTGGAGGCCGACGCCAGAGCGTGATGTCACCGACGCCAATGTCCAGGCAGCGGAGTAGTCCTGAGGCCAGCTGGTCACTAGAACTTCCAGCCCACGCCCAGGTTGAAGCGCCAATCAGATGAGAAATCTTTGCTAGCCACTTCCAGGCGGAGCGGTCCAACTGGCGTTGTAACGATCACGCCGGTGCCCATGGAAACACCGGAGCCGCTCTTATCCAGCAGCAGGCCGGGCTGGCCCGGCACATCCTTTTGGGTGCCGAAATCAGTACCGGCATCCATGAACACCTCACCGGAGAAGATGCTGATCAACGGGAAGCGGTACTCGATCGTGAGTTCGCTGAAGGCCTTCGACACTGCAAGATCGCAGTCGTACCAACCCCGAATGGAGTTGGATCCACCCATACAGAATGCTTCGTATGGGGGCGCTTCGCCCATGATCGCGCCACTCTTGACCTGCACACCGATGGCCTGGGGGCAATCGGCCTGCTCACCGGGCTTGGGACGGCAACCCTTGTGGATTTTCAGCCAGTCCACCGGGAAGAACTGGGTATAGCTCGCCTTCAGCCGGTTGAAGGTGGGAGAGTCGTTGTTGATGCCGAGGAACTGCTCGGTTCCGGCGGTAAAGAAGTTGCCGCTGGTGGGATTACGAGGGTTATTGAAGTTGTTGTAAGTGGTGGCAACACGAAGTCCCACAAGGGTGTTGCTGTCGGCGCAGTTGTACGCCACGCAAATCACGTCATCACCGTCGACCACTCCATCCTTACGGTTGTTGGTGGAGACGCCGTAAGGCCGAGTACTTCCTGCAAAGTTGACTGGCCGCACCTCAGCAAAGGACATGCCGGCCAGCACATTCCACTTGTCGTCCTTGTAAGGATCGCCTCCGTTTAACGGGCGGGAGAAGGAGAAACTGCCACCGGTCCTGCGCAGCACCACCGTGTCGCCCTCGTAGTCGTACCAACTGCGGTTTGGGTACTCGCTGTCGGCCTTGTTGACGTCGTCCGGAGCCTTATCTCCATCGGTGAATCCATAACTACGGCCAGTCTCATAGGCCTTGTTGGAGCCGTTGTCGGCGTAGTCCTTCGCAGTACGGATGTAACCGTTGTCATCGCTCTGGAACACCTGAGGCACTTGCTGACTCAGGAACACCGACGTGCGGAAGCTGGTGCGGTGCTTGTCGCCATAGATCCAAGGATCTGTGAAACTGAGGTTGGCCAGTCCGCCGTACTGGCCGTAGGTGATGTTTGTGCTCAGGTTCCAGGCACGACCAAAAACATTGCTTTCCTGCAGCTGCACCTGGCCAAACACACCCTGGCTTTGGCTGTAGCCAAGACCGCCGGAAAGCTGTCCTGTGGACTGCTCAACGATGCCAAGAACAATCACAACATCGCCAGGCTGCTCGGGCACTGGACGCAATGTCACCTTCACATCACTGAACAGCTGGGTTCCGTACAAGCGTTTAATGTCCCGCTCCAGCTGGTTGCGGTTGAATGGATCACCAGGTTGGATCGAAACCTCTCTGGTAACCACCCATTCCTTGGACTTACCTCGGATGGGATTGCCGTTCTCATCGGTGTCATCGCCATCTTGGGTGAGGAATTTGACCTCAACACCAGACACATTGCCCTGGAGCAGTTTCAGCGTCACCACACCCTCAGGGCTGACCCGTTCTGGACCGGACACCCGAGCCAGGGAATAGCCCTGATCGGCCACTGAGGACTGCAGGGACTTCATCCTCTGCTGCAGATTATTGAGGTTCAGCGTGCGGCCGTAATCGGAGGCAAACGTCTCCTCAATCACCGCATCCGAGAGGAGATCCTCATCGTCGCCGCTGATTTCCACAGCACTCAGCGGAGGGAAGGGCTCCACTTGAACAACCACTTGAACCCCAAGAGGTCCGTTCTGAGGAACGATCCGCACATTAGAGAACCATCCCGTGGCCTGAATGTCATTCAGATCGTTCTTGAGCTCCTCGCGGGTGACACGCATCCCCGGACGCACCTGCATGGCGTCGTAAGTGGAGATCTGAAGACGTTCTTCTTCCGGGTGGCCGTCAATGCCCTCAATCAACACCTCGGAGATCAGAACCCGAGGCTGTTCCACCACAGCATCTTCGACAACGATCTCTTTCGCCTCAACGGATTGGTTCGCAGGCGTGGCCTCCTGTGCCATAACCGGCGGAGCCACCAAGGGGATCCCGAGCATCAGACCCAGAACCGTCTGACCAACAGCAACCGAGGGGCGGCGGGACGAACGGCGGGTCATCTAGACGCAGGCTGGGCCGAAGCCACAAAAACGTGCGCTGACCTTACAGGCAGTTGCTGGGCTTGGGGCTGCTGCCTTGGACCCGTTTAAGGACCTCCCCGTAGGCCTCCATCACCCCGCCGAGATCCTTGCGGAAGCGGTCTTTATCCAAAATCCGGTCCTCAACGTTGCTACTGCGGCGATCCCAGAGCCTGCAGGTGTCAGGGCTGATCTCATCGGCGAGCAGGAGCGTTCCATCCGATGCAAGCCCCAACTCCAGCTTGAAATCCACAAGTTGCAGATCAAGTCCCTCAAAGAACGGCAACAGCACCGCATTCACCCGGCGGGCCAGTTGTTCAATCGCTGACAGTCGCGCAGGGTTGGCCACCCCCAGCAGCTGCACGCGCGCCTCAGTCAGCAGTGGATCGCCAAGAGAATCGTCTTTGTAATAAAGATCCAGCAAGGCGGGTTCGATGGCTGTGCCCTCCGCGATCGGCGTCTGACGACACAGCGATCCGGTGGCGGTGTTCCTGAGAACCACCTCTAGGGGAATGATTTCTACCCGACGCACCAACATCCAGGTCTCCCCGGCAAGACCGCAGTAATGGGTAGTCACCCCCTCACGCTCAAGCAGCTCGAACAACCGCGCTGAGATCTGGCAGTTCAGCCGACCTTTGTCGTCCAGCTGGGCTTTCTTCTGGGCATTGAAGGCGGTGGCGTCGTTCTTGAACTCCACCAGCACCCGGTCAGGATCCGTGCTGGCGAAGACCCGCTTGGCCTTGCCTTCGTAGAGCAGCTCTCCGTGATCGGGCGTCATGGCGACGGTGCAACGGCTGACGGTCTTACATCAGCATGGCCCCCGGGATCCCGAGGTGAACGCAGCAGCGGATCGGGCTCGGCTTCAGGATTCAGTTGCTGAAGCGCATAGCGGTCATTCAGAACAGTGGCGAGCCGCTGCATCCGCTGCCGCGGCCTCTCGCCATCGCCCCCAGCTGCCACCTGCAGTTGGAGCTGTTGATGGAGCAGGTCCATGGCCAGTCCCCAGGCCTCCGCTACCGCCGCTTGATCCAAAGCGGTTTCCAGCAGTTGATCAGCCTGCTCGAAGTGATCCGCATCGAGCCATTGCGCCGCTCGCGCCAGTCGTTTCGCCCCCTGCAGGCCCTTCAGGTCCCCTAGAAGCTGCACCTCCACAGCCACAGCGTTACGGCCCAAGGCCGCTTCATGCAAAGCCAACTGATCCAGCCCATTTCCCTGATCCGGCAACAGCTGATCAGGGAATAGAGGCGCGTCCAGGGCACTCAGGTTGCCATCCACCAAACGGCGCAGCGCCAAAGCCGCCTGGCGGTGATCCAGAGCAGCGGCGGCAGCCCGCCAGCGCAACACCAACCATTGCCTCCGTTCATTGCCAGCCCGGGGGTTGTAGCGGTTGAGCACCACCGCCGAGGCTTCGGGGGCACCGCAGCTCATCAGGGCTTCGGCATTCGCCAGCACCAGCTCCAACGAATCGATGACCGGATGCAGCGCCAAAAGCCGATCACGCAAGGCCTGGCGACGGCCATCGGAGTTGGCGATGCGGGGATCGAGACAGGCCTGCTCCGTCTCGGCCACATCCATAGAGGCAAGCGCGGTCTGAAAGGGTTCCTCGCGCATCACCTGCGGATCAGGGGCTGCCGTGACAGCACCCAGAAGAGTGAGGGCGAAGGGGAAAAGGGAGGTCCCCATGACTGGCTGCGGTCTACAAAGGAAAACCTACGAGGCCCAAACCGTTCCTCCCGCAACCATGGCCATGTCGTCCACCCGTCCCAACACGCTGCCCATCCTCCAACGTGCCCTCGTCGTCGGTGGCGGCGGCAGGGAACAGGCCCTGGCTTGGGCCCTTGGCCGTTGTCCTGGCCTGGACACGGTTTGGATCACCCCTGGCAACGGTGGCGCTGAAGGCAGCACCCTGGCGGTGGGCGAAACCGATAGCGCTGGGTTGATTGCGCTTTGCCAGCAGAACGCCGTCGACCTGGTGGTTGTGGGTCCGGAAGCTCCTCTGGCCGCTGGCGTCGCCGATGCCCTGCGTGATGCGGGCTTTGCCGTGTTCGGCCCTGGAGCGGAGGGTGCCAAATTGGAGGCGAGCAAAGCTTGGGCCAAGCAGCTGATGCAAGAGGCGGGGGTCCCCACGGCTGGCCACTGGGCGGTGGCCAGCGAAGCCGAAGCGCTGGCGGTGCTGCAAGAGGTACAACGTCCTCTGGTGGTCAAGGCCGATGGCTTGGCCGCCGGCAAGGGCGTCACGGTGGCAGACACCGTGGAGGAATCGGAAACCGCCATCCGTGAAGCCTTCGAGGGGCGTTTCGGTGCTGCAGGCTCCCAGCTGGTGCTGGAGGAGCGCATGGAGGGTCCTGAAGTGTCGGTGTTCGCCCTCTGCGATGGGGAGCAGATGGTGCTGTTACCACCGGCGCAGGACCACAAAAGGCTTAACGACGGCGATCGCGGTCCCAACACCGGCGGCATGGGCGCCTATGCCCCCGCCCCACTTCTGGATGCCGAAGGCCTGGAGGAAGTGCGCCGCATCGTGCTCGAGCCCACCCTCATGGCCCTGCGCCAACGCGGTATCGACTACCGCGGCGTGATCTATGCCGGTCTCATGATCACGGCCGATGGGCCCCAGGTGATCGAGTTCAACTGTCGCTTCGGGGATCCCGAATGCCAGACGTTGATGCCTCTGCTAGGCCCTGAGATCGGCGCCGTGCTGCAGGCCTGTGCTCTGGGCCGCCTCGATCTGGCCCCGCAACTGAGCATCACCGAACGCTGCAGTGCCTGCGTTGTGGCAGCCGCCGAGGGCTACCCGGAGGCTCCCCGCAAGGGCGATGCGATTCGCATCGCCCTTGCCCCCAGCTCAGACCATCAGCTGTTTCATGCCGGCACCCGCCGCGACAGCTCCGGCGAACTGCTCACCGCAGGGGGCCGGGTGCTGGCCATCGTCGCCCAGGGCGATGACTTCGATACCGCCTTTGCCGGGGCCTACAACTGCCTCAATCAGCTGGATTACGCAGGGATCACTTACCGTCGGGATATCGGCCACCAGGTGCGCTCGGGCGGATGAGCAGCGGCAGCGGAGCAGCAATTGCTGATTGGGCGCTTCCCCCCAATGGCAAGCCGCCTGGAGAGGACCAGAACCTTTGGGACCGCATCACCGCCTGGTGGGCGGAATTTACCCTCCAGACCAAGCTGCTGGCGATTGCCACTCTGGTGGTGAGCCTGATGATGACGGGCATCACTTTCTTCGCGTTGAACGGAATTCAGCGTGATGCAGTGATGAACGACACGCGCTATGCCCGGGATCTCGGCTTGCTGCTGGCCGGCAACGTCACTGAACTGGTGGCACAGGGGCAGGACCGTGAGCTGGCCAACGTCGCCGAAAAGTTCTGGCGTTCCAGCCGCAGCGTCCGCTACATCTTCTTCGCAGATCCCGAAGGCGTCGTTTATTTGGGGATCCCTATCAGCGCTACCCCCAGCAGTGGCGATGGGGAGCTTCGTCTCAACCGACGGCTGGAACTGCCCGATGAGCTACGCCGACGCCCCCAGAACCCCCTGGTGCGGCAACACCTGACGCCCCAGGGGGCCGTCACCGATGTGTTCGTCCCCCTGATCCGTGGGGGGCAGTACTACGGCGTTCTCGGCCTCGGGGTGAACCCGAATGAGACCGCCCTTGCCAGCGCAGCCCTCACCCGGGAGGTGACCGTGGCTGTATTCATCTCAATCTGGGTGTTGGTGATCCTGGGCGCGGTGTTCAACGCCCTCACCATCACCCGACCGGTGAAGGAGCTGCTGAGGGGGGTGCGATCCGTAGCCTCCGGCAACTTCGGTGCCCGGGTTGACCTGCCGGTGGGCGGGGAATTGGGGGAATTGCTCACCGGCTTCAACGCCATGGCCTCCCAGCTCGAGGCCTATGACGAGGCCAACATCGAGGAGCTAACCGCCGCCCAGGTAAAGCAGCAGTCGTTGATCGCCACCATGGCCGATGGCGCCATGCTGCTGGATGCCGATGGCCGCATCGTGTTGGCCAATCCAACGGCGCGGCGTCTATTCCGCTGGGAAGGGCGCAGTCTTGAAGGCCAGGAGCTGGTGGGGGAACTGCCGGAACTGTTGGCGATCGAGCTGCACAGCCCCCTCGACGCTCTGCTCGGTGGCAGCTCAGATAGTGAAGACCTTCGCTGCAGCGTGGGAGAACCAGCCCGCACACTGCGCATTGTTCTGCAGGCCGTGCGTGATGCCAGTGGTGAAACCCTCAAAGGCATCGCCGTCACCATCCAGGACCTCACTCGCGAGGTGGAGCTGAATGCAGCCCAGAGCCGTTTCATTAGCAACGTCTCCCATGAACTGCGCACGCCGCTGTTCAACATCAAGAGCTACGTCGAAACCCTGCACGACCTCGGCGACCAGCTCAGCCCCGATGAGCAGAAAGAATTTCTTGGGGTGGCCAACGATGAAACTGATCGGCTCACCCGGCTGGTGAACGATGTGCTGGATCTCTCCAGGCTTGAGTCGGGTCGAACCCTGCAATTCGAACCGATCAGCATGCGACCAGCGATGGAGCAGACCCTGCGCACTTACCGGCTGAATGCGCAGGATCGCCAGGTGGAACTGGTTCTCGATGTTCCCGAAGATCTGCCTGACGTGTTGGGCAACTGGGACCTGCTGCTCCAGGTGCTCGACAACCTGATGGGCAATGCTCTGAAGTTCAGCCGACCCGGTGGACCCCTGGCACTGCGGGCCTATCCCTGGCCCGACACCTGTTCGGTGGAGGGAACCGCGATCACCGGAAGTGACGGACCCACCTGCGCCCTCACCTCACCGCTACCCAAGCTGAGGGTGGAGATCGCCGACACAGGCTGCGGCATCAGTAGTTCCGATCAGGAACGTATCTTCGATCGTTTCTTCCGAGTGGAAAATGCCGTTCACACGGAAGTGGGCACCGGACTGGGGCTCTCGATCGTGAGGGGCATCCTCGAAAAGCACGGTGCTCAAGTGCAAATGGTGAGCGAGCCCGAGATCGGCACCACCTTCTGGTTTGAGCTTCCGCTGGCAGAAGCCGACAAAGATGAGCTGCAACTGCAAGCGGAACGGCGCAGCAGCAATGCCATCGCCGAGACCGTCGAGCTCTAGGTCAGTCCTCGGTGGAAACACCGCGGGCAATTCGCGACAACTCACTGCGCTCATCGGTGGTCACCCGATGGGGAACACCGGAAATGATCCGCTCAAAGTTGGAGAACGAATCTTTGATCTGAGGACCATTGCCCGTGATCACAAATTCGCGGATGCCCTTGTCGTGCCAGGAGCCACGCATCTTGAACACGTTCAAGGCGCGGGCCATCTCACCGCGGATCTCCACGTACTGCAGCAGAAGGATCGTGTCGGTGATCGTGGAGATGTGGGAGTCGGTGATGGAGTGGCTGCCCATGAACTCCTCGGAGGTGTTCGTGAAGAAACCAGCGATTTCCTCTTGCTTGGCGTAACCGGTCACCCCGATCACGAACTGACGGAAGGCGTTGTGGCTCACACCACGAGCCAGGGCGGAGAGGGAATCGATCGCCATCCGCGACGGCTTGAATTGGCTGATCTCCGTCTTAATGATCTGCAGGTGATCTTCAAGGCCCGTTGATTCGGGGTAAGCGCAGATGATCTTGAGCAGACCATCCTGCTCCATCTGCTCGAAGTCGATGCCCCAGCTGGTGCCGTTGCGCAGCAGCTGGGCGCGCGATTCCTCATAGGCAAACAGGATCGCGCGTTCATTGTTGCGGCAAGCGTCTTCGATGAATTTGGAGACGAGCATCGTCTTGCCCGTTCCTGTGGCTCCGGTGGCGAGGATGATCGAATCCTTGAAGAAACCACCGCCACACATGTCGTCCAGACGGGGCACACCGGAGCTAACCCGCACGTTGGACGACCGCTGGGTGAGGCGCATGGCCCCCAGCGGGAAGATGCTGATGCCGTGGGTCCCCATGGTGAAAGGGAACTCACCCTTCATGTGGGTGGTGCCCCGCAGCTTGAGGATTTCGACAGTGCGCCGACGCCGCTCTCCCTCGAGCACGTTGCGCAGGATCACCACGTTGTCGGAAACAAATTCTTCAACGCCGTAGCGTGCAATCGGGCCGTACTCGTCGATGCGCTCGGTCGTCATCACCGTGGTGACGCCAATTTCCTTGAGCCGCGCGATCAACCGAAAGATCTCACGACGTACGACGAAAACAGCGTCGTACTGCTGGAACACCGCCGTAATCGAGTCAATCGCGACACGCTTGGCCTTGTACTTGCGGATGGCGTAGTTAATCCGCTCGATCAGACCCGAGAGATCAAAACTTCCCGCCACATCCTGGCCGTCGGGATCTGGCGAGGCATCAAGGATGAAAAGCTTGTCCTGCTCGACCATCTCCTGCAGGTTCCAGCCAAAACTGGCGGCGTTGCGCAGGATGTCGAGGGGCGATTCCTCGAAGGTGACGAAGATGCCAGGTTCGTCAAAATCCTTGATGCCGTTGTGGAGGAAATGCAGCGAAAAAACTGTCTTGCCGGTGCCGGATGTGCCGCTGATCAGCGTGCTGCGGCCGATCGGCAGGCCGCCCTGGCATACATCATCAAAGCCCTCGATCCCTGTCGGGAGCTTTTGAACCTGCATCTGAGGCTGACCGCTGGTCGGGGGGAACTGCATGGCAACCACCTATGACTTGACCGTAGTGAGCAGGACACAAACCATGCGTGAGAGCACCATGTCGCTTAAGGATCCGACGTGATCATCGTGTCGGTCTCCTCATCGACAGCGTCGATAACACTCGAAGTAAGCGACGAGTCGGACAGCTCGTCGTAGAGCAGATCGAGACCGATCAGAACCCGCTCCCGATCCGAGAGATCGCCGATGATGCGCCGCACCGGCGGAGGAAGAATCTTGGACAGGGTCGGCGTAGCCAGGATCTTGTCCTCCTCCGCCAGTTGCGGGTTCTTCAACACGTCAATCACCTTGAGGGCATAAACGCCCCGGAATTCGGTCTCAAGGATGTTGCGCAGCGTTTTCAACGCCCGCATCGAGTTGGGCGTGTTGCCCGCCACATAAAGCTTGAGGATGTAGGTCTTGCGGGGACTCATGACGACTCCTCCGAGGCATCGAGCTGATCCGTCGGACGACGTACACGGCTGGAGGCCGTACCCGACAGGGGGAGGTCCGGCGGAATGGAGCGCCGGTACATCTCACACAAATGCGCCATCACGTCGAGAAGCGCAAGGCGGTAATCCTGAAGAAAGTCATGTTTGTGGCCTTCCAAACTCAGTTGTTTCCAAAATTCATCGATCAGATCCACGTGGATCTCAACGGTGCGGGTAATCGGCAGATCACTGAAAAAAGCGGTGTTCACAAAGCTTTCCAAGGCCTGATTGGCCGCGGCCGGATCGCTGAAATAACTCGCCAGCAGGTCCCGATAGGTGCGTTGGAGCGACAGCAGCAGGTCCCCGCGTTCCTCGGGGGGCAAGCTGCCCAGGAAGCGGGATGGATCTCGCTTGTAAAAAACCCCTAGATAGCCAAGTCGCTCCTGCAGACGATCGGAGAGGTTGCTGACGGCACGGGCAGAAGAGCTGCTGTCGTCCTGGCGTCCATCGGCACGACCCTGGCGCAGAAAACGTGAAATGGCCGCATCAACGTTGTATCCCAGCTGGGCCAGCTGGTCGTCGGGCAGATGCAACTCCTCGGGGTGGTACTCCACCTGCCCCTTCAGATCTCCCACGATCACGGCGGGGAAGAGAAGACCCGCCGCCAATAATTGCTCCTTGGCCTCAGCATCGAGCAGGCTCTGTTCGAGCACCACAGCATCAAAATCGTCCTGCCTGGGGCCGAGAACGGCCGCCAGGGTCTCCCCAGGATCGACAGTCAGAACAACAGACTCGTAACGGTTGGCCGGCAGCCATGGGCGGCAGGTCTCGACCAAAGCTGGGCTGGCCAGCACGAGAGCAACAGTGAGGGCCGGCCTGGCCATCTGTACATCCGCAACGTCGAAGCATCTGAATCTTGACGATGGGGCGCGTCAGAGACGAAGATCTTTGTTTGTCTTTCGATTGCGGGTCAGGCCTGAATCGGTTCGCCGAGCCTGAACGCGTCTTTTCACCTTATGGCCGACACCAAACCAGCCGCGGAACAGAGCGGGACCTACGCCATCGTTGAGGCGTCAGGCACCCAGATCTGGCTGCAGCCCAACCGCTATTACGACATCGATCGGCTTCAAGCCGAGGTGGACGAAACCATCAAGCTTGAGAACGTTCTCCTGGTAAAGGACGGCAAGGGCACCACCCTCGGCCAGCCCTATGTCAAAGACGCCACCGTGTCGCTCAAGGTGATGGCCCATCGCCGCGGTCCCAAGGTGATCGTTTACAAGATGCGCCCCAAAAAGAAAACCCGCCGCAAGAATGGTCACCGGCAGGAACTCACCCGGGTGATGGTTGAGTCCATCTCCGTGGGCGGCAAGGCCATCAGCTGACCTCCACCACCCGCTCCATCAACCGCCCCACCAGCATCTCTTCTCATGGCTCATAAAAAAGGCACAGGCTCAACCCGTAACGGCCGCGACTCGAACGCCAAACGCCTGGGCGTTAAGGCCTACGGCGGCGAAACCGTCACCGCCGGATCCATCCTGATTCGCCAGCGCGGCACCTCCGTTCTGCCCGGCGTCAATGTCGGCAAAGGCAAGGACGACACCCTTTTTGCTCTGACCGATGGGATCGTGAAGTTCGAATCAATACGCCGCGGCCTGCGCAACCGCAAGCGCATCAACATCACCGCAGCGGTTTGAGTTTTAAAACCAGCATCAATGCAAAGCCCCTATGCCTGTTGGCTTGGGGCTTTTTTATTGCCCCCCTTTTGTCGCCCCAGCCTTAGGAACGCCGGTACAGCCGGGCGGTGATCAACAGGGGGTGAAACACCTCAAGGAACTGGACCTGCAGGGTGCGGAAGAACCCATCCACCAGGGCCGGATCATCGAAATGGAAGGGATACTCTCCTTGATGCCCTTTGAAGAAGTACCAGTTCAGGAGGGCGGTGGCCCCGGGGGCCATGCGCTGGTGAAACTCCAACAACTGCGCCGAGGGATCCGGCAGATGTTCCAGTACATCGAGGCAGACCACCGAATCGAAACGCACATCGCCCGTGCTGCTCAGGTCACGATGCACCGAAAGCTTGTCCGCCAGACCCAGGCTTTCCGCCCGTTGCCGGACAAAGGCCTGGTTGTGAGGATTGAGATCAACAAACCAGACGTGATCGACCTCCGGTAGCGCCGCTGCCGAGATGGCATGGGTGCCGATGCCACCGCCGAAATCCAGCACCTGGCCCTGCACCGCCATGCCCTGAAGCCGCAGCGTGTCCGCGATGTAGTCCGCACTAGAGAGATGCCAGGCCGCCAGCTCCAGCAGGTGCCCGGTGCCCACCTTGTCCTCATAGAAGGCGGTGGCGTCCTCCGGCCGGAACGCACCGGGGTGCAAGTCCGCCAGGTCGTCAGTGCTGCTGGGCAGACGCTTCTCGAGCTGTTCCAGCGTCAGGTCGAGATAACGGCTGAGGTGTTGCTTAATTCCCAAACCGTCCGCCAAGAAAGCGGAGACGTCCACATCCGTGCTGCTGCGGAGCTGGGGCATGGATGGGCTTCAGGGCGCGGCCAACCTACGCAGCCGCCGGAATGCAACAGTCAGGGCATCCCGCTCCAGCTCCGGTGAACGGCCCCTTCGGCTTCGTAGTGATCGACAAGCCCGCAGGCCTCACCTCCCATGCCTGCGTCAACCGCCTGCGCCGCAGCTACGGCCTCAAGCGCGTGGGCCATGGCGGCACTCTCGACCCTGCCGTCACCGGTGTTCTCCCCATCGCCCTGGGGCCGGCCACCCGATTACTGCCCTACCTCCCCGGGGACAAGACATACACCGGTGTAATTCAATTGGGCAGGCGCACCACCAGTGACGACCTGGAAGGGGAGCTGCTGGAGCAGCAGGCCTGGCCTTCCCTCAACAAGGCCGAGCTCAACAACAGCCTGGACGCGTTCCGTGGCGCGATTGAGCAGCGTCCGCCGCAGGTCTCCGCCGTCCATGTGGATGGCGAACGGGCCCATGCCAGGGCCCGGCGCGGTGAAGCCATGGACCTGCCGCCGCGGGCCGTCACCGTGCACAGGCTGGAGTTGTTGCACTGGGATGCGGCCCAGGGGCAGTTGAGCCTCGAGGTGCACTGCACCGCTGGCACCTACATCCGCTCGATCGCCCGGGATCTGGGGGCCAGCATCGGCTGTGGAGGCTGTCTGGCCTCGCTGCGCCGAACCCAGGCCCTCGGGTTCCATGCGCACCAGGCCCATCCGCTGCCGGAACTAGACGCTACGCCACCCCATCCACTGTCCCCGCTTCTAGCCCTGGGGGCCCTGCCCCGGCGTGATCTAAGCGAAGCCGAACAGATCGACTGGCGCTTCGGCCGTCGCATCGCGATGGATCCCGGTGCTGGGGAGGCGGTGGTGGTGTGCAACGCGGATGGAAGCATGGCCGGCATCGGCCACCGCGATAGCGAAGGTCTGTTGCGACCCAAGGTGGTGTTTGATGCAGCAGGCTGAAACCACCGGGTCGGTCAGTACTCTCCGAGCGCATCCCGCCCTGCCCTGACGCGATGGCTGGCCACAGCAAATGGTCCCAGATCAAACGTACCAAGGCCGTCGTCGACGCCAAACGAGGTGCGGTGTTCACGCGGCTGGGGCGGGAAATCATGGTGGCAGCCCGTGCCGGAGCCGATCCCGCAGGGAATTTTCAATTGCGGACAGCCATCAGCAAAGCCCGCGCCGCTGGAGTTCCCGCCGCCAACATCGAGCGCGCCATCGCCAAGGGTTCAGGTCAGGCGGGTGATGGAGCTCAACTGGAGGAGGTGCGCTACGAGGGCTATGGCCCCGGCGGAATGGCGGTGCTGGTGGAGGCGCTCACCGACAACCGCAACCGCACCGCGGCAGATCTACGACTGGCCTTCAGCAAGAACGGAGGAAATCTGGGAGAAAACGGCTGCGTGGCCTATCTGTTTGAGCGCCGCAGCGAAGTGATCCTCAACGCCGACCCCGAAGACGAGGAACGGCTGCTGGAAAGCCTCCTTGAGCTGGACGCCGATGGCTTCGAGCTCTTGGACAGTGCTGTGATGGTGCATGGTCCGTTCGAGGCCTTGGAGAGCCTTCAGGACGGCTTGCGATGTGCTGACTGGAATGTGCGGGAGTGGGGGCATCACTGGTCCGCCCAGACCAACGTTTCGGTGAGTGATCCCGACACCGCCCGCAGCTGCCTCAAGCTGCTTGATGCACTCGATGAGCTCGACGATGTGCGCAGCGTCAGCGCCAATCTTGATCTAGCCGAAGGGATAGACCTCGACTGAGCCTCCTTAAAGTTTGTCGTTAGCAAATCCGCACCAAAGCTTGTGCCATTGAGCTCAGAGCGATGCCAGCGCTAGGCCGATGTCATCCCTTCTGGAGGATCGCCATGTCCATGAAACAGCTGGAGACGTTCATGTCGCGGGTGCAGAGCAACGACTCCCTACGCGATGAGGTGCAGCGATGCGGCAAGGACAACTCCTGCGTGGTCAAGGTCGGCGCCAAACACGGCCACAAGTTCTCCCCATCACACCTGAGCCGCTGGCAAAAGGAACACTGAAGACCCGCCACAACCGGCGGCGGGAGTCCTTAGGGGGTCCCAGCCGCCGCCTCCCCCGTTCCATCTGGTTGCTGACGAATCAGCCGCGCCAGCATCTCCAACGCGGCGTTCTCCGATTCCGAGGCTCGGGTTGCCATCCAGGCACTGGCTGCCTTCTGCTGGGCCAGCTGCTGCACCAAAGCCAGGGCCATCTCGCGCAGCTGCTCCAGGTCCTGACAGTCCTGAATGAAGCGCGTCCAGCGTTCCGCCTCAAAACTCTGCTCAAGGCGCCGTTCCACGGGGTCGATGCTCATCGCCGCTGCTCTCGGCTGTTCAAGCTAAAGCCGCTGCATCGCACCAGAGCCAGACATTGGGGTGAGTTAGCAGCCAGCTGGCGGGCAGCGCAGGATCCGGCTCGCTTAAAGCCAGCAGCCGCTTGAGAATGCCGGCCTTGGCAGCGCCGGTCACCACAAGATGAATCTCAGCGGCCTCGAGGATCTCCCACAGGCCCAGGGTGATGGCCCGCTGGGGAACAGCCTCAACACAACCATCGAAGAGCACCGCGTTCTGCTGCCGGGTAGCAGAGGTCAGCTCCACCTCATGGCAGTGCTGATCGGGAGGGCAAGGCGGCTCGTTGAAACCCACATGTCCATTGCTGCCAAGCCCCAGAAGCTGCAGGCCGATGCCCCCGCAACAGTTGAGCTGCTCGCCGTAATGCCGCGCAGCAGCCGCTCCGTCAGCGGCAGTGCTGTCGGGAAGATGCACCGCTGAGGCGGGCAAGCCCAACGGTGCAGCGAGGTGGTGCGTCATGTATGCCCGGTAGCCCCGGGGATCTTCCGCCGAGAGTCCGAGGTATTCGTCCAGGTTGAAACTGCACCATCGGCCGCGCAGGGCCTCCAGCTCATCGGCAGACCACGACAGCAGCCGTTCGACCAGGGTGCGATACAGCGGCTCCATCGTGCGTCCGGTAGCCAGACCCAACGGCTTCAGGGAATCCAGCCCCTGCCAACTGCGCAAATGTCGCTCCAGATGGGCTGCCAGCACAGCGCAGAGATCCGTATCACTGGAATGGCGTTGCAGATGACAGGGAAACCGTGCCAAAGGGCGAAATCGGCATGTCTCTCCAGAGTGGCTTTGTTGGGGGCTTCAGCGCCAGCGATGGGTCGTGGTGCGGCCGGTAGGGAATGACCTCAGCCCCGCGGTAGTAGTGCTGAAGAATCGAGCGGAAGTCAGCACCCTGCTCCGCCAGGCCGTGGGCTCCCCACTGACTCATGCCAACGCCATGGCCATAGCCCTGGCCCTTCACCAACAGCTGAAGGCCGCCAGCGGACCAACGACGCACCGACGTCTTACTGACCAGCAACGGCGGAGGGGCCGCCAAAAGAGGCGGTCGTCCTCCCCGCTGGCGGGCCACCGATGCCGTGATCCGATCGATTCGGGGGCCCCCACGGGCAGTTGCTTTCACCCGCCGCACCGGAGGCACCACAGGGGGGCGCTGCCTCCCCGTCACCATCTCAAAGTTCACCAGAGTGCTTTTGAGACCCAACCGCTTGCGCAGCTCGCCGCCGCTGAGCACTAGCGATCCGCCAGGCCCGCGCACGCGGGCCTGGCGGACGCGACCGCTGCCGGAACGACTCAGCACCTCAACAGCCTGGAGCCCACCGGTTTCGGGCAGCCGCTGACGTAGCCCAGCCGGATCAAACAATTGTTCCCAGCGGTGCACAGGGCTGTGCTGGTCGTGGTCGGGGACGCTGACAAGATAGGGAAACTGACGGCGCCAGACCATGCCGCTCGCCTCGGTCACCCCGCCAGAACTGCTGTGAAAGACAGCATCGATCAGGCGACCACCGTGCACGAGCACCAGCGAACGGGTGCTCGCTACCGCCTTGCGGGTACTCGGGGTTTCCGACTCCACGCCGCGGTACATCTGACTCGCCACCGTGGCCTTTACATCCCAGGCACCACCCCGGCTGCGTTGTTTCAGGGCATATGTGCGGGCCGCCACCGCCTGAGCCTGCAGGGCGGCCAGGGGCCAGCGGTGGGGCATTTCGCTACCGACAACACTGTCTAAATAGGTCTCGACGCCCAGGCTGTTGACCACCCGCAAATTCCCGCCTCGGCCGCTGATGCGCAGCACACCGCGGTAGCGACGGGACCCCAGCCAGATGCCCCGTGGGTCGTCGTTTTGCACCGTAACCAGTGCGCTGGAGGCCAGCAGCATCGATCGGCCATCCACAGTGGCGCTCAGGCGGGTTCCTTGGAGGCTGAGCTGCAGCCGCTGCGGCCGTCGCTCACCGCCGGGGAGTCCCTGCACCCGCAGCGGCTGTGCTCCATCGGAGCGCAGGCTGACCTGGTTGTTCTCCAGCAGCAACACGCGCATCTGCGGCTCGCGGCCGCGGGCCAGCGCCATCGGCGATGGAGCGATCACAGCGACGAGCAAAAGCCCGACGGCAACGGAGGCGCGACGCACGCTGGAGATCAAAGGGCGACCCAGTGTGCCGCCTGTTCCTGGGTTCAGCCAGATGGCAGCATGAGCCCTGAGGAGCACAGGCCTTGCAGGTCACTTTTCTCGGTACGAGTTCTGGGGTACCCACCAGGGCCCGCAACGTTTCAGCCGTGGCTCTGCGCTTGCCGCAGCGCTCGGAGATGTGGCTGTTCGACTGCGGCGAGGGCACCCAACATCAGTTTCTGCGCAGTGATCTGCGGCTGTCGCAGCTGCGCCGGGTGTTCATCACCCACATGCATGGCGACCATGTGTTCGGCCTGCCTGGACTCCTGGCCAGCCTCGGACTCGCCGGCAGCTGTCACGCAGGGGTGGATCTCTACGGGCCAGACCCGCTGGAGAGCTACCTCAACGGTGTGCTGCGCACCAGCTCCACCCGCATCGGCTATCCCCTCGCCGTCCACCGGGTCAGGGATGCAGCCGAGCAGGGCACGCTGCTGTTCGAGGACGACGACTTCACGGTGCGCTGCACCCCGCTCACCCACCGTGTGCCGGCCTACGCCTATCGCATCGAACAGAAGCCCCTGGCCGGTCGCTTCGACATTGAGAAAGCACGGGAACTGAACATCCCGCCCGGACCCGTCTACGCCCAGTTGAAGCGGGGTGAAACGGTGACCCTGGAGGACGGTCGCAGCATCGACGGCACCAGCCTCTGCGGAGAGGAACGGCCCGGTGCAAGCGTCGTCTATTGCACCGACACCGTGTTCTGCGAGGCAGCCGTGGAGCTTGCCCGCGGGGCGGACCTGCTGATCCATGAATCCACCTTTGCCCATGGAGAGGCGGAGATGGCATTCCAGAAACAGCACTCCACCAGCACCATGGCTGCCCAGACGGCCGCCGAAGCCGGTGTGGGGCAACTGGTGCTGACCCACCTCAGCCCGCGCTACGTGCCGGGCAACCCGGTAACGCCCCAAGACCTGTTGGGCGAGGCCAAGGCAATCTTCCCGAACACACTGCTGGCCAAGGACTTCCTCAGCATTGACGTCAAACCACGCTGCAACAGTTCGTGATCCGGCCACAGAGGGTCACTTCCCCGTGATACAAGAGCTTGGTGCGGTGAATGCGTCACACCCCCTTACCTTCATGGCCTCTGTGTTCTCTTCCTTGCGACGGTCCCTGAAGGGCCTTCTGGTCCTTATCCCGGTGCTTATCGGTTTGGCCGTTATCTCTCCGGCTCAGGCGGCCCAGTGGGATGCTGAGACCCTGACAGTTCCGGCAGACCCCTCCGGCACAGAGGTGACCTTCAGCGATCGCGAAATCGATGCTGGCCGCAAGGTGTTCAATACCAGCTGCGGCACCTGTCACGCCGGTGGCATCACCAAGACCAACCACAATGTGGGGTTGGATCCTGAGACCCTGGCTCTGGCCACCCCGGCCCGCGACAACGTTGAGGCCCTGGTCGATTACATGAAAGACCCCACCTCCTACGACGGTGAGTACAGCATTGCTGACCTGCACCCGAGCATGCGCGACGCTGAGCTCTACCCCGCCATGCGCGACCTCGATGATGAGGATCTTCGCCTGATGGCCGGCTACATCTTGGTGTCGCCCAAAGTCCAGGGCAGTGCCTGGGGTGGCGGCAAGATCTACTTCTGATCAGCTCCTACCGATCAATCCCAACCAACCAAAATTCTTTGTTCCCGGCGGCCTCAGTTCGTCGGGGCTTTTTTTTGCGGACTCATCTGCTCAGGGACCATGGAGTTGGGATGGCGGCTGTACCACCACTCCTGCAGATCCCGGCTAAAGCGAACGGAGAACAGGGTGAGCACCGTGGGCGTGGGTCGTCCGCCCGGTTGCAGCAGTTCCACCGCGTAGGAGGGGCAGCGCCGGGCCGCCAAATCAGGCACAAACCGCCGTCCGATCCGTCGCCAGCTCGGCTCTTTGCTACGCCAGGCCAGGCGACAGCAGGGCCAGGGCAGTTCTTCGCGATCAAACAACCGGCAACAGGGACCGATGACACGAAAGCTGTACTGACCGCCGGGGCTTGTGTGAATGCTGCTGGGCTCCAGAAGATCATCGACTTCGGGGCGGCTCACGGCAGGAGAGGACGAGGGACACGCATGGAAGACGACCAAGCCAAAAAAAACCACCCCCGAAAGGGTGGCTGAGGACACGTCCACTTGAAGGACAAAAGCTCAATAGAGCTCTTCTTCGGCGTGGGTCTTGATGGTGCAGTCGCTTGTGGGGTAGGCGACGCAGGTCAGCACGAAACCAGCTTCAATCTGGTCGTCGTCCAGAAAGCTCTGGTCGGACTGATCGACGGTGCCAGCGGTGATCTTGCCTGCGCAGGTGGAGCAAGCGCCAGCACGGCAGGAGTAGGGGAGGTCGATGCCCTGCTCTTCAGCAGCGTCGAGGATGTACTGGTCGTCGGGAACTTCGATGGTCTTGTTCAGACCTTCGCTCTCGGAGACCAGGGTGACCTTGTAGGAAGCCATGATTGATGAATGCGTACAGGGGTCCGGGAAAACGGTCCTGCAGAACGTCACATTTTTACTGCAAATAGGTGCTCAACCTGACGATTCCTGGCCCACAGGGGAGGAGGACCAATCGGAGACCCCACTCTGATAAGCCTGGCTTATGGAGCTAGGGTTGTCTGCGGCGGATCTCCAGCAGCCCCCAGCGGCCCTGTTCCGCTTCGGCGGTGACCATCCAGCCCAATCCCTCCAGGACCTGTTTCAGGCGCGGAGCCTGATCCACCAGGAGCCCGCTGAGTAGAGCGCGCCCATAGGGCTGAAGCAGCTCCTCGAAGCCCGGGGAAAGGGCTTCAATCACCGGAGCAAGGATGTTGCACAGGAGCAAATCAGCGCGGCGAGGGGCGAGCAGCTCACTCAGTGTCTCCACAGAACCAAGAGCCACCTGAAGCTCAGCCTCCGATCGGTCGTTGAGGCCGCGGTTGTCGGTCGTGGCACGCACCGCCAGTGAATCGGTGTCAGCGGCCACCACCACCTCCGCCCCCAATCCCAGCGCAGCAAGGCCCAGCACCCCGCTGCCGCACCCCAGATCGGCCACGAGCGACTCCACGGGAGGCGACTGCTCCAAAGCTTCCAGGCAGAGCCGGGTGGTGGGGTGACTTCCGGTGCCAAATGCACTGCCCGGGTCCATCTTGATTACCAACCGGTCGGCATGCTCCGGCGGAACCTCCAGCCAGGCCGGCAGTATCAACAGACCAGCACCGACAGGATCGGCCTGCCAGTGCTGCTTCCAGCTCAGGCTCCAATCCTCGTCGGCCACATCGTCCCAATGCCCATCGGGCAGGCTGAGGCCAAAGGGCTCCGCCAGCGGCTGCAGGCTGGCGATCAGCTCGCGCCGCTGCGGGTCCGGCCACTCCGGCTTGGGGAGCCAGACCAACAGCGTCTTGCGATCAGGCGTTTCCGGCGCATGCTGCACCGCATGGCGATGCAGCCCCAGATACGTCAGCTTCCACACCAGCGATTCCTCCAGCTCTAGAGGACACGGGAGTGTGAGACGCCACCACATCAGAGCGTGACCGGGTGTGCTTCCTGGATGCCCTCGATGGCCGTGATCGTCTGCAGCAGATCTACTGGGATCGGATCATCGATGCTCAGCACCATCACCGCATCGCCGCGCACGATCTTTCGGCCCACCTGCATGGAGGCGATGTTGACGTTGTGTTCGCCCAGCAAAGAGCCCAGATGACCAATGATGCCGGGCATGTCCCGGTGTCGGGTGAACAGCATGTGGCTACTGGGCGTCACATTGACCGGGAAGGCATCGATGCTGGTGATGCGCAGATCGCCATCGGCAAAGACAGCTCCGGTCACACTGCGGCTGCCCTGATCGCCGCGGGTGGTGATTTGAAGCGAGCCGCCGGCGAAGTCACGGCTGCTCTCATCTTTCACCTCCAGAACCTGAATGCCGCGGGCCTTCGCCTCCAAAGAGGCATTCACAAAGTTGATGCTGTCGCCGAGGCCAGCACTCAACAGCCCCTTCAGAGAGGCAATCACCAGAGGCTGGGAGGGATGGCTGGCGAATTCACCCTGCAAGCGCAGTTCCATCTCCTTCACATGACCGCCAGCCAGCTGACTGACCAACAGACCCACGGTCTCGGCGAGCTGGAGATGGGGCTTGAGCCGCTCCATGATCTCGGCGCTAAGGCCAGGAATGTTGACCGCACTGCGGGCCGGCAGACCCAGCAGCACGTCACGAATCTGCTCCGCCACATCGATCGCCACATTTTCCTGGGCCTCTTCCGTTGATGCCCCGAGGTGGGGCGTCAGCACCAGACCACGCTCCACCGCCCGCAGGGGGGAGTCTTCCGCCAGAGGCTCACTGGCATACACATCAAGACCGGCACCAGCGATGACACCGTTATCGATGGCTTCAGCGATCGCGGCCTCATCCACCACGCCGCCACGGGCGCAATTCACGATCCGCGCCGTGGGCTTCATCGTGCGCAACAGCTCCGCATTCACCAGGTTCTCGGTGTCCTTGGTGCGCGGGATATGCAGGGTGACGTAGTCGGCGGTGCGGAAAAGCTCATCAAGCTCCAGAAGCTTCACCTGCATCCGTTGGGCGCGATCAGTTGCGATGAATGGGTCATAGGCAATCACCTCCATGCCCATGGCCTGGGCGACACGGGCGACATGGGAACCGATCTTGCCGAGACCAACCACCCCCAGTGTCTTCTTGTAGAGCTCGTTGCCGACGTACTTCTTGCGATCCCACTTGCCGGCCCGCATGCCGCCGTGAGCCTGGGGAATGTGCCGCGAAAGGGTCAGCATCATGGCCAGAGCGTGCTCCGCTGCAGCGATGGTGTTGCCCTCCGGAGAGTTCACCACAAGCACGCCCCGCTGGGTTGCAGCAGGGACGTCAACGTTGTCGACGCCGACGCCCGCACGGCCAATAATCTTCAGCCGGCTCGCCGCCGCGATCACTGCTGCGGTCACCTGGGTGCCGGAACGGATCATCAATCCGTCGTACTCACCGATGATCCCGATCAGCTCCTCCTCCGAGAGGCCGGTGCGCTGATCCACCTGCGCCACTTGGCCAAGGAGGTCGATCCCGGCCTGATCGATCGGATCGGAGACAAGAACTTTCGTCATCGAAAGGCGCAGAACTGCCGCGGTGAACTGTAGAGATCGACACCCACCACCCCCCCCAGTTCGAAGCACAGGGTTCAGAATTCAGCGCATTGGATCTGAATGCCCCATGCCCGTCTGTGTGATGGTGATGGCCGACGCTCCCGCGGCGGAAGGCCTGACCCAGCGGCTCCGGGACACCGATCTGCCGTTGCTGAAGTGCCTGACGATCCCCCCGGAGGGGGATGCCATCGACAAGGTCGCACTGCTGAACCCAAACCTGACCCGCCAACAGCGGCAGCAGGGCATGGCCAGGTGGCTGATGCCGTTTGGCTTCCTCGCAGGGGTCACCTTCACCAAGATCACCACCCTCACCACCTTCGCCAGCTTTGGCCCCTGGGGTGAAACCCTGATCGGCGGCCTGCTGGGCATGGGCTCCGGCCTGATGGGGAGCTACGCCGCAGCCGCCAGCGTGGATTCAGACAACGATGCAGGCGTGCGGATCCTGCGGAACCGCCGCGACGAAGGACGCTGGTTAGTGCTGCTAGAAACCCCAAATGGGATCGAAGCCCCCTGGCAGGTGATTCAAAAGTCGAGGCCACAGCAAGTGGTTCGCCTCGACGACCTGTGATGCTCCCTCGGGAGGATCTGCTGGCAGGGGCCCAGAATCCGGACGGCTTAACGATGCTGCTCGATCTGGCGGAGCTGGTTCTGCGCACATGGCAACCGACCTGGAGTCCCTTCCTCAGCGCGCCATTGCGCGAAGAAGCCTTGACTCGACTGGGCAGCCTCAGTGAATTGGACTGGATTAGTAATGGCGGCTATCCAGGCGCAGAACGCAATCGCCTGCTGTGCCACCGTCGCGATGACAGCCCCGATTCAGAGCCCCCCGTTCAAGGCCTGCTGATCGAAGGTAATTTCCTCTTCGATCCCCTCTCACCTGACGACCTGCGCGAAGCGTTGCAGGCCATGGGGGTCGAAGCAGACAGCATCGGCGATCTCTGGGTGCGGGGCGATCGCGGCGGGCAAGGGATCTGTACCCCCAGCGCTGCCGAAGCCCTGCATGGCCGCCTGGGTGCCGTGCGCGAGGTGGAGATTCGCTGCGAATCCCGTCCTTTGGAGCAGTTGCAGCACCCTGTGCAACGCAGCATTCGCACCCTGAAAACGGTGGAGGCCTCCTGTCGCCTGGATGCAATTGCATCAGCAGGATTCGGCCTGTCCCGAGCCAAAATAGTGACCCACGTCAAAGCTGGGCGACTACGGCTCAATTGGGGCAACGTGCGTCAAGCCAGCCGCGAACTCGTGGTTGGCGACCGACTGCAGCTGCAGGATCGAGGCTCTGTGGAGGTGCTCTCGCTCACCCACACCAAACGGGAGCGCTGGCGCGTTGAACTGCGCCGCAGTTGAGTTGAGCCCCCCCGTCGGCTGCTACTGTTCAGCCTCGGTCGGTGAAATCACGAGATTTCAACTTGACCGGTGGTAGGGCGATTAGCTCAGGGGTAGAGCACTACATTGACATTGTAGGAGTCACTGGTTCAAATCCAGTATCGCCCACTTTCCCAGTTGGGACTGCGTTCTCGGAACTCATACCTTGCGATGACACGCACGATTGTCGTTGGCATGGCTCGCTCAGGTTTAGGGGCTGCTCGTCTGCTCAGGCAGCAAAATCGCGACGTTGTTATTTTCGAACGGGGCGATAACGAAACCCTCCAACACACGTCCAAAACACTCAACGACGAGGGCATTCAGGTGGTCCTGGGACAGCCCCTAAACCTGGATAGCTTTAACGCCTGGCGAGACAACCTGGATGCTGTGGTGATCGGCCCTGGAATTCCCTGGGATCACCCAACCCTGATCCAACTGCGATCCGAAGGTGTCCAGGTGCGTGGCGAGATGGATCTGGCCTGGGATGCCCTTCAGAAGATCCCCTGGATCGGCATCACAGGAACCAACGGCAAAACCACGGTCACGCATCTGCTCAGCCACGTGTTGGAGGCCTCAGGCCTAAGGGCACCGATGGGGGGAAACATGGGCCTGTCCGCGGCTGAACTGGCCTACCAGATCGGCTCAGGGGCCGCTCCCCGGCCGGATTGGCTCGTCATGGAACTGAGCAGCTACCAGATTGAGGCAGCGCCCGCTGTGGCACCCAAAATCGGTATCTGGACCACGCTGACCCCAGACCATCTCGAGCGCCACGGCAGCCTGGAGGCCTATCGGGCCATCAAACGTGGGCTGCTCGAACGCTCGGAGTACGCCCTCTTTAATGCCGATGATCCAGACCTGCGCCAGCAACGCAGCAGCTGGGACTGTGGCACCTGGGTGAGCAGTGAGGGAGCTCGTCCGGATGGCCAGCCCGCAGACCTCTGGATTGATGAGGAGGGCATGGTGCGCAATAACGCCACCAGATTGTTTGCAGCTGATGCCCTGGCGATGCCAGGCCACCACAACCGCCAAAACCTTTTGCTGGTGACCGCTGCTGCCTTGGAGGTCGGCCTCTCCCCCCAGCAGATCGCCAACGCCTTACGCACGTTTCCGGGCGTGCCGCACCGCCTTGAACACCTTGGCACTTTGGCGGGAGCAAGCGTTTTCAACGACAGCAAAGCCACCAATTACGACGCAGCTGAAGTTGGCTTGCGGGCCGTGCAGGAGCCCGTCGTGGTGCTGGCCGGGGGGCAGACCAAACAGGGCGATGCCAGTGGATGGATGAAGCAGCTGCACTCCAAGGCCTGCTGCCTGATCCTGTTCGGTGCAGGGGCCAACGAGCTGGCCAGCCTCGCCAAAGCGGCTGGATACCCAGGAGAACTGCTGCAGTGCCTGAAGCTCGAAAACGCCGTCAGCCTGGCCGTAACGGCCGTGCAGCGGCATCAGGCCTCGTCGCTGCTGCTGTCACCGGCCTGCGCAAGCTTTGATCAATACCCGGACTTCGAGGCCAGAGGGGAGCACTTCCGCTCCCTGATCCAACCCCTGCTGAACGTCGCCTGAGACCAAACGATCGCAATTGAATGCGCCTGGGCCTGACAGGCCGATGATGGGGCGAGACAAGCCTTGAGACGTGGCCTACTGGTTGATGAAAAGCGAACCCGACGCGTACGGGATAGATGACCTGCGTCGCGAGGGCAACACACTTTGGGATGGCATTCGCAATTACCAGGCTCGCAATTTCATGCGGAGCATGGAGGCGGGCGACCGAGCGTTTTTTTACCACTCCAATTGCAAGCCGCCCGGGATCATCGGGCTGATGGAGGTGATGGAGACCAACCTGGTGGACCCAACCCAGTTTGATCCGACGGCGAAGTACTACGACCCCAAATCAACCCCTGAAAAACCACGCTGGGACTGCGCACGCCTGCGATTTCTCGGAGAATTCGACTCTCTGCTCAGCCTCGACCAGCTGCGGGAGCTCTACAGCGAAGAGCAGCTGCCCGTAATCAAACGCGGCAACAGGCTCTCGATCCTTCCAGTCCCCACCGCCACCGCCAACGACCTCCTTTCACGGCTTGGCCAGCTCCACTGAGATCCCACTGGTCACCCTGCTGCAAAGGGCCTGGATCGGCTTCAGCCGGGGGCCCTGGCGCTGTGTTGGCTTGGCGGCGCTGGTGTTGATCAGTGCCATTGGCCCTGCGGTGATCGGCCACGACCTGCGCCTGGCGGGATCGCCATGGCTGAGCCGATTAGGGGACCTATCAGTGTTGATCAGCCTGGTACTTCCGCTGCTGCCCCTCCTAGCCCTGCTTAAGCTGACGGATGGCCTGCTCCCCGATCGAGGCGACGAACGCCCCCAACAGAGTTGGAGACAGCTACTTCAGCATGCTTTCACCTTAGTCCTGCTCGAGCTGGTTCTCGTGCTGGGAGGCGTCGGATTGATTCAGTCGTTGAGCTGGATGCTGGGACGCTGGAGCACAGCTCTGGCAGGCCTCAGCGTGCTGCTGGGGGGATTGGTGCTGCTGAGCTGGCTGTTTAGCCAAACTCTGGCATTGCCCCTACTTGTCCACGAGCGCTGCCGAGCGCTTCAGGCGATGGACCACAGCCGCCAACTGGTACACCGCAACGGACTTAAGGTGCTGGCGCTGCTGGGGATGCTGCTCGGCCTCAATCTTCTGGGGCTGATCGGGGCCACCCTGGGGCTGCTGCTCAGCATCCCCTTCAGCTCCCTGGTGCTGATGGCATGCTGCCGGCCTCAGACCCCATTGGTCAGCGATTCCCGGCGGAACATGTTTCCGACGTAAACCCTGGTGATCTCACGGGATGCCTGGCCGTTCTGCACCAGAAAGCCGGCAAGCGCCGCCTGCACCAAACGGTATTGATCCCAGTTCGGGTGCCCCTCGATGAACTGGGTCATGGCCTGCTGAAGGGGCTGCGGCACTTCCGACTGGAAACTCACAACACTGGACTCAGCCGCGGCTTGCTCAAGGCCTTCCGGCATTTTTTCTCTTCGGAACGAACACTAGTTCTCCACACCACGGCTCCACCGTCAAGGACCACCCAAACGGGAGCATTCTCATCGGTCTCCAGATGAGAATTTAGCCAGGAAGCCACTCCTGCACTGGCTCAGCCGCCGCCCTAGGCGGATCCGCGCAGCCTGCCGCCAGCGTCAAGCGAAATCAACAACAACCAAGAGATTTCCACAGCACACCACCACAACGGCGCTCATGCTTCATGACCTGTGGAAAAGCTGTGCAGAGCAGCAGGGAAAGGTCGGGAGAAATCAGTGACTCAAAAACGATTAGCTGGATTAATCAATGCTGTGAGTCCCACAACGTTCTCAACGCCGCAACGACCGCCGCAGCCACTGCGACCGGCCATTCCCCCTCCGCAGCACGCCCCTCCAGTGGAGTTAGCAGAATCCGTAGCCCCCATTGGCTGCGATCACCGCTCAAGCACCCCCACCAGACGCCTCGTTCCAGCTCCAGCTCAATCGATTCCTCAAGCAACAGTTGGTCAACCAGAGACCTGTGCTGGTGCTCCAGGGTCACCACGAGATCCACCAGATCTCGCCACTCCGGTTCGGTTAACTCAAACGCCCAGCTTTCTCCTCCTACAAGAAAGCAATATTTGCCGCGGGAGGGATCACGCGACACCCGCCAACCGTCCCCCTCCTGCTGAATCACAGCCGGTTTATCAACCCGGCAGCAGATCGGGCTGATCTTGCTCGTCGCTCAATTCCACGATTGCTCGCTGCACCGGCTTGACGCTCGACTCTTCCAGCAGGCCATCAAAGTCGTCAAAGCGGCGCTGTTTGGCCCGGAAGGCAATCCGCACCGTCGTCAGATAACGGTTGCTTGATTGTCGAATCAAGCTTTCGCCACGCTTGGCGAGATCTGTGGAATCAACTCCGGCCGAAAGCACAGGCTTCTTTATCAAACAGCTTCAGATTAAGTCGTGGCCGTCTCAGGCCAGCTGATCGGTGTGAAAAGGCACGTGCATGGGGTAAGCACGCTGACGGGACCCTTGAACCCGCAAAACGATCTGACGTCCCATTCCCAAGGCCGCCAAGGGCAAGCGCAGATCAGCGACCAAACCACTCAATTCCTCGAGATGCGCATCGTCGATGCACTCAATGCGGATGCTGCCCCAGCTGCGTCGCATACGACAGCTCCGCAGCGGCTCCAGCCTGTCCTGCAGTTCAGGATCTTCCCGGTAGAAGGAAAAGATCAGCTGTTGCAATCGATCCATCGCCACCAGTCCCCCTAGTCTCATCCTGACTTCACCGTGCCCTGAGCACGGTCAGAGATCGCGTGGGCGAAGAAAAGCTTCAGCATTCAGACCAACGGGGCGGAACACTCGCCATCGATTTGGGCAACACCACCACGGTGGTGGCTTATCAGGGAGCCACATCCACAACAGCCGATCTGCTGAACCTGCCCGCCATCTGCAGCCGGGCCGGTGAAATTCCAAGCCTGGTTTGGGACGCGACGCAACGGCCCCTGATTGGCCGGCAGGTGCTCGAGTCAGGACTCAATGACTCCGCGGACATCCGTCTGCATCGCGACTTCAAGGGCCGCATCGGCCAAGCGGATGCCCCAGAGCAGCAAGCAGCCCGCTGGGCTGGAAAACAGCTGATTCAGCAAATCTGGAGCCGACTCCCCAGCGATCTCGCGGTCGAGCGGCTGGTGCTGACCGCCCCGGTTGAGTGCTACAGGGCTTATCGCAGCTGGTTGCTGCAGGCCTGCACCACGCTGCCGGTGGCCGAGATCGCGCTGGTGGATGAACCCACAGCGGCCGCCATGGGTGCCGGCCTTCCAGCTGGTTCCACCCTGCTGGTGGTGGACCTGGGCGGAAGCACCCTGGATCTGGCTCTGGTGGCTCTGGAAGGAGGGGAAGGTCGTGCCGCACCGATCGCACAATTGCTGCGGCTGGGGGGACGCAGCCTGGGTGACAACACCCGCCAGATGCTGCGCACAGCCAAGGTCCTAGGTAAGGCGGGGCTGCGCCTCGGGGGGCGTGACATCGATCGGTGGATTGTGGACCGCTGTTGCCCGGGACAACCCGCCAGCGCCGCCCTGCTCAATGCCGCCGAACGGCTCAAATGCAGGCTGAGTGACACCACCTTGGCCGAACGCGAGCCCCTGATGGAGTTGGCGGTGGATGAGCAGGAGCATGTTCTCCGTCTGTCGCGCAGCGAACTCAACACTCTGCTGATGGAGCGCGGCTTTGGAGACGCGCTCGAGCACCTGCTGGAGAAGTGTCTCGCCGGCGGTCGCCGCAACAACTGCAACCTTGAGGATCTGGCGGGCGTCGTGGCCGTCGGAGGCGGTGCCCAGCTGCCCCTCCTACGCCAATGGCTCACCGAGCACACAGCGCCAGCCCCCTTACTCACACCGCCACCGGTGGAAGCCGTGGCCCTGGGTGCGCTTCAACTCACGCCAGGAGTCTCCATACGGGATGTGCTGCAACACGGCGTTTCCCTCCGCTTCTGGGATCAGCGCAGCAACAGCCACCGCTGGCACCCCCTCTTCGTGGCCGGTCAACCCTGGCCAAGCCCAGCCCCCCTGGAGCTCGTGCTGGCCGCCAGCCGAAGCGGCCAACACAGCTTGGAGCTGGTGCTGGGGGAACCCATCCCCCAAGGGAGCAACAGTGTGATCTTTGTCGATGGGTTGCCGACCCTGCAGGAGCAGACCGACGGAGAAGTCTCCCACCAGCCCTGGCCGGGCAGCGAGCTGGTACTGCCCCTGGAACCCGCCGCAGAACAGGGAGAAGACTGCCTGCTGCTGCGCTGGAGCATCGATAAAGAATCGCAGCTTCAGCTGGAAATCAACGATCTGCGCTCCGGACGGACGTGGTCCCACCGAACACTGGGGGCCGTCCGATAAGACGTCCGTCCACAGGCCCTTGGAACGGGAGCTGTCACTCCATAGAACAGTTCCAACGTTCAGCTCCACCATTCGTGGCGGCACCGCGCCAACTGCTGCTTCGTCTCTGGGGTGTTGGAACCCTGGGATTGGTTCTGGCGATTGCGACAGGTGCCTATTTGTGGGAACAACAACTGCCGGAGCGGCTCCAGAGCGCCCTCGACGCGAATGACTACGAGGCCTGCATCCGCACCAGTGAGCAACTCGCATCCCTGCGCTGGTTGGGCGAAGGAGCACCGGAAGAGCAGGCCCTCTGCCGCCAGAAGCACGCCGAAGATCTCTGGGACCAAGGCGATCCGATCACTGCCCTCACGCTGCAGCAGCAACTGGTCGCTTCCGGCCATGGCGATCTAGACCTCCATCGCAAGACCCTCGAACGCTGGCGCCAGGCCCTGATGGATCAGGCGATTGCTCTGTTTCGTGAGGGAGACCTGCAACAGGCACTTGAGTTACTGAATCCCCTGAAAGCCCCCGCACGCAGTTCGATCAGCCAACTCAGTGCAACGCTGATGGAGATCTGGAACCGCAACCAGTTGGAAGAGCGTCGGTTGGTCCAAATGGTGGAGCAGGAACGCTGGTGGGAGGCCTTGGACAGCCTCAACAAACTCGACCATCCCTGGTGGCAGCAGCAGGCAAGCGCCACCCGGCAACAGGTGGAGAGCGCCATTCAGGCCCTCGGCGAGGCCCAGCAACACCAACAACATCCAGCGGTGCATATCGACATTATCAGCGGTGACAGGCTGAATGCCGCCGTCGAGGACCAGTTGCTCCAAGGATTGGACCCCTGGGCAGCCTTTTCCATGGGCTGCAGTCACCTTGGTGGTCGCGTTGAAGAGGACGGACCGGAAAGTTTCTGTCGGCGCTCATCCCCGAGCCCGTGACAAGATGACTCTGTGGATGACTCAGGTGCGATGAAGGCGGGCGACAGGGTGACGGTGGAGGCATCCGTCGTTGTGTTCAACCATCCCGAACATCGGGGCCAGGCCTTTGACATGAAAGGCCAGTCCGGTGAGGTGGCGATCGTTCTCAATGATTGGAAAGGTCGGGTGATCAGCCCAACGCTTCCCGTGATCGTTGCCTTCGGCCGCTACAAAGCCCATTTCCGCACCGACGAACTCAAGCCTGCCGGCTAACACGGCTGAGGAACACCCCCTCCTCATCATCAACATCCCTTAGGCGCAGCTCGATGGTTTCGCTGCGTCGGGTCTGAACATCGCGGCCACAGAAATCAGGCTGAATCGGGAGCTCCCGATGGCCTCTATCCACCATGGCCAGCAACATCACCCTTTGCGGCCGCCCCCAGCTCTGCATGGCCTCCAACGCGGCACGCACCGTCCGCCCCGTGAAGATCACATCGTCCACCAGGATCACCTGTCGGTCCTCAATGCTGGTGGGCAGAGTCGTGAGCTGGGGCAGACGGGTGCCGATGCGCTCCAGATCATCGCGATGGAACGTGGGATCAATAGCCCCCTGGGAGATGGCATGGCCCGTCAACCGCTCCAATTCCCGCGCCAAAACCCTGGACAACTGAACGCCACGGGTGGGGATTCCCAACAGCATCAATCGACGACTGTCGTCGGCACTCTCCAGCACCTGTGACGCCAAACGCGCCAGGGTTAAACCAAGCTCACGCTCCGAGAGAATTTCGATCCGGTCTGGGTCGGCCATGGAGGGTTGAGCGTTGCAGGGGTGTTGGGATTGGGTGAAACTTGAGCTTGAGGGCGGGCGTGGCGTTAGGTTGATTCTGCAAGAGTCCTTGAGAACCGTCGGTCGCGGGTGAACGTGGGGAAAAGCACTACCAACGGTTCAGGACGCTCCGGGACAGTTGCACCGGTTGTCTTGGCCATTCTTGATGGCTGGGGGTACAGGAGCGCAAGCGAGCACAACGCGATCCAGCAAAGCGTCACTCCTGTTATGGATGCCCTGTGGCATGCCTATCCACACACCTTGATTGAGGCCAGTGGCTCCCATGTGGGACTGCCCGATCAACAGATGGGCAACTCTGAAGTGGGCCACCTGACCATCGGTGCAGGCCGCATCATTCGCCAGGAGTTGGTGCGGATCAGCGACACGGTGCGCAGCAATCAACTGAGCGACACCCAAGCGCTCAAGGAACTAGTCGAACGCACTCAAAGGCGGGGCGGGACCCTGCACCTGCTTGGCCTCTGCTCCGATGGTGGCGTCCACAGCCATGTGGACCATCTCTGTGGGCTGATCCAGTGGGCTGCCGACAGCGGCATCTCCGATCTCGCCGTGCATGCCATCACCGATGGTCGCGACACACCCACCCAGAGCGCACCGGGATACATCAGCCAGGTTGAAGCAGCCCTGAGCCGAAGCGGCGTGGGCCAGCTAGCCAGCCTCTGTGGCAGGTACTGGGCCATGGACCGGGACAAGCGCTGGGAGCGAATCGAAAAGGCTTACAACCTCTACACCGATCCAAACATCGCTGTTGACAGCCGTACTGCAGACCAGGTGCTCGTAGACAGTTATGCCGAGGAGATCACCGATGAATTCCTCGAACCGGTGCGGCTTCAGAACAGCGTCATCAAGGACGGTGACAGTGTTCTGGTGTTCAACTTCCGACCCGATCGCGCCCGTCAGATCGTGCAGGCGCTTTGCCTACGCAACTTCGAGGGGTTCGAGCGCAGCCACACTCCGGATTTAGACGTGGTGACCTTCACTCAGGTGGAACAAGACCTGCCCGTTCAAGTCGTCTTCCCTCCTGAGCCGCTCGACCAGCTGTTGGGGCAGGTGGTAGCCGACGCCGGGCTGAAGCAGTACCGCACTGCCGAAACGGAGAAGTATCCCCACGTCACTTACTTCATGAACGGTGGCATCGAACAGCCACTGTCGGGTGAAGAGCGTCACTTAGTGCCCTCGCCGAGGGTCGCCACCTACGACCTTTCACCGGCGATGTCGGCCAAGCAACTCACCGACAGCTGTATTTCAGCCATTGAGAAGGCAGAATATTCACTGATTGTGATCAACTACGCCAACCCCGACATGGTGGGGCACACCGGTGTGATGGGTGCCGCCAAGGAGGCCATCCAAACCGTGGACGGCTGCATTGGCCGGTTGTTGGATGCGGTGGGGCGTCAGGGCGGAACCATGCTGATCACGGCTGATCATGGCAATGCAGAGTTGATGCAGGGCCCGGATGGTCAGGCCTGGACCGCCCACACCACCAATCCTGTACCAGCGATCCTGATCGAGGGAGAACAGCGCAAACTTCCTGGCCATGGCAACGCGATCACACTCCGCGATAACGGAGGCCTTGCCGATATCGCACCCACCTTGCTGCAGATTCTTGACCTAGCTCAACCAGCGGCCATGACCGGCCAAAGCCTGATTGCACCCATGTCCCAAATGGACCCCACCCCTAAGACCGCTAGGCTTCCCCTCTCCGTATGACGTTGACCTCAATTTTGTCCTGGAGCTGGATCGGTACAGGCCTTCTGTTGATCGTTCTGGTGCTGCTGCATAGCCCCAAAGGTGATGGTATGGGTGGTTTGGCTGCGAGCGGCAGCTCCATGTTCAGCAGCGCCAGCAGTGCTGAAGCAACGTTGAATCGGCTGACATGGACTTGCCTGGCGATATTTTTGTCCTTGGCCGTGATCCTGAGTGCTGGTTGGTTGAACTAAACCAACCCGTTCAGAAACTCAATTTTGAGCATGCATTCTTTGCAGGAAGCTCCAACCTGATGGCTGAATTGCTCGTTATCGACTTACCACTCTGCTTCGATCAGTTTCGCGAGCCAAAAGAATCTCGAAAAAAGATTTAGAGCAAAACCCAAAACAAAAACCGAGGCAGCATTTCGAGATCTACAAACCATGCGTTCATCACGCAGCCAGAATTGATTTATGTGGAAGCAGTCTTGAACTGAAGCCACGACACTTCAGAAATAATAAAATCATTCAACCAATATCTGGTCGAACAGCAAACCACAGGCCAGCAAAGCGATTGTGAAGCCAAGAATCTGCAGAATTTGCCCATAAAGACCAAGTGATCGCAGTCAAAAATACCTAGGAACCAGAGGGCAAAACAAAAAAGTCAATTGGGGCTTTTCAAACCAGATTTCAAAAAAGCAATTTCCTTGTAGACCCGATCCAACTCATACAACGTTTTTGTTTCCTTCTTTTCGAGGATTTCAATGCGCTTCAACAAATCTTCCAACAATTTATTTTGCAGAGATTCAACCTGAACTTGCCTTTTTTGCACGCCTTTCGACGGAGCCGAAGCCGTGCTGGCTTTGGAAAGTATTCCTCCATCCGTTTCGACGTACAGCAGTGCAAGACGCTCCAACACCTTGGAGTAGGCCTTGTCTTGCTGTCGGCAGAGGTCCTTGAAACGCTGCAGCGTCTCAGGAGAAAACTGGGCGGCAAAGGCACCTGGGCGCTGGGGCATGTGTCCCGACATAACCATACGTAGCAAGACGTTAGCCGGCGCAGAGATGCACCTCACATCCTTCACGGCCTGCAACTGACACTGCCCCCCACGAGCCACATGTCTTGCAAAATCTAGGCTTTACAAGACAGTTTCCGGGCATAAAAAAGAGGCCCCACAGGACCTCTTGGCATGACTTGAGTTGGCGTGATCGGGTGGTCGCTTGACCACCCGCACTTCGATCAGTAGTCGAAGTCGCCGCCGCCCATGCCGCCGGCAGGAGCTGCTTCCTTCTTTTCGGGCAGATCAGCCACGATGCACTCGGTGGTCAGCACCATGCCAGCGATGGACGCGGCATTTTGCAGACCGGAGCGGGTCACCTTGGCGGGGTCAACAATTCCGGCAGCCAACATGTCGACATACTGAGCGGTGGCAGCATTGAAGCCTTCGGCTCCAGCGCGAGCCTTGACGTTTTCAGCCACAACAGCGCCGTTGGCACCTGCGTTTTCAGCGATACGCATCAAGGGAGCAGTCAGAGCAGCAGCCACGATGTTGGCGCCGATCAGTTCCTCGCCGGACAGGCTGGAGGCAGCCCACTGCTCCAGGGCAGGAGCCAGGTGAGCCAGGGTAGTGCCGCCGCCAGGAACGATGCCTTCCTCAACAGCCGCCTTAGTGGCGTTGATGGCGTCTTCGAGACGGAGTTTCTTGTCCTTCATCTCGGTTTCGGTGGCCGCACCCACCTTCACCACAGCCACGCCACCGGCCAGCTTGGCCAGACGCTCCTGCAGCTTTTCCTTGTCGTAAGTGGAGTCGGTCTCGTCCATCTGCTTCTTGATCTGGTCGCAGCGGGCGCCGACAGCCGCCTCATTGCCCTCGGCAACGATGGTGGTGGTGTCCTTGTTGATCGTGATGCGACGGGCGGTGCCCAGCATCTCGAGCTTGGCGTTCTCCAGCTTGAGACCAGCGTCCTCGGTGATCAGCTGACCATTGGTAAGCACAGCCATGTCTTCCAACATGGCCTTGCGGCGATCACCGAAACCAGGAGCCTTCACAGCGGCCACGTTCAGCACGCCCCGCAGGCGGTTCACCACAAGGGTGGCGAGGGCTTCCTTCTCAATGTCCTCAGCAATGATCAGTAGAGGCTTGCCGGTGCGGGCGATTTGCTCCAGCACAGGAACCAGATCCTGCACAAGACCGATCTTTTTATCGGTGAGCAGGATGTAGGGCTCGTCGAGGACGGCTTCCATCCGCTCGGTATCGGTGGCGAAGTAAGGCGAGATGTAGCCCTTATCGAAGCGCATGCCCTCGGTGACCTCGAGCTCGGTCTCCATGGACTTGCCCTCTTCGAGAGAGATCACACCTTCCTTGCCAACCTTGTCCATGGCATCGGCGATCATCTTGCCGACTTCTTCGTCGTTGCCAGCGGAGATGGTGCCCACCTGGGCGATGGCGTTGCTGTCAGCGATGGGCTTGGCCATTTCCTTGATCTTGCTGACCAGAAAATCGGAAGCCTTGTCGATGCCTTTCTTCAGGGTGATGGCATTGGCACCGGCAGCCACATTGCGCAGACCCGCCTTGACCATGGCGTGGGCCAGAACGGTGGCGGTGGTGGTGCCGTCACCGGCAGCGTCGTTGGTTTTGGAGGCGGCCTGACGGATCAGAGCAACACCAGTGTTCTCGATGTGGTCTTCGAGCTCGATCTCCTTGGCGATGGTGACACCGTCATTAATGATCTGGGGTGCGCCGAACTTCTTCTCGAGCACCACGTTGCGACCCTTGGGACCCAGGGTCACGGCGACGGCTTCGCAAAGGATGTCGATTCCTTTTTCGAGAGCGCGACGGGCGTTCTCGTTGTAGATGATGCGCTTTGCCATGGAAGGCGTTTCCTAATGAAGAGGATGATTGAGGAAGGCTGAGTTGAGACTCAAGCCACAATGCAGCGGGACTGGTCTTAGTTGACGACAGCCAGGATGTCCTTCTCGGACAGCAGCACGTATTCATCGCTGCCGAGCTTGATGTCGGTGCCGGCGTACTTGCTGTAGAGGACCTTGTCGCCCACACCAACTTCGGGAGCCTGACGGCTGCCGTCGTCGTTGCACTTGCCAGGGCCCACCTGAACCACTTCACCCACCTGGGGCTTTTCTTTGGCGGTGTCAGGCAGAAGGATGCCGCCGGCGGTCTTCTCTTCGGATTCAGAGACCTTGACGAACACGCGGTCGCCGAGGGGTTTGACGGTCGAGACGCTGAGAGAAACAGCAGCCATAGGTATTTGCAGGAGCAGGGACAGGGCGCAATGCGCCACGCATCGACGCGAGTTGGCACTCGATGCCGATGAGTGCCAACGTATGCAACCCACCACCCCTCAGGCCATACCTCAAGCTGTGCGGGTGACCGAACCAATGAGGAAAAACCACAGCAGTGGTAAGGTTGCGCCGCTCTGAATGGGCCCGAGCGCACAGCGCCTGTTCCCGCAACTCTCCTTCCTATGGTCGCTTCTGCTCCTGCATCTGCTGGCACCAAGGGTGTGATCCGTCAGGTGATCGGCCCGGTTCTGGACGTGGAATTTCCCGCCGGGAAACTGCCCAAGATCTATAACGCCCTGCGCATCGAGGGAAAAAACCCCGCAGGTGATGACGTCGCCCTGACCGCTGAAGTTCAACAGCTTCTGGGTGATCACCGGGTTCGTGCCGTTGCCATGAGTGGTACCGACGGTCTGGTGCGCGGCATGGAAGCCGTCGACACCGGCGCACCAATTTCCGTGCCCGTGGGCGAAGGCACCCTCGGCCGCATCTTCAACGTATTGGGCGAGCCCGTCGACGAGCAGGGTCCCGTCAACACCACCACCACCGCTCCCATCCACCGGGATGCCCCCAACATCACCGAGCTTGAGACCAAGCCCAAGGTGTTCGAGACAGGCATCAAGGTGATCGACCTCCTGGCTCCCTACCGCCAGGGCGGCAAGGTCGGCCTGTTCGGCGGCGCCGGTGTGGGCAAGACCGTGCTTATTCAGGAGCTGATCAACAACATCGCCAAGGAGCACGGCGGTGTGTCTGTGTTCGGTGGCGTGGGTGAACGTACCCGTGAGGGCAACGACCTCTACGAGGAATTCAAGGAATCCGGCGTGATCAACGCCGACGACCTTTCCAAGTCCAAGGTGGCCCTCTGCTACGGCCAGATGAACGAGCCCCCCGGCGCTCGCATGCGCGTGGGTCTCTCCGCTCTGACCATGGCGGAGCACTTCCGCGACGTGAACAAGCAGGACGTGCTGCTGTTCGTGGACAACATTTTCCGCTTCGTGCAAGCCGGTTCCGAGGTGTCTGCACTGCTGGGCCGCATGCCTTCCGCTGTGGGCTACCAGCCCACCCTCGGCACAGACGTGGGTGCACTGCAGGAGCGCGTTGCTTCGACCGTTGAAGGTTCGATCACCTCGATCCAGGCGGTTTATGTGCCTGCTGACGACCTGACCGACCCCGCTCCGGCCACCACTTTTGCTCACCTCGACGCCACCACGGTGCTGAACCGTGCCCTGGCCTCCAAGGGCATCTACCCCGCTGTGGATCCTCTGGATTCCACCAGCACCATGCTGCAGCCAGCTGTGGTGGGTGACGAGCATTACCGCACCGCCCGCGCCGTGCAGTCAACCCTGCAGCGCTACAAGGAACTGCAGGACATCATCGCGATTCTGGGTCTCGACGAACTGTCGGAAGACGACCGTCGCACCGTGGATCGTGCCCGCAAGGTTGAGAAATTCCTCTCCCAGCCTTTCTTCGTGGCCGAGATCTTCACCGGCATGCCCGGCAAGTACGTGAAGCTGGAGGAGACCATCGCTGGTTTCAACCAGATCCTTGCCGGTGAGCTGGACAGCCTTCCCGAAGCCGCCTTCTACCTGGTGGGCAACATCGAGGAAGTGAAAGCCAAAGCCGAGAAGATCGCCGCCGAAACCAAGTGATCACTGTGGGGGTGTGAATCACACCCCCGATCACGTTCTCGACAGTCCGTTCTCTTTTCGAACCAAGGTTCATGTCCCTCACCCTCCGCGTGCTGGCAACAGACCAGAACGTCTTTGATGGCAGCGCCGACGAGGTGATCCTGCCCAGCACCACCGGTCAACTCGGCATCCTGCCTGGCCACATCTCCCTGCTCACCGCCATCGACACCGGCGTGCTTCGGGTACGTGCAAACGGTGCTTGGAACTCCATCGCCCTGATGGGGGGTTTCGCCGAAGTGGATGCTGATGAAGTCACCGTTCTGGTGAACAAGGCCGAACTGGGCAGCGCCATCGATGGCGCTGCCGCCGAGACCGCTTTCCAGAAGGCCACCACCCTGGTGGCTGGCATGGAAGGCCAACCGGCTTCTCCGGAAAAGCTCAAGGCCCAGCAACAGCTGAATGAAGCTCGCGCTCGTCTTCAGGCCAGCAAAACAGCCGACTGATTCATCCACCTGTTCCACGGATGATGTACAACGCGCCAGGGGTTTCCGCCCCTGGCTTTTTTAATGGTGGTTTTTGGATCTTTTATCAGATATTGGTAGGTGGTAGGCACAAAAAAACCTGCCCGAAGGCAGGTTTCTGCGGACAAGCTGAAAAGCGGAGCAGAGTCAGGCGGTACCGCAGAAGGTGACGTCGGGGAACTTGGCCTTGGCCTCGTCGAGGCTCTTGCCTTTGCCCTCTTCCTGCCAGTAGTTGATCACCTCAGTGGCCTGGTTGAGCACTTCAACCCGCTCGTTGTCGGTGATCCAGCTCTTGCCTTCCAGCTCAGTCTTCAGGCTTTCCCAGGCATCTTCACGGGGCCAGAAGAAGTAGGAGGTGAGGGGGCTGGGGCCACCGCCAACGATCTGATCAACCGCAAGGGCAACGTTGTCGGGAAGCCAGAGGATCTTCAGCAGGAAGCGGCCCTCATCGGCCTTGGGGGTGTAACCAGAGGGAACACCATCTGCATCGATGGTGGCCGTGGCCAGAGCCGCAGCGGCGCCCTTCAGCACAGGACGGCCTTCGCCCTCGCTGGCTGCAGACTTTTCAGTGGTTTCAGCTGCCTGGGTGGCGCCTTCAGCCGCGTCGGCGGACGGAGTCGCGACCTCCTGGTCGGTAGGGGCAGCGCCTTCGGTGACCGTCATGGTGTCAGCGCTCAAGACAGAACTACAAACAACTAACCTACCAGCCGCTCCCCGTCAGACGTTCTGGGATCCCCAACCATCCTGCTGTTCGACATCGATGGTGTAATCCGCGATGTAGCGGGCAGCTACCGACGGGCCCTCCAATGCACCGTGCAGCACTACTGCGGTTGGCAGCCCAGCGCTGATGCCATCGATGCATTGAAGGCCGAAGGAGCTTGGAACAACGACTGGGACGCGAGCCTTGAACTGCTGAGGCGCCATGGTGCTGAGTTGCCGGATCGCGCCGCGCTGATCGATGTGTTCAGCGGCTTTTACTTCGGGGGTGATCCGGAAGGGGATCCCAGCCAATGGACGGGCTTCATCGGCGATGAGCCTCTTTTAGTGGACACCAGTTTTTTCGCCACGCTGTCGGAGCGAAAGCTGCGCTGGGGATTTGTGAGCGGGGCTGAGCCTCCCTCAGCCCGCTTCGTGCTGCAGCAGCGCCTGGGACTCCAGAACCCTCCCCTGATCGCGATGGGCGATGCCCCCGACAAACCGAACCCCACAGGCTTGATCCGCCTGGCCAAAGCCCTTGGAGCGGATAGCGAGGGAGCGCAGGTGGCTTATCTCGGCGACACCGTGGCCGATGTGCACACCGTGATCCAGGCCCGCAAACACTGGCCGGAACAACACTTCGTGAGTCTTGCGGTAGCGCCGCCTCACCTGCAAACCGCAGAGCAGGCTGCGGCGCGCGAAATCTATGAACAACGGCTGCGGGAGGCCGGCGCCGATCAAGTGCTGATGGGCACCAAAGCTTTGCTGTCCTGGGAGGGAGCCACGGCGTGAGGGCAGCTGTCCTCCGCGAAACTCCGCTGCTGAACGGACTGCTAACCCTGGTCGGCCATGAGACCACCAACCTGCTCGACTGGCTGCTGCTGAGCCCGCCCTGGCCGTGCTGAGGGCCTTGCCCTGCTCAGTCTGCTGGTGCTTCTGATGGCGCGGGGGTGGCGCACCATGCCGACCAACTGGCGGAGCGCCTCGGGGAACCGCTGGGAACCTTGGTGCTGACAGGGTCCATGATCGTGATTGAACTGGCCTTAATCGCCTCCACGATGCTGACGGGTGAGACGAACCCGACCCTGGCTCGAGACTCGATGTTCTCGGTGCTGATGATCGTGCTCACAGAGGTCAAGGGCATGATCTTGATCAACGCTCCATCGCAGCAACGCTCTTGAGGGCGCCCGCGGTGAGTACCTCATGGCCGGTCTCGGTCACGGCAACGTCGTCTTCGATGCGGATGCCGATGCCTTTCCAGCGATCGTCGATCTCAGGCTGTCCTTCCGGCACGCTAAGGCGATCGCTGAGGTACAGACCGGGCTCAACGGTGAGCACCACGCCTGGCTCAAGCGGCGCAGGTTGCTCACCGAGCCGATACGCCCCCACGTCATGCACATCAAGACCCAGCCAATGGCCGGTGCGGTGCATGTACAGGTGGCGGTAGTCGCCTCGCTCGATGATGCCGTCCACATCTCCGATCAGCAGGCCCAACTCCACCAGGCCCTGAACCAGAATTCGCAGGGCTGTGTCGTGCACCGCCTCAGCGGTTCCGCCGGGAGCCACAACGTCAACCGCAGCCTCCTGGGCCGCCAACACCAGGCTGTAAAGATCCCGCTGCTCCGCCGTGAAACGGCCATTCACCGGGAAAGTACGGGTGATGTCGCCGTTGTAGTAGTCCTCCAGAGAACAACCGGCGTCGATCAGCAGCAGGTCACCGTCCTGAAGCGGGGACGTATTGGCGGTGTAATGCAGCACGCAGGCGTTATCCCCGCCAGCGACGATGGAGCCGTAAGCCGGTCCACGGGCCCCATTGCTTCGGAAGTGAGCTTCCATCACCGCCTGCACTTCAGCCTCGTTCATGCCCGGGCGGGTGATCGAGCGGGCCAGTTCGTGGGCTTCTGAGGAGATGCGACAGGCCTCCCGCAAACGCTCCAGCTCATGGGGCTCCTTGCGCAAGCGCAGGCGATGCAGGATTGGCGTTGGAGCCACCAGTCCCAGAGCCGCAGTACCCGTGCGGGCATAGGTATCGAGTTGCCGCCCCCAGGCTGAGAGCACCATCGACTCCACCGATGTGTGGCGGCCAACCCGGAAGGCGATGGCTTCGGCACCGGCGAGGTATTCGGACAGTTTTTCGCTCAGCTGATCCAACGGATGGGCCACATCCGCCCCGTAGCGCTCCAGCGCACCCTCGGTTCCCCAGCGGAAGCCGGTCCACACTTCGGCCGCCGGATCCTTGGGCTGCACGAACAGCACAAAGCGCTCCCCCTCGGGCCGATGCGGCAGCAGCAGTGCCACCGCATCCGGCTCATCAAAACCGGTGAGATAATAGAAATCGCTGTCCTGCCGGAAAGGCCACTCGCAGTCGGCGTGGTGGGTGGCCAGCGCCGCGGCCGGAATCACCGCTGCGGCTGCACCTAGTTGCTCCAGGAACAGGGCGCGACGACGCGCGTGGATGCCGGAGTCGAAGCCGTTCACAGCAGCAAAGCGTTGAGGGGAACAGGATGGCAGCTAGCAAGGCCAAACTGGCCAGGGCCTCTACGATTAAAGGAGTTTCATACAGCAATGAGCTCCGATCTCCTGGTGCTATTGCTGCTGGTTTTGGTGGTGCTGTTGGGCTCGGCCCTGTGTTCCGGAGTGGAAGCGGCCCTACTCACTGTGAGCCCCATCCGGGTGCACGAGCTGGCGTCCCGGGATCGCCCCGTCGCGGGGGCTCGTCGACTTGCCCAGCTGCGCAAGCGGCTGGGACGCACCCTGTCGGCTCTGGTGATTGCCAACAACGGCTTCAATATTTTCGGCAGCCTGATGCTGGGTGGTTACGCGGCCTGGGTGTTCGAGCAACGCAACGTCAGCGGAGGCGCTCTGCCTGTGTTCTCGGTAGGCCTCACCGTGCTGGTGATCCTGCTGGGGGAAATCCTGCCCAAGGCCCTCGGCAGCCGCCTGGCCCTACCGGTGGCCCTAGCCAGCGCCCCCTTGCTGCACTGGCTTGGACTGGTGCTGCGGCCCCTGGTCCTGCTGCTGGAGCGGATGCTGCCAGCCATCACCGCCGAAGCGGAACTCAGCACCAATGAAGAGGAGATCCGTCTGCTGGCCCGCCTTGGCTCCCAGAAAGGAGAAATCGAAGCTGATGAAGCCGCGATGATCGGCAAGGTGTTTCAGCTGAACGATCTCACCGCCCGCGACCTGATGACGCCGCGGGTGGCGGCGCCCACCCTGGACGGCAGCCTGAGCATCGAAGCCCAGCGGGCCAAGCTGATGAGCACCAACGACCCCTGGTGGGTGGTGCTCGGCGATCAGGTGGACAAGGTGCTTGGCGTGGCCAGCCGCGAACGGGTCCTCACCGCCTTGTTGGAGAACCGTGGGCTACTCACGCCCGTTGACCTCTGCGAACCGGTGGAATATGTGCCGGAGATGATCCGTGCCGATCGGCTGTTGACGGGCTTCCGGCGCGACAGCAGCGGCGTGCGCGTGGTAGTGGATGAATTCGGGGGCTTCGTCGGCGTGATCGGCGCCGAATCCGTGCTGGCGGTACTGGCCGGGTGGTGGCGCAAGCCGGCAGCATGAGCGGGATGCACCCCACCCCGCCCCACACCGTTGAACGCTGCCAGTTGCTAGTAGAGCGCTGGCGCAGCCAGCTCCAGCTGAGCGCCCGCGAGCGGGGACTACTGGGGGGAGAATTGCAGCTGTTGGATCGACAGCTGAAACGGTTGCAGCAACGGCGCCTGCGCATTGCCCTGTTTGGACGAGTTGGCGTAGGCAAATCCAGCCTGATTAATGCCTTGATCCAACGGCAGCTGCTGAAGACGGATGTCGCCCACGGGAGCACACGTCATCAACAGGCGGTTGACTGGCCCGTCGCGATTGCGGGGCTGACCAGGGTTGAACTGGTGGACACCCCAGGCATTGATGAAATCGATGCCGCCGGGAGGGCTCGCTTGGCCTCCCGCATGGCCATGGGGGCCGACCTGGTGCTGCTCGTGGTGGACAGCGATCTAACCCGGGCCGACCTAGAGGCCTTGAGCACCCTGCTGGACAGCGGCAAGCCCCTGCAGCTCGTGCTCAACCGTAGTGACCGCTGGCCGGAACAAGAGCGTGCCGCGCTGCTGCGCAGCATTCGCGCCCGGCTACCGGTGGATCTGCCGATCACCGCGGCAGCGGCAGCGCCCCGCAGCCCCCAGATCCAGGCCGATGGGCGGGTGCGCAGCGCCATCACGACGCCGGAGGTGCATGATCTGCAGAAGCAGCTCTACCAGCAGCTGGAGAACGAAGGCAGCCTGCTGCTTGCGATCCAGTCGCTGCGCCAGGCCGATCGCTTCCAGAGAGCCTGCCAAGAACTGCGGCTGCAACAGCACCGCCATACCGCCCAAAGCCTGATCGGTCGTTATGCAGCCGCCAAGGCCACCGGCGTGGCCGTCAACCCTGTGATGGCGTTGGATATGGCAGGAGGCATGGCCTGCGACACCGCCCTGGTGCTACAGCTCAGCCGTCTTTACAACCTGCCGATGACACCAGCAGCGGCACGACTGCTGCTCACCCGACTCTCCAGCCACAACGCCCTGCTGGGCGGCGTTCAGCTGGGGCTGGCAGCCCTGAAGCAAGCTCTGCTGCTGCTGATGCCGGTGAGCGGCGGCAGCAGTTTGGCCCCGGCAGCCCCTGTGGCTCTCGCCCAGGCCGCCCTGGCGGTGCATGCCAGCCGCCGAACGGGACGTCTGGTCGCCCAGCAATTGCTACGACGACGCGGCGGTCAACCGGGGGCTCTGCTGCGCCGCCTGGCCGAACGGGATCCTGTGGTGCACCACTGGCTATTGCGCTGGCCCAAAGCCCTGGAGCAGGATCTACAACCACTGCTGCCCTGAGATGATCGCTGCTGCCATCGCCTTGCTGGGCACCAGCGCCGATCCACCCACCCGCGGCCATCAGGTGCTATTGGAGGGGCTGCTGAACCGCTACGGCCAGGTGGTGACCTGGGCGAGCGACAACCCGCTGAAACAACACGATGCTCCCCTGGCGTTGCGGTCGATGCTGCTCGGCCAGCTGGTGCAGCAACTGCAGGATGAACGACTGGAGCTGGCCCAGCATCTGAGCAGCCCACACACCTTGATCACCTTGCAGCGGGCCGCTAAGCATTGGCCTAACCGGGAACTGGTGTTTGTTGTGGGCAGCGATCTCGCCGGCCAGATTCCTCGCTGGAAACAAAGCGATTGCTGGCTGCCGCAGTGCCGATTGGCGATCGCCCCCCGCAAGGGTTGGCCCCTCGAGGAAGCCACGCTGCAGGCCCTGCGCGATCTGGGCGGACGGGTAGAGCTGCTGGATCTGGAGGTTCCTGCCACCGCCAGTTCGCAACTGCGGCAGCAACCCGATGAAGCTCAGATCCCTGAAGCGGTGTGGCCGCTTTTGCTCCAACACAATCTTTATGGCCTTTCAGGGAGTCCCTGCTGATGCGCATCGCCCTGGCCCAACTCAACCCCGTGGTCGGCGACTTCAAGGGGAATTCCGCCCGGATTCTGGAAGCGGTGCGCAGGGCGGAGGAGCAAGGGGCAGAACTGGTGCTAACCCCGGAGCTCTCCCTCTGGGGCTACCCCCCCCGGGACCAGTTACTCGAGCCGAGCCGCATCGAGCAGCAGGACACTGCGCTGCAGTGGCTGGTGAACCAACTCAAGAGCAGCGTCACCCTGTTGGTGGGTGCTGCGCTGCCGGCCGCAGATGCCCGCAGCCCACGGCTGCTCAACGGTGTGGTGCTGGTGAATCGCTTGGGCTGGCGGCCGATTGCGCAGAAACAGCTACTGCCCAGTTACGACGTCTTCGATGAGCGGCGCTACTTCCGCCCCGGCGATGGTCCCTGCCTACTCACCCTACCCAACGGGAAGCGACTGGGCCTCACCATCTGCGAAGACCTCTGGGTGGATGACGGCCTGCAGCGCGAGCGCCTGGACGGACCGGATCCCATCGATCAACTGATCCCCGAACAGCCTGATCTGGTGATCAATCTGGCGGCATCGCCCTTCGATGCCGCCAAGCCAGCCTTGCGCCAACGGTTGGCGGCGGCGGCGGCACGACGCCTCAACTGTCCACTGATCTACCTCAATCAAGTGGGAGGCAACGACGAGCTGGTGTTCGACGGGGCTAGTTTTGTGGTGGGAGCCGATGGCGCTTTACAGCTGGAGTTTCCCGTTTGTGAGGAGCACCTCGCGGTATGGGACAGCGGCCATCCCGCCACTGTGCAGTCCCAGGGCCAGATCCAGCCGATGGATCCCTTGGAGCGGCTGTTCCGAGCCCTAGTGCTTGGGGTGCGTGACTACGCCAGGAAATGCGGGTTCAAACAAGCATTGCTGGGGTTGAGCGGCGGCATCGACTCAGCGCTGGTGGCCGTGATCGCCACCGCAGCCCTGGGGAACGAGGCGGTCTCGGCGCTGTTGATGCCCTCCCCTTGGAGCTCCTCAGGATCCATTGACGATGCCTTGGCCTTAGCCGAACGGTTGGGGCTACAGACCAACACAGTGCCCATCGCCGGCCTGATGGAAAGCTACGACCAGGCCCTCAGCGCACCGCTTGGGGATACACCCCAGGGCGTGACGGCGGAAAATCTTCAATCGCGAATTCGCGGCACCCTGCTGATGGCCGTGGCCAACCAGCAGGGCCAACTGCTGCTCACCACCGGAAACAAATCCGAGCTAGCCGTGGGTTACTGCACCCTCTACGGCGACATGAACGGCGGGCTAGCGGTGATTGGCGATCTCTACAAAACCAGCGTGTTTTCCCTGTGCGACTGGCTCGACAGCGACGCAGCCCGGAACTGCCGCCAAGCCCTGGGGCTTCCAGTGCAAGGGGAGCTGGTGGGTGAAACGATTCGACGCAAACCCCCCAGCGCCGAGCTGCGACCCAACCAGAAAGACAGCGACTCCCTGCCCGACTACGACGCCCTGGATTCTCTGCTCAAAGCTCTGATCCAAGAGCGCCAGTCCGGAACAACCCTGGTGGCCGCCGGCCACGATCCCGCTCTGGTGGAGCGGGTGGAACGGATGATGAAACGGGCCGAGTTCAAGCGCCGCCAAGCGGCACCCTTGCTCAAGGTGAGCCCCCAGGCCTTCGGCAGCGGTTGGCGGTTACCAATTGCAGCGACTTAAAGCAATGCCCTCACTGAGATGTGGCGGGTTACGCGCAGCGGAGCCAGATTGAAAGGATCCCCTTGACGCCGCCATGGCCGCCTCCGTCCTCTCGGCCCCGATGGCCAGCATCGGTGTGCCGAAGGAGATCAAGCTTGATGAGCAGCGCGTGGCGCTGACCCCCGACGCAGTGCGGGAGCTGGTGAGCCAGGGCTTGGAGGTGCGCATCGAAACCGGAGCCGGGGCTGGAGCCGGAATCGGTGATGAGGCCTTCGCCTCCGCAGGTGCTCAGCTGGTGAACCGCGACGAGGCCTGGGGCGCCCATTTGGTGGTGAAGGTGAAGGAACCGCAGGCAGAGGAATTTGCCTACCTGCGGAAGGACATGGTGCTCTTCACCTACCTGCATCTGGCGGCTTACCCCAGCGTTGGCGAGGCCCTGCTTGAGGCGGGCACCGCAGCCATCGCCTATGAAACCGTGCAGCTGGAGAATGGCAGCCTGCCGTTGCTGGCACCCATGAGCGAAATCGCAGTGCGCTTGGCGGCCCAGGTAGGAGCTCACCTGCTGGAGAAACCCCATGGCGGCCGAGGCGTGTTGATGGGGGGCTGCACCGGCGTGCAACCAGCCCGGGTGGTGGTGCTTGGCGCCGGCACCGTGGGCTGGAATGCAGCACGTACGGCAGCCGCAATGGATGCCGAGGTGTTGCTGCTCGACCGCTCACCCCAGCGCTTGCGAAGCCTTGAGGCCGACCGTCGCGGTCGGTTGATGAGTGTGGTGAGCAGCCGCGGGCTGCTGGAACGGTTGGTGCCGACAGCGGACCTGGTGATCGGGGCCGTGCTCACCCCTGGGGGTCGGGCCCCCACCCTTGTGGACGAAGGAATGGTGCAGCAGATGCGCCCTGGCTCGGTGATCGTGGATGTAGCGATCGACCAGGGAGGCTGCATCGCCACCAGCCAGGAAACGACCCACCGCGATCCCACTGTGAGCATCCACGGCGTCCAGCACTACGGCGTTGGCAACATGCCGGGGGCGGTGCCGTTCACCTCAACAGAAGCACTCGTGAGCGTGACGCTTCCCTACATCCTGGGCATCGCCGGGCGAGGTCTGGAGGAAGCGGTGACGGAAAGGCCGGAACTGCTTTCCGGCCTGAACACGGTGCAGGGATCGGTCTGCCATCCCGGCGTGGCCAAAGCGCTGGGCCTTCCATCTCGGCATCCGATGGCCTGCCTGCGTTAGCCCTCCAAATGGAGTGCACCCACATAGAGCCAAGGGCCATCCTCCGCGCCATCGCGACGCTGAAACAAGGAGGTTTCCTTCAGCACCCCTCCCCGATAACGGGCTTCAAACTGCACCGTTCCCTCTAGATCCTGCGGGCCGCCGCCGCTGACTGCGAGAACGGTCAAGCCGAGCCAACGGGTCTGCCGGCAACTCTGCTCCAGGGAGCGGTGCCGCTGCTGTGCAGGAACATCCGGCTCAGAATGGGTGGCCAGCAGATAGTCGATTTCGCAGCGCGCAAAGGCTGAATACCTTGAGCGCATCAACTGTTCAGCCGTTTCAGCACGCTGATCGCCGCGATGCAAGGGCGCACAGCAGCTGCCATAAGCACCGCCCCCACAGGGGCAAGGGTTCTGATCGAGGGCTCCACCAAAACCGCCAGGCATTAATCCAACCGTTGTAACGCTGGCAATGGCCGGCCCAGGGACGCCGGACTCAAACCCTCCCGCAATGCCAGCACCAAACCTGCTGCCTCGCAGTAACTGCTGGCATGGAGAGCGCCCTGGCTCAAGCCAAGGGCATCGGCAGAGACCGACAGCACCGATGGATTGGCCACGCAGACCACTGGCAGATTGCGCTCCATGCAAGCAAGCACCGCCTCCCCCCCCAGGGCTCCTTCAGGAACAACAACCGCGCCCAATTGCGCCGCATCAAGGTCGCCGAACTGACGGTCGCCGGTCACCAGATCCGGTGCTCGGCTCAGCCCCACCAAGACGCAGGCCAGGAAGGTGTAGCCGAGCTCCTCACCCGCCGCCCTCGGATCAAGCTGCGGATCCAGGGGCAACGGGTCCAAAGCGGGCGCGTGAGCACAGGGGATCTGCAGGTGCTTCACCAGCAGGTGGCTGATCACCGCTTCAGCGCCAGCCAGAGCATCGACGCCACTGCCCTGGCGATAGGCCGCCAGCTCCTCACTTTCCGGATCCTCCGGGAAGCGGGCGACCACCGCAATCGCCGTCGCACCGGCCTGCTTCAAGCGTTCACCAGCCCGCAACAAGGCATCGGGACACCCCAGTCGCCCCCAGCTGGCGCCACTGGCACCGCGCTCGAGTGTCACGTCAAGCGATGCATCCGTTGTAATAACTGGGCCGATGTCCAAACCCAAGCTGGCGCGGCAGCCCTCGGCCACCTGTATCTGGCGCTGGACCAGCTCGGGCTCGATGCCGGCATCCAGCAGCAAACCGATCCGTTGCTTCCGCACCGGCCGCAGGCCCCACTCACCCACAGCAAAACGATCGAGGCCATAGCCCTCGACGTAATGCACGCAGGAATCACTCCAATAGAGCGAAGCCCCATTCATCACATTGGGATGGGTGATCAGGCAGCCGCTCGCTGCAGCCAGCAACCGTGCTGACGGCAGGGCATCACCGGCATAGCCCCCGATGTCGCAACCAATGCCCGTCGGCACAAGCATCAGCGTTGGCATTGGTGCCGAGCTCATGCGCTGATCACCGCCTCAACATGAAGGGTTCGAGCACCATCGGCGCTAGATCCCACTGCGGTAAGAGCCCAACGCAGCACATCACCCTCTTCAGCCAACTGCTGACGAATCCAGCTGCGCAGCTCCACCAGCGGCACATCAGCGGGCCAGAGGAGTTGGCGTTGCAGGCTGGTGAGCCTCACTTCTGATATTGACCGAACTGGGCTTCGTAGAGCGCATCCTCTTGCCCCGCCTTGAGGGTGAGATCGGCCCGCGGGAAAGACACGCACAGCAGGCTGTAGCCCTGCTGCTGAAGCTCACCTTTCACACCCATGGCATCGGGCTGCTCAACACTGCCCTCGCTGATCAGCGCAGCACAGGTGGTGCAGACCCCGGAGCAGCAGGAGCTGGGAAGGGTGATGCCAGCGGCCTCAGCAGCATTCAGCACCGTTTGGTCGGCGCGGCAGGAAAAGCTGTGAATTTCGCCTTCGAACTCGGCGCTGACGGTGTAAGTGGCCACGTCGGACATGCCGGGCTCAACAAGGAAGAGGCCGCATTCTCTCAGGCAATGGGCTCGTCCAACGCCCCCCAATGGCGTGGATGGGGCGCAAGATACTCCGGAGAGCCACCCTGCTCCGGAGCCGTCAGCACGAAATCAAAACTGATGGAACAGCGCAGCTCGTCTGGGTCTTCGTTTTGCAGAACGCTGTGCTGCAGGCTCGACGGAAACAGCACGAGCAAACCCGGGCGTGGGGCCAGATCCCAGTGGGACTGATTCAACGGGTGGCCTTCAGCAATCGGACCGCCGTAACCAACCGCCAAACCCGCCACCAACTCATTGGGTTGATGGGACGCATGCAGGCGTAGGACGCCCTCCTCACCACAGCCCGTGCCCGAGAGGTAGAGAACAGCGCTGAGGTGGGCATTGGGGTGATGGTGCCGTCCAACCGCTTGATCCCAATCGCTGATCACAGGCCAGCAACGCTGCAGATGTAGGGCCACTTGGCTGCGAGTGAAGCCCAGCGAATCGAGGTAACTCCAGGCCTGATCGACAACCAGCTGGGCCAGAGCCTGAAAGGGCTCCTGTTGATGGAGCTGCCACACCCCATGTAGGTCACCCGTCCAGGCGCACCCTTCACTGGGGTTGCCTTCGGCCTCGCCGCGAAGCTTCAGCAGGGCCTGCATGCAGGACGCTTGCTGCAGGGGATCGAGCCGAATTTGAGTGGTTGCCACCACGGTGGGGAAGAGCTGATGAAGCTGAAGCACGCCAACACCTCCAAACCCCTCCGCTTAACCGTAAACACGGCACAAAAAAACCGGCCCCTAGGGACCGGCTTTCAAAAAATCGATCGAGATAATTAGCCGACCGCTGCGGCACCGCCTGCCACTTCCAGGATCTCCTGGGTAATCGCAGCCTGACGTGCCTTGTTGTAGTCAAGGGTGAGGGTCTTGGCCAACTCCTTGGCGTTATCGCTGGCGTTGTTCATGGCGGTCATCCGGCTGGCCAGCTCAGAAGCTGCCGATTCCTGCAGGGAACGCAGCATCTGGTTCTGCAGATACAGGGGGAGCAGCGCATTGAGCAGCTGTTCGGGGGTCTGCTCAAACACGATGTCCGAAGGGATCTTCGGCTCCGTGTTGGCAGGGCCTGCACCGGGCTCCACTGTCAGAAGGCCGTCCTTGGTGGTGAGACGGAAAATCTCATCCTCAGGATCAGCGATGTCCTGGGGGTCCAAGGGCAGCAGGGTCTGAACGACAGGCTTGCAGCTCACCAGGTTGAGGAACTTGGTGAAGATCAGCTCGACGCGATCGGTGCTTTCAGCCAGGAATTCAGCCAACAGATCCGTGGAGATGGAGTTGGCCTCATCGGCGGTAGGAACCTGTTCCAGGCCAGAGAAGGTGGCCTGGATCGGGTAGTCACGACGGGTGAAGTAGCCGATGGCTTTGGTGCCGATCAGCAGCAGCTTCACATCAAAGCCTTTGCCCTTCAGCTCAGCAAAACGCTGTTCAGTGCGCTTGATGATGTTGGCGTTGTAGCCACCACAGAGGCCGCGATCACCAGTGACAGCAACCAGGGTGATGGTCTCCACATCACGCTGCTGCATCAGAGGAGAGGCTGCGTCTTCGAAACGCATGCGGGACTGGAGGTTTTCCAGAATCCGCGCCAGCCGATCCGCGAAAGGACGGCTGCGAAGCACTTGCTCCTGTGCGCGGCGCACCTTGGCCGCAGCCACGAGGCGCATGGCCTCGGTGATCTTGCGGGTGTTTTTGACCGACTTAATTCGGTCTCGGATTTCTTTGAGATTCGCCATGTCGGCAGCTCCTTCAGGCCGCGGAAGCGACCATGGTGGACACGACTTCAGTGATGGCGTCCTTAAGGATCGCCTCAGCCTCAGGACTCATCACTTTCTTCTCCTGGATTTCGGTGATGAACTCAGCCTTGTTGGACTTGAGGTACTCACGCAGTTCACGGGAGAAGTCGACGACCTTGGCGACGGGGACGTCATCGATCAGGCCCTTCACACCGGCGTAAACGATGGCGACCTGCTCAGCCAGGATCAGGGGGCTGAACTGAGGCTGTTTGAGCAGTTCACGCAGACGCTTGCCACGCTCCAGCTGCTGCTGAGTGGAAGCATCCAGGTCTGAAGCGAACTGAGAGAAGGCAGCCAGCTCGTCGAACTGGGCCAGCTCCAACTTCAGGGTGCCGGCAATCTTCTTAATGGCCTTGGTCTGGGCAGCACCGCCCACCCGGCTCACGGAGATACCCACGTTGATCGCAGGACGCAGACCTGAGTTGAAAAGGTCTGAGCTGAGGAAGATCTGACCGTCCGTGATCGAAATCACGTTGGTGGGGATGTAAGCCGAAACGTCACCGGCTTGGGTCTCGATGATCGGCAGAGCAGTCATAGAACCCTTGCCCATGGCGTCAGACAACTTGGCTGCACGCTCGAGCAGACGGCTGTGGCAATAGAAGACGTCACCGGGATAGGCCTCACGACCGGGCGGGCGACGCAGCAAGAGCGACATCTGGCGGTAGGCGGCAGCCTGCTTGGAGAGATCGTCGTAAATCACCAAGGTTGCCTTGCCCTTGTACATGAAGTACTCGGCAATGGTGGCACCGGTGTAAGGAGCCAGGTACTGGAGCGCAGCGGGCTCGGAAGCGTTGGCAGCAACGATCACGGTGTAGTCGAGGGCGCCGCGCTCACGCAGCACCTCAACAACGTTGGCCACAGAAGCAGCCTTCTGACCCACAGCGACGTAAACGCAGATCATGTCCTGATCCGCCTGGTTCAGGATCGTGTCGATCGCAATAGCTGTCTTGCCGGTCTGGCGGTCACCAATGATCAACTCGCGCTGGCCACGGCCAACGGGGATCATCGCGTCGATGGCGGTGATGCCGGTCTGCATCGGCTCATGAACCGACTTGCGTTGAATGATGCCGGGCGCCATTGATTCAATCAGGCGCGTTTCGCTGGAGGCAATTTCACCCTTGCCATCGATGGCGCGGCCCAGGGAGTTCACCACCCGGCCCAGCATGCCTTCACCTACTGGGACAGCGGCAATCTTGCCGGTGGCCTTCACCGTGCTGCCTTCCTGGATGCCGTATCCCTCACCCATCAGCACCGCGCCGACGTTGTCGTCTTCGAGGTTCAGGGCGATGCCTTCGGTACCGTCCTCAAATTCAATGAGTTCGCCGGCCATGGCTTGCTGCAGGCCGTAGACACGGGCGATGCCGTCGCCCACTGTCAGAACGGTGCCGACATTGCTGACGGAAACCGACTTGTCATAGTCCTCAATCTGCTTCTTGAGGATGGCGCTGATCTCGTCAGGACGGATGGAAACCATGGCGTGTGATCCCAGCTGGGAGTTGGGGAGGAAGGTGCGGTGGAGGAAAGAGTGAGGTCAGCTCGCCTTGGCGAGTGCCAGACCAAGGCGACGAACCTGGCCAGACAGGCTGGCATCGATCACCTGAGATCCGAGACTCACGACGAAACCGCCGATTAAGGACGGATCCACACTGAGGTCGATGTCGACCTTGTTGGTGCCGGCCATGGCCTGCACCTTTTTGGACAGTGCCGCCTGTTGATCCTCAGTGAGGCTTTGAGCAGAACGGACCTGGGCCAGCGTGATGCCCTGCTGTTCCCGATAAAGCTCGAGGTAGCGAAGCATCACCGCATCAAAAGCGATGAGTCGTTGGCGGTCAGCCAGCACCTTCAGCAAGTTGAAAACTGAAGGAGTGACATCCTCACCGACAAGCGCCTTGAGAGCTTTCTTCTTGGCGTCCGGCTCAAGAACCGGGGACACCATGGCGTCGCGGAAGTCTTCGGAATCGTTCCATATCGCAAGCAGTTGCTTGCATTGATCGGCAACGGTTTCAGACTCACCTCGGGCCTCAGTGACCTGAAGCAGTGCTTCGGCGTAAGGGGTTGCGAGGGAATTGAGGAGAGGCATCAGGCGTTCTCCAGATTTTTGATTGTGGAATCGATCAACTTGGCCTGAGCACTGGCATCAAGACGACCGGGAAGTTCGGCAAGGGCCTTGTCGATTGCCGCCAGAGCGGCCTCACGACGCAGGCTGTCCTTGATCCGAGCAGCGTCGGCTTCAGCATCGGCATTGGCACCAGCCTTGATGGCTGCCATCACAGAAATAGTGCGCTTCTCGCCTTCGGCACGAATACCTGCAGCGCGGGCCTGACCATCAGCACGAATCTTTTCAGCTTTTTGCTGAGCAGCAGCCAATTCGGACTGGGCCTGGCTCAGGTTTTCTGTGGCGGTTTTCAGGCGGGACTCAGCCTCCTGCAACTCCTGAAGAATGGCGGTGCGGCGGCGTTCCAGGATTCCTCCCAGGAACCCGCGCAGGAACCAGAACAGGAGCCCGATCACGATGACCAGGTTGACCAGATTGGTTTCGAGCGGATTGAGATTGAGGGTCATCACGCGGCCAGCAAACGGTTGATGATCGTGGTGCTCAGCTGATCCACCTGACCCTTGAGCTGGGTACGGGCGGACTCACGCTCGGCCTCGATGGCACGACGGCTTTCCTCTTTGGTGCGGTTGGCTTCAGCTTCCGCCTGGGCCAGCGCTTCGCGGTACAGCCGATCAACTTCTTGTTCCGCCTCAACAATCACCGCCTGAGCGGCCTGGCGGGCACCTTTCAGCTGTTCAGCCAGATCAGCTTCCAGGCGTTCAACCTGGGCGAGCTTCTGCTTGGCATCAGCACGACTGGTGGAGATGTAGCCCTCACGATCTTCCACGACCTTGCCGACCGGACGGAAGAAGAGAACATTGAGCAGGAAGGTGAGGAGAACCACCTGAACCGCCATCAGCGGAAGGGTGGCATCGAGGTCAAAAAGACCTCCCTCCGGAACACCTGCTTCAGCGAGCAGAAGCCAGGTCATGGAAAGGTGCGCTGGAAAGGAATCGAAACAAGGAGTTCAGAAGGGGGATCAGCGATCCCCCTGCACTGATCAGCCGGCGAAGGGGTTGGCGAACAGGAGCACCAGAGCCACCACCAGGCCGTAGATGGTCAGTGATTCCATGAACGCCAGGGACAGCAGCAGGGTGCCGCGGATCTTGCCTTCGGCTTCGGGCTGACGGGCGATGCCCTCAACAGCGCCGCCGGACGCGGTGCCCTGACCGATACCAGGGCCGATGGCGGCGAGGCCGACTGCCAGGCCAGCAGCCACAACGGAAGCGGCGGAGGTGATGGAATCCATGTTGGGTGGTGTAAGGGGAAGCGCTGGGAAGCGCTGTACGGAATGGAATTGGGGATCGGTTCCCCCCGCGCAGGGACATTCCCGAAGGAACGGGCCCGGGTGCAATGCCGGACCTGCGCGCGGATGTGTTTAGCAGATCGCCGTTCTCTGGCGATAGAGGAGAGAGGTTTTAGTGAGCCTCGTGGAGGCCTTCACCGATGTAGAAGGAGGCCAGGGTCGCAAAGATCAGAGCCTGAATGGCACTGGTGAACAGACCCAGAAGCATCACGGGCAGGGGCACGATCAGCGGCACCAAGTACACCAGCACCCCAACAGCCAATTCGTCGGCAAGGATGTTTCCAAACAGACGGAAAGAGAGGGAAAGAGGCTTGGTGAATTCCTCGATGATCTTGAACGGGAGCATGATCGGGGTCGGCTCCACGTACAGCTCGAAGAAGCGCAGACCCTTACGGCTCAAACCGGCATAGAAATAGGCCAGTGACACAAGCAGAGCCATCGCCACAGTTGTGTTGATGTCTGCGGTGGGAGCACCCAGCTCACCCTCGGGAAGTTCGAAGATCTTCCAAGGGATCAGGGCTCCGCCCCAGTTGCTCACGAAAATGAACAAAAAGAGGGTGCCAATGAACGGCAGCCAGTCGCGGTAGTACTTCTCGCCAATATTGTCGCGGGCGATGTCGCGGATGAAATTCCAGAGGAATTCGAGCAGGTTCTGCAGACCGATCGGGTCTCGCTTCATACCGCGGGTGCCAACAAGCACCACAGCGAGAAGGATGCCGATCAGGATCCAGGAGCTCAGGAACACCTGGCCGTGCAGATACAGATCGCCGATCTGCCAGTACAGGTGGTGACCCACTTCCAGTTCAGCGAACGGGAGTGGTAAGGGCAACAAAGCCATGGGTGCAGATAAAAGTGCTCAGACTCAGCGGTCGTCAAAGACGTGCTGAAGAATCAGGGCGGGCTTGTAGAGAAGGAATCCCAGGAAGGCCGGCAACAGATCAAGTTGAGGCAGCTTGGCCGAACCAACCACAAGCAGGGTTGGAACGATGAGCTGAAAACGTCCCAGTCCACGGGACTGGTCACTGAGCCGGGCCACGCTGCGAGCCAGCAAACGCACGTACAGAAGTCCGGCGAATGAGCCCACAAGAACACTGCCGGCCACCGAGAGATTCATGGTGAGGGCCACGATCGGAACCGTGACGAGGGACACCAGAACGGTGGCCAACAGCAGGCGACGTTGAAGACGGTAAAAATCTTCCAAGCGCTGCCTGAAATGGCGCGCGGAATCTATCACGCGTTCGTTGCTGTTATTCCTGCAACAGAAGCAGCTGTCGATCCACAAGATTGCGGATCTGATCAGGAGACGCAAGGGCCCCCAATGTCTGTACCGGCTGCTCGGCGACAGTGCGCAGCAGGGTTCGGTCAGCATCACTGAGCTGAATCGGCTCCATGTTGCGACCAAGAATTGGATCGGGTTCCCCCCAGAGGCAGGGCTGAACCAAACCCCTGGCCAATCCGAGGGCCTCATCACTCCAACGGGCTCGCTCCACCGGTGCAGCAGAAAGAAAGAACTCGAAGTGGCTGATGTCGGGATCCAGCTGTTCCACAAGCTCCCACTGCTGACGCGGTGGCAAGACCTGGGCTCGCTCCAGCAGCTCACCTTCCAGGAAGCGGGCTGGATCCCAGACCTCCGGATTGGAGAAGCCGGCGAAATGCAGACCCGCCGTTTCGATGAACGCGAAGAGACGCTCGAGGTTGTAACTGGTCTCCTGCGGGTGCAGGTACATGTCCGCAAAATTGGCGTCAGGAGCGCAATCAACGGCCCAGCGTTCACGGTGATGACGCGCCAGACGGTTGCTCTCGGGCAGGGTCTCGAACAGCTCCCGGCCCAGACGCAGGCCCTCTGCCCCTGTGCCGGCATTCAGAAGTCTCAGGGCTTTCTGGGTCCGGTGGATCTCCCAGCGACCGGCATCGGCATATAGGAAAAGGTGCAAAAGACCAGACGGAGCCAAGCGATCCGCCAGGGAGCGCAGCCCCGCCTCCGGCTGATCCAGGTGATGCAACACCCCCACCGAGTTGATGTAGTCGAAAGATCCTTCGTCGCCGAGATCCAGGAGGCTGCGTTGCTCCTGACGCAACGCGTTCACCTGCTGAGCCGCTCCGGAGCGCTGACAGCGTTCCCGCGCCACCGCCAGTGCCCCATCACTGATATCCACCCCGAGCACATCCGCACCCGGGTTGAGATGACAGAGGTAATCGGTGCTGACCCCGGTGCCGCAGCCGGCATCGAGGATCCGCGGCTGCTCCGTTCCGGAGGGGATCAGCCCATGCACTGCTGCCAGCACGCTGCGATGACACCAACGCCAGTTGTATCCAGGCGGCGGTCCGTCCTGAAGCGGATCCCCCGGAAAGGGAAAGCGGTCATAGAACGCACTCACCACAGGAGTCGCAGCATCACTGGGCTTGGGGTGGGTCATGCAGCGCAGATTCGGCGCCTGCGAGCTTTTCACGCCAGCCCCATCGATCCCCTGCAGCACCGCAACGCCTGCAAACATTTGTTCATGGGGCCGCGGAGCGCCATCCCGGCAGCCGTAACGTGTCGCGATCCGGCTTGCTTTCGTCGATGACAGTGACCGCCAGCAGCGGCAGCCCGCGCGTGTCTCCCCAACTGTTCGACACGCTGCCGCTCTCCAGCGTCCGTCAGGCGGAGCAGCAGGACCGTTTCCCTGACAACGGGGAACTCGACAGTCTGGTGACTTTCTTCCGAACCGGTCAGGACAGGATCGAAGCGTCCCGGATCATTGCGGCCAACGCGGAGGCCATCGTGGCCCGCGCCGCCAACAGAATTTTTGTGGGAGGCACGCCCCTCTCCTTCCTTGAGGCACCTCTAACAACGGGCGAAACCGGACGTTCCTCTGGTCAAAAGGGCACTCCACTAGCAGCTGACCAAGTCGCATTTGAGCAGTCGGTGCGCACGTTCACTGGCGATAGCGGCACCACAAAAAGAGGCAACTTTTTTACCCGTCTTCTCGAAGGGGCCGGTGGGGATGCTGATATTCGTGTGGTGCTTCCCACAGGCTTCAACGCCATCAGCGTGGCCAAATACGGCCCGGCGTTCATGCGCAAGTCGGTGCGCGACATGGGTTGGTTCCTGCGCTATGTGGGCTACGCACTGGTGGCCGGAGACCCCAGCATCCTTGCGGTCAACACTCGAGGGCTGCGGGACATCCTTCTGGAGAACTGCTCCCTGGCCGCCACCAATGTGGCCCTTCAGGAAATGCGTGCCGCTTCAGCAGAACTGCTGCGGGATCGTCCTGAAGCCCGTCAGATGACCATCGACTGCTTCAACGTGCTGTTGCAGGAGCTGGCCATCCCCACCCCCAGCACGAAGCAACGCCAGGGGAGTGCGGTGCAACAGGGCCTGCAGCTGCCTGCGATCTACGCCCTGGCTTCAGAGGGACGCCAGCTGTTTGAAATGCGTCCGGGTCTCTCCGGATCCGAGAAGGCAGAAATCATCCGTGCCGCCTACCGCCAGGTGTTTGAGCGCGACATCGCCAAGGGGTATTCACAGACACCCTGCGCGGACAAAGCCAGCGCCGTCGCCCAGGGCCAGATCTCAATGCGTGAATTCGTTCGCGCCCTTGGCCGCAGCAAGGAATACCGCCAGCAGTTCCACGACGGTTTCGTCAACAGCCGTGTGGTGGAACTGGCTTATCGCCACTTCCTCGGCCGAGGCATCAGCTCCCTTGAGGAATTCCGGAAGTCGTTTGCCATCCTCAGCGACCAGGGCCTCAATGGCCTGGTTGATGTGCTGGTGAACTCCTCGGAATACGCCCAGGCCTTCGGTGAGGAAACCGTTCCCTACCTACGCGATCTCGGCACGGAAGCTCAAGAAAGTGCTGGCTGGGGCTCCAACCGCAAGCTGTTCAACTTCAGTGCCCCCTTCGATGGCGCACCGCAATACGTCACCCTCTACGCCTCCTACCGCCAACCCTTTGCCGACCAGCACGTCTACGGCGGTGGCAATGATCCGGTGGCGAACAAATTCGGAGCCATCTTCCCAAGTGGAACCGCCTCAGTGGCCACCCGACCAGCCCCCTACAGCTACGACAGCCGACGATTGCTCGTTAGCAACGGCCTCAACAGCCCTGGCCAACTGGACAGCGACAGTTTCCGCAAAAGCCGCCCCCGCAAGGGTGGGCCGCGTGTGATGCGACTTCAGCAGATCGCCACGGGCGGCACTGTAAATCCAGGTCGAGGTGGTCAGCCCAGCGTGCGCACGACTGAGGCCAGCACCCAAGCCGTGATCAAGGCTGTGTACGTGCAAGTGCTCGGCAACGGCGGCTATGCGGGAGAGCGCATGAGCTCTGATGAAGCCCGCCTCGAAAACGGAGATATCTCGCTCAAGGATTTTGTGCGGGCAGTCGCCAAATCCGATGCTTTCCGACGCCGCTACTGGAGCGGCCTTTACATCGTTAAGGCGATCGAAGTGATGCATCGCCGTTTGCTAGGCAGACCCACCTTCGGCCGCTGGGAAATCGACGCGCTTTTCGATACAGCCGCAAGACAGGGCTTCTACGGATTGGTTGACGCACTAATCGACAGCAAGGACTACAGCGAAGCTTTTGGGGCCGACACTGTCCCCTACGAACGTTTCATCACACCCGGTGATGTGACTGCACGCCGAACCCCAGGCTGGTCACGTGCACTCAAGCTTGAGGCTGCCGCTGACCTTACCCTCAGCAGCCGTCCCGAAACACAGCGGTCGGAAGCATTCCGCAGTAGTGGCGATGTAACGCCACGCAACCTGCCAGACACCCAAAAGACGGCCACCCAAGACTTCGCAACAACGACGAGCGGAAACGCCGCAGCGCCCAGTTGGCTGTCGGTGGTGCGTCAACAGCGTCTTGCGTCCAACAGGACTGGCTTCCCGATGCGGCGAGCCAGCAACTCAACACCAACCAGCATTGGCGGTCGCAGCTGGAGCGTTGAGCTGATTTCTTCCAATGCGCGTAGTGGGCAAGCACTTCCGCGTATGGGGATGGCTCTTGTCACGGAAGATGCTGCAGGATTCCGCTTGCGGGGAGGACTTCCCGCAACGCTTGAGCTGAAACAGCCATGCAGCGAAGATGAGCTCCAGACAGCCCTGAGTGCAACCTACAGGCAGCTTCTCAACCGTGTCCCTACTGAGAATGAGCGGCTGATCAGCGCAGAATCACGGCTGCGTAACCAGGACATTGACCTACCTGAATTCATTGCCGAAGTGGCGATGAGCGAAGCATTCCAGAACCGCATCGCCTCCATGGCTCCGCTTCGGGCCGCGTCCGCGGCAGGTTTGGCTCTGCTGGGACGGGCCACCACCCCAGCCGAAACCAGCCGCTTCCTGATCACCCGCGCTCAAGCGGGTCATGGCGCTGCCGTGACTGAACTGCTGGCGGAACGGATCAGCACGACGGTGCCCCGCATCGACGGCATGGCGACCGCATCAGGGGTCAACCAAGCCACCATCCAGCGCACGGCTTCGCTTTACCGCGGTAACGCCGGCCTGAATCCTCCGACGGGGGACGCGATCTGATCCTCAGGCCTCCATTTCGCTGACAAACAGCCTCCACAAATCATGGTGGTTTTTGTCATCCGATCCCGGTGAAGTAAGACTTCATCGGGATCATTTTTGTGTGTCGTGGCCACATTCGGCGCGATCACGGAGATCGCAGTGATGCCAAGGCTTCTCCGCGGAACAGACGCGCCGTGAAGAACTGTTACCCGGCCAAAATTCCCTGGCCATCGCCAGCGCAGAATGCAGCAGCCGAATCCAAGGGAGCGAGCTCACCGCGGTCAGTGTTGACCGATGTGAACAAGTCTCACTCCCAACGCTTCGACCCCCTGTCTCAGCCTTTAGTCTGTGACGCGATCCCCCGGGATCACCCCTTATTCACCGGATACCGGTCTCCTACGGGCGGCCGCTTGTTTCGAGGCAGAACTGCATGAGCATCGTCTCCAACTCGATCATCAACGCGGACGCCGAAGCCCGCTACCTCAGCCCTGGCGAACTCGACCAGATCAAAGCCTTCGTAACCGGCGGTCAACGCCGTCTGCGTGTGGCCCAGGTCCTGTGCGAGAGCCGTGAGCGCATCGTCAAGCAGGCTGGTGGTCAGCTGTTCCAGAAGCGTCCCGACGTCATCTCACCCGGCGGCAACGCTTACGGCGAAGAGATGACCGCCACATGTCTTCGCGACATGGACTACTACCTCCGTCTTGTTACCTACGGCATCGTTGCCGGTGACGTCACTCCGATCGAAGAGATCGGCGTGATCGGCGCGAAAGAGCTCTATCGCTCCCTGGGCACCCCCCTCGAAGCATTGGCCGAATCCGTGCGCGAGATGAAGATCGTCGCCATGGGCCTCCTCACCGGAGCCGACGCAGAGGAAGCCGGCACCTACTTCGACTACGTGGTTGGCGCCCTCGCCTGAACCGCTCGCTGATTTCCCCTCTCGTCTCCTCACCGATCCATGCAAGACGCCATCACCAACGTCATCAACAAGTCGGACGTCCAGGGGCTTTACCTGGACACGGCTTCGATGGGCAGCCTCGAGTCGTATTTCGCCAGTGGTGAACTGCGTGTGCGCGCTGCTGCCACCATCAGCGCTAACGCTTCGGCCATCATCCGTGATGCCGTTGCCAAGGCCCTGCTGTACTCGGACATCACCCGTCCTGGCGGCAACATGTACACCACCCGCCGCTACGCCGCCTGCATCCGCGACCTGGACTACTACCTGCGGTATTCCACCTACGCCATGCTGGCTGGAGACACCTCGATCCTCGACGAGCGTGTTCTGAACGGCCTCAAGGAGACCTACAACTCCCTGGGTGTTCCCATCGGCGCTACCGTTCAGGCCATCCAAGCCATGAAGGAAGTCACCGCCGGACTTGTCGGCCCTGACGCCGGCAAGGAAATGGGTGTCTATTTCGACTACATCTGCTCCGGCCTCGGCAACTGAGCCCCATGCGGTTGTTCAAAGTCACCGCCTGCATCCCCAGTCCTGAAAAGGTTCGGACGCAGCGCGAATTGCAGAACACCTTCTTCACCAAGTGGGTGCCCTACGACAGTTGGTTCGCTGAACAACAGCGCATCCAAAAGCAGGGCGGCCGCATCATCAAGGTGGAGCTCTGCACCGGGGGTCAGCAGGTCAACGTCGGCAACTGAACTCCGCTCCAAAGTGAATTGAAAGCCCGGTTAAAACCGGGCTTTTTTATTGGCCATCAACCGTGGAGGGTCTGCACCACCAAAGCATCGAGATCCGGAAGAACAGCGGCATTCCCCTCCCCCAACCAGAGCACATACTCATGATTGCCGGCAGGCCCGGTAATCGGCGAAGCCACCAAACCCTGGGGCTGCCAACCCGACTCTGCCGCCGCTGCAATCACAGATTCAATGGCATCCCGGTGGGCCGCAGGGTCACGCACCACGCCCCCCTTACCGACGCGGCTCTTGCCCACCTCAAACTGCGGCTTCACCAGCACAAGCGCATCGGTGTCGGGCCCCCGCAACAACCGGCGCAATGCAGGAAGAATCAGCCGCAGTGAAATGAACGACACATCGGTAACAGCCAAACTGGGCCAGGGGTCGTCGGCCCCATAGAGATCGTCAGGCTGCAGATGGCGCAGGTTGGTGCGTTCCCGCAGCACCACCCGTTCGTCTGTACGCAGGCTCCAGGCCGTCTGGCCGTAGCCCACATCAACGCCATAAACACAAGTAGCGCCGTGCTGCAGCAGACAATCGGTGAAGCCCCCGGTGGAGATGCCGCCATCCAGGCAGACCCGCCCCTCCACCCGCACAGGGAAGACCTTCAAGCCCGCCAGAAGTTTTTCGCCCCCTCGAGAAACAAAGCGAGGGGGCTGCTCCACCCGCAGTTCTCGCTCCGGCGTCACCTCCATGCCGGGCTTATCCAACAGGGTCCCGGCACCATCACGAACCTTGCCAGCACGAATCAATTGCTGCGCCTGTTGGCGTGAACTGACCAATCCACGGGTCAGGAGTTCCAGATCAAGACGCTGTTTGGACGCCATTGCGACATAAAAGCAGACCGATCCCGAAGAAAACCGGCGATCCAGCGGCTGCAGCGTGTTCTGCCTAGAGGATTTTGCCAATTCGCGTCGAGGGACGTGTCCAGCCACCGACCCCAACCCGCCAAGGTGGTGCCGCTGTTGCGGCCGGGGAGCTTTGTGCGGCTTGATAACCAGCCCTCCGACCTACCTCCCTTCCAGGTGCTCCACTGCCGTGGGGGACGTTGCTGGGTTCGCCAGCAATCATGGGGATCCCATGTGCAGTGGGAAGTTGAGCATGAGCGGTTGAACGTTGCGTGAGCGAAGTTGCTGCTCACCAAGTCCTGCAAAGACTCCCAGATAACAATTCTGTTCAATCAGTGTCTTGGCAAGGCAACTATTTCACGGCTCAATGGAGCTTTGACGCTGTTTGAGCAAACGTTTGGGTCAAGCGACAGCCCTACAAAGAACTTTTAGACGACGGGGTAGACAAGAGACTCAGAAGTCGGCTCTGGTCCAGCGGCTGCTGCCCTTACCGTGGCAGCTCTGGCCAGCAGAAGCTCGCCTGCTGATGGGGCTTGCCGGGTTCTGGAGTGTGGCAGGGCTGGTGGTGTTGGCGTCCGCCAGTTGGTGGGTGGCCCTACGGGAAATGGGCGACGGCGGCTTTTACCTCAAACGGCAGGCGATCTGGCTGATGGCCAGCTGGAGTCTGCTGGCCATCACGATCTCCACAAGCTTGCGGCGCTGGCTGCGCTGGTCAGGCCCGGGACTGTGGATGGGCTGCCTTCTGATCGCCGCCACATTGGTGATGGGCACCACAGTGAACGGCGCCAGCCGCTGGCTGGTGCTGGGGCCACTACAGATGCAGCCTTCGGAGCTGGTGAAACCCTTTGTGGTGCTGCAGGCCGCCAACCTGTTCGCCCCCTGGAACCGAATGAGCCTCGACCAGAAGCTGCTATGGCTCGGCAGCTTCGGCGGGCTGCTGCTGCTGATCCTCAAGCAGCCCAACCTCTCCACTGCAGCCCTGATGGGACTCACCCTCTGGATGGTGGCCATGGCCGGCGGCCTGCGCTGGCGCAGCCTTCTGGGCACCGCTTTGGCGGGATCGCTGCTGGGCACCGCCAGCATCCTGGTCAATGAATACCAGCGCATCCGGGTGGTGTCGTTTCTGGATCCCTGGAACGACCCGATGGGCGATGGCTATCAACTGGTGCAGAGCCTGCTGGCGATCGGATCAGGCGGTTGGATGGGGCAGGGCTATGGCCTCTCAACCCAGAAGCTCCAATACCTGCCGATCCAGAGCACCGACTTCATCTATGCAGTGTTCGCCGAGGAATTTGGATTTGTGGGCTCGGTGCTGCTGCTGCTGTTCCTGATGCTGGTGGCCTGGGTGGGGCTGCGGGTGGCCCTGCGTTGCCGCAGCAACCAGGCAAGGCTCGTGGCCATCGGCTGCACCACGATCCTAGTGGGCCAGTCGATTCTCAACATTGCGGTGGCCTCTGGGGCGATGCCCACCACCGGTCTGCCGCTGCCCTTGATCAGCTACGGCGGCAACTCACTGATGTCGAGCCTGGTGATCCTGGGGCTGCTGATCCGCTGTTCGCTGGAATCCACAGGCTTGATCGGGGGGCGATCCAACAAGCGACAACGGTCCGTGCGCCAACGCTGAACCTGGTCTAACGATCGGCTTGCCTGGATAGGCTTTACGCATTCAAGGGCACCTGTGGACCTGCTGCTGCTCTCCGATTTGGCCCAGAGCAGCGAACAGCTGCTGCAGCGCGCCCTGGCGGATCCAGGTCCACTGACGCTGGCGCTGGTGTTTGGTGGCGGCGCCCTAACCAGCCTCGGGCCGTGTTCCCTGTCATTGCTACCGGTGACACTCGCCTACCTCGCGGGCTTCGAGGATGGACAACCAGCGTGGCAGCGCAGCCTCGCCTTCTGCAGCGGCATCGTCGGCGCCCTGGTGGTGCTGGGAAGCATCAGCGGACTGCTGGGCAGGATCTACGGCCAAGTGCCGTCACTGATCCCCACATTGGTGGCGATCCTGGCTGTGGCGATGGGGCTCAACCTGCTGGGAGTGCTGCGGATTCCACTGCCCAGTGGTCCGGATCCAGAGCAGTGGCGTCAGAAGGTACCGGCCCCGCTGGCGCCGGTTGCGGCAGGACTGGCCTTTGGACTGGCGGCCTCACCCTGTACCACCCCCGTGTTGGCGGTGCTGCTGGGCTGGATTGCCCAGAGCGGTCGCCCACTGGCGGGAGTGGTCCTGCTCAGCAGCTTCGGCATCGGCCAAGTTCTGCCCCTGCTGCTGGCGGGCACCTTTGCAGCAGCCATTCCCAAACTGCTAGCCCTGCGGGGCATCAGCCGCTGGGTGCCGCCAGCTAGTGGTGTGGTGCTGCTCACCAGCGGCCTGCTGACCCTGCTGGCCCGCTGGAGCTGATGGGGATGGTGCTACTAAAACGCATGGCCGCCTTGCTCAGCGATCTACGGCTGGCCATTGTGTTGCTGCTGCTAATTGCCCTGGCGAGTGCCGTGGGCACCGGCATCCCCCAGGGGGATCCGCCCTCCAGCTACATCGATGCCTATGCCGACACCCCCTGGCTGGGGTTGCTCAACGGCGAGCAGGTGCTGCAATTGCAGCTCGATCATGTGTATTCCAGCGGCTGGTTTCTGGCACTACTGGCGTGGCTGGGGCTCGCCCTGATCCTCTGCAGTTGGCGCCGTCAGTGGCCAGCCCTAATGGCGGCCCGGCGCTGGATCGACTACCGCACCACACGCCAGCTGAGCAAATTGGCCATCGCCGAAAGCCAGCCCTGCCCTGACCCCAGCCAGGGGCTGACGCAGCTGGAGACGGTGCTGCGGGCCAGCGGATGGGAGGTGCAACGCAAGCCACAACGGCTTGCGGCTCGGCGCGGCGCCATCGGCAGGGTGGGGCCCCTACTCGTTCACACCGGCCTGGTGCTGCTGATGATTGGCGCGGCCTGGGGAGCCCTGGCGGGAAACCGCCTTGAGCGCTTCCTGGCCCCCGGCCGCAGCCTCGATCTGCTCGATCGCGATGGCACCAGTCAGCTAACGATCACCCTGGATCGCTTCGCCATCGATCGGGACCCGGCCGGCCGAACGGAACAGTTCCGCTCAGCTCTGAAGCTGCAGGGACCCAACCAAAGCTTGGATGCCGAGATCAGCGTCAATCACCCACTGCGGCACCGGGGCATCACCATTTATCAGGCAGATTGGTCGCTCGCAACGATCAGCCTGCAGATCGGGCGCAGCCCCGTGCTGGAGCTGCCGTTGCAGACCTATCCTGAGCTGGGTGATCAGGTCTGGGGCCTGGTGCTGCCAACCCGCCCGGATGGCACGGAACCGGTGTTTCTGAGCCTGGAGAGCGAACAGGGTCCCGCCACGGTTTTCGATGCGGACGGCCAGCAGCTCGCGCGGCTGCGACCAGGTGGATCCGCAGCAGAAGTGAAGGGCCTGCCGATGCGGGTGGATGCGGTGCTGCCGGCCAGCGGACTGTTGCTCAAAAGGGATCCTGGGGTACCGCTGGTGTACTTGGGCTTCGCAGTACTGCTGATGGGCGGTGGATTGAGCCTCGTGGCCACCCGGCAGCTGTGGGCTATCGCCACCGATGGAACCCTCAGCGTCGGCGGCCTCTGTAACCGCAACCTCGCGGCCTTCGCCACTGAATTGCCTCAGCTGTTGCAACAGGGGGTTACCAATCAGCAGGGCTGACGGGTTCCGTGACTCACCCGCACCACGGTGTGCACATTGCCTCGGGGGTTGAAATCGGCTTCCAGCTGCATCCACACCGGGTCGGTGGCCGCCACCAGATCATCGAGGATGCGATTGGTTACCTCCTCATGAGAGATCGACTGGTCGCGGTAGCTGTTCACATAAAGCTTGATCGCCTTCAGCTCAACCACCCGTGGCCCGGGTTGGTAGATCAGTCGCAGCACCGCGAAATCGGGATAGCCGGAGAAGGGGCATTTGCAAGTGAATTCCGGCAGCTCGATCGACACCTCGTAGGGGCGCCCAGGGCGGGGATTGTCGAAGCAGATCAGCTCAGCTTCGGCGATGGCGCGTTCGCCGTAGAGGGGGGTCTGGGTCAAAGGGCTGAAGGGGCCAGTTCTGATCAGCGACCCTAGGAAGTCAAGCTTCGGCAGCGTTCTGTAACAGCGGCCACGCACGGCTCTGAGAACCGCGGCATCCTTAAAACCAGATCGGTACTCTCCCCATGAAAAAGGTCGAAGCAATCATTCGTCCTTTCAAGCTGGAAGACGTCAAGGTGGCGCTGGTGGAAGCCGGCATCATCGGCATGACCGTGAGCGAAGTGAGGGGCTTCGGCCGCCAGAAAGGTCAGGTGGAGCGCTACCGCGGCTCGGAATTCACCGTTGAATTTCTGCAGAAACTGAAGATTGAAGTGGTAGTCGAAGACGACCGGGTCGAAGAGGTGGTCAAGTCAATCGCTGATGCCGCCCGCACAGGTGAAATCGGTGACGGCAAGATCTTCATCAGCCCTGTGGAATCGGTGGTGCGCATCCGCACCGGCGACCGCGACAGCACGGCCCTCTGAGCTCGCAAGACCAGACCCCCCGCTCAGCATCGGCCCCTTCTCACCCGATTCCGGGCCGCAGACTTCCTCTGAACATCGGCGGCGGAGCCAGGTGCTGATCTTCCAACAGCAAGGCCCAAGAAGAGACAAGTCACGACAGAACTGGGTCTCGCTGAGGCCCAGCATTGAGATCATTTACCCAGGATGACGGCCCCATAGATTTGTTGGGTTGTTCAACCGAGCGCGCCGGTGATTGAGCGTTACACCCTTCCTGAGATGGGAGCCGTCTGGAGTGAGCAGGCAAAATTCCAGAGCTGGCTCGATGTCGAAATCGCTGCCACCGAAGCCAACTGCCGGCTCGGTCGCGTGCCAGAGGAGGCCCTCGACACCATCAAGGCGAAGGCCAGCTTCGAGGTAGAGCGCATCCTGGAGATCGAAGCCGAGGTGCGCCACGACGTGATCGCCTTCCTTACCAATGTGAATGAGCACGTTGGTGATGCCGGGCGCCACATCCATGTGGGGATGACAAGCAGCGACGTGCTGGACACGGGCGTGGCCCTGCAGCTGAAACGCTCGGTGGCCCTGCTGCGCACCGAACTCGATGCCCTGGCAGACGCTCTGCGCGAACTGGCCCGAGCCCACAAGGGCACGGAAATGATCGGCCGCTCCCATGCCATCCACGGCGAACCGATCACCTTCGGGTTCAAGGTGGCCGGCTGGCTGGCGGAAACCGAGCGTAACCGCATCCGCCTTGAACGGCTTGAGCAGGATGTGGCCGTGGGCCAGGTGAGCGGAGCCATGGGCACCTATGCCAACACCGATCCCCAGGTGGAGGCCATCGCCTGCGAGATCCTCGGGCTCACCCCCGACACCGCCAGCACCCAGGTGATCTCCCGCGATCGCCATGCCGACTACGTGCAGACACTCGCCCTGGTGGGCGCTTCCCTGGAGCGCTTCTCCACGGAGATCCGCAACCTCCAACGCACCGATGTATTGGAAGTGGAGGAGAACTTTGCCAAGGGCCAGAAAGGCAGCTCTGCCATGCCCCACAAACGCAACCCGATCCGCAGCGAGCGGATCAGCGGTCTGGCCCGGGTGCTTCGCAGCTACACCATTGCTGCTCTTGAGAACGTGGCCCTCTGGCATGAGCGCGACATCAGCCACAGCTCCACTGAGCGAATGATGCTTCCCGATTGCTCGGTGACCCTGCACTTCATGCTGCGGGAGATGACCAGCGTCGTGAAGGGTCTTGGGATCTACCCCGAGAACATGCGCCGCAACATGAATGTGTATGGCGGCGTGGTGTTCAGCCAGCGGGTGATGCTCGCCCTTGTGGACACCGGCATGAGCCGAGAAGAGGCCTACCGGATCGTGCAGCGCAACGCACACACCGCTTGGAACACCGACGGCGGCAACTTCCGCGCCAATTTGGAAGCCGATGCCGATGTGAGCTCACGGCTCTCAGCTGCGCAGTTGGCTGACTGTTTCAGCACCGAGCTGCATCAGGCCAACCTCGGCGTGATCTGGGAGCGGCTGGGCATCTGATCCAAGCACTGCACCAAGGGCTGAAGGGGCTGCTCAGGGGAGCTGGTGATTTCGAGAATGCGACCACAGGCCAGCGGCTGCTCAAGAGCATCCAGACAAACCTGCGCCACAAGACGCCGCGGAATGCTGTTGCTCTGCTGTTGATCAGCATCGGTCACCAGTAGGCCCTCGGTGGTGCTGCGGTTGTCGTCTTCACTGAGACCTCCAGGCCGGATCACGGTCCAATCCAGGCCGCTTCGCTCGAGGCAGCGTTCACCCACCCGCTTCCAGACCAGGATCAGGCCAAACAGGTTGAGGGGATGCAGCCAACGGCCGGCGCAGAGAGAACTCACCAGCAGAACACGCTTCAGCCCTAGGGAGCGGCAGGCCTGCACCTGCGCCTGCACTCCCCACGCATCCACCTGCAAGGGAGCCGCCAGGTTGAGGGAAGGTCGAGCGCCTGTTGCGATCACCAAGGCCTTACAGCCCTGCAGCGCATGGAGCAACGCTTCCGCCGTGTCCAGCTCCAGGCGACAGACCTCAAGGCGCCCCTGCTGCTCGGCCTGGGCCAGGGCAGGGGGGAGCACGGACGCAGGTCGAACGATGGCTCGAACCGATTGACCACGCTCAAGCGCCTCCACCACCACGCGCCATCCGGTTTTGCCGGAGGCGCCTGACACCGCTAATTGCGTCATCCCACCTGAACTGATCTGCGCACCAGTCAACAGGCACGAGGCAAGAGCAGACGGGTCAGAATCGGAACGTCATCTCCGGCGGCATGAGCACGGACCAACTTCGGCAATTTTTTGCTCACATCTCAAGAGACCCTTCTCTTAGAGAGCAGGTGCTGCATGCCGTGAGTGCCGATGCTGCGGCCCTGATTGCCCAGGAGTTGGGCTACGAAGTCTCCGGCGATGAACTACTGCGCTTCTCCGGCAAAAGTTCGTCAGGCGTGAGCGTCACCAAGATTCAGCACCCCGGCGAATACCACTAGACCCTTGGGGCATCACCGCGACCAACTGGTGGATCTGCTGCGGCAAAAGCCAAACAATGCAGGCCTGCAGACGCTGATCGAACGGGTGGAACATGAGCAGCCCGCCGACCTCACCAACTCAGCAGACTTGCTTAGCGGGGTCTGGGAGTTGCACTGGAGCAGTTCCCAGCAACCCTGATCAAGACCGAGCTTCGGGCTGGAGAACCTGCAGATCCTGGATCCAGAGCACGGACGCGGCTGCAATCTGCTGCGCTTGTGCGGCCCCTTGAGTGCTCTGGGGGCATCCGTGTGCGGGCGGAGGTGCAGTTCGCCGGCAGCCAGCGGGTCATGGTGTGCTTTCGCCAGGGAGGCTGGGTCGTCCCCTCCTTACCGAACCGCCAAAAGTTGAGTTGGATGCGAAAAGTTCAGCAGAGCACGCCGGCATGGCTCGACATCACCGTGCTGGATGAACAGCTAAGGATCTGCAGAGGCAATGCAGGAACAACCTTCGCGCTGCTGAAGCGAAACGATTTAAATCTGAACACCTTTTTCGGTGTATGAGGACTTGCAAACATGGCTGGAATTTGCCAGCAAGCTGAGCCAGAACCAAAGGGCTTGCATCCATCTGATGGCACGCCTTCTTCAACTTCTGCAGGGGTCCAGCAACAACGCTGATCTTGCAGCATGGACTGCCGTGATATTCGCATCGATCACCGCACTGGTGATCTGGGGACTCTTCAATGCCTACCCAAATTTGCTCTAAAAGCCAACAGTTACCGGTAAGGATCCTGCTCGTAAACGTTCAAGCGCAGGGTAGGGCCGACATAACGGACGGGATCCTCTCCATCTGCCATAAGTTCCGTTGACCATTGATAAATGCTGGACTGAGGATTAAAGCCACGGAACACAACATTCACAGTTTGCCCCGGCTGAATTGCTGGATTGAATTGGATGCTCAAGTCCTCTTCGGACTCTGAGACATCAGCGGCACCCAATCCGCTTGTTTCTTTGCCACGAAGGGAATAGTCGCCGAAATAAACGCGAGGTTCGGACCGGCCCCAATCCCACTGATCAAGATTGGGCAGCTGCCGCAGAACAAGCGCGCCCAAGGCATTGCCAGCATCCTGAGGAACCACAACCGTAATCGTAGTGCGATTGAGCAGGCCTTCGGTTGATTCAGGGTTATGAATCCTCACCTGCGTTGGAGGACGCTCAAAGAGCGATTGCGCGAATGACGACGACGGCTCGAGCGACAGCGTCGGAGCCAGCAAAAGTGTGGCAATCCACTGGCGCTTCATCCAATTTTTCCGAGGAATGAAGCAACGTTAGCGATAGTGATAAGTACAACCTGTGAGGACAAAGTTCCTCTCCTTGCGCGACCTCAGCAATGCCTGTCCAGCAAGGATTCGACAATGCCGGTCTGGCTCTGAAGTGCATAGGCCTCTACTTCGCGCTGGCGCTGCAGCGGCCCGAGCACCTGGGTAACCGTCAGCACTTGCTCCGCAGTTGAACGGTCGAGATGGTGAGCCAAAACCGATCAACGTGCTCAGTGCTGAAGCCACCCTGCACCTGCAGCATCAAGCTGATCGTGGAAGACGACGGCTCCTCCAAACCATCAAGACAATCCTGAACAACGTGGATGGCCTCATGGGTCAGAACATCTAACTGAAGCCCTGGCTTATCCCTTAGCCCCTGCGACAAACAGAGCCGCTTCACGCCTATGTTGTACGCAGCTTGTTCGGCTCCTGGGCCACATTGATCGAGTTGATCAATCACAACACCTAGCTGCGAAAACAGATCTCGACACTGATCTAAAGAATCCTGATCAGTAGGCAATCAACTCAAGCCAGAACAGTGCGGTGAGTGCCGTGGCTCCGACCGCCAAAGCGAACCATTGATCTTTGAGGGTGCGGACCACGTTGCTTCAGCTGCTGACCCAATAAACCGAGCTTTCAGCAAGACGCCAACCTCAGCTGATATTCGCTCCCCATCTCACCCATGTTGAGCGAGTGCTCGAATGAAGCCCAAACGGCGGCCCGTGCCAGATAGCGAATCACGGCGAGACCAGCCTTGCAAAACGAATCAGTTCAAGTGCTGCTGAGGAAGATCAAGCATGGGCTTGCGAAATAGACGCCAGACCGTCTTCTTTCTGCTTGTGACAAAAACCCCAGACCGGTATCGATTCAGGCTGAATCCGTTGAGATCACTGTCTTACTCAAGATGTGTCCCGCTCTGGAGGGCTCCGGCCGGGACGCGGACCCATGTCAGCGGCAACTGCTGGGTCCGCCTGTCTCAGCAAAATCAACAACTAAGCCGAAAGGTTTGTTTGTCAAAACGTTCAACGCCAAACTGACGGAATGGCAAACAAACCCTGGTTCCAAGCCAACATCCATGCCCCGGGCACAGGCTTCGCGCTGCTGGTCATCGCGTTCTGCTTGTTGATTCAGACCATCCCTACAGCGGTCTGTGTGATGACCCCGAGGTCTGGGTTCCCCCCCCCGTTGTCTCCGGAGCGGGTCAGGTATTGCGAAGGCGGCTGAAGCCCAGGCATTGCTGGCGCTTCGCGAAAGCTGCGGAATGGTTTGGCATGCAGACGGTCCAAACAAATACTGCAATCCTTGGTGCATTAAAAACCTCCTGGCCACCAAGAGGCACGAAACTTGTCGAGAACCTATTAAGCAGTCTTCTCTTCAGCTGAGCCACTGACAGACAGCAGCGATCGGCAAGCTCGATAACGGTAGGCCCAAGGGACAAGCCGAAGAGACGGCACTAGAGGATGCACTTCAGAGCCTCCCTTACTTCTCCCCCTACATCAAATCAACGCTGAGCCACATATCACTGGGCATGCACATGCTCTTGAAAAGCCTGAATCCCCATTTAGGAGAAGCACAACACTATCCATTGCTGCTCTTGCAGGGGCGTTCACCCCGCTTCAACCTCACCCACATCGCCTTCTCAAGTGCCGTGAGTTTTGGAGAGGTTTGATTGAGTACCTCTAGTGCACGAGACTTGGCATCCCTGATGTACCGCGTCGTCCTGTCAAGTTCGTCAAAAGCCATAACTACCAATCAGACATGACCAACAAGCTAATAACTCCGTGAGCACCAAATGGCATCAAGTGGCACATATTGACAACCGCTAGTGAATGGTCAGGAAGCACTGGCGAAATCCCGATGAATTGTGTTAACGAGGATTTATGGACACTGAATTACTCAAACAATCTTGGGACAAGCTGACCAAAAGTGGTTACATGCTGAATTGCCCTGCGCCTGAGGTGGTCAACATCATCACTCCGACGGGTTACTCCACTCAGATTCGCTTAAAAAGACTCCCCAGCTATGCCCGCTACGTGCGCTAATTCCGTCCTCTTCTAGTTCATTGAGGTCGCGCAGCCCTCTCCGGCTAATCGAGCCAAGGCCTACATCTGGTGAGCTGTTTTCCTGGAGCGATGGGTATTGCTGCTCTCTTGCCTGTCGTCTATCAACCGATAGGCAGGCTTATCTGCGCATAGAGCCGGGTGTAATGACCGGGCTTTTTTGTACCCCAGCAGCTCAGGCAACAAAAAAAAGGGGGAAGCTCCGCCCCCATCCCCTCGCATGCGCGACGGATGAAGGCACCACCGCAACGCCATGACAGATGAAATACAGCGGGGGAACTCGCCAGCGCCTCACTCACTCTTCAACGCACAGCCGAAAGAGAGAACTTCGAGCCTGCCTTGTGCATCCTCTAACAAGCGTCAATGGACTCGTGTCGCAACATCCGCCCGCGGGCATTCGACTCGGGCGTATAATTTTTTTGTAGCAACTGCTACACAACGTTCACCCCTTTGCGCAGGGGCGCAGACACTCCAAGCCACGGAACGGGGACTTGGAATTTTCTGAGGAACCAACCATGACTGCACTTCTCTACAGAGGTAACTCCTACGAAACTCAAGCAGCCTCGCCCAAAGCTTGTTTCAAGCTGACCTACCGCCGCGAGCACTACAACACCTGCCGCGAAGAAGTCGCCAACAACCCCCATCCAAGCCTGACCTACCGAGGCGCTTCCTACACCAAGTGATCAAGGCTTAATCAGCTCTCAAGCCCCTGCCTGCAGCGGGGGTTTCTTTTTGGCTCCCGTTATACACAGATCAAGAGCGACACTCGCAACCAAAGGCTTCAAAACCCTCAAAAGCACTACTGCTAGTGCTTCAACACATAAAAAAACCCGCTGTGACACGCACATCGGGCCGGGCAATGGGGGAAATATCAATATGGCTTAGCTCACAGCGGCTGCCTAGCCCCACATTTGGTGTCTTAAGGATCGGCACAGAACTTCACCGCACTATGTGCGGATTATGCACTTACTGGCACTTTTCAGTCCAACGAGGCTAGTTTTATCAAGTCCGGCCGGGTGATGGGGATCAACCGAAAGGATTAATGGCCTCGGAGATATCTCCGGGGTTTCTTTTTATGGAATGGTCCGCGACAAGAGATCTGGCAAAGGATTCAGTTGAAGCATCCCGATTTAAATGACCTCTAGGAATCCAGAAACAAAAGAGCAGAATCCCTTGGTGCCAATGCAGACTGGGGATCACAGGGAACGACACGGCAAGTTCGTAAATGAGTTGTAGGCACAATGCCGACACCTCACCGAGACTCAGCGCCTAATCGATATAAGGTTCGCGGATGAAAACGACTGGCTTGTTCGCAAAGACACTGAACTCGTTGACTGAACTCCCATTGGGCTTCAGCAAAGCCAATGCCATGAGAGCTCTGACATAAGCAGCGACTCGTCTCCAGAGCAGTGGTGGACTTAGCTCGAGTGATCTACTTTTTATGCACGGGGGATCACTGTGCCCGGAAATGAGTGAGAGAAGTGCAGCCAACCAACGCTTTCATCGTGATGGAAGCGACAAACCACGTATTGCCTTACTGGGAAATAACGCGATCCTGACAAGTAGCCTTTAGACGTTGCCTGATGTTCATCACTGTTTTTGGCCAGAAGGGTGGGGTCGCCAAAACATGTAGCAGCGTTCACATAGCAGCATGCTGGAGCCAACAGCAAAAAAGGGTGGTCCTGGTAGATGCCGACCGCAACCGCTCAGCTACTGCTTATGGCGCCAGAGGGCTCTTGCCTTGTCTCGTTGTACCCATTGAAGCGGCCGCCAAAGCCACTCGATCAGCAGAGATCGTGGTCACAGATGGGCAAGCCAGCAGCAATGAAGAAGAAATAAAAAACTTGGTAGAGGGAGCTGATTTCATTCTGCTACCCACAACTACGCAGAGTAGATCAATCGAATTAACAGTCGAGATGTCACAAATGCTGAGGCAATACAAAATTCCCTATGCCGCACTGCTTGTCAAAGTGGATGCACGCAAAGAAGCTGCAGCTGAACAAGCCACAGAATTACTTCAAGGATTCGATATCAAGGTTCTAGCTGCACAGATTCCACTGCTCAGCGCCTTTGAACAGGCAGAAACAGAAGGAGTCACGGTTGATCAGGCAATTGACAAGCGTGGCCGTGCGAATCCACGCAGAATGATGGGTTGGAGTGCATACAGTGCAGCCTGCAAAGAAATTAAAGGTCTATTGGAAGAGCACAGCACACTGAATCAGAATCAGACACCAATCGGATGGGACTTCACACCCATGGAATCACGGATGGCGGCTTAAATAGATTTTTGACATAACCCGAGTGACAGCCGCAACCAATCACCACGCCCCTTTAAATCAAAGAGGTGAGGGCTCACTGACGCAGTGACCCACTCCGCCCGGACAAAAGAGTCCTAGGGACAGGCATGACAACCTATTGATTGCGTATCGGTTGCTACTAAAATAAACATAAAAGCTGGATTGGTCTATGGCAACACTGCAGTCAGTCGGCAGGAAAATCCTGACCTATATATCGCCAGGAGCCAAGGAACAATTTGCATATTTTAAAATCACAAGAGACATTTCTGAGGCGCAATTCTATCTTGGAAATAGATTTCAGGAACTTTATCTATGGCAAGAAGTCGCAGATCGCGATATGGAAGTTTCTCGAATAGAAAATCTGTTGTATGGATGCTTTTTCCATGACGACGAAGCGGCAATGATCGAAGCAGACAGAGAA
>NZ_VTKZ01000006.1 GCF_020514115.1 Synechococcus sp. MU1642
CTAGTATGTATATGAAAGAGGGGTGGATGGATAATCATTTTTTACCTCAAAAAAATTTTCTATACCCTGGGGTCAGGTATGACTTATTTAACTTGGACAACAGAGGGCATAAATTAACGGAGCAGTATTTAAAAGCTATGTTATTTAATTCTGATCATAAATTTAATTCGAAGGCGATGCCGCATTTAAACAAAAGCATAGTCTCCAAAAAATTTATGCAAGATTCTGACATATTGACAGCCCACAGCATCAGTATTTTGAAAAAGCTCTACGCGTATGATTATCTAATTATAAATACTTAGTATGATAGATATTGTTATTCCAACTATACACGCATGCCCTGACTTCTTGTCTAAATATATAGGAGTATATTTGTCCTGTCATTGCATTTCACGCATAATAATAATTGATAACAATATCAACACGCCTCAGTCTAAAGCTCTTTCCAAAATCAAAAATCCACGAGTAATTCATGTCCCGCAATATTCAAATATTTTTGTCAACAATGCTTGGAATATTGGAGCAAAACTGGCTTCTTCAGAGTATCTGGCAATAATCAATGATGATGTAGTAGTGCACAAAGAAGTATTTGAGTATCTTGTTTCTATTGAATGGAGTGATGAGTTAATTGTTTGCGCCCAAATCATGGATAATTCGACTAATTTAAACATTAGAAGATATCATGATTGTAGTAAAAAAATACCAGTGATATGGGATTCTGAACTGTATTCATGTGGTCACTTTCTAATGATGAAAAGATCACGGTACAAAATAATTCCCGACGAAATCAAAATTTTCTTTGGGGACGACTACTTGCTTCAATGCTTTTCCAAAATATACATCTTGTCTGGATGTGGAATAGATGGTAGCTCATCCACGTCAACACTAAAATGCATAGGAGATGAATACTTTCGAAGGACGTTACAAAATGACTTTAAATTTGCGATGCAGAATATGTTTGGCAAAGACCTAAGAGAACGCTTGTTTTGTCATATAGGCACCGGCGGAATTTCAGACAAAAACGTCCTTTTACTTTCTAGAGACACTCATCAATTGCCTTATTGCATCATTGGGCTAAGGATTAAGCGGTATTGCTCTACCTCTTGGGGCACTTTTGTCGAACAAGCAAGAGTATTTGAAAGTCAACTAAAAACCAACCAACCGAAACTTGCAAATAAAATTAGCAGCTTCAACAATTATCAAGAAATAAAAAATTCTCTTGAAAAGAAGAATGATGCAATTCAGGAATTGATGTTCATTGCATATCATTGGATTGTAAATTCAAAGGATCTTCGGGGGCGAATTATCGAAACTAGTTCAAGCAATAGACTCTGATCTAGTTCTTTCTGTACCCTCGAGGGGTGAAATAGAAGGATCTCTGTCATGAACAACCGCTTGTGTATCTACTGGAGTGATAGCATTTCCCTCTCTCAGCAGGCATAATCGATTTTGATTTTTATTTCTAAAAGTAGTTAGTTAGCTTTTGTCTGATTATTGTTAATAACCTAGATAAACGATATGATTTTGTGGATTTGATTGCGTTTATTTCGTTCTTCAACGAATATATTTTTGCTCTAATTCTATTTGTCTATATTTTTCTTTCAGCTTCGTTCCTATGAGCAATTTCGCAAACTGCTCGTAAGTGCATTGCTCTATTCTCATGTTTCTTCCTGCATTTTCCTCTTCTAGTTTTTGAGGGGCAGGCCAGAGTTCTGTCCTATCAGGGAAGTGCTTCTTCGTAATGTAATCGTCTGATTTCTTGTAATTCTCGTAGTATGCTTTCTCTTCTTCATGTGTAGGTGTAATCCTAGGTAGTGATGAAAAAGCATCTTCTACGTCTCTGATCAGCGTTTGCCGATCTGCATCTTGTAGTTGACTTCTCAAGGCTAAAATTGTGTATTTATTTATAAAAGATATTGTTTTAATAGCTGCTTCGCTCAAGGAGGTGTTGTGCATTTCAGATGGTGACTTAAGTCCTGATGGGTCGATGCCTGCATAATTGCAAAAGTCGTCAATAATGTTCCCTTTGAGAAGATCTGATTTTGTATAAAGTCTTGCATTAAACCGCGTCCCAAATGATCCTGACCATATTTGATCCGTATTCCTGTGGTTGCATAGCCTATCGATATGTGAGCCTGGTAATGGGAGTGTTTCCCAGCAATGGCCTGGTCTCGCAGCAGTGCTCCACAAAGAGATAACAGCTTCAATTGGTTTCCTCATGTAGCAAATAACATTTACTTCTTCGAAATGTTCGAGTAAAAAGTTTTTCAATTCTTCTACCTCTTTATTTGTCCGTAGTCTTGCCTGCAAGTGCTCGCTGCTGATTATCTAGGTTTGTTTTTTGTGTTTTAATACTTGGCTGGAGAATTCAATTTTCTTGTCAGCAACTCTTTATACAAGAGTTGGTAAGATCATCCCTGCGATCTGAAGGGTACATAATTACGGGAAGCCACCTATGATCTATCGTTCCAAGAAAAGTAGGGATAAAGAAATTTGTTTCTAGAAGTCTATCTTTATTGTGCGCCAAATAGTTCTGTAGCGCAGTCGAGCCTGTCTTTTCGGTTCCAATATGTAAAATAAGTTTTGGCATTTCACTGGCTTAATCTTTTGCAGGCTATCATGATAGTTGCCTTTGTTTGACTTGTCCTTTCTTTCGCTTAATCCTTACTTTCGTTGTCCCTCAAGTTAGTGAATTCTCCTCAGGCATTGATTTAAGGATTCTCCGCTTCTTAAGCCGTATCCGAGCACAACCTGATTTCAAGTAGATCTCAACTACGTCGTCGATATTAGTGATTGGTTTTGTGATTCTGCTGCTGCAATACATTTACGTTCATGGGTGTACTCGTCTTGCCACATGAAGGCGACCCAGCCCATCTGCCTGGCTTCTTCAATGGTTGTTGCACCTGGGATTTGGCGAGTTTTTTATCGACGTTCTCCTGGGATCTTTTCTTTGTAGAAGTACGAGCCGGCTGATGTTCCAGAGCCATATCTGATCACTTGGTCGCGGCCGTTTAGTACCTCTTGTTTTTCAACAATGGTTGGCATCGCTCGGCGCTTGCGTGTGTCAATGCTGTGTGTATGGCAGGTTCTGAATCCTGTAAACACAAGCTATAGCCTTAACCCACTTCGTGCCAGGTGAAGTAGGTCATCCTGCCCTGCTGCCTTAAAACATGACTTTAAGGGATATGAGCGGAATAAAGCTTTCGTTCTGAACATAAAAAATCCCGTGGATACCAGGTGTGTCGTTCAGGCCTCCCTTCATTCAATGCACCTGGTTGCGGTCAATCCAAAATGTGAAAACGTCGGTCATATTTCCTGCGTCAGGTTCAATCTTTCTCGGAAGATATTGGCTTCGTGTGGTACGAAACCAAGTTCAATCTTATTGGCGATTTGAATCACTGCATCCTTGAGATTGCTTCAAACGATTGTCTTCAGGAATGGATCAAAGATCAGGGACGCAGTACCAGTCCGAGAAGCACAAGCCCTGCTGTGACAAGCCAGAACGCAGGCACCACGCTTCGTTCATCGGTGCCCCCCAGCTCAAAATGGTGATGGAGTGGCGCCATGCGGAACACGCGTCGCCCTTGCCCATCAGGGCCTTTCGTGGCCTTAAACACCCAAACCTGGATGATCACGGAGAGGGATTCCGCTACGAAGATGCCTCCCATCACCAGCAGCGGCCAGAGGCTGTTGGACAACAGGGCCACACCGCTGAGAGCGGCCCCCATTGCTAGGGATCCCGTGTCGCCCATGAAGGCCCGAGCCGGGTTTCGGTTGTGGACGAGAAACCCAAGCCATGCCCCGGCCATGGCCATGCAGAAGCCAGCCAAGGCGGGATCTCCGTTGTCCCCTCGCAGCATCAGTTGAAGTGCCAGACCCGTAAAAACCAGTGCTCCGCAGCCGCTGGCCAAGCCATCCAGGCCGTCGGTGAGGTTGGTGGCGTTGCTCTCCGCTAGAACGACAAACAACCCAAGCGGCCAGATCAGCAGTCCCAACGGCAGTTCAAGGCCATAGGGCAAAGCAATGCCGCTGCTGATCCAGCCCTGCCAGGCAGCGATTGCAAGAAAGGCTGCGGCCGCCATGGCTTGCAGCATCAATTTCCCTTGTGCCGTCAGGCCTCTATTGGTGTGTTTGGTGAGGCTGCTCCAATCATCGATGCCGCCGATCAGCATGAACGCCAAGGTGAGTCCTGCCAGGCTGAGCAGTTGTTGCGACGCCACGGCGTCCCGCGTGATCAAGCTCCCGAGAATGACCCCGACGGGAACCACCAGAAGGCCCCCCATAGTTGGGGTTCCCGCTTTGCTCTGATGGGCTTTGGGGCCTTCCTTACGGATGAACTGCCCCATCTTCAAGCGACGCAGAAGGGGAATGCCCAAGGCCGCAGTCGCTGTAGCGCAGACCGCTGAAATCAAGAGCGGCAGGCTCAGTTGCGCATTGGTGATCCATTTGTCGGCTGCAAAGCTGGTCATCAAGACCACCAGCATCAGCAAGCTGGCACTCAATGAGCCGTTCTCCCACCAAGGACGGTGGTTTGAATCCGTGGATTGCAAAGCGGCACTGGACTGGTCGCTGGGACCCTAGGTGAGTCGCTCAGGGTCGACCAGTCAGTGCTTGGGGGACGTCAGTCCTCCCACTGCTCCTCGTTTTGCTCGTCATCCTTGTTGTAATCCTCTTTCTCACCCATGAGCGCAGAGAGTTCTTCCTCTTCGACGGTGCTCACTTCAGGTGATCCGGATTCTTCGTCAGCAACGAGACGACCGCTGGTTTCGAGCCAGGACAGGAGGTCGGGCTCCTCACGCAGGGGCAGCACGGGCGCAGGGTCGCGGCGCCCATAGCGGGTGAGGGACGGGTTGACGCTGTCCAGGGCGTTTAAATCAACCAGAGCGCTCATGCAGGGAGGGACGCGGGCCAATCAACCAAGATAAACCACGTGCTGTTTTTGGCCTACCCCTGAACAAACCTGCGCTGCTCGTTTTTCTGTGGAGCCTGGCCCTGATCATCAGTGCTGGCCTGCATTGGTGGGGTTTGCAGCGGCCTGAACCGTTGCAGACCTCTTGGGCGCTGGCGCTGCTGCTGGTCTTTTCCCCGGCTCTGGCGTTGGCTGGATGGTTGCTTGTGGCTTCCTCAAAGGTGGCGGCCGGCGAGACGAGAGAATCAGACGATTGTGATCAGGAGACCCATTGATGGGCCGCGCCAAGAAGGTGGTACTCGCCTATTCCGGGGGAGTTGATACCAGTGTCTGCATCCCTTACCTCAAGCAGGAATGGGGTGTGGAGGATGTGATCACATTTGCCGCTGATCTCGGCCAGGGCGATGAACTGGAGCCGATTCGTCAGAAAGCGCTAGATGCCGGTGCCAGTCAGTCGCTGGTGGGAGATCTGATCGAGCCCTTCATTAAGGATTTCGCCTTTCCGGCGATTCGTGCCAACGCCCTCTATGAAGGCCGTTACCCCCTCTCCACGGCTCTGGCGAGGCCTCTGATAGCCAAGCGCCTAGTCGAGGTGGCCCGGGAAGTGGGCGCCGATGCTGTCGCCCATGGATGCACAGGCAAGGGCAACGATCAGGTGCGTTTTGATGTGGCCATCGCTGCTTTGGCACCGGATCTCAAGGTGCTCACCCCAGCCCGTGAGTGGGGCATGAGCCGTGAGGAGACCATCGCCTACGGCGAACGCTGTGGTCTGCCCGCACCGGTGAGCAAGAAGTCGCCTTACTCGATCGACCTCAATCTGCTGGGCCGCAGCATCGAGGCAGGACCCCTCGAAGACCCGATGGTGGCCCCGCCGGAGGAGGTGTTTGCGATGACGCGATCGGTGGAGGCTGCTCCGGATCTCTCCGAAGAGATCGAGATTGCTTTTGAAGCAGGAAATCCTGTGGCAATCAACGGTCAGCAGCTGGACCCCGTGGCTTTGATCCGTGAAGCCAATCGTCTAGCGGGCACCCATGGCATTGGCCGCCTCGACATGATCGAGAACCGGGTGGTAGGCATCAAATCCCGGGAGATCTACGAAACGCCCGGGCTATTGCTGCTGATCCAGGCCCACCAGGAATTGGAAAGCCTGACCCTGGCTGCCGATGTGCTGCGCAGCAAGCGGCAATTGGAAATGCAGTGGGCTGACCTCATCTACCAGGGGCTTTGGTTTGGCCCTCTCAAAAATGCTTTGGACGGCTTCATGGACCGCACCCAGACCACCGTCAATGGTGTCGTTCGCCTCCGTCTGCACAAAGGAACGGCCATGGTCACTGGACGCGGCTCAGCAGACAGCAGCCTGTACGTCCCCGAAATGGCCTCCTACGGCAGTGAGGATCAGTTCGATCACCGCGCTGCAGAGGGCTTTATTTACGTCTGGGGTCTGCCAACCCGACTGTGGTCAGCATCCCAGCGCCGTTCAAGTTGAGAGCTGCAGTTTCTGCAGGAACTTGGGAAGTCTCAGGTCTGGAAAACGCACAACGTTGTCCGGTTCTGAGCTTCCAGGCAGGGTCGGCTGAGACCGCTCGCTCTGTTCTTGATCAACATTGTTCAGCCAGCAGTTGATAACGCTCCATCAAGGGCTCAAGCCGCTGTTGGAAGCGGCGTTCAAAAATGTCCGGTAGTTCGGCTAGAAGCTCGTTATGGACCTTGATCTCGCCCTCGAGCTCTGAAATTCTTTTTTTCAGCAATCGAATCACTTCAGCGTCGCCATGACGCTCGTTCCAAACAGGTTCGGTTGGCTGAGGTTGGTCGTGTTTCGAATCAATGGGTGGACGGTATCGCCCACCCACGAATCCAACAATGCTGATCAGTCAGCTGATGCAGCGGTTTCGGCTTGTTGCTGTTGAGCAGCTTCGCTGCCCGGCATTACCCGAGGTGCGGGAAGGGGGCCTTCCTGCTTCACGGTCAGATAGCGGATCACGTCTTCACTGAGACGCATCGCCTTCTCGAGAACAGCAACTTGCTGGCCATCGCCGTTGTGGCTCAGTTGCACGTAAATGCCTTCCTTGTGCTTGGCAATCGGGTAAGCCAGACGGCGCTTGCCACGCATCTGGTTGTCCAGAACGTCGGCACCAGTTTCCACGAGCATGTCGCGGTACTTGGTGAGATGGCTTTCAACTTCCTCCTCCGGAATGTCCGGACGAAGGATGTACATGGTTTCGTAATACGGATCGTGCGTCATGGCCAGCACCTAAGGGGCATCAGGCTCACCGGAGTGAGCGACGGATCCAACACCTTATCCCCTGGCGTGTCCCCACACTTTCAGTAGAGCTGCATGCGTACGGCCTGGCTGATGCCGGGCAGATCAGGTTCGCGCCCGCGCCAGCACTCCACCAGGGCGAACAGAAGGATCGCCAGCACCGCCACCACGATCGTGCTGGACAGGGTGCCCAGCAGCAGGCTGCCCCCAGCAATCGGTTGCAGCAGGATGCCAAACGCGAAGCTGAGCACAACGATCACGATGTCGGTGAGCAGGGCCTGGAGCGTGTTGAAGCGCAAGAAGTAAGGAACGGCTGGATTGCGCACCACCGCCAGAAACAACACAAAGAAGAGCAGCAGGCCACCGAAGGGAACTCCTCGATCCAATTGAATCAGCGGTACCGCTGGAACGATCAGCAGCCTCAGCAATGGGATCTGGTTGAACACGCCGTCAGCCCCGAGGCCAAACGGAATGGCATCACTCCAGGGGAGCAGGTACACCAGCGGTGCAAGCAGACGCTGCCAGAGGGGAATCTGCACGGTGGAGCTTGGGATTGTTGGGACCTTAGGCCGCAAGAGCAGTCGCGGCGGCGCTTCGCATCGCCTCGACAGGAACTTCATTGCGACCACTCCAGAGCCGCAGCGAGGCAGCGCCCTGCTGCACCAGCATCTCAAGGCCATCGATGCAGCGATGGCCCCGTTGTTGCCCAGCGGCGAGCCAGCTGGTGGGCCGTGGGGTGTAGATCAGGTCGTACAACACCGCCTCTCCGTTCAGGCCTGACCAGAGTTCTGCCCCCAACGGCATCGCCCTGGGGTCATCGTGCTGTGCCATGCCCACCGGGGTGGTGTTCACCACGAGAGCCGCTTGAGCCACGCTCGCGTTGAGCTGAACAGTGTTGTCGAGACAGGCCGTCAGGGGGGCGTGGCCCTGCTGCAGATCAGTGATGAAGCCTTGCAGTGCCTCGCTTCGCCGTCCCACAACGGTGATGCTGCTGAGGTCCAGGGTCTGCAGACCGGCCACTACTGCTCGAGCTGATCCGCCGCAGCCGATCACCACGGCATGGCGTCTTGCCCAGGCGTCGTTGGCACCGAGGGGTGCCAGAAAGCCCTCCACGTCGGTGTTGGTGCCGAACCAGCCACCGCCTGTTCCTGGGATCAGGGTGTTGACGGCACCGAGCCGTTTCGCCAGCGGGCTCAGCTCCTCGCAGAGCTCGGCGATGGCTTGTTTGTGCGGGATGGTGACGTTGAGGCCCTGGCAGCCAACGGCCCTGAGACCGTTCAACACCTGATCAAGACTTTCGCTTTCGCAGGGCAGGGCCAGATAGCGCCAGTTGAGCCCCATGCTTTCGAGGGCGGCGTTCTGCATCACCGGCGAAAGCGAGTGGCGCACTGGATTGCCAAGCAGGCCCACAAGGCTGGTGCCGCCGTTGATCATTGCCAGGGCTGGATCGCTCCACCAGCCTGCCTGTTCGGGAACCACACCTCGCCTGTCAGAGGGTCTGCTGTGGAGGATGTGGCCATTCAAATCACCATTTCTGGAGGTGGGCACCGATGGGCAAGGTTGTCGGCATTGACCTTGGCACTACGAATAGCTGTGTTTCCGTGATGGAGGGCGGTAAGCCCACCGTGATCGCGAACGCCGAGGGCTTCCGCACCACGCCCTCCGTGGTTGCTTACACCAAGAACCAGGATCAGCTGGTGGGTCAGATCGCCAAACGTCAGGCGGTGATGAATCCAGACAACACCTTTTATTCCGTCAAGCGTTTCATCGGCCGTCGGGTTGATGAGGTGAATGAGGAGTCGAAAGAGGTGAGCTACGGCGTTGAAAAGGCCGGCTCCAACGTGAAGGTGAAGTGCCCTGTCCTCGACAAGCAATTTGCGCCCGAGGAGGTTTCCGCCCAGGTGCTGCGCAAACTGGCTGAGGACGCCGGTAAATACCTCGGTGAAACCGTCAGCCAAGCGGTGATCACCGTTCCGGCCTACTTCAACGACTCCCAGCGCCAGGCCACCAAGGATGCCGGCAAGATCGCTGGCCTTGAGGTGCTGCGCATCATCAACGAGCCGACCGCCGCGGCTCTGGCCTACGGCCTCGACAAGAAGAGCAACGAGCGCATCCTGGTCTTCGACCTGGGCGGTGGCACCTTCGACGTCTCCGTTCTGGAAGTTGGCGACGGCGTGTTTGAGGTGTTGTCCACCGCTGGTGACACGCACCTCGGCGGTGACGACTTCGACAAAGTGATCGTTGATCACCTGGCCGAGACCTTCAAATCCAACGAAGGCATCGATCTACGTCAGGACAAGCAGGCCCTGCAACGCCTCACCGAAGCCGCTGAAAAAGCGAAGGTTGAGCTGTCCAACGCCACTCAGAGCGAGATCAACCTGCCGTTCATCACGGCCACGCCCGAGGGTCCCAAGCACCTGGACCTCACCCTCACCCGCGCCAAGTTCGAGGAACTGGCTTCCAAGCTGATCGACCGCTGTGCGATGCCTGTGGAGCAGGCGCTCAAGGACGCCAAGTTGTCCTCCGGCGAGCTGGACGAGATCGTGATGGTGGGTGGTTCCACCCGCATCCCGGCTGTGCTTGAGCTGGTCAAGCGCATCACTGGCAAAGACCCCAACCAGACGGTGAACCCCGATGAGGTGGTGGCTGTCGGTGCTGCCATTCAGGGCGGTGTGCTGGCCGGCGAGGTTAAGGACATCCTCCTGCTCGACGTCACGCCTCTCTCCCTGGGTGTGGAGACCCTCGGCGGTGTGATGACCAAGATGATCACCCGCAACACCACGGTTCCCACCAAAAAGACTGAGACCTATTCCACGGCTGTGGATGGTCAGACCAATGTGGAAATTCACGTGCTCCAGGGCGAGCGCGAGATGGCATCCGACAACAAGTCGCTCGGAACCTTCCGCCTCGATGGCATTCCTCCTGCTCCTCGGGGCGTGCCTCAGATCGAAGTGACCTTCGACATCGATGCCAACGGCATCCTTAGCGTCACCGCCAAGGACAAGGGCAGCGGCAAGGAGCAGTCCATCTCGATCACTGGTGCGTCGACCCTCTCGGATTCCGAGGTCGACAAGATGGTCAAGGACGCCGAGGCCAACGCCAGCGCTGACAAGGAGAAGCGCGAGAAAATCGACCTCAAGAATCAGGCCGAAACCCTCGTCTATCAGGCTGAAAAGCAGATGGGCGAACTGGGCGACAAAGTTGATGCCGACGCCAAGGCGAAGCTGGAGGAGAAGCGCCTCAAGCTCAAGGAAGCAACCGAGAAGGACGATTACGACGCGATGAAGACTCTGCTGGAGGAATTGCAGCAGGAGCTCTACACCGTGGGTGCTTCCGTCTACCAGCAGGAAGGGGCTGCAGCTGGTGCGTCAGGCGCTGATGCCGGTGCTGGTGCCAACTCCGGTGGTGGCGACGCCAGCGACGATGTCATCGATGCAGAGTTCACCGAGACCAAGTGATCGGTTGAACCACCAACCCGTTAGGGCCCTCTGGGGCCCTTTTTTTCTTCCTGTTGAACGGCAGCGGCGACCCACTCTGCGGTGCCAGGCGTGAGCAAAACGCCGTTGCGGTAGTGCCCACTAGCAAGGATCAACCCAGGTTGCAGCTCCTCCAGCAGAGGGGCCGGTCGATCCACGGGCCGGGCTCGCAGTCCGCTCCAATGGCCAACCACCGTGGCTGAGCTCAGCCATTCCGGTGCCCGCTCATTCAGGCTGCGCATCAGGGTCAGAGGATCCTCTGAAGCGCGATTGCCCGGTTCCACGGTGGCTCCGAGCAGTAACCGTCCGGGTGCGGTGGGAATCAGGTTGAAGCCCTGATCCACCAGCACCGAGGGCCAGTTGCTCCACGCCTTCGGACCAGTTGTTAATTGGAGTGACAGGGCTTGGCCCAACACCGCTGTCATCGCTCGGGCATGGCCCAGGGGTTTCAGTAAGGCATCCGAGCACAGTGCTGTGGAGATGATCACAAGGTCGTGAACGGAGTTGTCTCCGTCGGCTCGATGCACATGCCAGTAGTTGTCGTTGCGCTCCAGACGGACTACCGCCGTGGCATTCAGCGCCACACTTTGCTCTGCTAGCGCCTGCCGCAGGGCCAGTTGCAGCAGCAGTGGATCCACCCGACCGTCGTGACGCGAGTAGAGGCCACCGTGGTTGGCCGTCGGCCAGACCGCTGCTAGGTCGGTGTTGGACACCATGTGCAGTCCCAGGTCAACACGTTGTGCGGCCAGCGACTCCATCCGCCCAGCCGCTCGTTCATCCTCGGCGATTTGCAGTAGGCCTTGGTGGAGCTTGAGATCAGGCTGGTGAGCCTGAAGCGTTTCGATCCACTGGGGCCAGAGCTCCATGCTCCGGCGGCGCAGCCTCCAGCCCCGTCCGCTGCTGCGGCGAAAGATGTGTCCCATCAGCACTCCGAGGGATGCCGATGTTCCACTCAAATCGTTTGCTGATCCCTGGCGATGAACGGGCTTGTTCAGGCGAGGGTCGTAAACAGAAACAGCATGCCCTTGCTGGGCTAGATGCCAGGCGGTGCCGAGGCCGATGGCCCCGGCACCAATCACTCCAACGGAGCGGCTCAGCTGAAGGCCTCAGCAGGGATCAGATCGCTGTAAGCATCGAATCCGGCAGCTACCGCGCTGTAGGACTTCTGCATGCGGCTGAAGTCCTGCAGGCGTGCCGCTTCATCCAGATCAGCCAGAGCTTCTTTCAAGGAGCGGGCCACCTTGGTGGCCTCTTTGCGCTCGCTCTTGTCAAGGCGCTGATTGATGTAGAGCATTTCCCGGCTCACTTCCTGCATGGGGCCATGCAGAAGGTTGCGAGTGAAGACCCAATCCTTTTCACTCACCAGCCGGGCCAGATCAGGGAGACGGGATTTTGCGTCATCAAATGCTGCGGCTTGGCGGCGGATCACGCCCAGATCGTTAGGACTGATTCCGGCAGCATTGACAGCAGCCGGGGCCATCAGACCCAGGCTCAAAGCGACGCAGAGGCAGAACGCGGCAAGGCGGCTCAGAGCCTTCAGCATGGTGATTGAAAATTTCCCTGCGACTTTAACCAGCACCTCCTGCGCGGGAGAATTTTGTTTTTCAAAGCGTTGTTGTGAGTGACGCCACGGTCATCCTCCAGATGATCTGCCCCGATCGGCCGGGCCTGGTCAGCGAATTGGCGGGTTGGGTAGCAGCCAACGGCGGCAGCATTCGTCATGCCGATCACCACACGGACGCGGGAGCTGGGTTGTTTCTCAGCAGGATTGAGTGGCAGTTCCAGGGATTCGGCATACCCCGGGATGTGCTTCCTGAAGCAGCTCAGGCTCTGGGACAGCGGCTTGGTGGGGAGGCGCAGCTCCACTTCTCAGACGACTTGCCCCGCGTGGCGATTTTCGCCAGCAAGCAGAGCCACTCCCTGCAGGACTTGCTCTGGCGGGTTCAAAGCGGGGAGCTGCCGATGCAGGTTCCCCTGGTCATCGCCAACCATCCGGATTTGGAACCCCTGTGTGCGTCGTTTGAGGTTCCCTTTGTTTGTGTTCCCGTCAGCCGGGACACCAAGGCGGAAGCGGAGCAGCGGATGCTGCAGCTGCTTGAGGAGAACAAGGTTGAACTTGCGGTTCTGGCCAAATACATGCAGGTGTTGAGTAGTGATTTCCTCGAGCGCTTCCCCCAGGTGATCAACATTCACCATTCGTTTCTGCCAGCGTTCAAGGGCGCCCAGCCGTACCACCGCGCCTGGGACCGTGGGGTCAAGCTCATCGGCGCTACAGCCCACTACGTCACTGAAGATCTGGATGACGGACCGATCATTGAGCAAACCACCGTTCCCGTCAGCCACCGGGACGAGGTGGAGGATTTGATCCGTAAGGGCCGTGACACAGAACGCCTTGCCTTGGCGCGGGCCCTTCGTCTGCATCTGCGCCGTCAGGTGATGGTGTATCGCGGACGTACGGCCGTGTTTGCATGACGGTAGGTCTGTACGCATGGCTGAGGGGCGAGTGTCCGGCCGCCTCTTCCCCTTGGGGTTGGTGCCTGTTTCAGCTCGGACTGCTGTTGCTTCCCTCGTCAGTGTTGCTGGCCAGCTTGCTATTTGTGCCGGCCTTGGTCCTGGGCAGCCTCCGTCGTGAATGCGCCTACTGGCGTGACCGCTGGAACTGGCCGCTCCTGGTGGCTGGCGGGCTCATGTTGCTCGGCTGTTTCAGCGCCTTGCGTGCTGATCTGGCTTGGGCAGGTCTGGCCAATTGGCTGCCTTTCTTTTGGGGGTTCTGGGGGTTCCAGCCCTATGTGGCGGAGGCTGGGGCACGCCGCCGTGCGGCGCTTTGGATGGTGGCGGGCACCGTGCCTGTGGTGGTGACTGGTTTGGGTCAGTTGTGGTTGGGTTGGCAGGGGCCCTGGCAGTCCCTGGGTGGCCTGGTGATCTGGTTCATGGCTCCTGGAGGCGAGCCGGAGGGCCGGCTGTCGGGTCTGTTCGATTACGCCAACATCGCCGCGGCCTGGTTGGCGCTGGTATGGCCGTTGATGCTGGCGGCCCTGGTGCAACCCGGACTCGATCGCCGTCGTCGGAGTGTGGTGCTGATCCTGGCTGTCGCTTTGGTGACGGCTCTCGTGCTTACGGAGTCCCGCAACGGTTGGGGCGCGTTGGTGCTGGTGGTGCCCCTGGTGCTTGGGCCGGTGAGTTGGCCCTGGTTGCTGCCTCTGTTGGCCCTTGGATTGATCCCTGTTCTGCTGGCGGTGTTGCCCGGTGTCCCGGAGCTTCTCCAGGACCCCGCTCGGGCGTTGGTTCCCGAGTCGGTCTGGTCACGGCTCAGTGACAGCCGCTATGCCGGGGAGCGTGCCCTGGCTTCCACTCGTCTCAGTCAGTGGGGTTTTGCTTTGCAGTTGATCACTGAACGGCCATGGCTGGGCTGGGGTGCTGCGGCTTTTTCCGTGCTGTACCTCTTGCGCACGGACAAATGGCATGGCCATTCCCACAACCTGCCGTTGGAGCTGGCGGTCAGCAGTGGGGTGCCGGCGGCGCTTGCGCTGGTGGTTCTGGTGCTGGCGTTGATGATCGTCTCCTTGCGCTGCAGCCGCATGGGTTTGTTTGATCGCGCCTGGTGGGCTGCGGTGCTTGTTCTGGTGGTGCTTCACGGCACCGACATGCCTTTCTTTGACAGCCGCTTGAACATTGCCGGTTGGATTCTGATAGCCGGACTGCGCAGTCGGATTCGGCAAACTGAGACGCCAGCGGTCAGCCCAGGCTGAGGGCCTGTTGGTGGTGCTCCTGCAGCTTCTCCTGGCTCAAGGGGCCATCGAGATGGCCCCAGGGCAAGACCGTGTCAGAGGCCCATTGGTCGTGCACCACGCTTTCCCAACTGGGAGGCAGTGGCAAGACCACTCCCGCGCTGCGGGCTTCAGGGAGTTCACCAGCCAGGGCGGCTCTGTAGGCCTTCTTCCAACCCCCCAGGCTTTCCTGCGAGCCGCGCACCGCTGCGATTACGGGGGCCAGGCGCCGGTCGCTCCGAGACAGCAGGGCCTGAATCACGCTCCAGCCATAGCTTTCCGGGCGCAGATCAATGCCTTTGGGTTTGAGACGTTTCGCCAGCAACTTCAGGCGTTTTTCCGCTTCGGGGCGTACCCCTTGCCATTGGAACGGGGTGTGCGCTTTGGGCACGAATGTGCTCACACCCAGGGTGAAGCGCAGGCCGGGGGTGGCTTTCTTAACGCTCAGCAGCAGTGCTGCGGTGCTTTCCACATCGTCGTTGTTTTCGCAGGGGAGTCCAACCATTCCGTAGAGCTTGAGGGCCTTCAGTCCGCCTTGCTTGGCATGGCGGGCGGCTGCTTCGATTTCCTCAGTGCTGAGTTTTTTGTTGACCACGCGGCGCATGCGCTCGCTGCCGCTCTCGATGGCGATGGTGAGGGATTTGCTGCCTCGCCCTGCCAACACAGCCGCCAGCTCTGGAGTGACCGTTGCGGCCCGCACGGAACTAACGCTGACGCGGAGGTCATCGAAGCGGTCTTGGGCCAGCCACTGGAGCAGATCGCTGAACTGGGGGTGCTGTGTCACGGATGCCCCCAGCAGACCGAGGCGTTTAGTGGCTGTAAGGCCTTTCTCCACCGCTGGGATCAGCCCGTCATCCAATGATGGTGTTCGGAACGGCAGGGTCAGATAGCTGGCCAGGCAGAAGCGGCACAGTTCCGGGCAGCTGCGCACCACTTCAACCATGTGGATGTCGGGCCACGCCGCTTCCGGGGTGATGACCGTTGAGTGGCTGAGGCTATTGCCGCGCCAGGTCTGTTTGGCCACCCGCTCCGGCAGGGTTGCGTCCACCGGTGTCACCCCCAGCAGGGTGCCATCCGCTGCATAGCGGGGTGCATGGAGCTCCGGCACATAGATCCCCGGCACTCGGGCCAGATGCTGCAGTTGTTCGGCTCGGGGTTGGCCCTTCACGCTCTGGAGAGCATCGATGAAGGCGGGCAGCAGGTCTTCGCCATCGCCTAGCAGCACTACATCAAAAAACGGTGCAAGGGGCTCTGGATTGGCGGTGAGCACAGGTCCGCCACCAAACACGATCGGATGGTCGTTCGTGCGCGTGTGGCTCCAGATCGGGATTCGCTGCTGCTCCAGCAGATCGAGCAGGACCGGTCCGTCGAGTTCCCAGCTCAGAGAAAGCCCAAACAGGTCGCAGTGTCGGTGGGGTGGATCCCCCTGATCAGTGAACAGACGGCGCACGTCAACATCGGACCGCATCGCCAGGGTGGACCAGACGATCTGATAACCAAGGCTGGTAATTCCCACCGTGTAAGTGCTGGGGAAGGCCAGGACAGTGCGTAGGGCTCCGGGCTCCGGCGTCACCGGATCAAATAACAGCGTTTCCTGGTTCAGCTGGGGCCTCCTGTTGGGCCTGATGGCGGGGTTGGCGGCGTGAACGGACGTCTGTAGCGGTTGAGCTTCATCGCCATCCGATCTTCCGAGTCGAGTTCCATGCCCATCTGACGTTCGTAGATCGAGTGGGGGTGGAATAGTCGGGCGATGACGAAGCTGGTGAGGCAGGCCACCAGGATCGGCTTGAGGATCAGCAGATCCTTGGTGAGGGCAAATGCAAGGAACATCGCCGAGATCGGTGTGCGGGAACAGCCGGCAACGAAGGCGCCCATGCCCGCGAAGACATAGGTGGTGGGCACATGGCCGGTGAGGGCCTCAACGCCACTACCACAGGCCAATCCAATGGCCCCTCCCAGCGTTAGCATTGGCATGAACAGTCCCCCTGGAGCTCCCGAGCCCGCCGCCAGACCGGTGCTGAAGAAAAGCATCACAAAGCTGGCAAGGGCCAGGCTGATGTCGGCCTTGCCAGCTCCGATCAGGTGCTTCAGTTCGCTGGGGTTATGGAAGGCATCCGGCAGGGCTGCATAGACGCAGCCCAGCACGAGCCCGCTCAAGGTCATGCGCAGGATCAGTCGGTCTCCGAACCAACGGTTGCCCTGCCGCTGCATGGTGAGCACGTAGCGGGTGTACAGCTCCGCCAGCACGCCGATCACCACACCGAGAGCGACCAGATACAGCAGATCGACAGGCAGGAAGCGCACCAGGGGGGTGTATTCCCGTTCCAGTTGAAATCCGATGGTGCTGTTGAGCCCGCCGCCCCCGGGGTTGAGACCAAGAAAGCCGAGCACATCCGCCAGGGTGTCGGCCGAGAAGGTGGTGATGATCACCAGCAGCAGCACCACGGGCCTGGCGGAGTGGAGCAGCTCCTCGATCGCGTAGATGAATCCACCGATCGGAGCGCTGAACACTGCGGCAATACCGGCACCGCCACCGGCGGCCACGATCACCCGGCGAAAGGCCACCGGTGCCCGCAGCCAGCGGGACATCTGCCAGGCCACGGACCCGCCCATCTGAACGGCGGGGCCTTCCGGACCCAGGGGGAAACCTGAGCCGATCGCAATGATGCCTGCCACCAGTTTTACCAGGCCCACCCGAAGCCCCATCGGAACAGAACGGTGCCGCAGGAAACCCATGATGTGGGTGATCCCGGCTCCGCCAGCGGCCGGAGATAGGTTGCTAATCAACCAGGCCGAGACCATCCCGCCGAGGGCGCCGAGGGCGGGGAGTACCACCCAGGCTGGAAACTCATCGAGCAAATCGAGCCGCCAATCCCGCAGCAGGTTGATGCCGCTGGTGAAGAGCAGACCGGTGATGGCGGCCCCAAGGCCCGTGAGCGCCAGAGCCAAAACCACCACCAGCCAGCGGCGTTCCAACATCCTCCTGATGCTCCGGCTGGAGCCCAGGAGGTGGTGTCGTTGTTTGGGTTCGCTTAGTGCTGGCACAGATGAGGTGATCCCGGATCAGGCCTGAGCCATAACGGTTGCTTCGTCGTCAGCACTGACCACCCGCCCCTGGTCTTCAAAGCCGCTGATCTGATCGAAGTTCAGGTAGCGGTAGAGCTCGTCGGAGAGGGGATCGATCTTTTCGGCCGCAATGCTTCGGTATTCGTCTGGAGTGGGGATGCGTCCCAGCTGGGCGCAGACGGCGGCCAGTTCGGCGCTGCCCAGGTACACCTGAGCACCTTTGCCCAGGCGGTTGTTGAAGTTGCGGGTGCTGGTGGAGAACACGGTGGTGTTGTCCTCCACGCGGGCCTGGTTGCCCATGCAAAGGGAGCAACCCGGCATCTCCATGCGGGACCCGGCGGCTTCGAAGGTGGCGTAGTAGCCCTCCTCTTTGAGGGTCTCCTCGTCCATTCGCGTTGGGGGGCAGACCCAGAGGCGCGCCGTGTTCTGGCCGGCGCCTTCCAGCACCTTGGCCGCGGCGCGGTAATGGCCGATGTTTGTCATGCATGAGCCGATGAACACCTCCTGCACAGGGTCACCAGCCACCTCGCTCAGCAGCTTCACGTTGTCGGGGTCGTTGGGGCAGGCCACCACCGGTTCGGTGAGCTCGTCGAGGTTGATTTCCAGCACTTCCGCGTACTCAGCGTCAGCGTCAGCGCTCATCAGCTGCGGGTTCGCAAGCCAGGCCTCCATCTCCTTGATCCGGCGGGCCAGGGTGCGGGCGTCGCTGTAGCCGCGGGCGATCATGTTTTTAAGTAGCGCCACGTTGCTGCGCAGGTATTCGCTCACCGTGTCTTCGGAGAGCTTGATTGTGCAGCCGGCGCAGGAGCGCTCGGCACTGGCATCGGTGAGTTCGAAAGCCTGTTCCAGCTTTAGGTCGGGCAGACCTTCGATCTCCATGATCCGGCCATTGAACAGGTTTTTCTTGTTGGCCTTTTCAACGGTGAGCAGTCCTCGTTGAATGGCCACCCAAGGGATGGCGTTCACCACATCCCGGAGCGTGACTCCCGGTTGCAGGGATCCGCTGAAGCGCACCAGCACCGATTCCGGCATATCCAACGGCATGGCGCCGATGGCGGCCGCAAAGGCCACAACCCCAGAGCCGCCTGGGAAAGAAATGCCGAGGGGGAAGCGGGTGTGGCTATCGCCGCCGGTGCCGACGGTGTCGGGCAGAAGCATCCGGTTCAGCCAGCTGTGAATGATGCCGTCACCGGGCCGAAGGGCCACGCCACCGCGCTGGGCGAAGAAGTCGGGCAGTTCGTTCTGGGTCTGCAGATCCACCGGCTTCGGATAGGCGGCGGTGTGGCAGAAGCTCTGCATCACCAGGTCGGAGGAGAAGCCCAGGCAGGCCAGTTCCTTCATTTCGTCGCGCGTCATCGGGCCGGTGGTGTCCTGGGAGCCGACGGTGGTCATTAGCGGTTCGCAGCTGGTGCCGGGTCGGACGCCCGCGAGACCGCAGGCCTTGCCCACCATCTTTTGCGCCAGGGTGAAGCCCTTACCGGTGTCTGCCGGGGCTGAGGGGCGGATGAACAGATCCGAAGGGGTGAGGCCAAGCTTGGCCCGCACCTTGTCGGTCAGGGCGCGACCGATCATCAGGGGGATGCGACCACCGGCCCGCACCTCGTCGCTGATCGTGGTGGGTTTCAGGTCGAACCGACTCACCACGCTGCCGTCCCGTTCGATTGTGCCGGCGTGGGGGCGAATGGTGATCACATCACCGGTGTTCAGTTCGGTGACATCGCATTCGATCGGCAGGGCACCGGAGTCTTCAGCGGTGTTGAAAAAGATCGGGGCGATCTTGCCACCAAGGATCACGCCACCCGCTCGTTTGTTGGGCACATGGGGGATGTCATTGCCGGTGTGCCAGAGCACTGAATTGATGGCGCTCTTGCGCGAGCTGCCGGTGCCCACCACGTCGCCGATGTAAGCCACGGGATGGCCTTTTTCTTTCAGGGTCGCGATGGTCTTCAGGCCCTCTGGATCCCGGGTCTCGAGCATCGCAAGGGCATGGATGGGGATGTCCGGCCGGGTGGTGGCGTGGGTGGCCGGTGAAAGATCGTCCGTGTTGGTTTCGCCTTCGACCTTGAACACCGTCACGGTGATGCTTTCGGCTAGTTCAGGTTTGGAGGTGAACCACTCGGCAGCGGCCCAGCTGTCCACAACTTGCTTGGCAAAGCGGTTGTCCGCTGCCAGATCCATTACTTCGTTGAATGCGTCATAGACGAGCAGCGTTCGGCCGAGTCCCTCAGCAGCACAGCCAGCCAGTGCTGCGTCGGAGTTCTTCAGTAGCTCGATCAGGGCTGCGACGTTGTATCCACCCACCATCGTTCCCAGCAGGCGGGTGGCTTCCAGTGGTGACACCAGGGGGCTCTTGGCGTCTCCCTGAGCCACGGCGCTGAGCCAGGTGGCCTTCACATAAGCGGCTTCATCCACACCCGGGGGGATCCGTTCGCTGAGCAGGTGCAGCAGGAATTTCTCCTCGCCGGCGGGAGGGTTCTGCAGCAGTTCCGTCAGTCCCTGGGTCTGCTCTGCGTTGAGCGGAAGAGCGGGAACGCCCTGGGCTTCCCGGGCGGTGGCCAGCTCGCGGTAAGCGCTCAGCATTGAGATCTCTGTGCAGGGATGACCACCATTCTTCCGGACCGTGTCTGTTGCCAGTGAGCGGGGTGCGTAGCCTTGGTCGGAGTCTCGCGTCCAGTCATGGCCACCACCTCCGATTTGCATGTGGTGGAGACACGTCCCTTGGTGGCCCCTGCTGTGTTGCATCAGGAGCTGCCAATGGACGCTGCGGCGCTCGAGACCGTGGCATCCGCTCGCCAGCGCATTCAAGACACCCTCAGTGGCCGTGATCAGCGCTTGCTGGTGGTGGTGGGTCCCTGCTCCGTGCATGACGTCAAAGCTGCCCGGGAGTATGCCCAGCGCCTGGCTCCGATCCGCGAGCGCTTGAAGGATCAGCTCGAGGTGGTGATGCGGGTGTACTTCGAGAAGCCGCGCACCACGGTCGGCTGGAAGGGGTTGATCAACGACCCTCACCTCGATAACTCTTACGACATCAATACCGGTCTGCGGCGGGCCCGGGGATTGCTGTTGGATCTCTCCCGTGAGGGGATGCCTACTGCAACGGAACTGCTCGATCCCGTGGTTCCGCAGTACATCGCCGATTTGATCAGCTGGACTGCGATCGGCGCCAGGACGACGGAAAGTCAGACCCACCGCGAAATGGCCTCAGGGCTGTCGATGCCGATTGGCTATAAGAACAGCACCAATGGCAGCGCCACCATCGCGATCAATGCCATGCAGGCGGCAGCGAAGCCGCATCACTTCCTCGGCATCAATCGCGAGGGTCATGCCTCGATCGTCAGCACCACGGGCAATCCCTATGGCCACCTCGTGCTCCGCGGCGGCAGCCAAGGCAGCAACTACCACTTGGAGGCTGTGGAGGAGGCCGCAGCCGAGTTGCGCAAGGCCGGCCTGCAGGATCGTCTGATGGTGGATTGCAGCCATGCCAACAGCAACAAAGACTTCCGCCGACAGGCGGACGTCCTGGCCAGCGTTGCCGAGCAGTTGCGAGGTGGCTCCAACCACGTGATGGGCGTCATGATTGAGAGCCATCTGGTGGAAGGCAACCAGAAACTGAACGCCGACCTAACGCAGCTGACCTATGGCCAGAGCGTCACTGATGCCTGCATCAGCCTCGAGACCACCGAAGCTTTGTTGGATGATCTCGCCGCGGCCGTGGCCAGTCGCAAACAGACGGTCACCGCCTGAGCATCAACGCCTTGGCTCAGACCACCAGTTGATTCCACAGAACTCCAACGCTGAGGGGAACGCTGAGGTTGTCGAGACCGCCCCAGCTGAGCTGTTCCAGCCCGGTTGCGATGGCGACCATGCCAAGGGTTGCCGGGAGGGACAGGTCAGCCCCCGACCATCGCGCCAGGCCGATCAGCACCAGGCTTGAGACAACAGCCATGGTCATCGTGCCGACACTTGATTTGGTCTGACCAAAAAGAACCCATTTCAGGGACTCGACGTTGCGGCCGATCAACCCTGCAAGGCCATCCCCAAGGGCCATCACGAGAACCCCAGCGGACACCGCATCGGCTCGGGTTGGCCAGAACAGCAGCAGCAGCATTGTGATCGCGATGCCGTAGGCAATGGTGCCGTAGCTGTTGCGATCAATATCTTCAACGGCGGGTATGAAGCGCCATTGGTGGTTCAACGCCGTCATAAGGGTGATGACTGCCGCGACAGGCAGGGCAACTACGAAGGGAATCTGAAAGAACCAGGCCAAAGGAACCACGGCTCCGGTTCCGATGTGCACAATCTTTCGGCTCAGTTCCCGTTGGTTCGGCCGAAGGCGACGACACAACACAGCGCCTGCTGTCACCATCGCCATCCATATCAGGATGGCGATTGGTCCGGTGAAGGAAAGCAAGTTGCTTAGGCGGCTTGTTGGTGGTTGGTCATCGCTCGCAGTTTGAGAATCGCTTTGGCCTCGAGCTGTCGAACGCGCTCACGGGACACATTGATCTGACGACCGATTTCCGCAAGGGTTAGAGGCTCTTCACCGCCGAGACCGAACCGCAACTTCAGAATCTTCTGCTCGCGCTCGTTCAACTGCGATAGCCAGCCTCCCAGATGTTCCTTCTGGATGCTGCGATCCATCCCTTCCATCGGCTCTTCACCGTTGGGATCCGGGATCAATTCGCCCAGGGTGCTGCGATCTTCCTCGCCACGGGCATGGGCATCGAGTGATGCACAAGGTGCGCTCTGGGAGATCAGATCCTCCAGTTCCCGCGGTTCGATGCCCATGGCACTTGCCAATTCCAGCCGATTCGGTTGACGGCCGAAACGGTGGGACAGCTCCCGGGAGATGCGACGCATCTTGGAGAGCTTTTCGCTGATGTGGATCGGCAGGCGAATGGTGCGGGCGCTGTTGTCGATGGCCCGTGTCATGCCTTGGCGAATCCACCAGTAGGCATAGGTGGAAAATTTGTAGCCCATGGCGGGGTCGAACTTGTCGACTGCTCGTTCCAGGCCGATGGCACCTTCCTGAACCAGATCGAGCAGTTCCAGACCTTGGTTTTGATATTTTTTTGCCACGCTCACCACGAGGCGGAGGTTGGCGGCCATCATTCTGTCGCGGGCGCGTTTGCCCATGCGGATCTTGTGGCGATGCCGAGAGGTCAGTTCCTCTTCCGGTAGCTCCTGAAGTTGCTTCATCGCCTGCACATGATGTGCAAGTTCGATTTCTTCAGCTGCCGTCAGCAAGGGGATGCGTCCGATGCTGCTCAGATAAAAACCGATGGAGTCGGTGGCAAGCCGCCCTCCTTGTCGAGTTGATGGTCGACGTCCGGTGGACGGCAACGCAGGTTCCTTCCGAGACGACTTTTTTGTCGTGCCGGAAGATTCCAGAGGGATCCCCATCACCCTGGTCTCCTGAATGAATTTGGGCTGAACTTAGCACCAGGCAACGGCGCTGACTGTTTCGAATCGAAAGAATTTCAGGAGCTGAATCTTTGGCCTTTCAAAGCAACTGATTTGGCTGTGATCTTGGCTACTTCAAGTTTGTTTTTGAAGCAATGTTGTGTATCGGACGTCACAGACGCATTCACTTCTCAAAACCAAAAGAATCACAAGGCTTGGATGCCGTTGCTCCACTCCTTGACCAATTGAATCTGGGAATTACGTTCTGAGTCACCATTTTCGGGTTTGCGCTGCACAAATGTGCCGTCGCTCTGCATGTCCCAGGCGCCCTGATTGTCATTGAAGTAGAGCTGCAGCAGGCGTTCCAGTTTCTGCCGATGTTCGGGGTGTTCGATCGGTGTGACCGCTTCAATGCGGCGGTCGAGGTTGCGGCTCATCCAGTCGGCACTGCCGATGTACACCTCCGGAGAGCCGCCGTTGGCGAATGAAAAGATTCTTGAGTGTTCCAGGAACGTGCCGATGATGCTGATTACCCGAATGTTTTCACTCAGTCCTTCGCGACTGGGGTAGAGGCTGCACATGCCGCGAATGATCAATTCGATCGTCACTCCGGCCTGGGACGCTTCATAAAGAAGCGCAATGATCGTTGGATCCACCAGCGAATTCATCTTCGCTCGGATAACAGCCTCTCGGCCCTGCTGAGCATGTTCAATTTCGCGGCGGATCAACAGCTCCATGCCTTTCCGCAGGGTGACGGGGGCCACGAGCAGGCGACGAAAACTTTGCTGCTTAGAAAAACCGGTGAGGTAATTAAACAGTTCCACCAGGTCTTGCCCCAGTTCCTGGTTGGCTGTGAGTAGGCCTAGGTCGGTGTAGAGCTTGGAGGTTTTGGAGTTGTAGTTGCCCGTGCCGATGTGTACATAGCTCTGAAGCTTTTCCTTCTCCTTGCGCACCACCAGAACAATCTTGGTGTGGGTTTTTAGCCCCAGCACTCCGTAGACCACATGCACTCCGGACTGCTCCAGGTGCCGGGCCCATTGGATGTTGTTGTCTTCGTCAAATCGTGCTTTCAATTCCACCAGTGCCATCACCTGCTTGCCGTTTTCGGCGGCACGGATCAGTGCGGCGATGATCGGTGAGTCTTTTGAGGTGCGGTAGAGCGTCATCTTGATGCCCATCACCTGGGGATCGTCCGCTGCCTGGTTGATGAACTCTTCGACGGTTGTCGAGAACAGCTCATAGGGGTGGTGCAGGAGGATGTCCTGACGGCGAATTACCGAGAAGATCGATTTGAACTCATCCGGTTTGATCGCTCCCTCGTCCAGCAGGTGCTGCTGACTGCGGGCAAGCAGCGTCGGTGTCTGGCCTCCGTGGGTTTGGCTCTTGAGGTTCGGTAGCGGTAGTGAAGTCAGGCTGAGCAGGTCGTCCAGGCCCAGGGGGCCATCGATCACATAGAGATCTTCTTCTTCAACGCTGAGTCCTGTCATCAGCATCTCCACCACGTCCTGAGGCATCTCGTTGGGCACCTCCAGGCGCACCACCTCTCCGCCCATCCGTCGCTTTCGCAATCCCTGTTCCAGGGCCAGCATCAGGTCATCGGCTTCCAGATCCCTTAGCTCGAGATCTGCATCCCGCGTCACGCGGAAGAAGTAGTGCCCCTCGATCTTCATGCCAGGGAACAGCTCCTTCAGGTTGAAGGCGATCACCTGCTCGAGTGCGATGGCACTGTGAACGGGATTGTGCTCCTGGCCGCTCAGGTTCGAGGGGATGGCGATGAAGCGAGGAAGGTTTTTCTGGGGAACTTTGACCCGTGCAAATTGCCGTTGTCCCGTTTCCGGATCAACAACCACGGCGGCAACGTTCAGGCTCAGGTTGCTAACGAAGGGGAACGGATGGGCCGGGTCCACTGCCAGGGGTGTGAGCACTGGAAACACCGACGTCTGAAAGGTGTCGTCAACCCACTGGCGTTGGTCGTCGTTCAGCTGTCTGTAATCCAGCAGCTCAACTCTGTGTTCCAGCAGCTTCGGCCTCAGGTGATGGCGGTAATGCACCTGTTGCTCTCGCAGCAGGGGAATCAATCGCTCTCGGATCGCTAGCAGCTGCTCCAAGGGCGATTTGCCATCCTCACTCGGTTTGTTGACGCCCGCCTCAACCTGAGACTTCAGTGACGCCACGCGAACCATGAAGAATTCGTCGAGGTTGTTGCTGAAGATGGCGCTGAACTTGGCTTGATCGAGCAGAGGTGTGCGCGGATCCAGGGCTTGAGCCAGCACCCTCTCGTTGAAGGCAATCCAGCTCAGCTCCCGGTTGATGTAGTGCTCCGGAGCTAAGGCTGCTGCGCACATGGGCTGAATGGCTAGGCGCTGGTGTCTTCAGCTGAAACGTAGCAATCAGGACTGGCTTGGTTGTGTGTCGGAGATGGCCGGCAGAGGGCTGCCGGCCACAAGGCCGATCACGATCACCAACAGGGTTGCCGCAGCAGCAAAGGGGCTCACTGGACCCAGAAGGTCGTAGCTCAATCCCGCCAGGGGGGGACCGAGAAAACTGCCCAAACTCTGCAGGGCCTGAAGGCTGCCGAGGGCGCTTCCTTGCCCCTCCCGACCCAGGCGTCGCGACACCAGGCTGCGCAGGCTTGGTGTGACCAAGCCGGTGCCCAGGGCCAGGATGCCGACGGCGGTGAAGATTGCGCCGGCTCGATCGGATGCACCGATGCTGGGGATTAGCAGACATCCAATGATCACCAGGCCCAGCCCCAGCAAGGTCAGCCGCCATTCACCAAACTGTTTCACCAGGGGCCCGATCAGCCCTCCTTGAACCACGGTGGCGACGACCCCTACGACAAGGAACGCTGTGGTGGCCAATTCAGGGCCCCAGCCGAAGCGCTGCTTGAAATAGAGCACCAGGATGGCGGTGAACCCGTTGAAGGCCAGAAAGAACAGGAAAAAAGCTCCGCACAGTCGCCCCACGCTGGGGTTCATCAGCACCTGGCTGAGTCGTGCAAATGGATTTAGGTCGCGTTTTCTGGGCAGGCTTTTTCGCGAGTCCTGAGGATGGGTTTCTGGCAGCAGATTGAGCACCACCAAGAGGTTGAGAGCAGCAAAGCCTGTGGCCACCCAAACGGGAAGGGACACCGCCACCTGGGCCAGTTGCCCGCCAACGAAGGGCCCAAGGATGAACCCAAAGCCAAAGGCAACGCCAATCAAGCCGAAGGCACGGGCCCGCTTGTCGGGAGGAGTGATGTCCGCGAGCACGGCGCTGGCCGTCGCTGCCGTACCCCCACTGATGCCGTCAATGATCCGAGCTGCGAACAGCAGCAACAGGGGAAGCAGGCTTTGGCTGGGCCAAGGCAGTGAAACCGTTACTGCAAACAGGCCGAGTCCCACGACGGATCCTGCAACGCAGATGCTGATCACGGGGCGGCGGCCGTACCGATCACTCAGCGCGCCGATCAGCGGGGTGACCAGGAACTGAGCAAGGGCATAGCTTCCCGCCAACAGACCTAGGGTTCGTCCGTCTGGGGCGAACTGGGCCAGGAGAAAGGGCAACAGCGGAAAGACAATGCTTTCGCTGAGCCGGTCGTTAAGCAGCGTTAGAAACGCGCTGAGCAGTGTGGGAATCCGAGGACGCTGCAAGCTTGCTGCCACGCAGGAGAGACTCACATTCCAACAGGCGGCTGCCATGGCTTTGCGTCCGATTGCTCCGGAGGATCAACCGCTCTTGCGGGAGATCTATGCCGATGCGATCGAATCGCAGGCTCCCCTCCTTTATTCAGATGAACAAGTCAGGGCTTGGGCGGCCCTGGCTTGGTTGCCCGGCGTGCTCGACGCGAGTTTTCGGGAAGGCTCGGGATGGCTTACCACCGATGGTTCAGCGTTTGCGATCCGCCATCCCGAAGATCGTCTGTCGTTGCTCTACTGCCGTGGTTGTGCCTCGAGGCGCGGGCATGGCAATGCGCTTTTGAATCGGATTGAGGCGGATGCGCTGGCGTCCGGCGTCTGGCACCTGCGAACGGAGGCCAGCCAGTTCAGCCGACCGTTGCTGGAGCGACGCGGCTGGTGTGTGGAAGTGCCGGAGACAATCCTGATTGGAGGCGTTCCGTTCGAGCGTTATCGGATGGTCAAGCGGCTCCGCCAAGTGCAGAGTTGATCGAGCATGGCTTGGGCTTGGCCCGTTTGCAGAGCAGACGCTGCCTGTTGAATGCCCTGTTTTAGGGATTCACTGCAGCCGGAGAACCACAGATAGGCGCCGGCGTTCCAGCGCACGGCGTCGCAAAGAGGGCCTTTGTGCTGCAGGGCGTTTCGTGCCTGATCGGCCCAGGTGCTGTCGTCTGCCCATTCCACATCGGCGTCGTGACAGCCATGGTCACGGGGGTGCAGGATCAATCGTTCGGCTTCGCCGTTTCGCACCCGGGCCGTGATGCAGGCCCTGCCGATGGGCAGGTCGGTTCCTCCTTCCAACCCCTTCACGGTGAGGACATCGGTTTCGCCGGCTTGCTTTAGGGCTTCCCAGGCGCGGGCTTCTGTTGGTGGGTGGACAAAGCCACTCACGAGAAGATGGTCACCTTGGTGGGGTGTCCAGAGCAGTTCCAGGCTGGCAACCGGGGGACGCTTGCCCAGCTCCTCGCGGTAGCCGATCAGGGTTTCCGCGATGGGGAAGTGGTCCGGTTGGTGGATCAGGGCGAAGCCGTTCTGCTGGAACCCCTTTGCAACGGCGCTGATCGGCAGACCTGTCAGGTCGAGATTGAGAAGACGGAACAGATCAACAGCGGTGACGCCGTATTTGATCGGCATCCGGTTACCGCCCTGCAGAACCACAGGCTGACCACAGGCCAGCAGCACCAGCGCGGTGAGCGGGTAAATCGGCGCTGTGCGCGTGCGCCCGTCATAGGGCATGCCGAAACAGAGCGGTGTTCGACTGCCAGCGGTGGATTGCAGCACCGGTCCGTGGGTTCGGTAGGTGTCGAGCATCCCCGTGAGTTCCTGGGGTTCGGGTCGTCGGATGCGATGGGCAATAAGGAAGGCGCCGATCTGTGCGGGCGTCGCTTCGCCCTGCAGCATCAGCTCCATGGCATCAGCCGCTTCCTCGCGACTCATGCCTTTGCTGGTGTGTTCACCGCTTCCCACTTTGCGCAGGTGCTGCTTGAAGCGGTTGCGGCCGGAGAGAACTTCGCTTGTCAAAGGTCCGGCCTCAAGCTGTGGTCAGTCTTCAGGAGCGACTGACCCGGCAGGGGTAGCAATTGCTACGAAAGTTCAGGGCCTGCTTAATCGGGATAACCCTTCGAAGCTGCCATGACGTGGATGCTCAGGGTGGTGGCGTCCTTCGGCGTAATAGAGCCGCTCCAGGATCAGTTGGGGAGCGGTTGTCGGTGGAAGAAATTGCGCCTGAAGCAGGGTTGCCATGGATTGGAAAAATTGGCTCATTCCAAATTTCTTCTTCAAAACTAATTTCACTCGCAGCATGGGCTTGTTGGCTGTGCTTGTTGCTTCAAAACAGGCTGTTGTTTTGTAGTTAATGCTTCATTGTTGGGTCAGCGTTTACGCAACAGTTCCATAGCTGCTGAGACGTTCCAGCTTGGAACGCTGTTTTTAAAGCGGCTATAACAATTTTTCGTTCAATCATGACTGTTACTGCTGCCTTGATGGCTGCCAAGAAAGCCAAAGGCATGAGTTTTGCCGATCTTGAGTCGGCGATGGGCCTTGATGAGGTCTGGATTGCTTCCTTGTTCTACGGACAAGCCACGGCCTCCAAGGAAGAAGCTGAAAAGCTGGCTGAACTGCTCTCCCTTGATTCGGCCATAACCGCCGCTTTGCAGGAGTTCCCCACCAAGGGAAGCCTCGATCCGGTGATCCCCACTGATCCCCTGATCTATCGTTTTTACGAGATCATGCAGGTCTATGGAATGCCCCTGAAAGATGTTATTCAGGAACATTTTGGTGACGGCATCATGAGCGCGATTGACTTCACGCTTGATGTCGACAAAGTGGAGGATCCCAAAGGTGATCGCGTCAAAATCACCATGTGCGGTAAGTTCCTGCCTTACAAAAAGTGGTGAATAGCCAAGTGTCTTGAATGAAGACATCAAGGCCCCGCTACAGCGGGGCTTTTTTATTGGCGGAATTGTTGGTTCAGTTGGGTGCTGGCCATTTTGCGTCGACTGTCGTCATTCAGGTCTTGGCTCAGTTCCAGCAGACAGCGCTGACTGGCAGGTGTGGCGATGCAACCCAGCGCGCGGAAGGCAGCCTCGGCAATAGGCAGGGAACCGTTGCGGCAAAGCTCTGCCAGCTTTTCGCTGATCAAGACGCCATCGCGGCGTTGCAGAACCCGAATCGCGGCCACAACCACTGGATCGCGAAAATCATTCAAAACCTCTTGGCAGAACTCCAGCAGTTTGCCGTCGTCGAGGCAGTGGGACCGGAAGCTGAGCAGTTGAAGACCGGCCAGTCGGTGCAGTTGGCCCGGATGATGCAGGCAATTCACCACACACGATTCAGGAACATCGGCGCCCCAACAGGCGAGCGCCTGAACCACCATCAGGTTGGCATCTTCATTGTCCGAGGTTTGCTCGAGTTGAGCCAACAACCAATCGCGGGCCTCGCTCTGGTGGCATAGCCCTGCAGCCATTACTAGGTCGGGGAGAACCCCATGGCTGGCGAGGAGGTCTTGGATCACGGGCCAGCCGCGCTCGGCCTGCATCCCCAGTTTTTCGCACAGGGCTCGCCTCAGATCAACAGAAAGGCTGGGGGAGTAGGCCTCCCCCAGCCAAGCGGGCTCCAAAGGAGCGCGTCGAGATCGGGCGAGCCGTTCCCAGAGAACGGCTTCCTCGTTCATGGATGGATCAGCGGGCACCCAGTTCAGCAGCGAGCTCACGCTCCAGCTTTTCATCGTGCTCGGTGGGCAGCACGTTCTCCATCGGGGTGCGATGGGTGCTGTAGAAGAGCATGCCAATAAACACCATGCCGCCCACGATGTTGCCGAGGGTGACAGGCAGGAAGTTCCAGAAGATCACCTTTGTGAAGGGGACGCCTGAACCGAGGATCGGGCCAGCGGTGTGCAGGAATTGGTTCACCACGATGTGCTCCATGCCCATCGATTGGAAGGCGGTGATCGGAAGCCAGCAGGCCAGAATCTTGCCGGGGACGCTCTTGCTCACCAGAGCCATGGTCACGCCCAGACAAACCAACCAGTTGGCTACCAGTCCGCGCAGAAAGGCGAGGAAGAAGCCCAAGCTTCCCAGGGCTTCGTATTTCTTCTCAACGTTGATTTGATTGAGGGCCATGATCTTCTGGGCCACGGCATCCCAGATCGGTGGGCCGATGTTGTCAGCGGCGCCGTCCATGGTGCCGCTTGTGAGGCTGATGGCCATGATCACGGCCACAACGGCGGTGCCAATCCAGTTGCCGATCCACACCCAGACCCAGTTGCGGAAGGTGGCACCCCAGGTGCTTTTTCCAGCCCAGGTGGCCATTGGCAGCAGGGCGAAGTTGCCGGTCACCAGTTCCATGCCGAACAGCACGATGCTGGCGAAGCCGAAGGGGAAGAGCAGTGAGCCAACGAAGGGGGCTTTGACGGTGATGCCCACGGTGAGGGCAAGGATCACGGCCAGGCCCAGGATGGCTCCGGAGTAAAAGCCACGGATCAGCAGGTTTTTCACGCTGACCGTTGATTTTTTGCCGCCGGCGGCAATCATGCCGTCGACAAGCTCATTGGGTAGGACGTAGTCCATTAGATGAGATTGAGAGTTGGATGAAGGTTTTGATGTCAGCCGCTGATGCGGTTCATCAGGCGGGAGAACAGATCAGGGCTGCCGCCCTGACGGTTGATGGCGGCTCCATCGCGACCACTGGCGCTAAGCCAGTTGATGAAACGAGAGAACACGTCGTTGCGGTTGGCCATGACGGTGAGGGGGAGTGGTCGTTGCGGGGAGCCGTGACTTCAAAAGGAAGCGTCACGGCGAACGCAGCGATCAGGCCTTGGGGGTGGCCCCGAACTTGTCGATCAACACCTCTTTGAGAGCGGCCTTGATCTCATCGGCGGGGATGGCCTTGCGGTGGATTTCGCCGATGCTCGGGTTGGCACCTTGGGATCCACCGATGGTCATCGTGTAGCCCTCGCCCATCACGCCTTCGCTGTTCTTGGCCTTGGTGCCGGTAAGGCCGATGGCACCCATGTAGGCCTGGCCGCATGTGTTGGGGCAGCCGGTCCAGTGGATTTTCAGCTCCTCAGGGAGATTGAGCTCTTGGTCTAGTTCCTTGGCTGCTTCCAGGGCTTGGTCCTTGGTGTTGGTGAGGGCAAAACCGCAGTAGGTGTTGCCGGTGCAGGACACCGTTCCAGCTGAGATGTGACCGGGCTTCAGTGGGAAGCGCTGCACCAGTGCATCAGCCTTCAGGGCCTCGAGCTTGTCGGTGGGAAGCCCCACGAGGATGACGTTCTGGTCTTCCGTGAGTCGCACCTCGCCGCTGCCGTAATTGAGGCTGGTGGTTGCGAGATCTTGCAGATCCTGGGCGGTCAGGCGACCAACCGGAACGTGAAGACCGGCGTAGGAGAGCCCTTCTTGTTTTTGGGGATGGAAGCCGTAGTGGGAGCGAGGAGTGGTGTTGAACACGGACCCGGGGTCGGGAGTCAATGGACCGAACACTTCTTCCACTTGGCTGCGGAACATGTCATGTCCCACCTGATCCAAGTAGAGGCGGAAACGGCCTTTGGGGCGCTTGTCGCGCTCACCGTTGTCGCGCCAGAGCCGGATCACGGCGTCGGTCATCTTGCAGATTTCGTCTGGTTTCACCCAGGCGTTCAGCGGAACGGCATAAGCGTTCATCTGCGATGACAGAACACCGCCGATCCACACACCAAATCCCATTACTCCTTCCCGTTCCACGGGATGGAAAACGATGTCGTTATGGAGCAGGAAGTTGTCTTTCGCGCCGGCCACGGCAGTGTTCCACTTGCGGGGCAGGTTGGAATATTCCGGGTTGCCCTGGCAGTTGTTGGTGAGGAAGTTCTGTAGCTCGGTGGTGTACGGCCGAGTGTCAATGATCTCGTTGGGATCGATGCCGGCGATGGGGTTGCCGGTGACGTTGCGGGGATTGTCAAAGCCGGATTGGATCGTGCTTAGACCGGCTTCCTTCAGGCGCTTGAGGATTTCAGGCAGGTCTCCCAGCAACACACCGCGCAACTGCAGGTTTTGCCTCGTTGTTATGTCGCAGCTGCCGTTTTCGCCATAGCGCTCAACGATGGAGCCAACCACCCGCAGCTGATCGGCCGTCAGCACGCCATTGGGCACCCGAAGCCGCAGCATGAATTTGCCGGGAGTTTTCGGACGCCAGAACATTCCGTACCACTTCAAGCGAAGCTGAAGGTCGGTTTCATCCACCTGCTCCCAGCCGAGCTCGGCGAACTTCTCGATTTCGCTGCCGACCAACAGGCCATCTTTGGCCGCCTTGTTCTGCTCGATCTTGTTGAGCTTCTTGCCATCCAGGTAAGGCCTAGAGGGAGAGCTAAGGGTCATAAGTCGATTAACGAGTGGGCGGATTGATTGCTCAAAGACGAGGTGCGAATCAATCGAGATGGCCCGAAGACCTGCAACGCTTCAAAACGAAGGGGAGCGCTGGGTTGATTGAATAAACACTGCGATGACAACCTTGGTCCGTAACAAAGAGAACACTTTTGGCGTTGATCAATGCCGGGGGCTTTGTTCTCTCGGATTTGTAATACCGGCTACATCTGGTAGTTCCCGCGAGGCCGTAAAAGGCAACTTGTTTCGGCCTCAGTATTGGCGTCCAATTTCGCCAACCATCCGCACCGCTCCGGCCCGGATCATCTGCCAAACCCGCTTCATCGCAGCGAAGTCTTGGTCGAGCTCGGAGGGCCCGGCGGGACGATCGAAGCGTCGGTCGTACCCGTACCGGTCCTCCCTGGGTGCGTATCCCGGGCTGTACCGGTCGTCCCGGTCGTACCGCTCAATGCGTCCGTCCAGAGGCTCCCGGTAGGAGCGGCTGTCCAATGGGGCACGATCAAAACGACGGCGGGGTGCCATGACTCATCCAACGTTCACAACGAACCGATGACATCAGTCAGTGCGGTCATCGATCCGTGGCCATTGCTACGGAATGACGCTTCCGATTCAGGGCGGCATGGGCTGCATCTGGTGGTGCACGGCCGCAGTGGCGGTGTTGTGCCTGACTGTTTGGCCTCCTTGCCGGATCTCTTGGCTAAGCGCCGCTCGGCGCCCGTACAGCTGGAGGTTCTGACGGCTGAACAAGCCGTCTCGGCGCTTCCCCAATCCTCTTGGATTGTTCCGTTGCTTCTGTTGCCTGGGGAGCACGCCCGCTCGGATGTGCCGGCGATTCGGAACAGACTTCGTGCGGCCGGGGCCAGTGTGCGTTTGCTGCCTTATCTGGGTTCTTGGACCACCTGGTGGAACGCTGTGCTCTCAGCACTTCCTGCGTCTGAGCTCCGGGATGCCGTGCTGGTGCACCATCCCCTGCGCCCGGGGGTGGCGGATCGCTTTCTCGCGATGCTGGCATCTCGCCTGGCCTTGCCGTTGGTTGCCTTTGATGCCTGGCCCGAGTTCCAGCAGCGCCATCCCAGCGCCCGGCCACTCCCATTAACCCTTGCGCCGAACCGCATGACGGATGCGTTGAGCGAAGCTGATGGATTGCCTCCTCTGCTGGAGCATCCCCCCACCCGTCAGGCCCTGATCGATCTGCTTGTTTCTCTGCCGTGAGCACTGCTGAACAAACCGGAACCGTTTATCTGGTGGGAGCCGGTCCCGGCGATCCCGAGTTGCTCACGCTGAAGGCGCATCGGCTGTTGAGCCAGTGCGATGCCCTGGTGTACGACTCGCTGGTGCCCAAAGAAGTGCTGGATCTTGTGCCGGCGTCCTGTGAACGCTGTTTTGTCGGCAAGCGTCGCGGACATCATTCGGTGCCACAACCAAGCACCAATGCCGTGCTGGTTGAAATGGCCCAGAAGCACAGCACGGTGGTGCGCTTGAAGGGAGGTGATCCCTTCCTGTTTGGTCGTGGAGGGGAAGAAGCGGCTTACCTGGCGGAGCGGAATATCCCTGTTCAGGTGGTACCTGGTGTCACCGCTGGCATTGCCGCCCCTGCCTACGCCGGAATTCCCGTCACCCACCGGCGGGCGGGCTCATCGGTGACCTTCGTCACCGGTCATGAGGAAATCGACAAGCGCCGTCCTTCTGTGGATTGGCGTGCCCTGGCCGCGGCCAGTGACGGGTTAGTGATCTACATGGGGCTGCATAACTTGCCTCGGATCGCGGAAGAGCTGATGGCGGGCGGTTTGGCCGCGACAACCCCCGTGGCGGTGATCCAGCAGGGCACAGTCGCGGGGCAACGCTGCCTCAAGGCCACCTTGGCGGATGTTGCTAATCAATGCCGTGCGCAAGCCTTCAAGTCACCCTCGATCGTTGTGGTGGGAGAGGTGATTGATCAGCAGGTTGAAGCCTGCATGCCCACACCGGCAGCGGTGACGATGCCGATTCCGTTCTGAACAGCTCCGCTCTATTCCTTTAAGCGAGCCCGGAGCTGGGCCAGATTGCAAGGCCGGGTGTCGGCATCGAGCTGAGCCCGGATTAGCTGGTTCCAGGCTGTGGTCACCGCATCAAGAGATCCCGGCAGCACAAACACAAACGTGCCGTTGGCCACCCCAGCAAGGCAGCGGCTTTGCAGGGTGCTGGTGCCGATGCTCTCGAAGGAGAGCACGCGGAATAATTCCCCGAATCCTTCGATTGTTTTGTCCAGCAGCGGTGCCACCGCTTCGGGGGTGCCATCGCGGCCGGTGAGACCGGTGCCGCCGCTGGTGATCACCACATCAACTGCAGGATCGGCGATCCAGCGGCTTAGTTCACGGCGGATTTGATAGCGATCATCCGGACAGAGTTGTCGCTCGTGAAGCCGATGGTCGGCAGCTTCAAGGCTGTGCAGCAGCTGATCTCCGCTGCTGTCGTCCGCCAAGGTGCGTGTGTCGGAGATGGTGAGCAGGGCGATGGACAGGCCCATGGCACAGCGGCGGAGCCTTCGGACGCTAGAACCGCTCCAGCTGCCATGGACGTGGTGCTGAAGGTGCTGCTGTTCGCTTCACTGCGAGAACGCGCCGGTTGGGCCGAGCGTTCTCTTCCGTTCACCCCAGGGGTATCGACGGCCCGTGAGGTCTGGAACCAGTTGGATCTTGGCCCGCTTGAGGGCATCAGCGTTGCTGTGAACCAGGAGTTGGTCGGTGCCAATCAGCCGTTGCAGGCCGGTGATGAGCTGGCTTTTCTTCCACCGTTCACGGGGGGTTGAATCGTGACCGGTTGCCGTGTCGAGGTGTGCCCGGATCCCTTTGATCCTTGGCAGCAGCTTGCGCTTTGGGGTGGTGATGAAGCGGCCGCGGCGATTTTCATTGGTCGGGTTCGTCCCACCACGACGGATGGTCGGCCTCTGGAGGCGCTGGAGCTGGAGCACTTCCCCGGCCTTTGCGAACGTCAGATCACGGCCATGGCACAGCGTCTGCAGCAGGAGCACCGGGCGGGGCCGATTTTGGTGCTGCATCGGGTGGGCCGGCTCGCCCCCGGTGAGCCGATCGTGCTGGTGGCGGTGCAGGCCGATCGTCGTGGGGCGGCGCAACGCTGCTCTGCCGCGTTGTTGGAGCAGCTCAAGCACCAGGCCCCGTTTTGGAAGCGGGAGTGGTGCGCTGGTCAGGGCACCTGGCTGGTGGCCAATACGCCGCTCTGATCAAGGTTCGGGTGCTGCAGTTGGTAGCCCAATTGTTTGAGCCGGGTGTTGAGAATCCGTCGGCCCCCTGAACCCGGTGTGTCCTGCCCAAGCCAGCGCACGGGGGCCAGACCCTGGCGCTGCAGGCTGCGCCCCACCAGATCCCGCAGCCGAATCGGCTCGTCGTTGACCACATTCACCAGGCCGGCCCATTCAGCATCGAGAGCTGCTTCCAGGGCGCCGGCGGCATCCGCCACATGCAGCCAGTTGCTGTAGGTCGCTCCGCTGCCAGGGCGTTCCAGCCCGGCCAGCCCGCGCAAGCGTTGATCAAGTTCGCGGCCAGGGCCATACAGCGCCCCGAGTCGCAGGATGCATACCCGCCGGTCGCTGATGCCGCTGAGCAGGTATTCGCCCTCCAGCAGAACATCGCCATGGCCGCGGCCTGGTTCGGGCGGTGTTTGCTCATCCACCCAGTCCCCCTCGGCATCGCCGTACACCGAGCAACTGCCCGTGTAGACGATTTGCCGCAGTTCCGGCAGTTGTGGCAACAGCGACGTCAGGCAGCGGAAGCTATCGACGAAGGTGTGGCGGTAGCCGTTGGCATCCACCTGGCGATCTCCCTTGGGCCCGAGGCAGAACACGGCGCTGCTTCTCTGCCGAAGGGCAGCCAGCAATTGTGCGGGGTCGGTGGCGTCGCACACCTCCACTCTATCGGCAAGGGGGCTGAGTTGCTCCAGCCGTTCGCTGCTGGTGGTGGTCAGTGTCAGTCGCAGTTGTGGCCGTTTCGGTTGCAGCCGCTCCGCCAGGGCGAGCCCCACATAGCCGCAGCCAACGATCGTCAGGTCCATGGTGGGGATGCCTGTTGGGGCGACCCTAAGGAGATCCACCGCTCCATGCCGTCACTGACATGACCGATCAATGGACCCTCAACCGCCGCAATTTCGCGGGCCATTGGCAGGGCTGTGGCCATTGGTTTGAGCGGAACGGCAGCGGTCGGCTGGATATGCACCGTCCGTCCCGTCGGATTGACCCCACTACCTACGCGATTTCCTTTTCCGATGACGACCACGGGGTGTGGGATGGATCGGGTCTGGCCTTGGCCTCCGGGGGCCAGGCCACCTATCCCATCAGTCGGGCCACCTACAACGCCGGTGGAGGCTGCTGGCAGTTTTCCGGGGCGGGAGGTCAGTCCAGCCTGGAGCTTGATCCCGATCGCCCCCGCTTCGGCCATGAGATCAACCTGTTCTGCGGTCGTTCCCGCTCGATGCTGGTGCTGCTCTGGGAACCACTTGACGGCAGCTGGCGTTTGCAGCGTGTTGGGGCGGTGGGTTTCCGTTGCTTGAACAGCTTCGATCCCGAACCCGACCGTCCCGCATGCGGGACACCCCAGGCCCTGCTGGCGCCGGTGCAGGGATGGAGCGGTAAGCGGCAGATGCTCAGGCCGCAAGCGGGGGTGAACGGCCAGGCTGAGGACGCTGATCCGCTGGTGTTCGATCCAAGCCAGCTGTTGCATAACGACTGCTCAGCCGTGATGTCCGACGGCTTGGTTTTCTCGGTGCCCAGCGAGATTCCCCAGCAGCCCTTCAGCCTCGAGATCGGTGGCCGTCTAGGTGCTGCGCTGTTTCAGCAGATCAGCATCCATTTCGATGCATCGGGCCAGCTCATGGCCTGGGAGCGCCGACACTTTCAGCCTGATCTGGCTCAGAAAATCCGCTGACGAATCACCTGGGCCCAGAGGCGGGTGCCGCTTTCCAGTGGGCCGGCTTCAGCCGGCAGTTCCAACAGCAGATCGGCGTGTTGCAGCGAACCGATCCGGGATGAGGCCTGTGAGCCATCCACCCGTGCCAGCAGAGTCCCTGCGGTGTTGGTGTCGAGGCGGGCCCGGGCCAGTTCCGGTCGTCCCGGTCGGCGAGACAACGAGTCGGCAAGTTCCACCATTACTCGGGGGAACAGCTCCGGTTCGCTCTGGCCCTCCAGGACCTGCAGGGCGGGCCAGAGCAGTTGCAGGGCAGAGACCGCCGCCGCCACGGGATTGCCCGGCAGTCCGAAAAATGGCACTCCCTTACCGATGCTGCCGAAGGCGAAGGGACGACCCGGACGCAGGAACAGTTTCCAGAAGTCCATAGTGCCCAGCTCCGCAATCAGGGGCCGGATCCAGTCGGTGTCGCCGGCGGAGACGCCGCCGGTGCTCACCACCACGTCGCAGTCATGGGCCAGATCCAGCAGAGCCTGCCGCAGAGCGTCGGGTTGATCGGCCACCACTAGTCGCCGGGTCACTGACTGCCCGAGGGCCCGGAGCATCGTCTCCAGAAGCGTGCCGTTGCTCTCCCAGATGGCACCGGGTTTTCGCGCTGTTCCGGGTGGCACCAGCTCGTCACCGCTGATCAGCAGCCCGATGCGGGGTTGCTGAGCAACGGTCAGGTCGGCGATGCCGCAGCCGGCGAGCCGTGCGAGATCGGCGGCACCCAGTCGCTGGCCAGCGGCCAGCAGCAGGTCTCCTGGTCGGCATTCCTCATCCTCGGGGCGAATCCAGGGACGATCCGATGCCTCTTTTGTCAGCTGGAGGCTGGTGCCGTCCACGCTGATGAGCTCTTGGGGCAGCACCCAGCCGGCACCGTCCGGCAGTTGAGCGCCTGTGAGGATGCGGATCGCATCGCTGTTGGCCAGGGTCCCGTAGAAGGGTTGGCCGGCGGCGGAGCGTCCCTTCAGCTGCCAAGTCTCCCCAAGCTTGGGCTGGTGGCTTTGCCCCAGGGCGTAGCCGTCCATGATCGAGGCCCGAAACCCCGGAACGGCCGCGCAGGCCAACACATCCGCTGCGCTTACCCGGCCAAGGGCCTGTTGCAGGGGAACGGTTCTCTGTGCGGTGATCGGCTGGAGTGCCGCCAGAACCCGTTGACGTGCCTCCTCCAGGGGTAGCCCTTCGCGTCCGTAGGGCTCAGCGTTTCCAGACACCGTTCCGCCCTCCTTCTTTGAACTCCAGTTGGATCGCCTCGATCGTCATGGCTGGATCGACCGCTTTGAGCATGTCGTAAAGGGTCAGCAGCCCCACGGACACCGCCGTCATCGCTTCCATTTCCACCCCGGTTTGGCCTGTGGTGCGGCAACGGCAGTGGACGACCAGGCCAGGGAGCGATGCGTCGGCGTCGATCGACACATCCATGCCACTGAGTGGCAGGGGATGGCACAGGGGAATCAGCTCCCAGGTGCGTTTGGCTGCCTGGATCGCTGCTACCCGGGCGACGGCCAGAAGATCTCCTTTTGGAGTCTCGCCCCGCTGGATCAGGCTGAGGGTTGAGGCTTCCATGCGAATGGCCCCACGGGCATGGGCTTCGCGGTTTGTGGCTGGACGGTCCCCCACGTCCACCATGTGAACCTCGCCTTGCTGGTTCAGATGACTCAGGTTTTGCGTCATTCGATCAAGGTGACAACACCGCTGTTGAGTTGGTAACAACCCACCACCAGTTTCAGCGCACCACTGGCTTTGGCGTCGGCCAGAACGGTGCTGCATTGAATCAAGGTGGAGGCGCTGGCGAGGGCATTGCGCTTCACGGCTTCCTCGAGATTGCTGCTGCCGTTGATGTTCTTCCGGATGGGTTGGATCAGCCGGTCTAGGGAAGGAGTCAGCGGGTTGCCGTCCATTGCCGCCGTGACGGCTCCGCAGCCGCTGTGCCCCATCACCATCAGCAGTGGCGTCTTGAGAACGCTGACGCCGTACTCAATGGAGGCAATGGCTTCGGTGAAGGCGCTGTTGCCGGCGTTGCGGATCACGAACAGCTCGCCAGGGGTGGTGTCGAACACCCAGCTAGGCGCCACCCGTGAATCAGAGCAGGTAAGCACGGTGGCCCAGGGATGTTGACTGGTTGCCAAAGCATTGGGGGAGTTGAAGCAGCGCGGGTCGGGATCCGCCGTTCGGAGCGTCGTTCCCTCGTTTTGCTCGGCTCGGCGCCAGGCATTGGCAAACCGGCGGTTCCCCGCCATCAGGGCCTGGAGTGGATCGTCGGGAACGCAGAACCCTTCCTCCGCAGCGTCAACAGGCCGCGCTTGTATCAGGGCGGTCAAGGCCAGACCGCCCGTTTGCTGGAGGAAGTGGCGGCGCTGAATCCCCATGCCGCCACCTTATTTAGCCCGTGCGATCAGCGCTGGCCGAAGGGTGCCCAGAGGGTGGCTTCGGAACCCACAACAGGTTCCACAGCGGGCTGGATGGCAGCAGCGGGTTGGGCCGTTGCGCCTGAGTTGGCGCTGGCGATGTCGCGCTCGGCCAAGGGAGCCCAGAGAGCGGCAGGCCCGGCGATCACCGGTTCCACGCCAGTGGCGCCGGCCTGAACGAAGGCCGTCTGGCTGCGCACCAGCTGCACGGCAAGAGAACCAACTATGAAGGCACCCAGGAAACCGGCGGCCAGGGTGATGGGGCTGCGGCCGGAAGCGGACGAGATGCTGCTGGTCACGGCAGAAACTCTTTAAACAGAGCTTCAGTATGGAAAGAATTGGTGTGAATGACTACTAAATGAGCTGAATTGTGTAGCGGAATTAACAGTTTCTATGGGATTAAAGCCCTGCATGGGTTGTTGTTGGAGTGCTTCAGCCGTGACCCATCCATGGGACATTCCCAGCAACATTCCAAGGGAGAGAGCGAAGCGCACAGACCATCATTTGTATCAAAGTAAACATCTCTGTTTTCGTGGACTTCCGTTGTCATCATTGACACCGATCAAGGCTTTGGTTGATGTCCAGCCGTCGTGATTCCGCCAGCCATTGCTTTGCCTTTGAGCAGGACTTCATCGGCAACTGGCGCTGCATTCCCCTGTGTGTGCGACGCAAATTGGATCTGTGTGGGGTGAAGTTAAAGCTCAACCACTGGCTTGAACTTTCCCAGGAGCAACGTCAAGCCTTGGTGGATTGGTCGGATGCGGCCGATGCTCTCGAGCAGCTTCGCCAACACCTGCGCGATTGCACGCGCCCTATGGCCGATGGAATGGCCAAGGATCTGCCACCAGTGAGCGGTTCCCCCTGGCAACAGCATGCGCAGATGCCCGCTGTGGTGCAGGAGGCGGCCACAGTGCGGGGTGTGGTGCTGACTCTTGAGCAATGGACCAAGCTCAGTGAGCTGGATCGCTTTGCGTTGTGCAAGCTGGCCCGGCCGGGGCACGATCACCACAACCTTGAGGCAGCTTTCAGCGAAGTGCTGGTGTGAGCAGCCGGCGCAGGGCCTCCAACCTTCCTTTCTGCTGTTCAACTGGCTTCACTACCGAGACGGCTGGAGCCACGATCACCGCGCAGGCCTTGAGTTCAGGCTGCTTCGACACAGGGCAGGCCTCGTCGTGCATGAGGGTGTTCGCTTCGCAGGCCTTCTCCTGCGTGAACCCCCAGTGCATTGGCAGGAAGACCGATCCACGCCGGATGCGATCGGTGACTTTCACCGTGGCGGTGAGGTGGCCGCGGCGTGAGCTGATCGCCGCCAGCTCGCCGTTGCGCAGTTTTAACTCCTGAGCGTCACCTGGGTGAATCTCCAGCAGTGGCTCGGGATGCTGTTTCATCAGCCGTTCCACCTTGCCAGTGCGGGTCATCGTGTGCCATTGGCCTAGGTAGCGGCCCACCGTCAGTACGAGCGGATAGGTCTCGCAGGGGGGTTCCGCCAATCCGAGCGGTTGATCGGTGCTGAAGCGGGCGCGTTTGGTGGGGGAGGCGAACTGATGGTTTTCGTAGAGGCGTTTGGCTGCTGTGGTGGGGGTGCTGCCGCTGGGATAGGGCCATTGCTGCGGTCCTTCGTTGTCCAGCAGTTCATGGCTTAGGCCGCTCACATCGCAAAGCCTGCCTCGGGTGAGAGCCGTGAATTCGGCGTACACCTCAGCCGCTGAACCGAAGTTGAACTGCTTGTTGTAACCCAGGCGGCGGCCCACGTCGGCAAACACTTCCCAGTCGGGACGGCTCTCGCCGAAGCGGCGTCGATAGGCCGGGCAGTAGGTCACCCGCCGTTCGGAATTGGTCATGGCGCCGGCCTTCTCGCTCCACTGGGCTGCGGGCAAAAGCAGGTGGGCGTAGTGGGACGTTTCTGAGTCGGCGTAGGCCTCGCTTACCACCACCAGCGGGCACTTCTGCATGGCCGATTTCACCCGGTCCAGATCCGGGAGGCTTACCAGGGGGTTGGTGGCGGCCACCCACCACAGATCCAGCTCCTCATGTTCCATGGCTTCGATCTGCTGCCAGGCCGCCAATCCGGGCTTGGCGTTGATTCGTCCTGCCGGCAGCTGCCAGGCCTGTTCCACTTCGGCGCGGTGTTCTGCGTTGGCCACCAGGCGGTAGCCCGGCAGCAGGTGGGCCAAGCCTCCGGCCTCGCGTCCGCCCATGGCGTTGGGTTGGCCGGTGAGGGAAAACGGACCAGCTCCTTCTTTGCCGATCTGGCCGGTGAGCAGATGCAGATTAATCAACCCCTGCACCACAGCAGTTCCTTCACGGCGTTGGTTCACCCCCATCGACCAAAGGCTGAGCACCTTCTCGCGCCGGTGGAACAGTGCCGCCACTTCCCGCAGGCGTTTTTCGGGGATGTTGCAGAAGAGGGCCACCCGTCGGGGGGTCCAGCGGGCGGCGACGTCAAAAAATGCGTCGTAATTCTCGGTGTGGTCGTCGATGAAGGCCGGGTCCTGGCCGTTTTCTCGCAGCACGAGGTGGGCGATGCCGTGCAGCAGGGCCAGGTCGCTGCCCGGTGCAATCGGCAGGTGGATATCGGCGGCTTTAGCGGTGTCAGTGCGGCGTGGATCCACCACCACGATCTTGAAGCTGCCTGGGTTTTTGCGTTTTCGCTTCAGCAGCCGCTGGAACAGCACCGGATGGCATTCGGCCGTGTTGGTGCCGATCAGAAACGCCACCGTGCAGTGGTCGAGGTCCTCATAGCTGCAGGGGGGACCATCGGAGCCCAGGCTGCGGGTGTAGCCCGCCACCGCTGAGCTCATGCACAGCCGCGAGTTGGCGTCGAAATTGTTGGTGCCCAGGGCGCCTTTCAGCAGTTTCTGGGCCAGGTAGTAATCCTCGGTGTGGAACTGACCGGAGCCATACATGGCAATGCCATCGGCGTTGCCGCGCCGCGCCGCGCTCGCCTGGATCTGACCGGTGATTTTGTTGAGGGCGTCGTCCCAGCTGATCGGAGCGAAGTCGTCCTCGAGGGTCTGGCGGAACAGGGGTTGGCGCAGGCGGCCTGGAGCCAGAGTTTCGCCGACGGTGGCACCCTTGATGCAGACCTGGCCAAGGCTGGAGGGGTGCCCGCGGTCGCCGCGGGCGGTCCACATCGGGTTGCCCTCAGCATCCCGCTTCACGGCCTCACCCTTCACGGCAGGAGGCAAAAGCTCCAGGCCACAACCCACGCCGCAGTAGGGGCACTGGCTGCGCACGCTGCGGGGTGAGTTGGTCATTGAGGAACCAAAAAAAGAACAAAACCCGGAGCCGAAGCTCCGGGTCGTTGTGCAGCGTCAGGGTGCTGCGGACGGAGATGGCTCAGGCGGTTTCGCCTTCGTGCAGGTCTGCAAAGGACCCCTTGGGCTCCTTCAGGAAGAAGAAGCAGAAGAAGGCCACAATCAGACCGGCCACGCCCAGGATCTGGAAGAAGGCACTGTTGGAAGCCGCGATCACCTCGGGGGTGGGTTCGCCGCCGCCGCCCATCCACATCGGCAGGAGGCTGAAGATGGTCAGGTAAGTCACAGCGCCAACGTTGCCGTAGGCACCAACCAGGCCGGCAACCTGACCGGTAACGCGACGTTTGACAAGGGGCACCAGCGCGAAGGTGGCGCCTTCACCGGACTGCACGAAGAAGGAGGCGAGCATGGTGATCACCACGGCAACAGCAATGCCGGTGGTGCCGGTGAAGGTGCCCGGCTTGATCATGCTCATCACCAGATACCCCACCCCGAGACCGGCGGTGAGGAAGCCCATGGTGTTCTTGCGGCTGCCGACGCGGTCGGAGATCAGTCCACCGGCAGGGCGCGCCACAAGGTTCACGAAAGCGAAGCAGGACGCCAGGATTCCGGCGGTGGCCTTCGGCAGATCGAAGGTGGTTTCAAAGAAGGTAGGCAGCATCGAAACCACGGCTAGTTCGGAGCCGAAGTTCACGATGTAAGTGAGCTCGAGAATCGCCACCTGGCGGAACTCGTAGCGGTCTTCCTTGGGATAAACCTTGTTGCCAAGGATCAGGTCGCGGTTGGTGCGGATGATTCCCCAGGTTTGGAAGGCAAACCAGACGGCGACGGCACCGAGGGCCAGCGGGTAGGTGGCAGCGGTTAGGAAGCCCACCTTGCCGAGACGCCAGCAGAGCACGCAGAGGATGGCTGCGAAGGGCACGTTCATGCCCAGAAGACCCCAAAAGTCGCGCATGGAGGTGACTTCCAGACCTGCGGTCTTGGCAGGGCGCTGATACGTCTTGCCGGGGGGGGTGTCGGTGACGTTGAAGAAGTAGAAGAAGCCGTAGGCAGCGGAGACGATGCCGGTCAGAGCGATTGCACCGCGCCAGTTCAGAACGGCGCCGGTGGGCAGTTCGAAGCCGCCGGAGAAGGAGAGGAAGCCTGCGAGGGCAACCATGGTGAGGGCGGAGAAGGCGGAGCCGAAGTTGCCCCAGCCGCCGTAGATGCCTTCAGCCAGGCCGATTTCCTTGGGCGGGAACCACTCGGCCACCATGCGGATGCCGATCACGAAGCCAGCGCCGACGATGGAGAGCAGCAGACGGGCCACCACCAGCTGGTTGAAGTCCTGAGCGGAAGCAAACAGCAGGCATGGAATCGCCGAGAACACCAAGATCGAGGAGTAGGTAATCCGGGGTCCGAATTTGTCCAGCAGCATGCCGATCAGCACGCGCGCTGGGATGGTGAGGGCCACGTTGCAGATGGCCACGGTGCGGATTTGACCAACGGTCAGTCCGAGATCCGCTTTCACGGTGGTGGCCAGAGGGGCCAGGTTGAACCAGACCACGAAGGTCAGGAAGAAGGCGATCCAGGTCAGGTGAAGGGTTCGATACCTGCCCTGGAACGACCAAAGGTCGCCAAGCATTGAGGAGAAGAGAAGGAACCACGGGCTTCAAAAGGAAAGGTGCCCGGGGATGGCAAAACGGTCGAAAAAAGAATCCGTTTAACCCGCGCAGTTAATCAATTCGTCGGGCCCATGTTTGGTCCGATTGGTTACCGATTTCTATTTTTCTGTTCCCCAGCAAACATCAACTTGGCTGATTGATCGGATCAGGTGTTCTTGTGCCGCGATGATTTGGTAGCGGTTGCAACTTTTGTGGGCTGTTGGACTTCGCTGGTTCAGATTGTTGGTTGGCGATGTGAGCCAAGGCTTGCGGGTTTGTTTACTTAGTGGCGGAAGTAGCCGTCGCATGGGGCGTGATAAGGCACTGTTGCCGCATCCCTCTGGCGGTGTCTGGCTCACGGCCCTGGTCGACCAGCTGCTGCCCCTCGGCCATCCGGTACAGGTGTTGAGTCGTCATGCCGCGCACGCAGAGCTGCTGACCCACCGGCCCGGATGTTCCGTGCTGCTGGAGCTCCCTCCCTGGAATGGCCCACTGCAGGCGTTGGCCAAGGTGCTGTCTCCGATGCCCGGCGAGGCCTTGCTGGTGCTGCCGGTGGACATGCCGCTTTTGCGCACCGCCGTTGTCCAGCAGCTCATCGCAGCCTGGAATCGTGCCCCGGAGCAAGCAGCGGTGGCCCATGACGGGCAGCGGCTGCAGCCGTTGCTGGCGGTGATCCCCTCAGGTTCTCCTTTCCGCCCCTGCCTCGATCAGCAACTCCAACGCGGTGAGTTGCGCTGGATGGACTGGTTGACCCGCGTTCCCCATCAGACGGTGCGCTTGCCTGCAGAAGCTTTGTTGAATGCCAACTGTCCTGCAGATCTGGCAGCGTTGGAGGAATGAGCACTCCGCTGCCGCTTGCAGATCGTTTCAACCGGCCCATCGGGGTGCTGCGGCTGTCGCTCACGGCCCGTTGCAATCTCGCCTGTCCGTACTGCTGTCCGGATGTGGAGGAGCCCCCTGGTCTGCTCACGCTTGAGCAGCAGCTGCGCGTCATTCGTGTGGCCGCGCGCCTGGGGGCACAGACACTGCGGCTCACCGGTGGAGAGCCGTTGTTGAGTCGGCGCTTGATGCCTTTGCTGGAGGCGGTGGCGCAGGCCCGGCGGGATTGTTCGGATCCGATCGCCGGTCTTCAGTCGGTGGCGCTCACCAGCAACGGGGTGCTGTTGTCGGAACCGATAGCGCGGGCGTTGCGTGCCGCAGGGCTGGATCGCATCACCATCAGCCTCGATGCAGCGGAAGGGGAGGCAGCGGCGCGCATGGCTGGTCTTCAGGGTGGCGCCGTGGCTGGGGACCGCCTGGTGCGCCAAGTGCAGGACGGAATCGCGGCGGCACAGGCTGCTGGTTTTGACCCTTCCTTCGGTGAGCTCAAGCTCAATGCTGTGATCCAAAGGGGGATCAATGACGATCAGCTGCTGCCCTTGGCCGGTTTGGCGCGGCAGCAGGGGGTGGAGCTGCGCTTGATCGAGTACATGGATGTGGGCAACCGCAACCAGTGGACGCTGGACCAGGTGCTGCCGGCGGCGCAGATGCTGGAGCGTATTCACGCCTGTTGGCCCCTTGAACCTATGGGTCGTCCGCAGGGTGGGACGGCTCGACGTTGGCGCTATGGCGATGGCGCAGGATCCATCGGTGTGATCGCCTCCATCAGTGAGCCGTTCTGCGGTGATTGCAACCGGTTGCGTGTCACCGCCGATGGGCAGGCTTTCACCTGTTTGTTCTCGGCTGATGGCACGGATCTCAAGCCCGCGCTCGCGTCGGAGCTTCAGCTTGAGCAGGCCATGCGCCAGCTCTGGCAGCGGCGCCAAGACCGCTACAGCGAGGAGCGTGATCCAGCCGCCGCTGCGTCAACCCATGCGGAAATGGCATACCTGGGGGGCTGAACCGTCGTGATCGTCACCGTTTTTGCGTGATGCTCCCGGTACAACGGGGCAGCTGAAGGATCCAAAAGGATCCATCGACATGTTTGAACTGCTGGCCTACGAGCGCTTCCGCGACACCCCGTCGGTTCGTTTTTTCGACGTCACCGTGGACACCTCGAATGCGCGCGACCTGGTAATTCACAGCGGCCCGGCAGTGTCGCCTCCTAATGATCCTGAGAGCGGAGCCTGGCAGTTTTATCTGCATCCCCATCAGGAAGACAATCTGCTTGCGGCCAGTGGCGGCAGAACCTTCTTCTTGGTGAACCTGGCCTGGGAAAAGCCATTTCACATCGTTCGGCTCGAGAGCGGTGGTGACATCCTTCGTATCCCCCCCGGCACCTTCCACCGCTCGATCTCCGATCCCGATGGTTCCGTCGTTTTGAACCAGGCGGTTCGTGAGGAAGGCGCTTCTCTGGTGCAGGAATTTCGCGTCTACAACAGCGCCGAGATCCCGGCCTTGATGGCAGCCACACTGAGCTCGGCTCCGAAGCCCCAGTTGCATGGGGTGGAACCTCTGCTTCAGGCGGCCTGAACCAAGTTTCGTGAGGAGGTCTCCGTTCCGGAGGTTTCCTCGTTGATCTGTATCTGCCAATTCAGTTCACTTGTGGTTTCGGGGGGACCACTGAAGCTGCCGCTCACGGCTGCGGTGAGTTCGGGCTTGGACGAGGTGGCAAGTACCACATAGCGATCGTTGACTTCCACGCCGGCACTGGGGTCAAAGCCGCGCCAGCCCGCTCCTGGCAGGTAGACCTCCGCCCAGGCATGCAGGTCGTAGTCCTTCGGGGGAGGTTGCTGCAGTTGATAGCCGCTCACGAAGCGGGCGGGAAGACCCACCACGCGGCAGCAGGCCACCATCAACATGGCCAGATCACGGCAGGAGCCGATCCGCTCGCGCAGGGTTCGGCCCGCTGGCCAGGCCGGCCCCACATGGCGTTGGGTGTATTTCACCCGCTCTTGAATCAGTTCAATCAGTTGCTTCAGAAAGGCCAGGGTCTGCTGGTTGCTTCCCATCAGCGCTTCCTGGGTGAGCTCTATGGCCGCAGGTTCGTGCTGGCCATTGGGCAACCAGCCTTCCAAGGCTCCCTGCAGATCGCTGTTGAGCTGCCCTTGCGGGTAAGGCAAGGGTGGTTCGAGTCCGTTGAAGCAGATCTCTAGCGGAGGTGCCGGTCGGGTCTCCACCAGGCTGCGGGCTTCAAAGATCAGTTCATCAGTGCTGCCGAGAAAGCGGAGCCGTTGGATTTCGTCGCCGCTGGCGGCCACCAGTTCCCGACGTTGTTCCGGTTCCGGCAGCACGCTCAGTTGATGCTCCAGAAGGGTCTGAAACCCTTGCCCTCGGGGTCTCAGACAGAGGCGATGCTCTCCCAGATACACCGGGGCTTCATACCGATATGTCAGGCGGTGAACGATGAGAGCGCGCATGCGGGATCGGTGGGAACGGAACGGAGGTCGGCGCTGGTGAAGTAGCGGGTCTGGATCAGGCTGTGAAGTTGGTTGAGGTCCTGCTGAAGCTGGTCAATAGCTTCATGCAGACCGGCTTCGATCAAGTTGTCGATCCGCACATAGCTCCAGCGGGCCAGGAGCTGTCCGCGCAAGCAGTCGAGGTCATCTGGGGTGTCTTGGCTCGGGTGCTGCTGGATTTGTTGCAAGGTGTCGCTGATGCCCTGGAGGCAATACCGAACCGATCGAGGAAAGCTGGGATCCAGCAGCAAAAAGCGGGCCACCGCTGCAGGGCTGATCGCTTGCTGCACGCTCTGGCGGTACATCTGATAGGCGCCCGCTGTGCGCAGCAGGGTGATCCACTGCAATTCATCCAGCACGCCGCCCACCTCCTCGGGGGAGGGCAGCAGCAGGAAGTATTTGACGTCGAGGATGCGGGAGGTTTTGTCGGCGCGTTCGATCAAACGTCCCAGCTGACTGAACAGCCAGCTCAGATCACGGCTCAGGGTGGTGTCAGTGATCCCGTACATGAGCTGGCAGCCACGCCGAATGATCCGCAGTTGCTCCTGCACCGGTTCCCGCCAGATGTCTTCGTCGTCCTGCAGGGTCCAGTGCAGATCATTGATCTGCTCCCACATCTCCGTGGTGATCACATCCCTGATCTGCCGTGCGTTTTCCCGGGCCATCGCAATGCAACTCACGATGCTGTTGGGATTGCTGCGGTCCAGCAGCAGGAAGCGCACCACCTGTTTCGGCGTGGCATCGGGATAGGCCGTATCAAAGCGGTGGCGATCCCCCGTCACCTCCACCAAGGGCAGCCAAGGCTCGGCGCTGCCCGGAGGACAGTCCAACGCCATCGCTTCGCTCACTTCCAGAAAACGCGAGATGTTTTCGGCGCGTTCCAGATAGCGATTGATCCAGTAGAGCGAATCGGCGACGCGACTCAACACGGCACAGCCTCCTTTGGCTGCGGTGCTGCTATCCGTTGGTCGTCGACGATCCAGGTGTCCTTGCAACCGCCCCCTTGGGATGAATTCACCACCAGTGAGCCCCGCTTGAGGGCCACCCGCGTCAGCCCCCCTGGGCTCACCCAGTTGCTGGCGCCGCGCAGCACATAGGGGCGCAGATCCACGTGGCAGGGGTAGAGCTCACCGTCACTAAGGGATGGCACGGTGGAGAGCTGCAGCGTGGGCTGTGCGATGAAATTGCGTGGATTCTCACGGATCTTGGTGTCGAAGTCAGCCAGTTCCGATCGGCTGGCCTGGGGGCCGATCAGCATTCCGTAGCCCCCGGCTTCCGCCACTGATTTCACTACTAGTTGCTCGAGGTGTTCGAGCACATAGCGCTGATCGTCTGGCCGGGCACAGAGATAGGTGGGAACGTTCTCGATGATTGGCTCCTCATCGAGGTAGTAGCGGATCATTCCCGGCACATGGGCATAGATCAGCTTGTCGTCGGCGACGCCGGTGCCAGGAGCATTGGCGATGGCGACCCGTCCTTGCCGCAGCACATCGATTATTCCCGGCACCCCAAGCATTGAGTCCTTGCGGAACACGGTGGGATCAAGAAAATCATCGTCGATGCGGCGGTAGATCACATCCACGGGTTCGAGGCCACTGGTGCTGCGCATCCACACCCGGCCGTCTTCGCAGACCAGGTCGCGTCCCTCCACCAGTGCAATGCCCATCTGCTGGGCCAGATAGCTGTGCTCGAAATAGGCGCTGTTGAACACCCCGGGGGTCAGGATCGCCACGCGGGGGCTGTCACTCCAGGGCGCCAGGTCCTGAAGGGTGCGCAGCAGATGGGAGGGATAGGCGTCGATTGGTTGAACGGCACGGCCCTCGAACAGGCCAGGGAACAACCTTTTCATCACCCGACGATTCTCGAGGAAATAGGCCACCCCCGATGGACAGCGCAGGTTGTCTTCCAGCACACGCCAGGTGCCATTGCCGTCGCGAATCAGGTCGAGCCCGGAGATGTGGCACCAGCGGTTGAGGGGCAGACTGATGCCCTGCATCTGGGGTCGCCAACCGGAGGAACTTTCCACGTCTTCACGCGGGATCACACCGTCGTTGAGGATCTGCTGGGGGCCGTAGATGTCGGCGAGGAAGCAGTCGATGGCTTCCAGGCGTTGCAGTAGTCCCCGCTCCAGGTTGATCCAGTCGCTGCGGCCGATCAGTCGGGGCAAGGGATCGAAAGGAAGAATCCGTTCACTGCCCTTGAGCCCGGAATCGTTCAAGCGGAAGGTGGCGCCGAGGCGACGCAGCAGCTGGCTGGCCGAGGCATGGCTGCGGTTGAGCTCGGGTAATCCCAGCTGCCCCAGTGATGTGAGCAGAGTGGCCAGATCGTCGCGAGGTCTCGCCGTTTCACTGCAGAAATATTCGTCGAAGCCGACCGTGGGTTTGTAGTCGGTGAACATTCCGATGGTCTGCGCGTATGTCATCCAAGGCGTCGCCCCAACCCCCTTTGGGTGTAGTTGCTACACATTCCGCAATTTCAGGCGACATGGTGCTGATCGCTTGATGTTTGGGTATCCGTAGGCACCTGTATGGAGGGCGCAGGGCGAGGGTTTGGTGCCTCCTTTGCTTATCTGTTTTTGGATTTCAAACGCTCTTCGCCTTGGATGAATTGCTCTGGGCCCGACTGATCTTTGCCCTTGGTGCCGTTGTGACTGCGGCGACGGTGGTGATGATTCTGCGCGGACATATCTATTGGAACCGCAGGGGGTCGACGGATGTCCGCTGACTCGGTTCCCTTCCTACAGCCCGGGATCGCCTGGGCGCTGGTGGTGCTGTTCTCTGTTCTCTGGGTGGCGCTCGGGATTGCCTGGGGCCGGCGCGGGCAAGGCAATGCCGACGACTACATGCTGGCGGGGCGCAACATCGGGCTGGCCCTGAGTACGGCCACGTTGATGGCCTCCTGGGTCACCGGCAACACCACCCTGCTCGCCCCTGAATTCGGCTACAAAACCGGTCTCTGGGGCATGTTCAGCTATGCCCTGGCCGGGCTTGGCCTGATTTTGTTCGCCCCCCTGGCTTCGCGGATCAAGCAACTGATGCCCAACGGGCGCACCAGCGGCGACTTCATTCGCCTGCGCTACGGGCGTCTGGCCTGGTGGGTGTTCATGCTGATCACCGCGGTCTACACCCTGGGCTTTCTGATGACCCAGGCGATGGGTGCTGGCCTGCTGCTGCAGGCCCTTTCAGGCTTCGACTACCACGTGGGAATGGTGGTGGTGATTGGTGTCGCCACCGTGTACACCCTGTTCGGCGGAATGCGGGCCGTGATCGGCACCGATTTCATTCAGTCGCTGTTGATCATGGTGCTGCTGGCGGTGGTGGCGGTGCTCGCCTTCCGGCAATTCCCTATGCCCGAGGTGCATGCTTCCTTGCTGGCCCGGCATCCCGATCGGCTTGATCTGCTGTTGCCGGCGGGCTTGTTGATTGCCTGGAATTCCGCCCTCTTTTCGATGGGCGAAGTGTTTCACAACAACATCTGGTGGTCCCGGGTCTTCGCCAGTCGGCGTTCGGTGGTGATGACCTCTTTTGTATTGGGGGGAATCGCCTGGATGAGCGTGCCGATGGTGACGGGCTCAATCGGCCTGGTGGCCCTGGCGCGTGAGTTGCCCCTCGAGCAGGTGAACATGGTGTTCCCAGTGATGGCGGCTGATCTGCTCGGGGCTGGCGGAGCGGCTTTGGTGTTTGTGGTGGTGTTTGCCTCGCTCACCTCCACCCTGGACTCGCTGCTGGCGTCCACCGCCGATCTGCTGGCGGAGGATGTCTATTTTCGCCTGTTGCGGCCCCAGGCCAGTGACCTGCAGTTGAAGCAGGCGGCGCGGCTGATGGTGGTGGGGTTGGCCGTCGTCACCCTGGCGCTGTCCTGGCCGAGGTTGGATTCGCTGGCTTCGGTGCTGTTCTTCACCGGTGCCCTGGTGGCCTCCACGGTCTGGCCTGTGGCGTGCGGTTTGTATTGGCGCACGGCCAACCGCACGGCTGCTATTGCGGCCATGCTTGCCGGCAGCGTTGTGGGCCTGCTCGCCTATGTGCTGATCGCGCCCTATTGCGCTGCTGTGTTTTCGGCGGCCGTGTCGGCGGTTGTGATGCTGATGGGCAGTCGGATCTGGCCGGAACGCTTTGACTTCACCTTTTTGCAGGAGGAGGGATGATCCAAACGGTTCCTTTGATGGCCGGCCTCGTTGGTCTATCTGGCTTTCAGTTTCTGCTGGTTGCCAGTCAGTTCGCCCTGGTGCTGTCGGTGCTTGTGTTGCTGCTGATTTGGTGGGTGGAGTGGCGGAATGATCGTGTGTGGTGACGCCTGCAAGTGTTAGTAACCAGCTGAACATTTTTTCCGGATCTTTGCTTAAGAAGCTGGTTCTTCGTGGACGCAGGAGTGTGGTTGTTGTTACCGGTGAAAGATGTTGTTCCTGGCTCTAGCACTCGGTCTGGCAAACAGGGTGTTGATCCGATTCCGCTATGGCACAGGCCAAATCAGCAGTTGTGGACGCGTCGTCGGTCCAGATTCGGTTTGAGCCGATGGGGCCCGATGTCTACGGGCAGAACCAACCTCAGGAGCTGTTGGCTGCGATTGCCGAAGACGTTGAGCCTTTGAAGGATTTGGTGGATCAGCACGTGGTGTCGATCCAACCGTTTCGCCCCGAGGCTTTGTTGCAGGTGTTTCGCCTGGCGGCGAAGTTTGAGAGCAATCCAGATCGCTATTGCCGTCACAACACGCCACTCACCGGCAAGATTCTGATCAACGCGTTTTACGAACCAAGCACGCGGACCCGGCTGTCTTTTGACAGTGCCTGGCACCGACTCGGCGGTACCTCCATCAACATCACCGATAGGGCCACCACAGGGATTGCCAAGGGCGAGTCTCTCGAAGATGTCGCCCATATGTTCAACAACTATGGCGATTGTGTGGTGCTTCGGGATAGCGATCCCGGTGCCGTTTATGCAATGACGTCCACCCTTCGGATCCCGATCATCAATGCTGGAAATGGGATCGATGAGCATCCCACCCAGGCGATGGCCGATCTCTACACAATCTTCAAGTGGCGTCCCCAGCTCGCTGAGTTGGACGTGGCACCTGCAGATCGGATTCGAATTGGGATCGTCGGGATTCCCTCGCGGATGCGAACGGTTCGCTCCCTGTTGAGGATCCTGGCCAAATTCCCGCAGACGGTGGACGAGGTGGTAGTAATTCACGCCCCCGGGTTGGAGCCGGATCAGCCGCTGTTCGACCCAGGACAGTTGGAGGAGCTTGAAGCGTGTGGGATGAAGGTGCGCTCCAGCACCGATCTGCAGGCTGAAGTGCCCGACTTGGATGTCGTTTACATCAACGCCATCGCCTGGGTGGGTGATTCCTATGAAGTGCACGGCGGAGGATTTCGCCTCACCCGCGACATGCCATTTAAACCGGAGGCGATTGTGCTCCATCCCTTGGCGCGGGGAGCGGAACTCAGCACCTGCCTGGATGACACGCCCCACAACTGGTATTTCAGTCAGGCCAGGGGAGCCGTGTTCCTGCGGATGGCCCTGCTCACCTGCATGGTGGATCGGGCCGAACGCGTGATGGATGTGATCTGAGGCGATCTGATGTGCGGAATCGGAGGTGTTTTTAATGCAGATCGTCAACAGACGGTGGATCGCCAGCTGCTGGTCAACATGGCGGCGATCCAGGCCCATCGCGGGCCCGACGGCTTCGGGGTTGAGGTGCTCGATCAGGCTGGCGTCGGCTTCTGCCATGCGCGCCTTTCGATCATTGACCTGAACGAGTCGCGGGCTCGGCAGCCCTTCCTCACAGATGACGGTGAGGTGCTGATGGCCCACAACGGTGAGTTTTACGACTTCCAGCGCATCAGGGCTGACCTCACCGCCCAGGGGGTGCGCTTCAGCAGCAAGAGTGATTCAGAGATCCTGCTTCGGCTCTACCAACGCCAGGGGTTAGAGGCGACCCTGCCTCTGTTGCGCGGTGAGTTCGCCTTCGCCTTGTTTGATCGGGCAGAGGACTGCCTCTACCTAGTGCGGGATCGCTTCGGCATCAAACCGCAGTACTGGGCGATGACGCCCGAGGGGCTGGTGTTCGGTTCCGAGTTGAAGGTGCTCTTCGCCCATCCGGCGGTGGAGCGACGCTTCACCTCGGAAGGTCTCTTTCACCAGTTGATGCAGACCATGGTCCCCGGCACCACAGCCTTTGCGGGGGTGCACCAGGTGAAGCCCGGCCATGTGCTGAAGGTGCAACGGGTGAGTGGGCGGCTGGAGGTATCGGAGTCCACCTACTGGGATGTCGACTTTCCGCGTAAAGACGAGCGGGACTCCAACCGAACTGAGGCCGAGCACATCGCTGCCGTTCGTGCGGCGTTGCTGGAGGCCGTTGAGCTGCGCATGGTGGCCGACGTGCCCGTGGGTTGTTACCTCTCCGGCGGCATCGACAGCTGTTCGATCCTCGGCTTGGCGTCAGCCGTCAGCCAGGCACCGGTGAAGGCGTTCACGATTGGATTTGATGACGCTCGTTACGACGAGTCGCCGATCGCCCGGGAGATGGCCGAGGCCACGGGGGCTGAGCAGGATCTGATGCGTCTTTCGGGCCAGGAGCTCTATGGCCATATGGAGCGCACCATCTGGCACGCCGAGCGAACGATCTACAACACCTTGGCGGTGGCGAAGTTCTTGATGAGCCGCCACGTCAACGATGTGGACTACAAAGTTGTGATGACCGGTGAAGGCTCAGATGAGCTGTTCGGCGGCTATCCCGCCTTTCGCCGCGACATGTTCCTGCACGGTTTGGATGACCTGCCGCCGGAGGAGCGCGCCAGCTGGGAAAGCCTTTTGCAGCAGTCCAATGCCCTGGTTCAAGGGGCGATGCTGGCTGAAAACCAGGTGGATGATCCCGATCTCGATGCGGTCGTCGGCTTCACCCCCAGCTGTCTGCAGCCGTGGCTGGCCTGCGCGCCCTTGGTGCCTGAGCTTCTGGCGCAGTCCCATGCCGAAGCCCTGAAGGATTACTCCCCGGGCAAGGCGATTGCCGAGCAACTGGATGCGGATCAACTGGACGGGCGCCATGCCCTGGATAAGGCCCAGTACGTCTGGATCAAGACCATGCTGGAGGGCCAGATCCTCACCTGGGGTGGCGACCGGGTCGACATGGCCAATTCCATGGAGGCCCGACCAGCCTTCCTGGATCATCATCTGGCAGCAGTGGCGGTGCAGGTGCCGCCCGAACTGCGGATCAAGGGGAAAACCGAGAAATACGTGCTGCGGGAAGCCATGGCGGGCCTGTTGCCGGAGGTGTTGTACCGGCGTGAGAAGTTCGCCTTCATGGCGCCGCCAGCCCACACTGAGCCTGAGAAGTGGGAGCAGATGAAGCAGCTCGCCGACGACTACCTCAGTGATGAGGTGATCGATGCCGCTGGTTTGTTGAGCAAAGCCGGAGTGCATGCATTGTTTGCGCGTCACGAGGACCCGGCTACCACTGATGCGGAGCGTGTGCAGATGGATGCGGTGATAAACCACCTGCTGGGTGTGCAGATGCTGCACCGCATGTTTGTGGCCGAAGACGTGCCAGCCCTGGCCCGTCGGGAGGCTGACCGTCTGGGCTGGCGGGTGCTGATGCCCGTTTGAATTCTTTGGTCAGGATTAAATCGTTGCGCTAGCTACAAGGCTCCGCGGGTTTTCGGGTGAATATTGATCCCCGTTTGAAACGAAGGTCACGGCATTGCCCACGCTCATCTCGGCTTCTCCGACTAAACCCGCAACCGAGAGCGAGCCAAGCAAATTTGCTGCGCGACCAAACCGTGATCGTTTGATTGCAACGATTGAGCAGCTGGCCAGCATTGGTGCCAAGCCCGATGGCAGCGTTTGTAGACGCGGGTTCTCGCCTGAGGATGTGCAGGGCCGTGAGTTGCTGGCCCATTGGATGAAGCAGCTCGGCATGCAGGTGCGTGTCGATGCTGCTGGCAACTTGATCGGACGCTTTGAAGGCCTTGATCCCGATTGTCCTGCCTTGGTCACCGGGTCTCACCTCGACACGGTTCCTACTGGTGGACGTTTTGATGGGGCTCTGGGAGTGTTGGCCGGTCTGGAAGTCTGCCGCGCTCTTCAAGACCAGGGCCTGCGCCTGCGTCATGGAATCGAGTTGATCGCCTTTGCCGACGAGGAGTCGACCATGGTGGGCTGCAAAGGTTTGACGGGCACGGCCTCCGATGACCCGGAGAGTTTTGCCACCAGCAATGGCCAGCCGATTCAGGACAATCTGGCGCGCATCGGCGGGCATTGGCCCTCCTTGGCCTCGGCCCGACGCTCCGATGAGGCCTATGCCGCCTTCCTGGAGTTGCATGTTGAGCAGGGCGGTGTTCTCGAGCAACGCGGTGATGCCATTGGTGTTGTGGAGGGTGTTGTCGGTCAGCGTCGGTTCAGCATCAAGGTGCAGGGCCAGGCCAACCACGCCGGTACGACACCGATGGGGCTGCGACAGGACGCCCTCGTGGCGGCCTCGCGTCTTGTTCTTGCCGTCGAAGCCATGGCTTCCCGTCATCCCGGAGATCCGGTGGCGACTGTTGGTCGACTTGAGGTTTGGCCTAATGCAGCCAATGTTGTCCCCGGCGCTGTCGCCCTGACGGTTGACCTGAGGGATGTTGATCCGACCGTTCTTGATCAGTTGGTGGAGGAGTTGATGCAGCAGGTGGAACGCATCGGTGCTGAAACGGGCTGTCCCATTGCGGTGGATCCCCAGTTCAGCGTTGACCCCACCCCTGCTGATGCTGTGGTACTGGCCACGATCACTGAGGTCGCAGCCGATCTCGGCCTGTCCCACAGCCATCTCCCCAGCAGAGCCAGCCACGATGCCCAGGAGGTCGGCCGTCGCTGGCCGATGGGCATGATTTTTGTGCCCAGCAAGGGGGGCTTGAGTCATTCTGCTGCAGAGTTCACCAGCGATGAGCAGTGCTGTGCAGGTACCGCGGTGCTGCTGGAAACGTTGCTGCGGCTCGACCGTCACCTGCCGTGACCTTTTCAATCCTGGCCCGTGATCCCAACAACGGTCGTTTTGGTGTGGGTGTGGCCACCTGCCATATGGCAGTTGGATCCACCGTCCCCCACATCCGTGCGGGGGTTGGTGCTGTTGCCACCCAGGCCCACACCAATCCGTATTTGGGGATTTGTGGCCTGGAGCGTCTGGAGCAGAGTTCGGATGCAGAGAGCGTTCTGGCCAGCCTTCTCGCGGATGATCAGCACCGTGATCGGCGTCAGTTTCACCTGATTGACCTGGACGGTCGCACGGCCTGTTGGACGGGGCAGGATTGTGGCTCTTGGGCAGGGCATCGCCATCAGCGTGACCTCTCCGTTGCTGGCAATTGTTTGGCGGAAGAGGCCGTGTTGGCGGCTATGCAGCAAGCCTTCCTCACCAGCGACCCCAGCTTGAAACTGGGCCGTCGCCTGATGATGGCTCTTCAAGCTGGGGAAGCGGCTGGCGGTGATCACCGTTCCAACCTCTGCACCTCAGCGGCTGTGCAGGTGAGCGGCGAAGCTGCGTTCCCGCTGTTGGATCTGCGCGTTGATTTTCACGAGCGCGCTGTGGAGCAGTTGATGGAGGTGTACGAGCGCAGTCAGGATCTTTGGGCCCAGCAGTGGAGGGATGAACTGTCTGAATTGCCCATGCTCAACCGCTTGGTGGCTTGAGCATTCACTTTCGTTTGTCCCATTAAAAAATCCCCGCACACGACCGTATGCAGGGATTTTTTGAATTCAAGTGAGTTCAGCTGGGGACGGAAGCTTCCCACTCAACTTTTAATCCAGCTTCGCGTGCATCACTGATCAGATCGTCGATGCAATCCATGCCAAAGGCTGCTTGTCCAGACAGCAGGGCATCCCAGTCTTGAGCTGGAAAGTGCGTTTGCAGCCAGAACACGCCATGGACGCTGGAGGGATTCACCTGTACGAGACCTTGGTCGAGGCGAGTAGTGATGAGATCCAACGTCGTTGCTGAAGCTGGATCTATTACGCCTCAATTCGTGCAAGTGGAATGTTCGAGTTGCTACAGATTGAGTAGTTGCTCTAGCGCGTGTAGCCCACCCCGCGGTATACGAGCTGCACCGGAGTGCGGTGGGTGTTGATTTGGCGGGCTTGGTAAACGTTGCGGCGGTAGACCAGCTGCACACTGGGCTTGCCCTGAGTGGCGTTGTTTTGCTGGTACTGATGGCCGCGATAGAGAAGGGTGGTCATTGTCATTGAGATGGTCCTCGAAGCAAGCTCAGGTCCCCGTTCCATGGCCTGAGGCGAACTGCGCTTCGCGCGATGCGAAGTGAACGATCGGTAGCTGTTGCTACGAAAATATTGAAGCTCCCGCGGTTTACAAAGTGGTGTTCGGGTTGATACCTCTTCAGAAAAGTTTTTGGTTTTGTTTATCTTTGTCCGTAGGAATTAGCTGACTTTGCTGATCTCAATCAGCTGATCGAGCGCAGCATTGAAGAAGTCTCGGCCTTGTTCCTGGAGCGTGGGGCCCAGCCTGCGCCAGTCCCGGCTCAGACGCACGGGTCCTTCAGGTCCTAAGGCACTCACCACATAGTCGTGGTCGTTGGCGATCCAGCGCTCAAGCGCATCACCGTCGACCTCGAGGTGGCATTGCAGGCCAATGGCGTGGGCTCCGATGCGAAACACTTGTTCCGCACAGTGCAGCGAAGAACCCAGCAGGGTTGCATCAGCCGGCAGTTGGATGCGATCGCTATGCCAATGCAGCACCAAGCTGCTGCTTGATTGTCCCTTGAGCAGAGCTGCGTCGCTTGGATCTGCGACCCAGTGGATTGCGCCGAGGCCCAGTTCCTTCAGCTGATGTGGTGGTGCTCCCACCTGCAGGGGTTGCACGGATCCGCCCGCGGCGACAGCCAACAGCTGCGCCCCCAGGCAGATGCCCAGCACCGGTCGGCGTTGCTGGTGCCATGCAGTAAGCCAGTCCAGTTCCTGCCGCAACCAGTCCATGCCCGGTTGGTTGCGATCGTTCACGCTCATCGGGCCGCCGAGCACAAGCGCGATGCTGTTCTTACTCGCCCTGGGATCCGGCAGCGGGTCACCACGTCCAGGCCTCAGAATCTCGAGTGTCAGGTCCCGTTGCCGCGCCAGTTCTCCCACCAGTGCGGCGTCTTCGTGGTCAACGTGTTGGACCACCAACATCGTGGGGCTCAAAGCAGCAGATAGCGCTGGGCGAGGGGTAGCACTTCAGCGGGCTCGCAGGTCAGCAGTTCGCCGTCGGCAAACACCTCGTAGGTCTGCGGGTCCACGCTCACCTTGGGGAGGGCTGAATTCAGCTTGAGGGCGCTCTTGCCGACGCTGCGGGTTTCCTTCACCGCCATGCAGGTGCGCTCCAGCCCCAGCTGGCGTTGGATGTCTGCATCCATCGCCGCTTCGCTCACGAAGGTGAGACAACTGGGGGCGAGGGCTTTGCCGAAGGCTCCAAACATCGGTCGACCGTGCACGGGGCCGGGGGTGGGAATCGAGGCGTTGGCGTCGCCCATCTGGGCCCAGACGATTGAACCGCCCTTCACCACGAGTTCCGGGCGAATGCCGAAGAAGCCCGGCTTCCACAGCACGAGATCGGCGAGCTTGCCGGTCTCGATCGACCCCACTTCGGAGCTGATGCCGTGGGCCAACGCTGGGTTGATCGTCACCTTGGCGATGTAGCGCTTCAGCCGGTGGTTGTCGTTGCGAGCGGAGTCTTCTGGCAGGGCACCACGCTGCACCTTCATTTTGTGGGCGGTCTGGAAGGTGCGGGTGATCACCTCGCCCACGCGGCCCATGGCCTGGGAGTCGCTGGCGATGATCGAGAAGGCGCCCAGGTCGTGAAGGATGTCTTCTGCGGCGATCGTTTCGCGCCGGATCCGTGATTCAGCGAAGGCCACGTCCTCGGGGATCTTCGGGTCGAGGTGGTGGCACACCATCAGCATGTCGAGGTGCTCCTCGAGCGTATTGCGGGTGTAGGGCCGGGTGGGGTTGGTGCTGCTCGGCAGCACGTTGGCCTCGCCGCAGATCTTGATGATGTCCGGGGCATGGCCACCGCCGGCGCCTTCGGTGTGGAAGGTGTGGATGGTGCGCCCTTTAATCGCCGCGATCGTGTCTTCCACGAAGCCGGCTTCATTCAAGGTGTCGCTGTGGATGCACACCTGAACATCCATCCGATCGGCCACAGATAGGCAGGCATCGATGGAGGCGGGCGTGGTGCCCCAGTCTTCGTGCAGCTTCAGGCCGCAGGCGCCGGCGCGCACCTGTTCTTCCAGGGCTTCCGGGGTGCTGGCGTTGCCTTTGCCGAAAAAGCCCAGGTTCACCGGCAGGCCTTCAGCGGCCTGGAGCATCCGCCCGATGTGGAAGGCGCCGGGGGTGCAGGTGGTGGCATTTGTGCCCGTGGCCGGTCCGGTGCCGCCTCCCATCAGGGTGGTGACGCCGCTGGCCAGGGCCGTTTCGATCTGCTGGGGGCAGATGAAGTGGATGTGGGTATCGATGCCACCGGCCGTGAGGATGTGTCCTTCCCCGGCGATGGCTTCGGTGCCTGGGCCCACCACGATCGTTACCCCTTCCTGGGTGTCGGGGTTGCCGGCTTTGCCGATGCCGACGATCCGGCCGTCCTTGAGGCCGACATCGGCTTTGACGATGCCCCACCAGTCGAGGATCAGGGCATTGGTGATCACTGTGTCGACGGCGCCCTCGGCCCGAGGGGTCTGGGACTGGCCCATGCCGTCGCGGATCACCTTGCCGCCGCCGAACTTCACCTCATCGCCGTAGACGGTGTAGTCCTTCTCGACTTCAAGGATCAGATCGGTGTCGGCCAGACGAAGTCTGTCTCCGGTGGTGGGTCCATAGGTCTCGGCGTAGGCCTGGCGGGAAATGCGGTAGGGCATGGGTCAGGCGTCGAGGGGTCCGTTGATCTGGCCGTTGAAGCCAATGACGCGTCGCGCACCGGCGAAGGGAATCAGGTTCACATCGCGACTGTCGCCGGGTTCGAAGCGGATGGCGGTGCCGGCGGGGATGTCGAGCCGTTGACCGCGGGCTGCGGTCCGGTCGAACTGCAGGGCGGCGTTGGCTTCGGCAAAATGGAAATGGGAGCCCACCTGCACTGGCCGGTCGCCGCTGTTGGAGACGCTCAGCGTGGTGACGGGTCGGCCTGCATTCAGCTCTAGTTCACCCGGTTCGGGAAGCAGTTCGCCTGGAATGAGAGGTGCCATGGGTTCTGCCTCAGCGAATCGGGTCGTGCAGGGTGACGAGCTTTGTGCCATCGGGGAAGACGGCTTCGATCTGCACCTCATGGACGAGCTCGGGCACGCCCTCCATTACCTGGTCCTGACGCAGCCAGGTGGTGCCTTCCTGCATCAGCTCCGCCACGCTCTTGCCGTCACGGGCGCCTTCCAACACCAGAAAACTCAGCCAGGCCACCGCTTCGGGGTGGTTGAGCTTGAGGCTACGGTTCAAGCGCCGCTCGGCAAGAAGTGCCGCGGTCACGATCAGGAGCTTGTCCTTTTCCTGGGGACTGAGATGCATGGCGAAGCTCGGTCTTCTTCAGTGTGTCTCCGCTGCAGCCTCGGAAGCGTTCACAGTGGACGTTTATCGGCGCAGAGGCTGTTCCTGCAGGGGCCAGACCCTGGGGATGCGAGGCCGTGTCAGGCCCCGGAGCGTTCGCGTCCGTTCCCAGATTCGACTGAACCAAAAGCGGGCATCGCGGCTCGAATCGCCGGAATAGCGAGCGATCAGGCCCTGATTGAGGGCACCGCAGCGCATCGTTCCCGTCAGACCCTCTCGGTCGGCCCGTGCTCCCTCCAGCAGCGTTACCGATGTTTCGGCACTCATGGCCATGGGTGCGGCCCAAACCAGTGTTCCGAAAACCGGGGAGCCTCCCAACCCGTGTGGACTGTTCATGCTGGCGCTGCCGAGTTCCACACGATCCGCTAGCTCCCAGGTTGAGCTATTGGCCGCGAGGCGCTGAATCGTGAGGCTCGACTGCCACCGTCCCTGCTCCAGGGTTTCACCGGCGGCCGTTCTGCCTAAGCGCACGATCTCTGCGCTGAGAAAGGAGGCGTCCTGGGGCAGGGTCACCGTCAGCTGCTGCTCGAATAAGGCATCGGCGTACAGCACCAGTTCCTGCGGCAGCCATTCGAGATCACTGCCGCTGGCTAGCGAGCAGCGCACCTGTTGATGGGCAAAGCAACCCTCGGGTTGCAGGCGGCTGCGGCCGATCGACCCGTACACCTTCTGCGCCGCCACGCTGGTGATCAGGCCGCAGCTGTTCGCTTCAAGTTTGATGTCCAGGCTGAGTTGATCGCCGCCCACCAGGCCTCCAGCGGTATGCAGCACCGGCAGCTCACAGCGTCCGTCATCACCGCGTTCACTGCGGAGCAACTTGAACGGAGCTGTGCAGCCCCCCTGGTGTCGGGTGCTGCCGTTGGTGGCATGAAACTGCAGGTCGCAGCGGCCGTGCCAGGGATCAAGACGTTGCATGGCCTCACGCTCCGCCGCCACCGGCTTCGACTATGTAGCAATGCACACCAAAGAGTGGGTGATTGATCGGCACGCTTTCTTAAAGGAACTGGACAGGAGGCGCAGGTGACGGATGTGGTTGTCGTGCTGGGGCAGCGCCTGCAGAGCAGCAGTGTCAAGGCAACCCTGCAGTTGCCGTTAACGGCCGAGGAGCGCACGGTGCTGCGTGGTCGTCGCACCACTTCCTGTGGTCGTCCGGTGCTGCTGCAGTTGCCCCGTGAGGGATCGCTGCAGCCTGGTGATTTGCTGGGGGATCAGTCCGGTTCGACCGTTGTGGAGGTGACGGCAGCGCCGGAAGCATTGCTGCGGGTGCAGGGGTCGCATCCCCTGGAGCTGTTGCAGGCGGCTTATCACCTGGGCAATCGCCATGTCGCTCTGGAGCTGCATGAGCAAGAGCTGTTGCTCCCTGAGGATTCTGTTCTCGCCACGATGCTGGAAGGGCGTGGATTGACGGTCAGCCGTTGTCTGCAGCCGTTTGCCCCCGAGGGCGGCGCCTACGGAGGCCATGAGCACGGATGACTTCCCTCGCGTTGTTGCAACTGGTTAGCCCGGCCCTGCCTGTGGGTGCATTCAGTTATTCAGAGGGCCTGGAGGTGTTGATTCAGGCGGGATCCATCGCCGATGAGCAGGCCATTCAAGCTTGGTTGGAGGCTGAACTGCAACGGGGTGCGGTACGGCTGGAAGCTGCGGCGTTAAGGCCTTTTGCGGAGGCTTTGGTGGGGTGGTCAACCCAGGCTGATGTTGCGGCCAAGGCGCGTTTGATCGATCTGGATGGTTGGCTGTTGGCCACCCGTGAAGCCGCGGAGTTGCGAGCTCAGCAGCGTCAGATGGGGATGTCGCTGCTGCAGTTGATGTCTGATATGGGTCAGGACCTGCCTGAACCTGTGGCCCTTAGCTGGCCAGCGGCCTGGGCCTGGGCCGCTGTGGGCTTGTCGGTTCCAGCGGGAGACATGGTGGAGGGGTACCTCTACGGCTGGGTTGCCAATCAGCTCAGTGCCTCGGTGCGGCTGCTGCCGTTGGGTCCATCTCGAGCACAGGTGCTGCAACAACAGCTGCTGCCGCTGATTGCCTCGCAAGCGCAGCTGCTTCAGGCGGCCGATCCGCAGCAGCTCTGGAGCAGCGGTGTGGGTGCGGGCATGGCTCAGCTTGCCCATGCTGAGCTGTATTCACGCCTGTTTCGAAGCTGATGAGCAGCAAACTACGCCTGGGGGTGGCGGGTCCTGTGGGATCTGGCAAGACCGCACTGGTGGAGGCGCTCTGTCGCCGCTTACGCGACGACCTGCAGCTCGCGGTGGTCACCAATGACATCTTCACCCAAGAGGATGCCCAGTTCCTTACCCGTGCCGGTGCCCTGGATCCAGAGCGGATCCGTGGGGTGGAGACCGGTGGTTGCCCTCACACGGCGATCCGCGAAGACTGCTCGATCAACAGAGCCGCCGTGGCAGAGCTGGAGGCGCAATTCCCTGATCTGGATCTTGTTCTGGTTGAAAGCGGTGGCGACAACCTGGCGGCGAGCTTCAGCCCGGAACTGGTGGATCTCTGCATTTATGTGATCGACGTGGCAGCTGGCGACAAGATCCCTCGCAAGGGAGGCCCAGGCATCACCCGCTCTGATCTGCTGGTGATCAACAAGATTGATCTTGCTCCCCAGGTCGGTGCCGATCTTTCGGTGATGGAACAGGACACCCTGCGGATGCGTGGCGAGCGGCCCTGGTGTTTCACCAATCTCCACAGCGGTGAAGGTCTGGAGCAGGTGGTGGTGTTCTTGTTGCAACAGCTACCAAAATCATGAAAACACAAGCTTTTGGGGTCAAAAGTGTTCTCGTTGCGACATTTCAAATCCCCTCCTGTAGCGATGGTCGAATTTCAGGACGTTTCGTACGTCCAAGCTTTAAGTGCCCCTTCATTTCATGAGCACCCCTCTTTCCAAGCGTCTGTTTGCTGGCATGGCCGCGGCATCGCTGGGTCTTGCAGTGACCGCATGCGGTGGCGATGACAAGGCTGCCAACGTTGACTACGACGACAGCGTCACCGTCGGAATCCTGCACTCTCTGTCAGGCACCATGGCGATCTCCGAGACCACCTTGGCGGAGACCGAAAAAATGGCGATCGCTGAGATCAATGCCGCTGGTGGCGTCGAGGTCGACGGCAAGAGCTACAAGATTGAGTACATCGTCGAAGACGGTGCTTCCGATTGGCCCACCTTTGCTGAGAAGTCCAAGAAGCTGATTGATCAGGATCAGGTTCCTGTGGTGTTCGGTGGATGGACCTCCGCCAGCCGCAAGGCCATGCTGCCTGTCTACGAGTCGAAGAACGCCTTCCTCTACTACCCGATTCAGTACGAGGGTCAGGAGTGTTCCAACAACATCTTCTACACCGGTGCAACTCCGAACCAGCAGTCGGAGCCTGCCACCAAGTTCATGTATGAGAAGTCGCCTGCCGCTGGCAAGCCATTCTTCCTCGTGGGTTCTGACTACGTCTTCCCCCGCACCTCCAACACCATCACCAAGGAACAGCTCAAGTCCTTGGGTGGTGAAGTGGTCGGTGAGGACTATCTGCCCCTGGGCAACACTGAGGTTGCTCCCATCATTGCGAAGATCAAGAAGGCTCTGCCCGACGGCGGTGTGATCGTCAACACCCTGAACGGCGACCAGAACGTTGCCTTCTTTAAGCAGATCCAGGACGCCGGCATCACCCCTGATAATGGCTACTTCGTGATGAGTTACTCCATCGCGGAAAGTGAGATTAAGGACATCGGAACTGAGTTCCTTGAGGGCCATTACGGTGCTTGGAACTACATGATGTCGATCGATACGCCTGCTTCCAAGACTTTCGCTGAGAACTACAAGAAGTTCACAAAGGATCCTGGAGCTGTTGTCGCAGACCCACAGGAGTCTGCTTACAACATGGTTTATCTGTGGAAGGCTGCTGTTGAGAAGGCAGGCACTTTTGATGACGACAAGGTTCGTGAAGCCTTGGTTGGAATTGAATTTGATGCTCCTCAGGGTCCTGTGAAGGTGATGCCCAACCATCACCTTTCTCAGACAGTTTTGATTGGAGAAATCGGTACCGATGGTCAGTTCAAGATTCTTGAATCCACTGACGGTCCCGTTGCTCCTCAGGCCTGGAACCAGTTCGAGCCCAGCTCCAAGGGCTTTGCTTGCGATTGGACCGACGCTGCAAAAGGCGAGAAATACAAGCTCTGATCCTTTGATCACAGCCTGATTGCTCTTCAGGGAGGAGCCCGGTGACGGGCTCCTCCTTTCGTCGTTTCATTGATCGCCTCGTTTCACACGTCCGTGCAACTGCTTCTCGAAAGCCTGTTCAACGGTGTTGCCATCGGCTCGGTGCTGCTGATGGCCGCCCTCGGACTGGCCATTGTCTTCGGCCTCATGGGCGTGATCAACCTCGCCCATGGCGAGCTGATCATGCTTGGGGCCTACACCACCTACGTGGTACAGCTGATCTTCAAGCTGCCTGCGCTGCAGCCGGTTTACAACGCCTACGTGCTGGTCGCGCTTCCTCTGGCCTTCATCGTTAGTGGTGTGGTCGGCATCCTGCTGGAACGCACCGTGATTCGCCGGCTCTACGGCAACCCGCTGGAGACGTTGCTTGCGACCTGGGGTGTCAGCTTGATTCTTCAGCAGTTTGTGCGGAGTGTTCCCCTGGCCCATGCCGCCGGCCTGATCCTGGCGCTGGTGCTGGGCTTTGGCCTCCCGCTGTTGCTTCCCTCCTCTCTGCTGGCGGGGCCTCGAGCACGCTTGGTGCGTGCGGGGAGTTGGGCTATTTCAGCCCTGGGAGGCGTGCTGCTGGCGGGGGGCCTGGCCTCACAAATCACTCGCATCGCCCGAGCCACATCACGCAACGTGGATGTGACGGCACCCAAATGGATGCGTGGTGGGATCGAATTCATAGACATCACCTTTCCTGTGCCGCGTCTGGTGATCATCGTGATCACGATCGTTGCTGTGGTTGGGGTGACGTGGTTCCTCAACAAAAGCGTGTGGGGCATGCGCATTCGTGCCGTCACCCAGAACCGTTCGATGAGTGATTGCCTGGGCATCCCCACCGACACCGTTGATGTGCTCACCTTCGGCATCGGCTCCGGTTTGGCCGGGGTGGCGGGGGTTGCTGTTTCCCTGCTGGGATCGGTGGGCCCCAATGTGGGCGGGTCTTACATCGTGGGCTGCTTCATGGTGGTGGTGCTTGGCGGCGTCGGAAACCTGTTGGGCACTGTGCTTGCCTCCTTCGCCATCGGCATGCTCACCGACCTGATCGGCGCTGGTCGCCTGCTGACGATTTGGCCTGACATGCCGGCTCCTCTGGCCGGTGCGGTGAATTTCTTCGCCACCACGAGCATGGCTCAAGTGATGGTGTTTGCTCTGATCGTGGTGTTCCTTCAATTCCGTCCCGCGGGTCTCTTTCCGCAGAAGGGACGCATGGTGGAGGCTTGATCTGATGTTCCAAGCATTTCAACAACGCCGTTGGCCTTTGATCATCCTTTGGGTGGTGATCGTTGCGGCCATCGTTGCTGCGCCTGCTGTTCTGCCGGTGTTTCGGCTGAATTTGTTGGGTCGCTTTCTCTCCCTGGCGATCGTTGCCCTGGGCATCGACTTGATCTGGGGCTTCACCGGTCTGCTCAGCCTCGGCCAGGGCATCTTTTTTGCCCTTGGCGGCTACGTGGCAGCCATGTACCTGCAGTTGAACAGCTCGGGTGATCTTCCCAACGGCATTCCCGAGTTCTTCAGCCTTTATGGCGTGAATCGGTTGCCCGCGTTCTGGGAGCCCTTCCATTCCCCGTTGTTCACCCTGGTGGCGATTTGGCTGGTTCCAGCTGTCCTGGCCGCTGTGCTCGGCAACCTCGTGTTCCGCAACCGGATCAAGGGGGTCTACTTCTCGATCCTCACCCAGGCCGCACTGCTCGTTTTCTTCAATTTCTTCAACGGACAGCAGAAGCTGATTAATGGCACCAACGGTCTTAAAACCGATGTGACCCAGTTGTTCGGTCAGATGGTGGGTTCCCCCGAGATGCAGCGGGGCTTCTTCTGGTTGACCTCTGTGGTGGTAATCCTGGCATGGCTGCTTCTGCGCTGGGTGGTGCGGGGACGGTTCGGTGATGTGTTGATCGCCATTCGCGATGACGAACCCCGGCTGCGCTTTGCGGGTTACAACCCAACTCTGTTCAAGACGATCGTCTTCGCTATTGCTGGTGGTTTGGCAGGAATCGGTGGTGCGCTTTACACCGTTCAGTCGGGCATTGTTTCGCCGCAGTACATGACTGTTCCCTTCTCGATTGAGATGGTGATCTGGGTTGCGGTTGGTGGTCGAGGCACGCTTGTGGGAGCCATTCTTGGCGCCGTGGTCATCAACTACGCCAAGAGTTTGGTGAGCGAAGCGCTCCCCCAGAGTTGGTTGTTCATCCAAGGGGGCCTGTTCATCCTCGTGGTGACCGCCTTGCCTGAGGGCGTCATTGGTTGGTTCCGAGGTGATGGCCCTCGCAATTGGCTCAACCGATTTGGCATTTCCCGTCGGAGTGAGACCTATCCACGTCTCGATCTTGAAGGTCAGGAAGAGGTTCAGTCATGAGTATGGCTTTATTGGAATTGCGCCAAATCACCGTCAGTTTTGATGGCTTTTTGGCGCTCCGCGATCTCAACCTCAGCCTTCAGCCAGGGGAGCTGCGCGCGGTGATCGGCCCGAATGGCGCTGGTAAGACCACCTTCCTCGATGTGATCACCGGCAAGACCGCTCCGACTGAGGGGGATGTGGTGTTCAAGGGACGCTCTCTGGTGGGAACGCGCGAGCACCGCATCGCGCGCTTCGGCATCGGCCGCAAGTTTCAGAGCCCTCGTGTTTTTGAGAAGCTCAGCGTTCAGGAGAATTTGGCTCTGGCCGTGAGCCAGCCGAAGCAGCCCTGGTCATTGCTGGTAGGGGGCCTGAATGGGCAGCAGCGAGACCGTGTTCAGCACTTGATGAGCATCGTTAACCTGCAGAATCGTTCCGATTGGGCTGCTGGGTCGTTGTCCCACGGCCAGAAGCAGTGGCTTGAGATCGCCATGCTGGTGGGTCAGGATCCCGACCTGTTGCTGGTGGATGAGCCGGTGGCTGGGCTTACGGATGAGGAGACTGATCTAACGGCAGATCTGCTCAAGTCGTTGGCGGGGGATCACACCGTGTTGGTGATTGAGCACGACATGGAATTCATTCGGCGACTTGAAAGTCCGGTGACGGTGCTGCACCAGGGTCATGTTCTCTGTGAGGGCACGATGGATCAGGTGCAGGCCGATCCTCGTGTGATTGAGGTTTATCTCGGCACCACTGAGGAGGAGAACCCATGACGAATTTGCTGGAGATCCAAGGCCTCAACACCTTTTACGGTGAGAGTCACATTCTTCGGGATGTTGATCTCAGCGTGAAGTCGGGCGAGATGGTGTGTTTGATCGGCCGCAATGGTGTGGGCAAAACCACCCTGCTGAAATCACTGATCGGTTTGTTACGCCCCCGCTCCGGATCCATGGCGTTCGATGGAGCTCAACTGGAGCGTCAGCCCCCCCATCAGCGCGCTCGGGCCGGGATTGGCTATGTGCCCCAAGGTCGAGAGATCATTCCCCAGCTCACGGTGGAAGAAAACTTGCTTTTGGGGATGGAGGCGTTGCCGGGTGGATTGGCGCGGCATCGCCACATCGATCCGTTTGTTTATGAGCTGTTCCCGATTCTTCAGGAGTTTCTACCGCGCAAGGGCGGGGATTTGAGTGGGGGTCAGCAACAACAATTGGCTATTGCCCGTGCCTTGCTCGGCAAACCAAAGCTATTGCTGTTGGACGAGCCCACCGAGGGTATTCAGCCCAATATCGTTCAGGATATTGAAGCTGCTGTTCGGCGGATCATCGCCGACACCGGGATTGGGGTGTTGTTGGTGGAGCAACATCTCCATTTCGTTCGCCAGGCGGAGCGCTATTACGCCATGCAACGGGGCGGGATTGTCGCCAGTGGGTCAACCAGCGAACTCAGTCAGGCGGTTGTCGACCAGTTCTTGAGCGTTTAGAGCTTCGCTTTGTAGGTTGCTACTGGGTCAGTTCAGCTGGCCCAGAGTGATTCTTTTGCAGGTTCATCAGCCATGGCGTAGTCGCTCACATCAGCACGCACATGGAGCATTTGTCCTGTCATCGACATTTTCCAGATTTCCAAGCGTGCATCTTGAGGTGCTTCGAACCAAAAGACCTCTGTGGGCATCACCACCTTCTCTCGATAGAAGTGGTCGGAGCCAATGCATTTAACGATCACCATCCGACTGGTGTCGTTTTGATAGACACACTCAATCATTTTGAGCATTTGAAATCATGTCAATCTCGTGTTCTCTAGGCAAGCGGAGTGTTTGATTGGTCACCGAATCAGCACGCCTTTAGATTTGGTATAGATGAGTTGATACAGAGCGGATAGCTTTTGTAGCTACGACCACTTTTTTCCAGAGCCTTGGACCACGACCAGTGGGCCGAGGTTTGGGTGGTCGCATATGGCGGCGTTTCCGTTTCAGTTGAAACAGTTCTTTTTTGCCGCTTTTGCATGATTGATATGTCGATATTGGTGGATTGAGAATTGAAAAATCAGTCAGCCTGAGTGTTGCTCAGCAATTTGATGTTGAGCGGATGAATCGGGCTATCGAATCAACACTCGATTCACAGACATTGCAGGTGATAGCCAAACAATTGCTTGAGGCATGGCATTCTCAGCGTGCCGCAACAGTTTGGGTAATGCGTCAGCGGCAGCAGTTGGGCTGAGACTTGATCTCGTTCGCTTTATGCAGCGAGCTCAGAGGTCAAGCGCTGTGGGTTGTGATTCGGCCGTTTCAGAGATGTGCGATCTGCCTGTCCTGCTGCTGCCAGATCAGCTTGAAGTGCTGAATTGCAGCTGCGTAGTCGTGACCAGCTAGGCAGTTGATGGGCAATCGGCGCTTGCATCAGTTTTGCCAAGCCGGGGCGTAGAAGGCCGGCGAAGTTTTGAACAGCCAGTTCTTCGCCATGGCGGTCGTAAGGCAACCGATTGATCGCTGAATCAAGGCCGAATTGCCGCACGCGATCCTCGCCAACCCGCCGGTACAGCACTTCTAGTGTTGGTAGTTGATCCATTGACATCACGCAGCCTTCATGTTCCATCAGACCGCGTAAGACCGTGCCGAAAATTTCGCCCGCCATACGCTGCAGGCCTTCGCTGGGTTGCTGGCCCAGCTCCTTGTGTTTGTGATCGAACAAGCCCAAATCCACTTGAGCGATTCGGCTGGAGGCCACATGGCGATACACCTCAGAAAGCAGGCCAACTTCCAGTCCCCAGTCTGACGGGATCCGCAGATTCATCGCTAGATCGGTGGTGAAGGCGAATTCGCCAGCCAGGGGGTAGCGGAATGACTGAAGATATGCCAAGTAGGGCAGGGGGCCGAAAACCTGTTCCAGGCTGGCTAACAATGGGCCGACAAACAGACGGGTCGCCCGGCCCTGAAGCGCTTGGGTTTCAAGGGATAGCCGGCTGTAGAACGCCTTTACGTAGGCAATGCCGTGGGAGCGATCGAGCAGGGGACGGAGCATGCGCTCTGGGTACGCCGATCCAAAGGTTCTGATGTCGGCATCGAACAGGCCAACCACCTCAGCGTCCTGGCAAGCCACCCCGAGCCCCTGCCAAACGGCCCAGCCCTTGCCCGGTGGTCCGGTCACGTCGAGCCCCAGTTCACCAACGGATTCGAGTAAGTCCCGAACCGCAGGCCCGTTGGTCCAGTGCACCCGAACGGGGAAGGGCATCCCTTCGAAAAACTTTTCTGCCGCTTTGACGTCCTCGGCGCTGGTGGCTGCCAACGCCACCACCAGCTCGTTGAGCCCCTTTAGGCCTGAGAGTGTGTCTCGAATCAGGCCTAAGGCTGGTCGGCTGAATTCCTCCATCAGGCAGGGGATCAGCAGGGTGGTGGGTCGCTGATTCAGCTCCCGGTTAAAGGCAACTGCATCGAGATTGCCCAAGCTGTAGTCATGGACTGTGCTGATCAGGCCCTGCTGAAAATCCATGTGGTGTTCGATGCAACAACAGAGGTCAGAGTCCTGCCCCATACCTGAACGGTGTTGAGGAGGAAAGCGATGCAGCCCCCGCGCGACGAAACGCTGCGGACTCTGCTTGGCAATTTGTACCCAAATGATTCTTCCGGGGATGGCCAGGAGTTGTCGTCGCAATTGCTGCAGATCTTGAGCGAAGCGTCAGGAGATGGCGATATGGCAGAACCCATGGACCGCTGGGCAGGCAGCGACGTGGTCTTGATCACCTACGCCGACACCATTGGTGACGAGGGTGTGCCTGGTCTTCAAGCGCTGAAGTCGTTTGTGAATCGCCATCTGCAAGCCTTCGCAGAGGTAGTTCATGTGCTGCCGTTCTTGCAATCCACCAGTGATGGTGGTTTTGCGGTTGCCAGCCATACCAAGCTCGAGCCGCGTTGCGGCGATTGGAGCGACCTCGCTGCTTTGGCTCAGGGCCGACGGCTGATGGCCGACCTCGTTCTTAATCATGTGTCGGCGTCTCACCCCTGGGTGCAGCAGTTCATGCGGGATGACCAGCCGGGTCGCTCCTGTGTGCTGGCGGCAGCACCTGATCCCTGCTGGGCGGATGTTGTTCGTCCGCGCAGTTCCAGTCTGTTCACGCAATTGAGGGGGCCCAAGGGCGCGCGCCAGGTCTGGACCACCTTTGGTCCCGATCAGGTGGATCTGAACTGGCGCAGCGTGGAGGTGCTGTTGGGTTTTGCCCGTTTGATGCAGCGCATGGCCCAGCATGGAGTGCGCTGGATCCGTCTGGATGCAGTGGGTTTCGTCTGGAAGGAACCCCACACCTCATGCATCCATCTGCCGCAGGCGCATCAATTGGTGAAGGTGCTGCGCCTGCTGCTCGATCAGGTGGCACCCGATGGCGTTGTGGTCACTGAAACCAACGTGCCGGAGCAGGAAAACCTCTCCTATCTGAGGAGCGGTGATGAAGCGCATCTTGCTTACAACTTTCCCCTGCCGCCCTTGCTGCTGGAGGCCAGCGTCGGTGGTCGGGCCGATCTTCTCAATGCCTGGCTGAGTCGTTGGCCCGACTTGCCACCGCAGACGGGGTTGCTCAATTTCACCGCCTGTCATGACGGCATTGGCTTAAGGCCCCTGGAGGGCCTGATGTCCCAGAAGCGCTTGCTGCAGCTGTTGATCGGTTGTGAACAACGGGGTGGTCTGGTCAGTCACAGGATGCTCAGTTCCGGTGAGGAGGTTCCCTACGAGATCAACATCAGCTGGTGGAGTGCCATGGCGGATGGGGGGATTGATCCCACCTACTTCCAACGCGAGCGGTTCCTGCTCACCCAACTAATGATCCTGGCCTTGCCTGGGGTTCCCGCTTTTTATCTGCCGGCCTTGCTGGCGGCTCCCAACGACCTGACCCGCTTTCGTCGCACGGGCCATCGCCGCGATCTGAATCGGCCCCAGTTCACGGTCCAGGCTTTGGAGCGACGCATGGCGGATCCTGATGCCGATGTCTCCGCGCTGCTGCCGGTGTTGCGGCGGGCTCTGGCCGAACGGGCTGTTCATCCGGCTTTGCACCCGGATGCCCCGATGACGGTGTTGAGTACCGACCGGAGTGATTGCGTCATTCTGCATCGGTCCTTCGGTGGAGAAACGCTTGTGGCCGTGCACAACATGACGGCAGCGCGCCTGAGTTTTCGACTCAGTGGCTTGGGAGGTGATCTGAACCAGCCCTGGGCCGATTGCCTGAGCGGTCATGTGTTCGCACCAGATCAGTTGCATTCGCTAGAGCCTTATGCGGTGCATTGGTTGGCTCAGCCATGACCGCAAGTGTCGAGACCTCGTGGTGGGTGGTAACCGATCTCGACGGCACGTTGTTGGATCACAGCTACGACTGGTCGCCTGCCAAGGATCTGATCGGTCAGCTTCAACAGCAACGGATTCCGGTGATTCCGTGCACCAGCAAAACGGCGGAGGAAGTGCGCGGCTTTCGCGCCCAGGCGGGGCTTCATGATCCGTACATCGTTGAAAATGGTGGCGCCGTGCACGGGGAAACTCCGGCAGGGGAGCCCTGGGGGCTGTCTTTGGGACCGGATTGGACGGAGCTGAAACCTCAGTTGCAGCGTCTTCAGGCCGAGTTGGGCGAGCCCCTGCGCCCGTTGGATGAACTCAGTGAGGCTGAGGGGCAGCGGTTGTTGGGGCTTGGCGGTGAAGCCTTGCGCCAGGCGCAGCGGCGGTGCTGCAGCGTGCCTTTTGTTCCGCCCTCGGCGGAGGGGCGTCGCCGGCTTGAGGCCCTGGTGCAGCTGATGGGCCTGACGGTGGTGCAGGGCAACCGCATGGGTCATCTGCTGGGCCCAGGAATCAGCAAAGGCAAGGCCTTGGCCACCCTGAAGCGTCATCTGGATGCTGAGCACGTGAAGGTCTTGGCCTTGGGGGATTCCCCCAACGATCTGCCTTTGCTCGAGGTGGCCGACATCGCTGTCGTTGTGCCCGGACCCGACGGTCCCCATCCCGAGTTGAGTTCAGGGATTGCTGCCGGGCGTTTCCAGCTGGCGGCAGCCCCCCATGCCAACGGTTGGGATGAGGCTGTGCGCCGGATTCTTCGGATCTAGGCCATCGCTGGCCTTTGGCTCAATGGAGTAGGGATTGCCATAGCTCCAATGCACCAGTCATTGCAGCCATGGATTTGCCGTTATGGAATGCGATCGGTCGACAGCTCAAGCTGTTGATCAGAACGGCCTGATCGTCGGCTTCGAACTCGGCCGCCAGCTCGGTTTCCACCGCGATGCCCTGGGCCAGTGCACGGCTTCGCATCACTCCTGGAAGACAGCCGCTGCTTAGGGCTGGCGTCAGCCACTGTCCGCGACGCCGGACCAGCAGATTGGCCGCTGTGCCGCAGCACAGGACCCCCGTCGTGTTTAAAAGCAAAGCGTCGTCGGCTCCTTGCTCCTGCGCTTCCCGGCGGGCTTGGATGGCTTGCCCGTAGGCGAAAGTCTTGCAACGGCTCAGTAGGCTGGAGTCATTGCGGCGCTCATGGCAACTGGTGATGGTGGTGACGGGCGAAAACGTTGGTGCGCAGGCCTGGAGCGTGAGCCAAAAGCGGTGATGGCCTGAGGCCGGAAGCCCGATTCCGCGTTGGGATGTGCTGCCACGGCTCCAGTTGAGGCGCAGGGCTCCATCGGCTTCGCTCAGCTGGCTCCGCTGAATTGCGCCTGCAATCAGAGGCCCCAGCGCATCTCGCTGCGGTGGCGGGTCCATGCCCAGCAGGGCCGCACCGTCGCTCCATCGCTGCAGGTGCTCCTGCAGGAGTTGCGGCTCACCGTTGTGAATCAGCATGGTTTCAAAGATGCCATCGGCAAGGAGCAGGGACCGGTCGTCGAGGGGGAGCTGCAGGCTTGCTGCTGTTCCCCACTGGCCGTTGATCCAGGCGACTGAGGCGGTCATGTCAGCGCCTCCAGCAACGGCTGCAGCTTCCACATCAACTCCTCCGTTTCGCCGAGGGGATCCGAGTCGGCGACAATTCCGCAGCCGGCATGGGCTCGCAGGGTGTCACCTTGGCGCAGCAAAGAGCGGATCAAGATGTTGCTGTCGAAGCTGCCATCCCAGTCGATCCGCAGCAGTGATCCGCAGTAAGGACCGCGGCTGGTGGGCTCGAGCTCATGCAGACGTTGGCAGGCCCGCAGTTTCGGTGCCCCGCTGATCGACCCCCCAGGCCAACTGGCTTCCAGGAGATCGACCCAGCTCAATCCGGCCTGCAGCTGTCCCTCCACGACCGAGGTGAGGTGATGCACGGAGGCATAACTTTCGAGTCCCACCAGTTGGGGGACTTTGATCGAACCCGGTTGGCAGGCACGGCCGAGGTCATTCCGCAACAGGTCGACGATCATCACGTTCTCGGCCCGGTCCTTGTCGCTGCAAACGAGTTCCGCGGCGAGGCTCGCATCCTGTTCAGGGTCGTCATGGCGTGGTCTGGTGCCTTTGATCGGCCTGGTTTGTACGGTTCCCTGGGCACTCACCTGCAGAAACCGCTCCGGGGACGATGACAACAACGCCTCGTTCTGGTCGCTGATGATCAGCCCTGCAAAGGGAGCAGGACAGGCATCTCTAAGGGTGAGAAACAGCTCCAAAGCACTGTTTTTCTGGGGCCAGGCTGTGCTGCAACAGGCCGTGAGATTGGCTTGGAAGAGATCGCCTGCTGCGATCAGATCTCGGATGCGTTGCACACCTCCGGCGTATTGGTCTGCTGAGGTGTGGTGATGCCAAGCCCCCAAGGGGATCGATGGGAGCTCTCTTTTGGGCTGCTCAGTGATGGAGGCCAGCTGTTGGTTTAGGCGTTCCAGAGCAGCCGTGCTGCTGGCTTCGATCCACAGCTTGCGCTTTTGGAGATCAAAGCGAAGCACCGGATCGTGGCGGGCGATCCAAAGCGTGGCCATGCCATCGCTGGCCCAGGGGTTTCCGGGTTCCACCCAAGCGGCGGCTTCATAGCTCAGCCAGCCGCACCAATGGCCTGGTGCAAGCCCCCGCAGTGCCTCGAACGGATTGCTGGCTCCTGTCTCTTCAGGGAGACCACGGCAGCAAACGATCTCCTGGGGCGCTACCGCGAGGGTGGCCCATCGGCCCAGGCTGCTGCCGTCGCCATCCAGCCAGACCAGGCCTTCCTCGCCGTAGGCATGGGTCAGTTGGTGGGCGAGTGCTTGGGGCTCCTGCCAGGCCAGTTCAAGCCGTTGTGGGCGGATCATGCCTGCTTGGCACTGGAGAGTTCAGGCCGTCCTGCCTCGCGGAGTGCTGCATCACGGATGCGGCAGCTGTCGCAGACGCCGCAGGGGTGTGTGCCGCCGCTGTAACAGCTCCAGGTTGTTTCGATCGGAACACCCAGGCGAAGGGCTTCTTCAACGATGTGCACCTTGCTCCACTGCACCAGGGGTGCCCAGAGTTGGGCGCCATGGCCCTCACGACCAGACTTGCTGGCTAGGTCGGCCAGGGTCTGAAAGGCGTTGAGGTAGTCGGGCCGGCAGTCGGGATACCCCGAGTAGTCGACAGCATTCACCCCCAGCACCAACCGCTCGGCCCCGCGTGCTTCCGCCAGGCTGAGGCCCACGGAGATGAACACGGTGTTGCGCCCGGGTACGTAGGTGGGAGGGATGCTGCCCTCCTCAACGCCATGGGTTGGGATTGAGATCCTGGCGTCGGTGAGGGCTGAGCCCCCCCAGCTGGCCAGATTCACGGCGATGCAGTGATGCTCGGCCAAGCCGAGCTGCCGGGCGACGGCAGCGGCGGCGTCCAATTCGCGGCGATGGCGCTGGCCATAGTCGAAGGACAGGCCGATGACGCGGTCACCTTGCTCAAGGGCAAGGGCCGCAGCGGTGGCGGAATCCAAACCGCCGGAGAGCAGCGCGATGGAAGTGCGTTGACTCATTTCAGGACTGTGAGTTCATGCAGGGCGCAGTAGTCCTGCTCATCCAGGTCGGTGCCCTCTGCTTGTTCAAGCAGGGACAGCAAACCGCTCAGCCCCTGATCTTGGAGCCCAGCCGTTGTCGCTTCCTCCAGGAACAGGCGCAGGTCTTTGCGCAGTAGGGCGGTGCTGAAGTTGGGATCGGCGTACGTGTGATCCAGCATCCGCTGCAACTTCTTGTCGAAGGTGGGGGCATAAAGCGCTGACGGCCGCAGGATGGCCATGAACGTTTCCACAGGCACGCCGGCCCGCTGAATCAGTTGCAGGGAGACGGAGAAGCTGTGGGTGAGGCTGGCGATCAACTGATTGAGGGCCAGCTTGGTGGCAGCTCCGCTGCCGACGGGGCCCACGAGCAGGGGCTCTTGGCAGAGGTGGGAGAGGAGTGGCCGTTGTTCCTCGAAGACCTCTGCTTCGCCGCCGGCCATCACCAGCAGAGATCCATTCAGTGCTTGCGGTTTGCTGCCGAGCACCGGGGCTTCCAGATACTGCCCTCCTTGGTCCGCAACCTGTGTGGCGAGCTTCCGGCTTTCCTCCACGCCCATGGTTCCCATCGGGACCACCGTTGAGCTCTGCAGATCCCCAAGCGTGCCGATCACGGATGCCGTTGCTGCCCCATCACGCAAAACGGAGATCAAAACTCGGTTGTTTTTTGCGGCTTGCCCCAGATCGTCGATCGCTGTTGCACCTTTCTCCACGAGCGAGACGATGCGGGAGGGGTTGCGATTCCAGATGTGGACGTTGAGACCCTGCTCCAGCAATCGCGTTGCGATCGCCGTTCCGAGGAGGCCTGTGCCCAGAACGGCCACTGAGGTCATGGCTCAGGCGATCAAATTCTGTTCAACCTCAACGTAGTGGAGCAGATCATGACCTCAACGGCATCTTTCAGCGGATTCCTAGCCATTTGTGGCTTTGCAGGCTGAGGCGCCATTGGGCGTGTCGACGCACATGATCCACAGCCAGGTCTTCTCCGATGCTGCTCTCCCATCCTGGCTGAAGCAGTCGTTCTGTGTCGTCCCCGCACTGGGACGCCATTGCTGCAGCGAAGCTGATGTCTTCCGCTCCATGCACCACAACTTTCAGCTCATGGCAGGCCTGCAAAAGCTCTTGCCGTGGGGGCTGGTGGCGTTTTGGTGAGAGGGTGATCCAGTCGAAGCGTCCGCTCAGCGGATCCACCCCGCTGGTTTCCAGATGCAGGGGGAGACCGCATCGCGCATCGAGGGCCTGGGTGAGGGGCTGCAGATCGTTATGCAACGGTTCTCCACCGGTGATCACAACGAAGCTGGCCCCGGCATCAGCCGCCATCTGGGCAGCGTCAGCCAAGGCATCGATCGGATGCTCAGGGTGCCCCTGGCTGGGCCATGAGTGTTTCGTGTCACACCAGGGACAACCCACCGTGCAGCCCGCGAGGCGAATGAAAAACGCACTGCGTCCGGCATGGTGGCCTTCTCCCTGAAGGGAATGGAACGTTTCCACCACCGGGAGACGCTGGGAGTCAACCATCGATGCGGTTCATGGGATCGCAATATCCCCCTGTTGACGCAGGGCCTGAGCCGGCGAATCGGGCAGGCGTTGTTGGGCTGCCTCGATTAATCCCCGGAATAGGGGATGGGGTTGTCCAGGGCGGGATAGGAATTCTGGGTGGTACTGGCAGGCCGTGAAGAAGGGATGCCCTTTCAGTTCGATCAACTCCACCAGGCGCCCGTCCGGGGACGTGCCGCTCACCACGTATCCGGATTCCAGGAACAGATTGCGATAGGAATTGTTGAATTCGTAGCGGTGGCGGTGCCGTTCGTAGACCACCTCATCTCCGTAAAGCCTTTGGGCCAGGGTTCCCGGCGCAATCCTGCAGGGGTAGACCCCCAGGCGCATCGTGCCGCCCAGGTCCACCACGTCCTGCTGTTCCGGCAGCAGGTGAATCACGGGATGCGGCGTGTTTTCGTTCAATTCAGCACTGGTGGCACCGGTGAGGCCGGCCTGGTTGCGAGCCCACTCGATCACAGCGGTTTGCATCCCAAGGCAGAGCCCCAGGAAGGGCACGCGTTGTTCCCGGGCCCAGCGAATCGCTGCAATCTTTCCATCGACGCCACGGTTGCCGAAGCCACCGGGAACGACCACGGCGTCCATCCCGCGCAGGAGTGCATCGGCACCGTCGGCTTCAATCTGTTCGGCGCAGACCCAGTACAGGTCGAGGGAGGCATCCTGGGCAATGCAGGCATGCTGCAACGCTTCGACAACCGACAAATAGGCGTCGTTCAGCTGCACGTACTTGCCCACCAGGGCAACTTTCACCGACGGGCCGGGGTTGCGCAGTTTGTTGACCAGTTGTTCCCATGCCGACATGTCGCTGTCATGGTCGATCAGGTTCAGCACGTCCAGAACTTCGCGGCACAGACCCTCCTGTTCGAGGATCAGCGGGACGGCATAGATGCTGTCGGCATCCAAGGAGGGAATGACGGCGCGGGTGGGCACCCCGCAGAAGCCGCCGATTTTCCGCTTGAGATCTTCGCTGATGTCGCGATCACTGCGGCAGATGAGCACATCCGGCTGAATGCCGATGGAGCGCAGCTCCTTGACTGAGTGCTGGGTTGGCTTGGTTTTGAGTTCGCCGGAGGTGCCGATGAAGGGGAGCAGGGTGACGTGGATGTAGGCCAAATCGTTGCGACCCACGTCCTCACGGAATTCACGGATGGCTTCAAGGAAGGGCAGTGATTCGATGTCACCGACGGTGCCGCCGATTTCGGTGATCACCACATCGGCATTGCTATTGGATGCAACGCGGTGGATGCGCTCGCGGATTTCGCCGGTGATGTGGGGAATCACCTGAACGGTGCCGCCGTTGTAGTCGCCGCGGCGTTCCTTGTTGATCACCGATTGGTAGATCGAGCCGGTGGTCACGCTGTTCAGACGTGACATCGCGGTGTCGGTGAAGCGCTCGTAATGGCCCAGGTCGAGATCGGTTTCGGCGCCGTCTTCGGTCACAAAGACCTCACCATGCTGGAACGGGCTCATCGTCCCGGGATCCACATTCAGGTAGGGATCCAGCTTGAGGATCGAAACGTTGTAGCCCCGCGACTTCAGCAGCCGACCGAGGCTTGCCGCCACGATCCCCTTGCCAATGCTGGACACCACACCACCGGTGATGAAGACGAATTTGGCCATGACCTGCCGGGCGATTATTCAAATTAGCTGGCGTCGGTCATGGTCTCCAGGGCCCACGCGCGTGATGCGTCAGTTCTCGAGCAGGCTGCGCAACAACCAGGGGGGGTCATGCACCTGGAGGCGTTGGGTCAAGAGATCTGAACTGGGTTGATCGTCGGCCGCATCAGCCAGGGAGAACATGCTGCGCGCTGTTCGTGCCACCGCTTCAGGGTCGGCCACCAGCTCCCGCACTATGTCCAAGGCCGGAGCATTTCGCTCGGCTTCCGGGATGGAGGACAAGCACGCCAGGGTGCTGCCGCCATGGGGGGCCGTCAGGCCGAGGGGTCGGATCCCTTCGGCAATTTCATCCAGTGCGGTCCAAAGCTCGGTGTACTGCGTCATCAATATCAGGTGCAGCGTGTTGAACATCGGCCCGGGGACATTCCAGTGAAAACCGTGGGTTTTCCTGTACAGCACGTAGGTGTCCGCCAAAAGTCGCCGAGTCCATCGGCGATGGTGTCGCGCTGCTCTTGGGAACGACCGATGTCAATGTCCATGGCGTGGTGGTGAGAGTTGGACGGTTGGTTCAGGAATCAAGGCTCTGGATGTAATCCCGGACTTTGCTGCGTCGTTGGGGTTGTCGCAGTTTGAGCAGGGCGCGGGTTTCGATCTGACGAACACGCTCTCTGGAGAGTTTCAGTTCTTCCCCGATTTGGGCCAGGGTCTGGGGAGTGTCGTCCTCCAAGCCAAAGCGTCTTCGCAGGACAGCGGCCTCTCTGCTGGTGAGTTCGTCCAGGAGATCCTCCAGATCGTTGTGGAGTTCGTCGATGGTCAGGGTTTGCTCGGGGGTGGCATGGCCGTCTTCGATTAGGTCCCCGAGCTGGGTGTCTTGGTCACGGCCGACACGGGTGTCGAGTGAGACTGATCGCGGCACCCTGGCCAGGGTCTGGCGCACGGTCTCCTCACTGATGCCCAGCTCGCGCGAGAGGTCTGCGATTGAGGCGATGCGTCCTTCGTTGCTCGCAATCTCTTGCTGGACCCGTTTGATCCGGTTCAGTTTTTCGGTCACGTGGACAGGCAAGCGAATGGTTCGGCTCTGCGTGGCGATGGCCCGCGTGATGCCCTGACGGATCCACCAGTAGGCGTAGGTGCTGAAGCGGAAGCCTCGGGTGGGATCGAATTTCTCTACAGCCCGTTCCAGCCCGAGCGTTCCTTCTTGGACCAGGTCGAGGATTTCCATGCCCCGTTGCTGATATTTCTTCGCCACCGCCACCACCAGGCGCAGGTTGGCCTGAATCATGTGGTTCTTGGCTCGCCGACCATTGCGGAGAGCCAATCTCAGCTCTTTGGCTTCCAGTTGGGCCTGTTCAGCCCAGGCTTGGTAGCCCAGATCGATCCGCTCCTGTAACGCCTCCAACGGCAGTCCGGCCGCCCGGGCCCATTCCTGCTTAGTTGGCCAGTGGCTGTGCTGGTTGGCCTCGCGGCGTTGTAGTTCTTCGAGACGGTGCAGCTCTGCGATTGCAGCATCGCTCTCGGCTAACTCTCGTTGTTGCAGCAGCAGCGCTTCGCGGCGCTGTACCAGACGGGCCAGGGTGACCTCCTCTTCATTGGTGAGCAGGTCGACCCGGCCAATGTCCTGGAGATAAAGTCGCAGCAGATCCGTCGTGCCGCTGCTGCGGCGCTCACGGGTTCCCCCTGTCCGTCGGGGCTTGCTGGGCAAAAGCTGGCCGTGGTGAAGTCCAACTTCAGGGTTCCTCGTCGTTGACTGCGGTGCTCAAAAAGCGCTGAATCCCTTCGGGATCTGGTTAAGCCCCTAGGTCATGCCATTCGTTTCTGGGGAGCTGGGCATCACAACGCTTGGGAGTCATTGTGGGCACGTCAAGTCCGTCGTTCTGACTGGGTCAGCGATTGATCGTTCTGGCTCTCCTGACGGGAACTTGGCTTGTTCTGCGTCAGCAGTTTCAGAAACCTCGATCGTCGAGCCCCTTCCGTCTGGAGTGACATACGCTCCGATCCAGCTGGCTGGTTTGCCGGATTTTTTGGAAATCGGTGTCGCGAATCAACGCTTGGTTCTTGACGTGCGTGCCCAAAACGACCGCCAGTGGCAGCCGCGCTTGGTTGTGAATGACAAAGGTCGTTAGGAATACACCCACCGGCAGAGGCCCGGTGCTCCGGAGTTGCCTTTGCGAGACATTCAAGCCTTGTTGCGCTCTCCACCGGATTACGCAAAGCGACGTTGCGTCAATCAAAAACCTCTTGGCCGCGTTGGATCGAAATGGCGTCACCGTGGTGATCGCAGAACCGAATCGCCTTGGTGCGTCAGGTGAGTGGAATCCATGACGTGGCGAAATGCGGATTAGTCACTCCGTTGTAGGCAGGGGAACCCAAGCATTTCGGCGCGTTCTTAACCATGAAGCCATCCACACAGCACAAAGCTTCGCTGAAGGATCGATTCGCAGTTTTCCCAAACCGTTGGGGTTGTCCCGACGCATCGATCGGCAAGCGTTGCGGCACCTTGAAGGACAGGTCTATGCCAATCAAGACGATCCAGAGACCGGGGCTTTGCTGCTAAAGGTTCACTGTCGGAGCTGAGTCAGCTCGACTCAGACGTCCTCGTCGCTGGGCTCGACCCAGGTGCTGGCCACATGCAGTTCCTCCAGCTGCTTGTCGGCCACGCCCCCTGGGGCATTGGTCATCAGGCAGCGGGCCTGCTGGGTCTTGGGGAAGGCAATGGTGTCGCGGATGGATTCTTCGCCGGCCAGCAGCATCACCATCCGGTCCACACCGAAGGCCAAGCCGCCGTGGGGAGGTGCGCCTAAATCGAGAGCGTCCATGAGGAAGCCGAATTGCTCCTGGGCCTCCTCGAGGGGCAAGCCAACCGTCTGCAACACCTGGCGCTGCAAGGCGGAGTCATGGATGCGCAGGGAGCCGCCGCCGAGCTCAAGGCCATTGAGCACAAGGTCGTAGGCCTGGGCCCGGGCTGCTGGCAGGGTGTCAGCCCATTTCGACGCATTGCTGCCGAGATCTTCAGCATTGGGAGCGCAGAATGGGTGGTGCAGGGCCTCGTAACGGTTCTCGTCGCTGTTGAACTCGAACATCGGGAAGTCCACCACCCAGAGGAAGTTCCACTGGTTGTTGTCCCGGTCGGCCTTAACCATGCCCAGCTCCTTGGCCAGGTATTGGCGCACCCGGTCGAGGGCCTTGTTCACCGTGGCGGTGTCGCCGGCGCCGAACAGCAGCAGGGTGCCGGGTTCCGCGCCGGTGCGGCTGAGCAGCTCCTGCTTCTGCTCATCGCTGAGGTTGTCCTTGATGGCGCCGATCGTGTCGATTTCGCCGCCGTCGCGCACGCGGATGAAGGCCAAGCCACCGGCACCGGCTTTCTGGGCTTCACTGAACACATCGCCGCCGGGCTTGATCCGCACGTTGCTCACCGCATCGTTGCCGTTGGGTACTGCGATGCACTTCACCGCGCCGCCGGATTTCACGGCACCGCTGAACACCTTGAAGCCCATGTCCTTGACGATGTCGCTCACGTTGGTGAGCTCCATGCCGTAGCGGGTGTCGGGCCGGTCGGTGCCATACCGCTCCATGGCGTCATGCCAGGTCATGCGGGGGAAGGGCCGCGGCAGTTCGATGCCCTTTATGGCCTTCCAGATGGCGCAAATCAGGGATTCGTTCAGCTCCAGGATCTGCTCCTGATCCATGAAGCTCATCTCGATGTCCAGCTGGGTGAATTCCGGCTGGCGGTCGGCGCGTAGGTCTTCGTCGCGGAAACAGCGGGCCACCTGGTAGTAGCGCTCGATGCCGCCTACCATCAGCAGCTGTTTGAACAACTGGGGGGACTGGGGCAGGGCAAACCACTCGCCGCCGCAGACCCGGCTGGGCAGCACGTAGTCGCGGGCACCTTCCGGTGTGGAGCGGGTCAGCACCGGGGTCTCCACTTCGATGAAGCCGGCATCCTCCAGGAAGCGTCGAGCGGCCTGGATGGTCTGGGCCCGCATCCGCAGGTTGTCGTTCATGCGCTTGCGGCGCAGATCGAGATAGCGGTGGCGCAGCCGCAGCTCTTCGCGGGTGTTCTCTTCGTCGTGCACCGACACGGGGAAGGGCAGGTTGCCCTTCACGTTGTTCAGCACGGTGATGCCGCTGGCCAGAACTTCCACGGCCCCCGTGGCCAGCTTCTCGTTCAGGGATTCGCCCGGCCGGGCCCGCACTTTCCCCTCAACCTGCAACACGGTTTCGCTGCGCAGATGCTCGGCAACGGCGAAGGCGTCGGCGCCCAGATCCGGATCCACCGTGATCTGCACCGTGCCGCTGCGGTCCCGCAGGTCGATGAAAATCACCCCACCGTGATCACGGCGTCGATCTACCCAGCCGCACAGTTGCACCTTCTGATCGATGTTCTGTTCGCGCAGGTCACCGCAACCGTTGCTGCGCATGGGATGTCTCAACTGGAGAAGAGCGAGTTTCCCACAGCAGCGGTGAGCTTCAGGCGCGCTTGTAGAAGGGCTTGCGAACGACCGTTGCCGGTTGGGCCTTGCCGCGGATCTCAACACTCAGTTCGGTGCCGAGCTTGGCGAGGGATGGGGGCACGTAGGCCAGGGCGATTCCTTCTTCCAGGGTGGGGGACCAGGTGCCGCTGGTGACGATGCCAACTGTCTCCCCGTTGTGCATGACGGAATAGTCGTGGCGGGCGATGGCGCGGCCCTGCAGCTTGAGCCCCACTAGGCGTTTGGCGGGGCCGGATTCCGCCGCCTGCTCCAGTGCCTTTCGGCCGACAAAATCCATGGGCATTTCCAGGTGCACGAGCCAACCCAACCCCGCCTCGAAGGGGTTGGTTTCATCGTTCATGTCCTGCCCGTAGAGGTGCATGGCGGCCTCCAGCCGCAAGGTGTCCCGCGCCCCCAGGCCGCAGGGGGCGACACCGCGATCCAATAAAATTTGCCAGAGCTTTTGTCCGTCGTCGGCGTTGAGCAGCAGTTCTGCACCGTCTTCGCCGGTGTAGCCCGTGCGAGCACTGAACACCGGTTGGCTCAGGCTGTTGAGACTGAGCATCCTGTGGCCGAAACGGGGCAAGCCGCTGAGGTCTTCACCACTCAGCTCCTGCAGCAATCCCATGGCGTCAGGGCCCTGGAGAGCGAGCAGCACCCCGCCGTTTTTGATGTCGGTCACCGTGAGGCCGGCAGGTTCCATCTGTGAACGGATCCAGGCGGTGTCGCTGTCGGCACAGGCGGCATTGATCACCAGCACCAGCGCGCCCCGTTCGGCATCGATGGCACCGCAGTCGTAAACGATGAGGTCGTCGCGAATGCCGCCGCGCTCGTTCAGCAGAACGGAGTAGCAGGCTTCGCCGGGACCGATGCGGTGCAGGTCGCTGGGGATCAGCCCTTGCAGCGCGTCCTTGGGATTGGCGCCTTCGAGGCGCAGCACACCCATGTGGGAGATGTCGAACATGCCGACCCGTTCGCGTACGGCCTTGTGTTCTTGGATCAGGCCGCTGAACTGAACTGGCATCTCCCAGCCGGCAAACGGCACCATGCGGCCCCCGGCGTTGCGGCAGGACTCGAACAGGGGAGTGCGCTGCAGAGACATGGGGGCGGCGGATGGGAAGCGCATTCTTATGGAGGGCTTCACGATCCGGAAGGGAACCCGGAAATTTGCCCCTCTCCATGGTCTTTTTTGTAGGACGTCACTAGCTTGAGCGCGTTTCCGGGGCGCTTGTTTGGCCACCAGCTCCTGCTGTCGCAGTTGTCAGTACTGCACTCTGCCGGCAAGTGCGAAGGGGTGGTGCCGACTGCGACGGTTGGAGGTGCATGCAGAGCTGGCGGATCTGATGGTCTGTCACCACTGGACCCCCCGTTCCCCCAAGCTTCCGGCTCTGCAGAGCAGCGGCGTTGGTGAGCGTCAGCTGGAACTGGATCGCAGCTTGACGTGAGCCTGGATCCATCCATGGCTCCGCCCTTGCTGATGGCCTCCACCTGCTGATCGCGGGATACTGCAGCCAACCCACGTTGTTGCCTTGTCCGCCTCAGCTCCGCTGACTCCTCTGGAACTCATCCAGGAACAGCCTGAGGTGGATCGCCTGACCCTTCCCACCGGCACAACCGTGTTCCGCGCCGGCGAGACTGTGCAGTACATCCATGTGATTGAACGGGGATGGGTGGAACTGAGCAGCGGTCCGTTGAACCGCATCCGCTTCGGTCCCAGTGAGTTGTTTTTCTATGAGGATTTAATTGATACGACCGAGTGTCATAGCCGTGATGCCACAGCGGTGACGCCCGTTTCGCTGTTCCGCCTGAGCCGCACCAATTTTTTGGCGCTCATTCACCGGCACCCAACGCTGGTGCTGCAATTGCTCAGCAAACAGCACAACCGATTGCGGCAGCAGCGCACTGATGCGCGTCACTTCTATTGATCGGCACCCAGCAGGAGGAGCAGGCTGCGGGTCACCTTGGCGGCCAGCACGGAGCTGATCCCACTGGTGTCGAGTTGCGGTGCCAGTTCCACCACATCGGCCGCCACCAGATGATGCTCCCGGAGCACCGCGATCAGGCTGGCGAAATCAGACCAGTGGTAACCACCGGGTTCAGGGGTGCCCGTACCCGGCAGAACTGAGGGGTCAAACCAGTCCAGGTCGACGGTGAGATAGATCGGTTTTCCTCTCAAGGGAGCGAGGGCCTTTTGAAGGGCATCGATGCTGGGCATCCACCGGCCGCTCTCGTGCAGTTCGGTGAATTCTTCCCGCGTGCCACTGCGGATCGCGAGTTGAAACAGCGTCTGGCTGGGAAGAATCTCCAAACAGCGGCGCATGGCGCAGGCATGGCTGTGGCGGGCCCCCAGCCAGCTATTCCTGAGATCGGCATGGGCATCCAGCTGCACCAGCACCAGCTCGGGGTAGCGTTGCGCCACGGCCTCCACGGCACCGGAGCTGATCGAATGCTCTCCGCCCAGCATCAGAGGCCTGAGACCCAGTGCCAGCACGGCTTCGGTCGCCTGCTTCACCTTGTTTACAACGGGCTCAGGGTTGCCAAAGGGAATCTCAACGGCACCAAGATCGGCAAAGTCAAGATCCTCCAGATCCAGTTCGAGTTGGGGGCAATAGGTCTCCAGCCCAGCACTCACCTCTCGGATGGCGGCCGGGCCGAAGCGCGTGCCAGGCCGAAAGGAGGTGGTGCCGTCGTAGGGCACACCAAAGAGGCCAACACGGCAGTCGGCGGGGTTGCGCCTGGAGCCCATGAAAATGGTCCCGTCGCTGTCGAACAGCCCATTCGGCGGATAGACCGTCATGACTGCAACTCCCGTTCCACGAAGGCGGGGATGGCGTCCATGGCTCCCCGCTGCCAGCGCGGTGACCAGATCTTGCAGCCTGGGGCGATGGCCTTGCTGCGCTCGGGATCCGGAGTGCGGTAGCGGGGTGTTCCCATCGCGGCGAAGGTCCAGCTCCACCAGCCGCTGGGATACATCGGCACCCAGCCATAGAGCGGGTCGGCGTGGTCAAACACTTCGCGCAACAGGCGCACCATGGCGATGTGGACATCGTGGAAGGCTTCGGGAGATTCGCTCTGTGTGCCGAACACGCCCCCGGGCTTGAGCAGACGTCGGCAGTTCTCGAAGAAGGCGCGGTTGAACAGGCCTTCTGCCGGTCCGGCGGGGTCAGAGCCATCCACCAAGACAACGTCGTAGCTCTGGTCTTCGGCATCGGCGGCCCAGGCGATGCCATCTCCCACCGTGAGCTGGAACCTCGGATCGGACCAGGCAGATCCACCGATGTCGGGGAGGTGCTCTCGGCTGAGCTCCACCACCCGCTCGTCAATCTCCACCATGTCCAGGCGCTGGACATCTGGATGGCGCAGGCATTCCCTTGCGGTGCCGCCGTCTCCGCCGCCGATCACCAGGATCCGTTCGATCGAGCTGGCACTGCACAGCGCTGGATGCACCAAAGCCTCGTGGTAGTGGCGTTCCTGCTGCTCTGCTGTCATCCAGCAGCCATCCAGCAGCAGCCCCCGTCCATAGCGCTCACTGCGAATCACGCTGATTCGCTGGAACGGACTGGTCTCTTCGACCAGCACCTCTCCCTTCAATCCGTAGCGGACGCCGCGGTGCTCTTCGTCAATCCAGTTGCTCATGGGGCGCGGTGGGCATCTTTCCAGCTAAGGACCCGGGGGGCCTGTTCTCAAACACCAGATGTAGTGCTTTAGGGATTGACGAACGCAATTTGTGGAGGTCAAAAGTGTTTGGTTGGGGAGCTGCTGTGGAAGAGGGCAGCTCCAAAGCCTTACTCGTCAGATCAAGGCTTTCGTAGTGCGGCTAGATCACAGGTTCGAAGCACGTCTCTCCTCTTCCGACACATCACCGTGGCGGATCATCCTGTTGTCCTTGGTCCAGGAGAACGGCGGTGCAAGACCTGGTCGTGAACGAGCGGTTGACTATTCCATCTAAGGAGCTGCGTTGGCGGTTCAGCCGTTCATCCGGTCCTGGTGGGCAGGGAGTCAACACCACCGATTCCCGCGTCGAGTTGTTGCTGGACGTGGCGAACTGCACTTGTCTGGGTCCATTTCGCCGCGCCCGACTGCTGGAACATTTCCAGCCCCGGTTGGTGGATGGTTGTTTGCGGGTTGTGGTCGCTGAAGAACGCTCCCAGTGGCAGAACCGTCAGAAGGCACTACATCGCATGGGGGAGCTGCTGAGGGAGGGCTTACAGCCACCGCCTCGTTCCCGCAAAGCCACCCGGCCGGGTCGCGGTGCGGTGAAGCGGCGATTGGACACGAAGAAAAAGCGTGGTGACCTAAAGCGTCAACGGCGCAGCCGGCCATACCCGGAAGATTAATGACGTAAGACGATCAGGATTGTTCCGCCCGGATCGCCGCCTTGGCCTGCTTCCAGAGGGTTTCCAATTCGTCGATGCTGTGGCCCTGCAGATCTCCACCCAGGGCGGCTTCAACGCGAGAGAAACGGTCGAGGAAGCGCTGATTCGTGCCGGCGAGGCCTTCTTCGGGCTCGATTTGGCACCAACGGGCCACGTTCACCAAGGTGAACAGCAGATCGCCCAGTTCCTCCTGGGCATGGCCTTGGTTGCCGCTGGCCACCGCCTCCATGAGTTCGTCCAGCTCCTCATGGACTTTCTCCCAGACGCCGGCCATGTCATCCCACTCGAAGCCGGCCTTGGCTGCTTTCTTTGAGATGGTCATCGCTCCAGCCAGCGCCGGTAGGCAGCGCACCTTGGTGCTGAGCTGGTCGCTGAGGGGACTGGTGGAGCAAGCCAGTGCCTCTGCCTGCTCCTTCAGCTTGATGGCCTCCCAGCTGCGTCGCACCTCGTCACTGGTGCTGGTGTGGGCATCGCCGAACACATGCGGGTGACGCCGGATCAGCTTTTCGCTGATGCCATCGGCAATCGCATTGAGATCGAAGCGTTGCTCTTCTCCAGCGATCTGTGCATGAAGCACTACCTGGAGGAGAAGGTCGCCGAGTTCCTCCTTGAGGTGGTGGTCATCGCCATGACGGATCGCATCAGCCACCTCGTGGGCCTCTTCCAGCACGTAGGGCACCAGGGATGCATGGGTTTGTTCCAGATCCCATGGGCAACCCGTTGTTGGATCCCTGAGTTGTGCCACAACATCGACCAAACGTTCTATGGCATCAGACGGAGCGTTGGCCATGCAGGGTCAACAACTGGGGCAAGGTCCACCTTCTCACCGCTGTCGTTTTTTCGACCATTCTTGGGGCCATGGGTCGCCATCGAGGACTAGGTGGATCCATGCGCTGCCCTCCAAGCCCACCAGCAGAGCGATTAACTCTTGTGGGTGCTGATGCATCAGCTGCTGCAGCGCCGCCAGGAGCATCGCTGGCGAGAGCGTAGGAACCGCCAGGGTGACGATTAAGCACCAGGTGAGCAGTACCCCTAGGCGCGCGGTCGTTCCCAGCACCGGGCCATGGGACCAGAGCGAGCGATGGGGAATCAGGAGGCGATAGGGCCACCAGAGAAAGCCGAGGGCTCCCCACCGTCGCAGCGCATTGGAGCGGGTGTCGAGATCGGGGGACAGCCACAGACCACCGGCCCAACAGCTGGCTGCGGCGATCAAACCTTCCGCCCATCCCAGCACCAATCCAACGGCGATGCCGAGCGGCAGGCTCAGAATCCAGATGCTTTGGTCGTGGCGGCGACCCCTTGCCAAGTCTCTAGAGCTTCCTTGCGCCCCCAACCTGACGCGTTAGGGCAGAATCTGCCCGGTGGGGCGATTAGCTCAGAGGTAGAGCACCTCCCTTACAAGGAGATTGTCACTGGTTCGATCCCAGTATCGCCCATTCCCCCAAAGCAACCACCAGCATTGGCTTTTTTGCTCTGAGAAGGGAGGTGTGCAAAGGTGGGAGTACGCCAAAGAGCCTGATTGAAGGCCCACTGCGCGAGATCCGATAACTCGATTCCATGAACCGAAGATCCAGCACTCCCTCAAGGGAGTGGCGAAAGGTTGGCAGTAATGCCAGCCGAATTGACCTCAGCGGCTATGCATCGGCCCAACATCGTCGTTTCTTGAAAGAGGAAGCAGATCAGGCTCGAAGAGAGCAGATTCGCCGCTGACGATTTCTCAAACAGCTCAGCCGCGGCTGGGTCAACCCAAATGCAGGGGTGAGGCTTCTCCCCTATTCCCATTAAGGGGGCAGCAGACCTAGATCAGATGCAGGAGGTCTCATGTTGTTTGACCTGTACGCCCTGCTGATCGTGGCGACAATCACTGATGCGATCGTTGGTGTGATGACGTTGCTCGACGCCGAAGTCACAAGCCTCCGGCGGATGGCATGAGCGGTTGCTTTTAAAGCAGCCACTGTTGGCGATCGAGTTCAAAGGTTGCCGACCCTCCCAGTCAGGCCGCTGCAGCGATTAATCCTGCCAAGGGAGGCACCGGCAGAGGCAGCTTCAGGGCTGAGAACACAAATCCGAGAAGGAAGCCGCCCGTCAGGATTGAGATCAAGATGCCGATGGACATGACTCATGGGTGTCTGCGCGGATCTTGATGTTGTTCGTCGTTGTGCGCTTTCAACCGTTGCCGCCGTCATCCATGCCGCTTCGGATCAGGTTCTGCGTCAACCAGAGCAGACCGATGAAACCGGCTGTGACGATCAGCAAATACAAGATTCAAGCTGTGAGTCGGGAGTTAAAAACTACTCAGCGCGCGAACGAGCCATCTTTGAACTGTTGGCCTCTGAAGGCATGTGCTGATGCAACTGCTCCTGGCTGTAGTGGTCCCTGTGGTTTTGCTGGTGGGTCTCACCGCACTTCTGTCGATCGGCCGGCTGTCGTTCTCCCGCAACGCTGCATGGTTGTTGACACGCCAGAACAGCATTTGGATGACTGGAATCGTTGCCCTCGCTGTCGCTGCGGCGGTGGTTTCTTCGCGGCGTTGAGCCGCCTTTCTTATGCGGGTTCGCAGGCCTCGCCCATCACGTTGCCTTGGAATTGTTCAGGTCCGTGACCTTGGCGGACTTTCTGAGCACACGCCCTAAGACCAAGAGCAAAAAACCAAGCAGCGAGAGCAGCCACGGTGCGGAGTTTCAATGCGAAAGGAGCCATTACCCGTTCAGGATGGAGCGGGTAATGGCTGCCTGTCAGTTGGAGGCGTCCTTTTCGTTTCGCCTGCTTCAGATCTCGGTCTGAATCAGCGGCTGCTGGAGCGTTTGCGAACCACCCGGGGGGTTTCACGCTCTGTTTTGGCATCCTCTTCAGACACCGTCTTGTCTTCGCCGGCCGCTTCTCCTTGCAGGGGCTCGTCGTCGGGTTCCTGCGCTTCAATCACCCCGAGCACCATGGCGGCTTCTAGCTGATCGCTCATGTCACCGATGGTGAGCAGTGCTTTCAAGACCAGCTGGGACCGAGGCGCTTTGGGCAGGCCGGGACGGAGCTTCTTGGTGGTGTTCCAAAGCTCTAGGGCCACTTCCTTCAGTAGTTCCTTGTCAGCAGCCATTCGATTCGAACGTGAATCGCCCCATTCTCGTCATCGGGGGGTGATCCCCCTCAAAAATCAGAAGCAGAAGGGCAGGAATTGGGTGCGGCAGGCGGCATAGCCATCCACCAGGGGGCCCAGCCCGATCTGGTGAACGATGCCTGCACCGGTAAGCCCTTCGGTGATGATTCCGATCACGATGCCGAGCATGGCGGCACGGCCGTTGAAGCGTTCTGCCTTTTTGAGCTGCTCCATGTGGATGTCGCGGGCGGCGACGCCCTGGAACCAAGAATCGTTGGCTTGCGGAGATTTCATCGAACTGAATCTGCTGTTACAAAGCTTAATCCGAAAATCAGTTTTTCAGCAGCAGACGCTCCCCCGGTGTTGGATCGGTCCAGCTGCAGCTGGCCGGCAGCTGGGCTCCAGTGCTGGCAACAGATCCTTTCATTTGCAGGGCCCGACTCAGGACGCCGCCAAAGTGCACATCGCCGCCGGAGGTGCTGGCGAGGACCGTGGTGGGTTGGAAGCGTTCCACCAGTTGCGGCACCACCGAACAGCCTTTGACAAACGCCCCAAGCGCGGGCAACCCCAGATCCACCATCGGCGTGATCACGGCATCCAGCGGTTGCGGCTCCAGGGCTGGATCGAGAAAACCGTGGGGTTCCAGATAGAGCGATCCGGCCGGATGCTCAAGCAGATAGCCGTTTTCCACAGTCGGCACTGGTGCACCGGTGCTGGCTCGCACCTGTAGGCCCTGGCGGGTGGTGCTCTCTCCAGGGGAGAGAGCTTGCACGCTGGTGAAGCCCAAGCGTTCCACCACCGTTGCTGCGGCCACCGATCCAATGACGGGCAGATCCTTGGGCAGCAACGCCAAGGTCTCCGGATGGGCGTGGTCTGCGAGCCCCTGGGTGAGCAACAGCAGGTTTAGCTTCTCGGGCACGTTGCGCTCGCAGGGAAGCTCCCCCTTCAGCAGCCATTCTCCCGGGGGGAAACTCAGGCTGCCGCGCAGCCAGGGATCCACCAGAACGCAGAGATCATCGAATTCGAGCAACCAGCCATTGGCTCCGTAGTAAGTGGCGGCCAGGGTCATGACGGACTTTGCTGCCGCTCGCGGCAGTCGCTACAGAGACCGAAGAATTCAAGCGTGTGAAACAGGAGATCGAAGCCTTTGCGCCCGTCTTCGGGCACCTCCAGGTCGTGAATTGGGCAGTGGTCGAGCGCTTGTGTCTTGCCGCAATCGACGCAGGTGAGGTGGTGGCGATCCCGCTCCAGCGGCGCGTAGAGCGCTTCGCCATTGGGCAGGTGACGGCAGCGCAACAGCCCCCGTTGCTGCAGCTGCCGCAGATTGCGATACACCGTGGCCAGGCCCATGGCTTGGTCGGGCTCCAGGCTGCGGTGAAGTTGCTGTCCGCTCATCTCATCACCACAGGCCTGGAGGCTCGTCAGCAAAACCTTCTGGCGTGCATTGATCTGGGTTGAAGGGCGAGTGGCCATGGTTTTAAAGGGCGACCAACCTGCAGCCACTCAACATCACAGCGCTGGCTTCAGCCACCGATCAGCTGCTCGCTCAAGCTCCAGAGCCGCTGCCGTTCGGCGGGTTGGCTTGCTGCTGGGGCAACTCGGCAGAGTGTCGGTGCCCCCCGCAATCCGCCTAACTGCTCAGGGCCGTAGTGCTCGCCACCCTGCGCCGTTGCCGCGGTGGCGGCATGCAGTTGCGGCAGAGCACCCATGCTGGCGCTCTGAAAAAGGGGATCCATCAGCCGGTAGACCAGGGCTTCGAAGCGGTTGCCCACGCTGGCGATCGCGGTGGGTTGGAGTTCCGTGCGCGCGACTCCGGGATGGGCCGCCAGGGAGCGGATGGGGCTGTCCTGCTCGCGCAGGCGTGCATCCAGCTCGAGGGCAAACATCACGTTGGCAAGTTTGCTTTGGCCATAGGCCCTATAGCGGTCGTAGCCCTTGCTCCAACTGGGGTCATCCCAGCGGATCTTGCCGAAGTACTGCGCCCCGGAGGTCACCGTCACTATGCGGGGATCGGGCCGGTTCTGCAGCAGCGGCAGCAGGGCCTGGGTCAGGGCCATGTGCCCCAGGTGATTCACCCCGAACTGCAGTTCATGCCCCTGGGCGGTGGTGCGACGCGGCGGTGCCATCACACCTGCGTTGTTGATCAGCAGGTCAAGGCAGCCGTAGCGCTCGCCAACGGTGGCCGCCGCCCTTTGCACGCTGGTCAGGTCCGCCAGATCCAGGTCCACCAGATCCACCGCTCCCCCGTTCCGGTCTTGCAGCAAGTCTTGTTTGGCCGTCTCGGCTTTGCGGGGGCTGCGGCACGCCAGCACCACAGTGGCCCCGCAGCGTTTCAAGGCGCGCGCGGTTTCAAGGCCCAAACCGCTGTTGCCCCCAGTGATCAGCGCAGTGCGCCCTTGCTGGTTCGGGATGTCAGCTGCGGACCAACCCATGGATCGAGGAAGCGTGACGCCATTGTGCCGAGTTTGCTTTCAGGGGCGTCGTGCCAGGACCTCCAGCACGGTTGGTCCAACCCAGTAGCAACCAGGATCAGCGTGGGCGCGGGCGATTTCGTCCTGAGCCTCCAGTGCGTCGTCCGCATTCCAGTGGCCGAGCTGTTGGAGTTGCTGGCCGAACACCAGAACAAACCGCTCCATCCATTGCCCGGCCATGGAGGCGGCATCACCCAACACGGGGATTGGCTTCAGGTGCTCGATCTGCCATCCGCCCTGGTGCAGCAAACCGGGCAGTTTCCGGTTCACGTCGGGATCGCCCCCGTCCTGACGAAAACTCGTTTGACAGGCCTTGCCAAACCGCTGAATCGCCCGCCCGTGGGGATGCAGCCCGAACGTGTCCCAGTGAACGTATTCATGGAGGAGCCAACGGCCGCCCGGTGCGATGCATTGGGCCACACCAGTAAGGAGGGGCTCCAATTGGGGCAAGAACATGGCCACCCAGCGGCACCAGATCAGATCGAAGGATTCTTCCGGCCAGGGATCGCTGAGTAGATCCTGTAAACGGAGCTCCAGTTGATGCAAGCCGGCCTGCTCTGCCATGTGGCGACCCGATACCACGTAAGCCTCGCTGCGCTCCAACCCCAGGACGCGACCTTGGGCACCCACAACGTCGGCCAAATCTGCTGCAGCGAAACCTGGCCCCGCCCCCAGGTCGAGGACGGACTGACCCTTTTGGAGCCCGGCGCGCTGCCAGGCGGCTTGTGCAATCGGGCGCCAGAGCGTGTGCTGAAAGCGCAGGCGTTCCAGCTCCTCGGTGTGCGTTCCGAGCAGATAAGGGGTCTCCGGCATTGCGGCCCGTGAGCCTGGGCTCAGTCCTCTGGGAAGAGCAGCTCGGCCAGTTCGTCGGCGTCCACGTCGTAGACGCGGGCCAGGCTGGTTTCGATGGCGCTGGTCACCTCACCGGGGAGAAACCGCATGGAGTTCAGTGCGTCCTCGGCAATGTCATCGGTGAGCAGCTTGTCGTCGCTGTCCAGCTTTTCGTCATTGATCACCGCCATCACCCAGCTCTGATAGGCGTAGACCAGATCTGAGAACTCGAGTTCGGGATCGTTCAGGTCCAGGGCCATGGTGCGAATAGCCAGTCATCCCATTTTGACCTTTCGCAGGAGAGGATGAACAGCATGGATTCCGCTGATGCCACTGGCCTGCAGGCCACGCTGTTTGATTTTTCAATCGCTGAGCTGGTGCGGCAACACCGGGAGAGCTTCCAACCCCTGTGGACGGCAGAAAGTTGGGTGAAACTGTTGATTTGGTTGTCGCTGAATTGCGGCAGCTCCGGGGATGAAGCTGGCATGGCCCGTTTCGTCGAGGCGCTTGGACCAAGCCTCACCACCCGGATGCGGCGGGTGTTCTTTGAGCGGGAGCTGGAGGCCCTCGATCTTCAGGTGATGGCCGATCCGGCTGAGCAGCAGGTGCTGGTGCTGCCGATGGGCCCGGGTGTTCCCCTTGATCTGGAGCGTGCTGCCACGGTGATTGAGCAAGTGCAGTTGCAGGGCCATGTGGTGGCTGACCAGGTGCGTTGGCAGCAGCTCGATGCTGTGGTGGCGATTCCTCGTTTGGAGGCTGCGGCATGAACCTGATCGGGCGCTACACCAATCCCGGTTACGTCTCGGTGGCGGATGCGGTGCGTGAATTCTTCGACCGCCGGGTGGATTTGCAGCGGCCTGGCGTGGCCTTCGGGCCCGAGGGTGAGGGGGAACCGGCGAAGCAGAGCACCGACATCAGCCTGGTGGCGATTGATCGCTCAGAACCCGAATCCTTTGCCCTGTCGCAACTGATCCTGCGTGGGGTGACGGCCGGCTTGGAGCGTTATCTGCAGGACCGGCCGCTGTTCCGGCAGTGCTGCCCCCAGCAGAGTCTGTTTGTGAATCCGATCTTCAACCTCCAGCACTACGCCCCGGGGGAAGGGTTCAAGCGGTGGCACTGCGATTGGACCATCAGCGATGAGGCCACCGAACCGGTCCACCGGGTGCTGGCCTGGATTCTCTATTGCAACGACGTGGATGAGGCCGGCACCGAGTTCCACTGGCAGGACCACCACGAACCGGCTGAGCGAGGCAAGTTGGTGATCTTTCCCGCTGGTCCGTCCCACATTCACCGCGGACGGGTGAACGAGAGAGCCACCAAGTTGATCGCCACCGGTTGGATCAATGCCGGAGGCCAGGAGGACTACCTACGACGTCTCGCCAGTTAAATCGTTGGCTGCATCGCTTTTTGCTTCGGCCTGGAGCTGATTGGAGGGGCTGCCGAACCGGTGGGTTTGCTCCTTGGATGGGGGCCATTCCATCGGATGAAAGCTCCATTGGATCCACAAAGTTGCGCCTGTACAGCTCAAGGGCTGTGTCGCTGTCGGTGATCAGCAGATCCGGGCCAAAACCGCTGCGGGTTTGATCTGCGATTTCATCAACGAAGTTTTTCCGGGCAGACAGGGTCAGTTGCGGGCGGATGTGGGGATCCACGCTTCTGATGTGATCGATGGCTTCTTCGGTCACCTCCCGCAGCCGTTCGTAGTCCTTGCTGGAAATGGTTTCCGTGTTGTTGATCGTGCGCACCACCTTCACCACCACCGGTGGCCTCCAGGAGCTGCAGCCTGCGCTGGTCACGGCGAGTGCGATGCCCAGGCCAGATGCTGGATCCCGATCGCGGCCATGCCATCGCTTCGATAGGTCGACGGTAGGGACGTTGGCCATTGCGGGCAGGGCTTTGCGAGCATGGCCGGCTGAACCGCTGAGCTTTCCGTGCCCGAACTGGCCAAGACCTATGACCCGGTTGGCACGGAGGCCCGCTGGCAGCAGGCCTGGGAAGACCGGGGAGCGTTTCATCCCGACCCGAAGGCCCCCGGTGAACCGTTCTCCGTGGTGATCCCGCCGCCGAACGTTACCGGCAGCTTGCACATGGGCCATGCCTTCAACACGGCCCTGATCGACACGATCGTGCGCTACCAGCGCCTGGCGGGGAAAAACGTGCTCTGCCTTCCCGGTACCGACCACGCCTCGATCGCGGTGCAGACGATCCTCGAGAAGCAGCTCCACCAGGAGGGCAAGACCCGCCATGATCTCGGCCGTGAGGCATTCCTCGAGCGGGCCTGGCAGTGGAAGGCCGAAAGCGGTGGCCGCATCGTGGGCCAGCTTCGGCGGTTGGGGTATTCCGTTGATTGGAAGCGCCAGCGCTTTACCCTTGATGAGGGCCTGAGTGAGGCGGTGAAGGAGGCCTTTGTGCGCTTGCACGAGCAGGGGCTCATTTACCGCGGTGAGTACCTGGTGAACTGGTGCCCCGCTTCCGGTTCGGCGGTGAGCGATCTGGAGGTGGAGATGAAGGAGGTGGACGGCCACCTCTGGCATTTCCGCTATCCGCTCAGCAGCGGCGACGGCCACCTGGAGGTGGCCACCACACGGCCCGAAACGATGTTGGGCGACACGGCGGTAGCGGTGAACCCCACCGACGAGCGCTATGCCCATCTGGTGGGTCAGACCCTCACGCTGCCGTTCGTGGGGCGGGAGATTCCGATCGTGGCCGACGACCATGTGGAGAAGGATTTCGGCACCGGCTGCGTCAAGGTGACGCCGGCCCACGACCCCAACGATTTCGCCATCGGACAGCGCCACGGTCTTCCCCAGATCACGGTGATGCGTAAGAACGGCACGATGAACAAGGAGGCCGGCCAGTTCGAGGGGCTGGATCGCTTCGAGGCGCGCAAGGCCGTGGTGGCTGGCTTGGAGGAGCTGGGGCTGCTTGTGAAGGTGGAGGACTACCGCCACAGTGTTCCCTATTCCGACCGCGGCAAGGTGCCGGTGGAGCCGCTGCTCTCCACCCAGTGGTTTGTCAAAACCGAACCCCTGGCAGCTCGCTGCCGCGAGGCATTGGAGAAGCAGGATCCCCGCTTCATCCCCGAGCGCTGGGAGAAGGTTTATCGCGACTGGCTCACCGACATCCGCGACTGGTGCATCAGCCGCCAGCTCTGGTGGGGCCATCGCATCCCCGCTTGGTTCGTGATCAGCGAGACCGGCGGCAAGTACATCGACACCACGCCTTACGTGGTGGCCCGCAACGAAGCTGAAGCCTTGGAAAAAGCCAAGGCGGAGTACGGCGCGGCGGCGGAGATCGAGCAGGACGAAGACGTGCTCGACACCTGGTTCTCTAGTGGCTTGTGGCCCTTCTCCACCCTGGGTTGGCCTGATGCCGATAGCGCGGACCTGCAGCGCTGGTACCCCACCAGCACCCTGGTGACGGGCTTCGACATCATCTTTTTCTGGGTGGCCCGGATGACGATGATGGCCGGCGCCTTCACCGGCGAGATGCCCTTCCAAGACGTCTACATCCACGGTCTGGTGCGGGATGAGCAGAACCGCAAGATGAGCAAGAGCGCCGGCAACGGCATCGATCCGCTGCTGCTGATCGAGCGCTACGGCACCGATGCTTTGCGCTTCGCCTTGGTGCGGGAGGTGGCCGGTGCGGGGCAGGACATCCGTCTGGACTACGACCGCAAAAGGGACACCTCCGCCACGGTGGAGGCCTCGCGCAACTTTGCCAACAAGCTCTGGAACGCCACCCGCTTCGCCCTGATGAACCTGGGCGGCGAAACGCCGGACCAACTCGGCGACCCCGACCCCGCAGCACTGCAGTTGGCGGACCGTTGGATTCTCTCCCGCCTGGCCCGGGTGAACCGGGAGACGGCCGAGCGCTACAGCAGCTATGCCCTGGGTGAAGCGGCCAAGGGGCTTTACGAGTTCGCCTGGAACGACGTCTGCGATTGGTATCTGGAACTGAGCAAGCGCCGGCTCAATCCCGGTGAGGACCCCTCGGCCGAGGCCCTTGCTGATCAGCGGGTGGCCAAGCAGGTGCTGGCCAAGGTGATCAGCCAGATGCACCTGATGCTGCATCCGCTGATGCCCCACCTCACAGAAGAGCTCTGGCACAGCGTCACCGGCGAGCCGGAGACCACCTTCCTGGCGTTGCAGCCCTGGCCCGCGATGGATGAAAGCGCTCTGGATGATGCCTTGGAAGCCTCTTTCGCTGAGCTGATTAGTGCCATCCGTGTGGTGCGCAACCTGCGCGCGGTGGCGGGTCTCAAGCCCTCCCAATCAGTGCCGGTGCGTTTCGTTACCGGCCGTGGCGAGCTGGCGGCGGTGCTGAGCAAGGGCATGGCTGACATCACGGCGTTGACGCGGGCGGAGTCGGTGGCGGTGATGGCGCCGCAGGAGGCCGATGCGGCTCCGGTGGCCAAGGCCCTGGCGGGGGTGAGCGGTGAGCTGCAGGTGCTGCTTCCGATCGAAGGCCTGGTCGATCTCGATGCGCTCAAGGGCCGTCTGGAGAAAGACATCGCCAAGGCTGAGAAGGAGATCAAGGGCCTGGCGGGCCGGCTGGGGAATCCCAATTTCGCCGACAAGGCCCCGCCGGAGGTTGTGGCGGAATGCCAGGCCAACCTCGATGAGAAGCAGGCCCAGGCCGATCTGGCACGCAAGCGCTTGGCGGATCTGAGCTGATTCGGTGATTCAGGTTGAGGGGCTGAGCAAGATCTATCGGGTTGCCGAGAAGCAGCCCGGGTTGGCTGGCACCCTGCGCCATTTCGTCCGCCGTCGCACGCGGGATGTGACGGCGGTGCAGGACGTCTCCTTTCGGATCGAGCCCGGCGAGATGGTGGGCTTTCTCGGTGCCAACGGAGCCGGCAAAACCACCACCTTGAAGATGCTCTGCGGCTTGATCCACCCCAGCGCCGGGGAGGTGCATGTGGCGGGGCACCGGCCCCAGCGCCGTCAGGCGGAGTTCCTGCGCCGGATCACCCTGGTAATGGGTCAGAAGCAGCAGCTGCTCTGGGACCTGCCGCCGATGGATTCGCTGCGGGTGAATGCTGCCGTGTATGGCATCCCGGATGGTGTAGCCCAACGGCGGATCAACGAGCTGGCCGATCTGCTGGAGCTTGGCGAGGAACTCACCCGGCCGGTGCGCAAGCTTTCCCTGGGTCAGCGGATGAAGGCCGAACTCTTGGCGGCGCTGCTGCACGAGCCGGAGGTGTTGTTCCTTGATGAACCGACCCTGGGGCTGGATGTGAATGCCCAGGCCCGGGTGCGCCAGTTTTTGGCGCAGTACAACCGCCGCACGGGGGCAACGGTGCTGCTCACCAGCCACTACATGGCTGACATCACGGCCCTGTGCCCCCGGGTGCTGCTGATCCACCAGGGGCGGTTGTTCCATGACGGCCCCCTTGAGGTGCTGGCCGATCAATTGGCACCGGAGCGCGAGGTGCGGCTCGAGTTGGAGTCGCCCGTTGAAGCCGATGCCTTGGCGGGGTTGGGGCGCCTGGAGCAGTTGGAGGGCTGTGATGTGCGGCTGCTGGTGCCCCGCGATCAGCTCACCGCCGTGGTGGCGCAGTTGCTGGATCGCTTCCCGGTACGCGATCTGGATGTGACCGATCCGCCGATCGAGGAGCTGATCGGTGGGTTGTTCCGCCAGGGGCGCGTCTGATGCGGGTATTCGGGCTGAACCGGCGGATCATCCGGGTGCTTCTTGGCTCCCAGTACGCCCACATGCTCGAGTACCGCGCCGAGATTGCCCTTTGGGCCCTCTCTGGGGTGCTGCCCTTCATCATGCTCAGCGTTTGGAGCGGCAGTGACGCGCGATCGGGGTTGGGGCTGGATGGTTCGGCCCTGGATCGCTATTTCCTCAGCGCTTTTCTGGTGCGCCAGTTCTCGGTGGTGTGGGTGGTGTATGCCTTCGAGGAAGACGCTCTTCTCGGCCGGCTCTCGCCCTACCTGCTGCAACCGCTTCATCCGCTTTGGCGATATGTGGCGGCCCACCTCGGTGAGCAGCTCACCCGTCTGCCCTTCGCAGCCCTAATAGCAGCTGTGTTCTTTGCGGTGCAACCCCAGGCCTTCTGGGTGCCGTCGTTGGGGGGCTTTCTGCTGGCCTGGCTGGCCACCTGGATGGCCTTTGCCATCGCCTTCCTGTTCCAGAGCCTGATTGCGGCCCTCTGCTTCTGGAGTGAGAAGGCCAGTGCCTTGGAGCGGCTCCAGTTCATTCCATTCCTGTTCCTTTCAGGCTTACTGGCGCCGCTCACGGCGTTCCCGCCGGCGGTGCGGGCTGTAGCCCAATGGACGCCTTTCCCATATCTGATCGACTTCCCGGCCCGGGTGCTGGCGGGCCAGCCGGTGGATCTTTTGGCAGGCTTCGGGGCGCAACTGGCTTGGATCGTCCTGCTGTTGCCGCTGGTGCTGCTGCTCTGGCGGGCCGGCGTGCGGCGCTACAGCGCCATGGGGGCCTGATGGGGAGGTACTGGCGAACTCTGCGTCGCTTCTGGGGCACGGCCGTGGCGGTGCAGCTGGAATATCAGGCCAACGTGTTGATTGAGCTGCTGGCGGTGGCAATGAGCCTCAGCGGCAGCCTGTTTTTGCTCTCGCTGTTCTATGGCCCCGATCAGACGTTGGGGGGTTGGAGCTGGGCCCAGGCCCTGATGGTGCAGGGGCTCTATACGGTGTTCGATGGCATGGCCACCACCTGGTTGCGCCCGAACCTCGGGGCGATCGTTACCCACGTGCGCGAGGGCACCCTGGATTTCGTGCTGCTCAAGCCGATCGACAGCCAGTTCTGGTTGTCGCTGCGCACGCTCTCGCCGGCGGGGCTGCCGGAGATCGGCTTGGGGCTGGGGCTCTTGGCCTGGGGCAGCCATCAGGCCGGCGTAGTGCTCACTTTGTCCTCACTGCTCACCGTGCTGGTGATGCTGTTGGCCGGTGGCTTGATCCTCTATTCGCTCTGGTTTCTGATCGCCGCCACCAGCATCTGGTTCGTCAAAACCTGGAATGCCACCGAGGTGTTGCGGGCCCTGCTGGCCTCCGGCCGTTATCCCCTCAACGCCTATCCGCCCGCCTTGCGCCTGCTGTTCACCCTGGTGCTGCCCGTGGCGTTCCTCACCACGGTTCCGGCTCAAGTGCTGCTCGGTGAAGCCGCGGCACCAATGTTGCTCGCAGGTTTGGGGTTGGCGGTGCTGTTTTTTGCGGCGGCGCGGGCCTTTTGGCTTTTTGCCCTTCGCTTCTACACCTCGGCATCGAGTTAAGTGCAATGCTCCACGCCATGCGTGGGTGATTCCGCTTGATCTCCTTGGTTCAGCATTGGCTGCCGGATGTGTTGGAGCTGCTGCGCTCCCCCGCTGGGGCGTTGCTGTTCATGCCGCTCTACGCCCTCTGGGTGACGCTGCTGCTGCCGGGGGTGTGGGCCTCGATGTTGGCCGGGGTGCTTTACGGCACCTGGCTCGGCAGTGCCCTTGTGTTTGTGGGGGCCTGCCTGGGGGCAGTGGTGGTGTTCCTGCTGGGGCGTTCGGTGCTGCGCGACTGGGCCCGGCGCCGGTTGGAGCAGCTCCCCAAGCTGCAGGCGGTGGAGCGGGCCGTCAGCAAAGAGGGGCTGAGGTTGGTGTTGCTGACGCGTCTCTCGCCCGCCTTTCCTTTTTCTCTGCTCAACCTGGCCTATGGCCTCAGTGAGGTGAGCCTGCGGGACTACAGCATCGGCTTGATCGGCATCCTCCCCGGCACGGTGTTGTTTTGCGGGTTGGGGGCGCTGGCCGGCGATGTGGCCCGTTTCGGGGAGGTGCTGGGGGGTGAGGCCGATGCCAGCACCTGGGCGCTGCGGGTGATTGGCGTGCTCGCCACGCTGGCGGTGGTCTGGCTGGTGAGCCGGGCGGCCAGGCGGGCCCTTCAGGATGTGGAGACGTCGCTCTGATCGGGATTGGGTAGGCGCCAGTCCCTCAGAGCAGCGATCAGGATGAACCAAGCCAGGCGCGTGCGGGCGATTGGGCCGCGGCGTTGCTGCAGGTCAGCCAACTTGGCCCGTCCGCAGTCGGTCTTGATCCACCGGTGCAGGGCAGGGGTGGATTGGCTCATGGCTGCAGCATGGCGGTGAGGTCGGCTTCGCTGAGCACCGTCACCCCGAGGCTTTCGGCTTTGGTCAGTTTGCTCCCGGCAGCTTCGCCTGCTACCAGGTAGTCGGTCTTCTTGCTGACGCTGCCGCTCACCTTGCCGCCCGCCGTTTCGATCAGCACTTTGGCGTCGCTGCGGCTGAGGTTGGGGAGCGTGCCCGTGAGCACCAAGGTCTTGCCCTGCAGCACGCCGTCGGCGTCAGCTCCGGCTTGGCTTGCGGCCTCCTGCTCGGAGGCACTCGCTTCCAGGGAAAGGCCGACGCTGCGCAAGTCCTGCAGCAGCTGCTGGTTGGCGGGGGTGCGCAGCCATTGGCCAAGGCTGGCGCTGATTTCCGGGCCGATGCCATGCAGTTCGGCGATCTGCTCCGGAGCCTCCAGCGCTGCTGCCGCGAGGCTGTCGATGCTGAAGAAAGCGGCCGCGAGCGCTTTGGCATTGACCTCACCGATGTGGCGGATGCCAAGGCCGTAGAGCTGGCGGTGCCAGGGCTGCTGTTTGGAGGCCTCCAGGGCCTCCACCAGATTCGTGGCCGATTTGTCACCCATCCGATCCAGGCTGGACAGCAGGGCCGCATCCAGGCGGTAGAGATCGGCCAGCGAGCGAACCAGACCGCGGTCCACCAGCTGTTCGATCAACTTGCTGCCGAGCCCATCCACATCCAGGGCGCCCTTGCTCACCCAGTGCCGCAGGCCACCCCGCAGGATCGCCGGGCAGCTGCTGTTCACGCAGCGGGTGGCGGCTTCATCGCCCTCCCGCACCAGGTTGGAGCCACATTCGGGGCACTGCTGCGGCAGTTCCACCGGGGTGGCGTCGCTGGGCCTGAGTTCCGGCAGCACCCGCACCACTTCGGGAATGATCTCCCCGGCTTTGCGCACCACGATGGTGTCGCCCAGATGCAGATCCAGTTCAGCGATCCGGTCGGCGTTGTGGAGGGTGGCGCGGCTGACGCTGGTGCCGGCCAGGGCCACCGCTTCAAATTCGGCGACGGGGGTGACAGCACCGGTGCGGCCCACTTGTGCGCCAACGCGCAAGAGGCGTGTGGGGGCTTCTTCGGCGGGGTATTTGAGGGCGATGGCCCAGCGCGGGGCCTTCTGGGTGAAGCCGGCTTCGTCCTGCAGCTGGAGGTCGTCCAGTTTCACCACCACGCCGTCGGTGGCATAGGGGAGGTCGTGGCGACCCTGCTCCCAGTGGTCGCAGAAGCGATTGATGGCAGTGAGGTCGGCACAGAGCTCTCGGTTCGGGTTGACGCGGAAACCGGCTGTGTTCAGCCACTCCAGAGCCGCCCATTGACCCGGGGGTTGGGCGTCCCCCGGCAGGTGGAGGGTGTAAGCGAAGAAGTCGAGCCGGCGGGCGGCCACCACCTTCGGATCCAGTTGGCGCAGGGTGCCTGCGCAGGCGTTGCGGGGATTGGCGAACAGTGCTTCGCCCCGTTGTTCCCGTTCGGCATTGATTGCCGCGAAGGTGGCATCAGGGATGAAGGCCTCTCCGCGCACTTCCACCCATTCCGGTGGGTTCTCCACCTGCAGGCGCAGCGGAATGGAGCTGATCGTTCGCACGTTGGCGGTGATCTCTTCACCGCGGCTGCCATCACCCCGGGTGGCGGCCCGCTCCAACACCCCGTTGCGGTAGCTCAGGGCGAGGGCGTTGCCGTCAATTTTCAGTTCTCCCACCAGGGCCAGGCGGGTGTCGTTGGGACGGTCCAACACCTTGAACAGCCGCTCGTGCCAGGCCTGCAGGTCGTCCGGGTTGAAGGCGTTGTCGAGGCTGAGCATGCCCACGCGGTGCTCAACGCTGGTGAATCCTTCAGCCGGAGCTCCGCCCACCCGTTGTGTGGGGCTGTCGGACCGTTGCAGGCCTGGGTGGTTCTGTTCCAGCTCGAGCAGCTCGCGATAGAGGCGGTCGTAGACCGCGTCCTCCATCACTGGCGCATCGAGAACGTAATAGGCGTGGCCGGCACGGTTAAGCAGTTGCCGCAGTTCCGCGGCCCGCTCGTGCGGATCAGCCATTGACCCGGTTGATGCGGGCAATGCGCCAGTTGTCGTCCATCTTGGTGAACGTGAAGTCGAGGGGAAGCTCCTCGTCGCCTTCGGACTTCAACTTCACGGTGAGGATCAAGTTGCCTTCCTGCACGCGGGGGCGGCCGGACTTGAGATTGCGGAATTTGTTCAGCTTGAGGTCGGCCAGGAAGCGGATGAACTGCTGGCGGCTCACGTGCTGGCGGTAGGCCTTGGTGGTGAGCAGGTAGGCGGCATCGATGCGGCCGGCTGCCACCTGGGTGAAGAACTGCTTGATCAGGGGGTTGATGCCGCGGGCGTCGAGCACCAATTTCACGGCGTTGTAGATCCAGTACCCCAGCAGGGTGAGACCCCCGGCCAGCAGGGCTTTGCTGCCGATCTCACGCACCAGTCCCAGTTCCATCACCAGCTGTCAAAGCAGGGCCGAGTCTGACTGACCACGGCAAGATGGCGCTGATTCGGATCTCCTCCCCCCGTTCTGTGCCTTTGCAGCCCCTGCTGCCGTTGTTTCACCGCCTCAATCGGGAACACTTTGGCGGTGCGCTGGTGGATGGGGGCCAGCCGTTAACGGCGGTGCGCTGGAGCGATGGGCGGATGAGCCGTACTGCTGGTTTTTATCGTCGTGGCCCTGGGGTGGGTGAAGGTCGCGGTAGTGAAATCGTGCTGTCGCGGCCGGTGCTTGAGCCGCTGCCGCAGAGCGCAATGGAAAGCACGCTCTGCCACGAGATGATCCACGCCTGGGTTGATCTGGTGCAGCGTCGCCGCGAAAGCCATGGCCCGCTGTTCCGGGCCCGGATGGCCGCCATCAATGCGGCCCAGACCCGCTTTCAGGTGAGCATCCGCCACAGCTATCCGGTGCCGCCCCGGCCGGCCCGCTGGTTGGCGGTCTGTCCCCGTTGCGGCCGTCGTACCCCCTGCCGGAGACGCACGCGCAATGCCGCTTGCCGTGCCTGTTGCGTCGAGCACTTTCACGGCCGCTGGGATTCCAGTTGTGTGCTCAGTTACGTGGAGGCGGAGGGTTAGGTGGAGGTGTTCTGGTTGTCATTGGAGTGCGGCGGTGTGGTGATTGTGTTGCTGGGATTGCGGCGGGAACAGTGGTTGCGCCGCCGCCGTCGGTAACGTCGGGGTATGGAGGAGCGTTTTGATCGGTTGGATCGGTTCCGTGATCAACGGGATCGTCGTCTCGACCAGTTCTTGGAAACCGGACGTCAGTTCGTGGATGGGGTGTCCGGCCGTCGACCAGGACAACGGCCCGGAGTGCGGCGCTCCGGTTTGGATCTTGATTCAGTTGGCCGCTGGGTCGGCGAGAAAGTCGAGTGGCTTCTGGAGGAGGACGACGATTGGCAGGAGCCTTGGCAAGAAGCTGGCCGTGGCCGCCCGGAGCCTGCGCGTTCGATGCGCTCAGCCCGGCGACCCCTCGATGCGATCTCACGACGAAGCCGCCGCGGAACAGCAGCTCAAGCTCCAGCGCCCACGGCAACACCGCCTGTGGCTCAGGAGTTCAACGCAGACCAGGGGGAGTGGCCGGAAGACGAGAGCTTCCGGCTGCAGCGCTGGTCGCGCTCAGCCCAGCCGGCAAACCGTCCGGAGCCCGAAGCCGCTCCTAATCCCGCTGGCTCTCGCAGGGCCTTGCCGCGCTCTAGCCGTCGCCGGGCCGACTAACGGCTGGGGTGCAATGAGCGTGGGCTGACCCGGTAGCGGCAGCCCCGTGCTTCTAGCTGGTGATTCACATCCTCGAGCAGCTCTCCGGGCATCTCTTCCGCCATCTGGTCTGCGGTGGCAGTGATCGATGGGGATCCCACCTGGAGGGCCTCCAGCAGTTGGGTCCACTGCTCCACCTGCAGGCTGCGGCTCATGGGCTCATAGCCCTTGCGCTCCAGCAGCTGACTGCAAACCGAGCGGTTCCAGAGCACGGTGCGTCCCTGGCCATGGGGGCCTGTCTGCATGGCGGCATTGGCGTCGAGGGCGCTTTGGGTGGGGCGACCGCGACGGTCACGCCAGCCTTGATGCTCGAGAGTCTTGCCGCAGTGAATCGCCGAAATGCCGTAGATCCGACCGAGGTCGGTGAGGCTGAGCCAGGAGGTGGTGGCAGCCATGACACGGTGAACCGAAGTGCTCACATCTTCCTGAATGCACAGGGGATAGCAAGTTGTCAAGAGCAAATCCCAACAAACCCGCAGGTTTGTTCATGAATTTTGTTGAAACTCCTGGCGCAGCGTTGGTCCGAGCCAGGTTTCGAGTTGCGGGCTGAACACTTCGCGAATCACGGTGAGGGCCTTGCCCTGGCGGAAGAAGCGGTAATGGCGGCTCCAGTAGGGGCCGCGATGGCCAAAGGTCTGGTCCAGCCAATCCCCCTCCACCAGTGCCAAGCCGTCCACCTCGCGGAACAGCTCGGAACGCCCTTCGGTGAGGCTTTTCCAAATCGGCTGGTTGCGGTCCCGCAGGTGCCAATCCGCTTCGGCTTGGTTCCACCAGCTTTCGGCCCAGGCCAGCGGGGTGCCGCCGCAGGTCAGCCACACCTGGCGCCGCAGCAGCGGTGCCATCAATTCATTCACCTCCATAGGTGCCCCGGGGTGGTCGGTCTGGTCGGCCTCCATGGCGATCAGATCCACGGCAACGGGCGAACCGGTGAGCAAGCGCAGGTGGCGGGTCGGGCTGCCATCACCCAGCAGCATCAGCCGCCAGGGGCCGGGCAGTTGACGCGGTCCGTCCGCTGACAGCACGGCATTGGTTGGGGCTTGCCAGAGCTGGTGCGGTGATGGGTGAAGACGGGGGGCGTGGTTCAGAACAGTCCTCCCGCCGAGAGGGCTTGGCGTTGGCCGTTGCGGCTGATCACGGCACTTTGCTGCCGTTCCAGCTCCAGGCGGGAGGGCCGCAGGCTGCTCACCAGCCAGGCGCTGCAGATAACCCCGGTCACGGCGATGCCACTGATCAGCGGCAGCAGCCAAGCGGAGGGGGAGCGGCGCTTGCTTGGTTCGGCTGGTTTGGTTGTTGGTTCGTGTACTGCCACATGCACCGGCACCAGGTTCGGTTGGCTTGGGGCGGTTGCCATCTCACGCTCGAACACGTTGTCCATCACCTGCTCGGCCCGCAGGTTCCAGTAGGCACGTGAGGTGGAAACCCGGGCTGACACGGCCAGACGTTTCAGGACGTCAACGCTATCGAGCTTCTGCCGTTGGGGCGAGGGTTTGGCGTTCCCTTTGCTGCAGTTCCAGCCACATCAACAGGGCGGTGATGTCGGCTTTGCTGACGCCGGGGATGCGGCTGGCTTGCCCCAGGGTGCTGGGTTGAATGGCCATGAGCTTTTCGCGGGCTTCATTGGAGAGGGTGCCGATGCCGGCGTAGTTGAGATCGGCTGGAAGCTTGCGCTGGCTCTGGCGTTTCACCTGATCGATCTGCTGCTGCTGGCGTTGCAGGTAGCCGCTGTATTTGATGTCGATCTCAGCGCCTTCGCGCACCGGCAGGGGCAGATCTGCGTCGGCCAAGCCATGGCGTACCAGATCGGCGGCGTGCATGCCGGGCCGGCGCAGCAGGTCTGCCAGGGTGATCGAGCCTTTGATCACTGCACCGGTTTCCTCTTCCACCGCTGGGGCCGCCGGATCGCTCACCTTGAGCCGCACGGTTTCCAGCCGCTGCTTTTCGCCCTCCATCGCCTGGAATTTGTCTTTGAACAGCTGCCAGCGGCGGTCGTCGATCAGGCCCAGCTCTCGCCCCAACGGTGTGAGACGGCGGTCGGCGTTGTCACCCCGCAGGATCAGGCGGTATTCGCTGCGGCTGGTGAGCACCCGGTAGGGCTCGCGCAGGTCTTTGCTCACCAAATCGTCGATCATCGTGCCGATGTAGCTGCCCTCACGGGGGAAGTGCACCGGCTCCTGGCCGCCAATCAGCCGGGCCGCGTTGACGCCGGCCACCAGGCCCTGGGCGGCGGCTTCCTCATAGCCCGTGGTGCCATTGAGCTGGCCGGCACTGAATAGGCCGCGCACCCGCTTGGTTTCCAGGGAGGGTTTGAGTTGGGTGGCGGGCAAGTAGTCGTAATCCACTGAATAGGCCGGCCGCAGCATCACGGCCTTCTCCAGGCCTGGCAGGCTGCGCAGCAATTGCAGCTGGATCGGTTCTGGTAGGCCGGTGGAGAAGCCCTGCACATAGATCTCCGGCGTGTCGCGCCCCTCCGGCTCGAGGAAGATTTGGTGGCTGTTCTTGTCCGCGAAGCGAACGATCTTGTCCTCGATTGAGGGGCAGTAACGCGGGCCCTTGCTGTCGATCACTCCGCCGTAGATGGCGGTGAGGTGCAGGTTGTCGCGAATCAGCTGATGGGTTTCGGCGGTGGTGCGGGTGATGTGGCAGCTCATCTGCTCACCGCTCACCCAGGCGGCCGGGTCGAAGGAGAAGAAGCGATCGGCTGCATCGCTGGGCTGCTCTTCCAGTTGATCGAGGGCGATGCTGCGCCGGTCCACCCGGGCGGGGGTGCCGGTTTTGAGCCGGTCGGTCTGGAAGCCGAGTTGCTGCAGCGATTCGGTGAGCCCTTCGGCGGCCTGTTCACCAGCGCGGCCGGCGGCCATCGATTGATGCCCCACCCAGATGCGGCCCCCCAGGAAGGTGCCGGCGGTGAGGATCACCGCTTCAGCGCCATAAACGCTGCCGAAATAGGTGTGGATGCCGCTCATGCGTTGTTGATCGCCTTCACCGGTGGTTTCCAGGCCGGTCACCATCGCTTCGCGCAGGGCGAGGTTGGGGGTGTGCTGCAGCAGCTGCAGCATCTGGCGGGAATAGAGCCGCTTGTCGGTTTGGGCGCGCAGGGCCCAAACCGCCGGGCCGCGGCTGGCGTTAAGGATGCGCTTTTGGATGGCGGTGGCATCGGCCAGGCGACCGATTACCCCACCGAGGGCATCCACTTCATGGACGAGCTGGCTCTTGGCGGGGCCACCAACGGCCGGGTTGCAGGGCTGCCAGGCGATGCGATCGAGATTGAGGCTGAACAGGGCGGTGTTCAGGCCCAGCCTGGCGGCGGTGATCGCCGCTTCACAACCGGCATGGCCGCCGCCGACCACGATCACGTCGAAGGATTCGGTGGGGGCGGCGGAGCTACTCATGGCTCCATTATCTGAGTTGGCTCAGGCCGCCAGGTTGCGGAAGCGGGTGAACTGCGGCTCGAACAGCAACTTCACCGTGCCCACTGGCCCGTTGCGGTGCTTGGTCACGATCACTTCGGTAATGCCGCGGTCCGGTGTTTCCGGGTTGTAGTACTCGTCGCGGTAGATCATCAGCACCAGGTCGGCGTCCTGTTCGATTGAGCCCGATTCCCGCAGGTCGCTCAGCATCGGGCGCTTGTTGGTTCGTGCTTCCACACCCCGGCTTAGCTGGGAGAGGGCAATCACCGGCACGTTCAGTTCCCGGGCCATCTGCTTCAGGCCTCGGGTGATGCGCGACAGCTCCTGCACCCGGTTGTCCGAGCCCGAGCCTTCCATCAGCTGCAGGTAGTCGATCATCACCAGCCCCAGCTCCTTGCCCTGTTCGGCCATCAGCCGCCGGCAGAGCGAGCGCATCTCCAGCACGCCGGAGTTGGGTTTGTCGTCGATGAACATCGGCAGTTGCCCCAGGCTGTTGATGCCCTGGCCCAGCAGCGGCCATTCCTCCTGCTGCAGGCGGCCGGTGCGTAGGCGGCCCGCTTCGATGCCCACTTCCATCGAGAGCAAGCGGTAGGTGAGCTGTTCCTTGCTCATCTCCAGGGAGAACAAGCACACCGGCATGTCGTGCAGCTGGGCCACGTTCTTGGCCAGGTTCAGCGCGATTGAGGTTTTGCCCATGGCCGGCCGGCCCGCCACGATGATCAGGTCGCTTCGCTGCAGGCCCTGGGTCATCGCATCCAGGTCGTAGAAGTTCACAGGGATGCCGGCCACCGAGGTGCCCAGCGAGCGGCTCTCGATCTCCTCAAAGGTCTGGGTGAGGATCTCGGCTGTGGGGGTGAGTCCCTTGGAAGGTTTCTCCTGGCTGATGGCAAAGATCTTCTGCTCCGCCTGGTCCAGCACCTGCTCCATTGGCAGGCTCTGATCAAAGCCCAGCTTGATCACCTCGTTGCCTGAGCGGATTAGCTGGCGGCGAAGGAACTTGTCCATGACCAGCCGGGCCACCTGCTCGATCGAGGCGGTGGACGGAACCCGCTCCACCAGCTCCACCAGTCGGTTGTTGCCGCCCACCTTCTCGAGGGCGCCGGTGTCGGCCAGCCAGGCGCTCATGGCGGTGAGATCTGTCGGCTTGCCCTGGCCGTGCAGCATCAGGGCGGTCCGGAAGATCTCCCGGTGGGCGTTCAGATAAAACGCTTCAGGCTGCAGCACATCAGCGACACGCCCGATCGCATCGGGATCCAGCAGGATGCCGCCCAGAACCGCTTCCTCTGCCTCAAGGTTTTGGGGCGGAAGCGAATCGGGCAGAGCCTCAAAATTGGGCTCATCGTCGCGATAGCCCTGCCCAAAACCACGGCGTCCCCCATCGTTGTTTTCTGGTAGGGGGGCGCTCACCATGGCGGCAGGGCCTGAAGCGAAGGGATCACACTCTGGCTCGAATGAGCGGTTTGAGTGTCAATTGACAGCGATCAGTAGCCGACCACTTCCAAGTTGATCTCAGCTATGACTTCGGTGTGCAGCTTCACCGTCACGGTGTACTTACCGGTGCGATGGATTTCAGGCACCAGGATGTCGCGGCGGTCGATCTCTTTCTTGGTGGCGGTTTCGATGGCTTCTGCCACGTCGCCGTTGGTGACTGTGCCGAACAGCACATTGTCTTCACCGGTCTGCTTCTTCACTGTGAAGCGACCAATGGTGGAGAGGGCAGTCTTGAAGTCGATGGCTTCCTGCTTCAGGGCAGCCTGACGCTCAGCTTCTTTGGCCCGGCGGTGCTCTACCTGCTTCATCACCGCAGGGGTGAGAGGGACAGCTTTACCAAAGGGCAGCAGGAAGTTGCGGGCATAACCGGGAGCCACTTCGACCAGGTCTCCGTCCTTGCCCAGGCTGAGGATGTCCTCATTCAGAACTATTTGTACACGCTTAGGCATGGGACCGGTACGAAGGTTGGAGGCGGGTGCGATCGACCACGTTACGACGTGGCCTGTTGTTGAAGAAAGTTTCGAGCCTCAGGAGGCTCCCTCGACATAACGGGCTGTGCGGATCCGGCTGGCCAGTCCAAGCCGCTTGAGCAGGCGGACATGCTGCCAGGTGAGATCAAATTCAAACCAGCGCAAACCATGGCGCGCACTGGCCGGATGGGCGTGGTGGTTGTTGTGCCAGCCCTCGCCGAAGGAGAGCAGCGCCACCCACCAGCAATTGCGAGACAGGTCGGGGCAATCGAAATTGCGGTAGCCGAAGGCGTGGGTGGCGGAATTCACCAGCCATGTCACGTGGTAGACGACCACAAGGCGCAGAGGGATGGCCCAAAGCACCAGGCCAATGCCACCGCCATAAACCTGGATGGCTTCACCGAACCAGTAGAGCCCCAGGCCCAGGGGGATCTGCAGCAGCAGGAACCAGCGGTCGAGCCAGCGATAGAAGGGGTCGCATTGAAGGTCGCCGGCGTAGCGGTCGAGTTCCTTCAGGGCAGGGATGTCATGCAGCATCCATTCGCTGTGGGCCCACCACAGGCCACGCCCAGCGTCGTGGTGATCTGTGGGCTGATCCGAAAAACGGTGGTGATGGCGATGCAGCCCCACCCATTCGATCGGTCCGCTCTGGCAGGCGAGGGTGCCCATCAGCACCAGGATGCGCTCAACCCACACCGGCACCACCAGGCTGCGGTGCGCCACCAGACGGTGCAGGCCCAGGGTGACGCCCAGCACCGTCATCCAATAGAGGACGCCGAAGGCCACAACGCCCTGCCAGCTCCAGAAGCGCGGAAGCAGCGCCACGGTGGCGAGCACGTGCATCACAAGCATGAAGCTGGTGGTTCCCGTCTTGAATTTGCGCTGACGCGCCGGCAGGGGATCGCGCGGTGCCATCACCGCGGCCCGTTGCCGAAGCTCGCGGGTGTCAGCTGTTTGCGAGGAAACCAAGCGGATTCTCCTTGGATTGACAAAGCCGCTCAGACAGGAAAACCAGGGAGCGGATGGTGCCGTTAGTGACAGAAATCTAAAGGAGTTGTCGAGCAGCAGAGGTTCGGTCGGGTTGTGAATCCTGGCTTTGGTCAGGGTTTAGGAAGGCATGACGTCTGTCAGGCAAGTGGTGATCAGTGCGTTTGCAGAGGAACTGATCGACGCGGTGGCGCAGGATCAGGCCGACTTGGCTGCAGCAAGGACGGCAGCGGTAGGGCAACGCTTGCAGCTCGTGTTGGAGGCCCTGGCGGCCGAGCGCGTTGGAACCCAGCACTTTGCGTCGCTCACTGGTTATGGCCACGGGGATCAGGGCCGTGAGGTGGTGGATCGGGTCTTTGCCCGGGTGCTTGGGGCTGAAGCCGCCGCGGTGCGCCTGCAATTTGTCAGCGGCACCCATGCCATCGCCGCAGCGCTGTTCGGGGTGTTGCGGCCCGGTGATCGTCTGCTCTCAATCACGGGCCGTCCCTACGACACCCTTGAGGAGGTGATCGGTCTGCGAGGCAAGGGCCAGGGATCCCTGGCGGAATTCGGGGTTGCCTACGACGAAATTGATCTGCAGCCGGATGGGGCGGTCGATCAGGCGGCGTTGAGACAAGCCCTGGAGCAGCCCTGTCGGATGGTGCTGATCCAGCGCAGCTGTGGCTACAGCTGGCGTCCGTCGGTCACGGTTGAGCAGATCGCCGGGTTGTGTGAGCGCATCCATGCCTGCCAGCCCGAATGCGTTGTCTTTGTTGACAACTGCTATGGCGAGTTGGTGCAGGAGCAGGAGCCAACGGCGGTTGGTGCGGATCTGATCGCTGGATCGTTGATCAAGAACCTCGGCGGCACCATCGCCCCGACTGGCGGCTACATCGCAGGACGGGCCGATCTGGTGGAGCAGTCTTGCTGCCGGCTGACGGCGCCGGGGATCGGCAGTGAGGGCGGCACGGGATTTGACCTTCAGCGGCTGGTGCTGCAGGGGCTGTTCCTGGCGCCGCAGATGGTGTCGGAGGCCTTGATTGGCGCGGATCTGGTGGCGGGCGTGTTTGAGCGGTTGGGCTTCTCCGTGAACCCGCTGCCAGGTGCGGTCCGCAGCGATTTGATCCAGGCGGTGCGGCTGGGCAGTCCGGACGCTCTCAAAGTCGTGTGCCGTGCCTTCCAGGCGATGTCGCCGATCGGGGCCTACCTCGATCCTGTGCCTGCCTCGATGCCGGGCTATGCCTCTGATCTGGTGATGGCTGGTGGAACCTTTATCGACGGCTCCACCAGTGAATTTTCGGCTGATGCGCCGCTGCGGGAACCTTTCAACCTTTATGTGCAGGGCGGCACCCATCGCGCCCATATCCGCTTGGCCCTGTCCCGTGCGTTGTGTGACCTCAATGCGGCAGGACTGATCAATCTCCCGCAGACTGGGATCACCTGAAACTGCGTCGATGGCGTTCGCGTTCCCCGACTCTTTTCGCTTCGCCGACAGCCACGAGTACGCCAATGCCGACGGTGAGCTGGTGCGGGTGGGCATCAGTGCATTCGCTGTTGATCAGCTGGGCGACATCGTTTTTGTGGACCTCCCGGATGTAGGCGCCAATCTGGCGAAGGGCACCAGCTTTGGATCGGTGGAGTCGGTGAAGGCTGTGGAAGACATGTATGCACCGATTGCCGGTGAGGTTGTGCAACGCAATGAAGCGGTGCTGGCTAGTCCTGAGGAACTGCAGAACGACCCCCACGGCGAGGGGTGGTTGCTGGTGCTGCGTCCGGCGGATCCCTCTGAGCTCGACACCTTGATGACCGCCGACGCCTATAGCGCCAAGGTCAACGCCGGCTGACATCAGCGCCGGAACGTCGCTTCTACGATCACCGCGTGGGCTGCTGCATTCGACGTTGATTTCTCCTTTTTCGCAGCGGCACATCGGCCCGAGCGAGGCTGAACAATTCCGCATGCTGAATGCCCTCGGCTACAGCGATCTAAAGGAGTTCGTCGCTGATGTCGTGCCCGCCGAAATCCTCGACCCAGCACCGCCGGTCGAGGCGTTGCCGGGGGGCTGTGGGGAGGCGGAGGCCCTGCAGCAGCTCAAGCAGCTGAGCGAGACCAACACGCTGCGCCGCTCTTTGATCGGGCTGGGTTACTACGGCACGGCAACCCCCGCCCTGATCCAGCGCCACGTTTTTGAAAATCCGGCCTGGTATACCGCCTACACCCCGTACCAGGCGGAAATCGCCCAGGGGCGTCTGGAGGCCCTGCTCAATTTTCAAACCTTGATCAGTGAGCTCACGGGCTTGCCGATCGCAAACGCGTCGCTGCTGGATGAAGCCACCGCAGCTGCGGAGGCTATGAGCCTCAGCTTCGGGGTGTGTAGTCGCCCTGAGGCGACCCGGTTTTTGGTGGATGCCAACGTGCTGCCGCAAACCTGGGCAGTGCTGCAGACCCGCGCCGAACCCCTTGGCATCAGCCTTGAGCGGATCGACCCGGCTACGGCCCCGATTGATGCGTCCGTGTTCGGAGTGCTGTTGCAGTTGCCCGGAGCCGATGGACGCCTCTGGGATCCATCCGCCGTGATCGACGCGGCCCATGCCGCCGGTGCCTTGGCCACCGTGGCCATCGATCCCTTGGCGCAGACCCTGATGGCGCCCGTGGGATCCCTGGGGGCTGACATTGCCGTGGGCAGCGCCCAACGCCTTGGGGTGCCGATGGGTTTCGGTGGCCCCCATGCCGCCTTCTTCGCCACTGTTGAGGCCTACAAGCGCCAGATTCCCGGCCGTTTGGTGGGGCAATCCAAGGATGCAGAAGGCTGCTCGGCCTTGCGTTTGGCGCTGCAAACCCGCGAACAGCACATCCGCCGCGACAAGGCCACCAGCAACATCTGCACGGCCCAGGTGCTGCTCGCCGTGATGGCCTCGTTTTATGCCGTGCATCACGGGCCCGACGGTTTGCAGGCCATAGCCCAGCGCATTGTTGGTCTGCGCTGCCAGTTGGAGCAGGGCCTGCGAGTCCTTGGCTATCCGCTGGAGGTCGCCGATCGCTTCGATACCATCACCGTGCACTGTGCGTCTGCACCGGCTGTGCACCGCGCTGCAGCAGCGGCAGGTTTCAATCTGCGGGTTCTGCCCGATGGCGCAGCGCCGGCGGATGCCACCGGATTCGGCATCAGCCTGGATGAGCTCTCGGATCAACGGGAGCTGCAAGCCCTCCTCGCACTGCTGGCTGAGGCCTGCGGCCAGGCGTTGCCGGAGCTTGTGGCTGAACAGCCCCCGGCCCTCTCCCTGCCGTCACGCAGCCAACCCTGGCTGAGTCAGCCGGTCTTTCACCAGTACCGCAGCGAATCAGAGCTGATGCGCTATATCCAGCGGTTGGTGAGCCGTGATCTGTCGTTGGTGCACGGGATGATCCCGTTGGGCAGCTGCACCATGAAGCTCAATGCCGCCGCTGAGCTGCAGCCTGTGAGCTGGCCTGCGTTTGCGGCGTTGCATCCCTTTGCTCCAGTCGATCAGGCCCACGGCTATCGCCGTCTGGCTGATGATCTGGAGCAATGGCTGGCTGCCCTGACGGGCTTTGCTGCCGTGTCGTTGCAGCCCAATGCCGGTTCCCAGGGGGAATATGCGGGGCTGCTGGTGATTCGCGCCTGGCATCGCTCTCGCGGTGAGGCCCATCGCGACATCTGTCTGATCCCCACCAGCGCCCATGGCACCAACCCTGCCAGTGCCGTGATGGCCGGCCTCAAGGTGGTGGCCGTGGCCTGCGATGGCGAGGGCAACATCGATCAACAGGATCTGGCGGTCAAGGCTGCCCAGCATGCCGATCGGCTGGCGGCGCTCATGGTCACCTACCCCTCCACCCACGGCGTGTTCGAGACCGGCATCCGTGAGATCTGCTCGGTGGTGCATCAGCACGGCGGCCAGGTGTACCTCGATGGGGCCAACCTCAATGCCCAGGTGGGGCTGTGCCGTCCCGGTGCTTTCGGTGCCGATGTCTGCCACCTCAACCTGCACAAGACCTTCTGTATTCCCCATGGGGGTGGTGGTCCTGGAGTGGGGCCGATTGGTGTGGCGGCGCATCTGGCGCCCTTTCGGCCGGGGCATCCCTTGCAGGCTGGCGCCTCATCGGCCATCGGTCCTGTGTCCGCAGCAGCGCTCGGCAGCGCCAGCATCCTGCCGATCAGCTGGATGTACCTCCGGATGATGGGGGCGGAGGCCCTGCGGCAGGCCAGTGCCGTGGCGCTGTTGTCGGCCAACTACCTCGCCCATCGGCTCGACGCTTCGTACCCCGTGCTGTTTCGAGGCAGCACGGGGCGGGTGGCCCATGAATGCATCCTTGACTTGCGCCCGCTCAAACGCGATGCGGGGATCGATGTGGATGACATCGCCAAGCGTTTGATGGACTACGGCTTCCATGCGCCCACCGTCAGCTGGCCGGTGGCAGGGACGGTGATGGTGGAGCCCACCGAAAGCGAAAGCCTGGCAGAGCTGGATCGTTTTGCCGATGCCCTGGTGGCGATCCGCGAGGAGATTCGCGCCATTGAAACCGGCTCCAGCGATCCTGCGAACAACCCGCTCAAGCGTGCTCCGCACACCCTGGCTGCCGTCACAGCGGATAACTGGGACCGTCCCTATAGCCGTCAGCAGGCTGCTTTCCCGATGGAGGGGCAGCAGGAGAGCAAGGTCTGGCCGGCCGTGGCTCGGATTGACAACGCCTTTGGTGATCGCAACCTGGTATGCACCTGTCCTTCGGTAGAAGCGGTGGCTGTGACGGCCTGAAGCACTGGTGCAAGGGGTTCAGAGCGTGTAAATTTTCACTGAAAACGGAAAAATTGGTTTGATTCCTTTCATCGCCCTTGCGAGTTCGGTCAAACTGTTCGACAACTGATTCGTCTGTCGGGGGACACCATGGATCGGGACAACAACAAGAAATCTGCGCTCAGCAGCATTGAAGGGCCTGCCCTTCCTCAACTTCCGGAAGGTCTGGAATCAGCCTTTAATCGCGGCCACACCTTGTCGATTGAAGGAACCAATGTGGTTCGGGTTCCATTCGGTACCCGCCGTTCCCGTCGCAGCCGCCCTGAGAGGCCCGATCACTGGGCCACCTTGGTGATTCCTTTTCAACCGGTTGGCGATCCCACCCCACCACCGGCGGCGGCCTGAGTTCAGGCCACGCCGATTTCAGATTTTTCCTGGGCAAGACGCCAGTCAAGAAGTGCTTTGACGTCAGCCAGTGAGCAAGTTGGTGTGCGGAATGGCAGCAATCTCATCGGGCTGCGTTCTGGCCGCACCAGCCAGCTCCGGTTGGTTTGAGGCATCAAAAGGAACCCGCGGTATCGAACCGAGGCCTCTTGGCCGTTGATGAATCCCATCGCTCTAGGGATTATTTGTAAGTGACTCAGCTATTTCAGGGCACAAGCTCTGGTGTCTCGCGCTTGCACCAGATCTTTTCCGGATTGCTTCACGCCAGGGTCAGAGCTCGAGCAGTGACATCTGCAGCAGCCGCTGCACCAGGTCGTTGATGCTGTCGTCCTGCGCTGGTTTGGCGTGGTTGCTCAGCAGCTGACGCCCCACCACCTGAGCCCCGAGGTGGCTGAGCTGGATTCGGAGCGATACCAGCAGTTCCATGCCGCCACCGCCGGAGAAGGTGGCCATGGCAATTGCCCGCCCATTGAACAAGGATCGGAAGTCGTCGTCCGTCACCGAGAGCCATGCAATGGCATTGGTGAGCGACGGTGGAATCGAGCCGTTGTACTCCGGCGCGCAGATCACCCAGCGTGGTGTTTGGTGCAGCTGGTCGTGCAGGGTCGCCAGGTCAGGACCTGGGCCTGCTGCCTTCACGCGCGGCGTGAACAAAGGCAGGTTGAGCTCTGTGAGGTCGATCAGTTCGGCGCTGGCGTTCTGGGCCGCTGCGGCCTGCACGAAGCGTTCCGCCAGCTTGAGGTTCTCGCCATTGCTCGCTGTCAGAACGATGAGATCAGAGGGCATGGAGAAGAAGGCTCTTGATGGAATCGTGCAAGGCCTCGTCTGTTTTCACAACGAGACCTGCCAGCTGCCAGGGCGTCAGGCCGCTTTTAACTCGGCTTTGAGGTCACCGCAGATCGGGCACTGCCAATCGTCGGGAATGGCCTTGAAGGGGGTGCCCGCGGCGATGGTGGAATCCTGATCCCCCTCGGTGGGTTCGTAAATCATCGAGCACACCTTGCAGATCCACTTGCCCGGGATTGGTTGGTCGGCCTGGCCTGCGGTGTCCTTGCCTTGCAGGGCCTTAAGGGCAACGCAATAGGTTTCGGCGTGATGCTGCTCGATTGGGGTCAGCCGGCCGAAGTTCTTGGCGGCGGTGCGGAATTGGCCGGCATGCTCTTTGGACTCGCTGCTTTGCTCGGCGAATTCCGCTTCGGCTCCGCTGTCCCGGTCTTGCCGGGCCTGGGCGGCGAACTCCGGATACATCGTTGTGTACTCATAGGTTGCGCCCTCAATGGCGAGTTTCAGGCAGCGGATCAGGATGGACTGCTTCTCCTCGTCGCTGAGCTGCTCGGGATGGCTCACCACCAACTCAGGGTGCAGCAGACGGAAGTGGGCAAAGGCGTGTTCCGTTTCCTGCGCTGCGGTGTCACGAAATCACTTGGCCAGGTCTTTATGGCCGAGTTGTTTGGCCACCTCTGAAAAGAACAGGTATTTGCGGTTGGCCATGCTCTCGCCACCGAAAGCAGCCTCGAGGTTGGCGTGGATGGAAGGCTTGGAAATGTCCATCGACGGCACTAGGGATCGTTCCATCAGCCTGGCCCTAACTAAATAGTGGGCATGAGTTAGTCGAGGGGTTTGGGTTGCCAGCTCCAGGGTGCTAGCTCAGTAGTTGGCGCCGCTGCGGCGTTGGTGCACTGCGGTGCTGCCCTCTGCATCCAGCACGCCGCCGTGATCCACTTCGGCGTAGATCAGCCAGTGGTCGCCGCATTCCATCCGCTGGCTCACCTTCCCGTCCAGCCAGGCCAGGGCACCCGGCAGCAATGGCTGTTCGGAAGGGCTGCTCTCCAGCTCAAGGCCTTCAAAGCGATCGGCACCGGGTTCGAACGGTTGCAGGAACTGCTTCATCAGGGCGGTTTCGCGCCCTTCGGCCAGCACGTTCAAGGCGAAGCGATCGCCCTTGTGCAGCAGTGCTTCCACGGCACGGTCCTTGGCGACGGCCACGGTGATGCCGGGGGGATTGAAGCTGGCTTGGCTCACCCAGCTGGCCACCATGGCCCCGCTCAGATCGGCTTTGCGTGTGGTGAGCACGCAGAGGGAGCCGATCACGCGGCCCAGCGCTAGCACCGCTGGATCGCTGCGGCTTTCGCTCAAGCCCCCCGCACTGCGCCGTTGCGCCCGTCTCTGGCTTTGCAGCAGCTGGCGGGCGAAACGGGTACCGGTTTCCTCCAGCTCCTTCACCCGGGCAACATCCGGACTGAACTTCACCCGGATCGGCTTGAAGCCAAAGCTGAAGCCGCCATCCCGCAGCTTCGTTTCCAGCAGATCCACCGCCTCGCCGCTCCAGCCGAAGCTGCCGAAAACCCCCACGGGCTTGCTGCGATCTCCTTCCGCCAATAGCGTGCCCAGGGCCGAGACGATCGGTGTGGGGGCATGGCCCCCCAGGGTTGGTGAGCCGATCAAGAAGGCGTCGGCCTGTTGGATCGTGCTCACCAGTTCATCGGCGGGCGTGAATTCGCAGTTCAAGCTGCTCACCCGGATGCCGGTTCGGCTGACCCCGCGGGCCAGGGCATCGGCAATGGCTGCGGTGTTGCCGTAGGCGCTGGCGAACAGCAGGGCCACCGTCAGGCTGGCGTTCTGCTGGCCTTCGCCCCAGCGGCGGTAGTCATTCAGCAGGCTGCGCCAACTGGCTTCGATCGCCGGCCCATGGCCCGGTGCGATGGTACGAATGTCGAGCTCTTCGAGCCGTTCCACCAGGGCATCTACCTGACGGGCCATGGGGGCCATCAGACAGTCATAGAAGTGACGGCGCTCTTCTTCGGTGCTGCTGCGGTTGCTTTCGGCCCAGCTGTCCGTGCAGAGGTGAGCACTGAAGAACTTGTCGCTTATCAGCAGGCCCAGGCTTTCCTCGAAGGCCAGCAATCCGCCTGGCCAGCGAGGAGTTGGGGCCGGCAGCAGTATCAAACTGTGCTGATGGCTGAGGGGAAGTGTTTGCTCCTGGCGGATGACCCTAAGGGGTGGCAGATCTGGTAGCGGTGATTGTTCGCTCGTTTCGCCGGGAGGGGCGGGCTTGCGTTGGCTCCACAGCTCCTCGATCAACTTGGCGCCGGGGTTGGAGACGATCAGTTCCAGGCCGGCATAGGCCTTCGCTAGATCCCGCAGCAGGGCAACGCGGTTGGGGTTGACATGGCCCACCACCACCAGCAGCGGTGCGTCGCTGCTGGGCAGGGCTTCGGCAAGCACCGGCAGAAAGGCTGCGCTGTAGGCCACCCCCGGGGGGTGGACCAGCACAGCAGGGGCGCCATCTCCGGCCTCGAACAACACACTGTTGGCGGTGCTGCCCCTCTCCAGGGCGTACTCCAGTTCGAAGCGGTGCCTTTGAGGGCTCAGACCCCGCAGACCAACGACCCCATCGTCGATCGGCAGCTGGATCGTGCGACGCGTGGTTGCGGTGCTGGTCACGCTCATCTTCGAAGCCAGTTGAATTTAGGCGCGTTGTTGATGGGAGCAGAAGGGCTGTGGCGCAGAGCGCTGTTGTTCTTTCCTCCCAGCTGATCACCACAATTTCGGCACTGGCCTGTCTGCGCTGGAGAGAGATCCGGGGCACCCGGCTCGAGGTCGTATCGTGCTGTCGCGATGACCTCAGCCCTTCAGCCAAGGGCTTCAAGCCGTTTCTGTAGGACCTTGCGGCCCAGGATGGGCATGACTGTCGGGTCATCCTGGCGATAGTGCGTTGATCGAGCCGGAGCCCAGGGCCTGCAGCCTGCTGATGCTGCCGCGCTTGGACGATCGCGAAGGCCATCAGATGCTGCGCGCTTATCTGGCCTCAGAGGTGGTGGAGCTGGGGGAATCGATTGGGGTGGAAACACGTCTGTATTCAGAGCACAAGCCCAGCGCAATCGGATCAGGGCGCTCGAGTTGGTGCTTCGTTACCAAGCCATGGCTTCAGTCCATTTGGATCCGCTGGTGCCGTTTGATCGTCCGGTGGAGCCGTTGGGGCTTCAGGAATTGCTCGAAATCTGCGCCAGTTTCCGGAGGGCTGTCGTCGATGCCGAAGCGACCTTCGGGCCGCAGACAGGGAGCGCTGCTCTGCTTGCACTATTTGAGAGTGCCCCAATGGCACATGCGCTGGCGGCTCTTGGGTCGATCGTTTGGCTGGCGCCCGGTGCCAGAGATCGAGAACCGGACCTATTTCAAGAGCGCTATCTGTGCTGCGTTACGACCTTTGCCCGTCAATGCGCCGTTGTGGGTCCAAGCCCATCCCAAGAGCGAAACACCGTGGCTTGAACGAACGGCTGTTGGCTTCGCTGCGGCCAGGCAGATCCTGGGAGCTGCTCCCCGCTGATGAACTCTTGGAGGTGCGGTTGTTGCATGGATGGTCTGATGAAGTGATCGGGCGTTGGAACGTGCTGGGTTTCGGCGCCAATCTCTTGGCTGCAGCGGTGTTCCTCTCGCCCAATCACCGTGGGGTTGGTCTTTGCCAGCCGGCGGGACAGGGTTGGTGGCGCCGCTGCATAGATCCTTGGCTCAACCGCCGTGAATGGCAGAGGAGCCAGCACGTGGGCCCTTTGCTGATGAACCTGTTGGATGCTTTGGACCAGTTGCAGGCTCAGTAGTGGTTGCCCACTTTGCGGTGGTGCACCGCGGTGCTGGCCTCGGCATCGGCCACGTTGCCCTGCTCCACCACGGCATAGATGATCCAGTGGTCGGGGCCCTCCATCCGTTGCTCCACCCGGCAGCCCAGAAACGCCAGGGCATCGGTAAGCACTGGGCCGCCATCGGCGGTCCCCTCAAGCACGTTCACCCCAGCAAAACGATCGGCACCGGGGGGGAAACGCTTGAGGAAATGACGCATCAGTTCCTGATGGTTGTCCTGCCGTAGAACATTCAGCACGAAGCGATCTCCCACCTGCATCAGGGCTTCGATTGCACGGTCTTTGGCGACGGCGATGGTGAGGCCCGGTGGGGTGAAGCTGGCCTGGCTCACCCAGCTGGCCACCATGGCGCTGCGGCGCTGCGACTCGCCCTCCCCCTGGCTGGCAGTCACCACGTAGAGGCCACCGCTGATGCGACCAAGGGCCTTGTCGAGGTCGCCATCGAGGCTTTTCATCGCTGCGATCGTCTTCTCTTTGGTCAGCAGCTGGCCGAGGTCAGTGCCGGACTCCTCACAGCGTTGGTAGTCGCTGCCCTGCGGCAGCTGTTTGATCCGCAGCGGGTTGAACGCTTGTTTTTGCCCCTGGCTGCGCAGTTGATCGGCGACGGCATCGATCGGTTCGTCGTTGCCGCCAAAGGCGTCGTAGACCCCCACCAGTTGCTTGGGATGTAGGGCCGCCAGCAGGGTCCCGATGGAGGCCTGGAGATCCGGCTCCGGCTCCGCGGGCCAGGTCGGCACCACAACGGCCTTGGCATCGCCGATCAGGGCGGTGAGTTCCTGGGGGTCGGTGGCCCGCAGATCCACCAGCTGCACTTGGGTATCCGCTTTGCCAATGCCGTGGGCAATGGCCTGGCTGATCCGATCGGAGAAGCCGTACTGGCTGAGGTAACAGACGGCGGCATAGCTCTCGCCTTTGCTGCGCTGGCCGCTCCACTCGCGGTAGTCGCTGATCCAGTGACTGAGGTGATGCCGCAACAGCGGCCCATGACCCACAGCGATGGTGTTGATCTCCGGTAGGCCATCCATGCGCTTGAGGGCCTGCAGCACGCTGCGGGCATTGGGGCCCATCAGGCAGTCGTAATAGAAGCGGAAATCGGGAGCAATGGCTCCGGGATCGGCATCGAAGACGTCGTCGGAGCAGTAGTGCAGACCGAAGGCGTCGCAGGTGTAGAGAATGCCTGTGCCGTGATCAAAGGAAAAGATCGTGTCCGGCCAGTGCAGGTTCGGAGCACTAAGGAATTCGAAGCGGTGCTGGATGCCGCTGTCGGGGTTGGTGCCGAGATCCAGTTCCTCGCCGGACTTCACCGCACGGGAATTGAACGGCCTGTGCACCTGGTCCTGCAGGAACTGCAGCGCCACCTTCGAGCCCACGATTTCGATCTCTGGATTGAGATCGATCAGGTCACCGATCAAACCGGAGTGGTCGGGTTCGGTGTGGCTCACGATCAACACATCGATCGCGGTTGGAACGATCTGCTTCTTGAGCAGGGGGATCCAGGTGTCGCGGAACTTGGCGTGGCTGGTGTCGATCAGGGCGGTGCGTTCTCCCCGCACCAGAAAGGCGTTGTAGGTGGTGCCGTTGCGCAGGCCGAATTCGATGTCGAAGCGGCTGCGGTCCCAGTCGAGGGAGCGAATCGTGCTGGTGTCGGCAGCGATGGCCTCGCACTGCAGCGACAGCTTCGGAGCAGCAGGAGCAACGACCATGAAACCGACCGTGACGGATGTCGACTTTACGGAGATTCAGCGGGGAAAGGCGGCGGAGACTGGTCGCAACCGCAACCTTGTGATGGCGTCATCGACTCTGCGACGCAGCATTGGGCCTGGGATCCTCTTGGCCGGTGCCTGCATCGGTGGATCCCATTTGATGTCGTCCACTACGGCGGGAGCCCGTTTCGGCTTTGCCCTGGTCGGCCTGATTCTGCTGACCAATCTGATCAAGTACCCGTTCCTGCGTGTGGGCACCCGCTTTACAGCGGCCACCGGACTTTCGCTGCTGGAGGGTTTCCAGAAACGCAATCCCCTCTACCTGCCGCTGTATCTGGTGGTGAGCCTGGTGACGGGCACCTTCACCATTGCGGCGGTGAGCTTTGTGGCGGGGCTGCTGCTCACCAACATTCCTCTGCTGGCTGGACTGGACCCCTATGGACTGTCCATCGCCGTGCTGGTGGTAAGTGGCCTGGTGCTGTTGCTGGGGCACTACCGGGCGCTCGACCGTCTCTCCAAATTGTTGGTGGTGCTGCTCACCCTGCTTACGGGGGTCGCGGCCGCATCGCTGCTGATCCGGGGCCCTGTCGGGGATGTGGCGGCGAGTTGGGTCAGTACTGATCCCAGTCCCTGGACCCTGGCCAACCTGGCCTTCCTGATTCCCCTGATGGGCTGGATGCCCGGACCGGTGGAGATGTGCGTGTGGCCATCGTTGTGGATGTTTTCGCGCGCGCGCGACACCGACCACACCGCAACGCCGAAGGAGGCCGAGTTCGATTTCAACCTCGGCTACAGCGTCACTGTGGTGACGGCCATGTTCTTCGTGATCCTGGGCGCCTACACGATGTACGGCAGTGGGGAAGGAATGCTGGCTGGCAGTGGCGTGTCCTTCGCCCAGAAGCTGATCAAGCTCTACACCGCCGCCATGGGGGGTTGGGCGGCCTGGGTGATCATCCCGGCGGCCTTTTTCGCCATGTTCAGCACCACCCTCACCTGCCTGGATGCTTACCCCCGCAGCATTGCGGCGATCCAGGGCTTGTTGCGTCATCACGACAGTGGGGATTCAGCGCCGGGGCCCATGCAGCGTCGCTTTGACATCTGGGTGATCGTGCATTTCCTGGCCGCTGTGCTGGCGCTGGTGGTGGCCAAGAGCGGCGGGATCGGGGTGAAGGATTTCGTCTTTGGGGCGATGACCGGCAGTTTCCTTACCGCTCCTCTGTTCGCCTGGATGGCGATGGACACGATCAACAGCCCCTTGGTCCCGTTGGAGCACCGTTATGGCCGGCTCACCCAGGCCTTCTGCTGGTTTGGTTTGGTGTTTTTCAGTGGCTTCAGCCTGCTGTTTGTCGGCCGCTTCCTCCTTGGCCTCGGCGGCTGATTACGCCCTGGCTTCAACAAAAAACCCCTGCCATCGGGAGGGGTTGGGCTTCCGTTCTTCTCGTCTTGGTGTGTTGGGCTTGTCCAGCCCAAGGCTTTTCAGTGCTCGGAACCTGATCAGCTCTCGACCTTCACAGAAACGCTGGTGTGCTCCACAGCTTTGCTGGCGTTGATTTCAAGAATGCCGTCCCGATAGCTGGCCTTGAGCTGGTCGCGATCGAGGCTGTGGGGAAAACGGAAGCTGCGGCTCCAGGTGCCGCAGCGGAATTCGCTCAGCAGAGGTGCTTCGGTGTCGTCGCTGTTGTTCTCAGGTCGTTCGGCGCTGATTACCAGGTTGCGATCGGTGGCCTTGACGTCGATCGAGTCCCGGTCCACCCCGGGTAGTTCCAGCTGCACGGTGTAGCTGGTTTCGGTCTCGCGGATTTCAGCGTTGGGAATGCGTTCAGCGGTGGCCAGTTGCTGCTCGAGACGCTCGAACAGCTCGAAGGGGGATTGGCGAAGGGTCAGCATGATGGTGGCTCCGAAGAATGAACATCTGCGGACTGGGTTGATCGCCCGCCACCACAATCTGCGCCGCTTGGATGAGAACCAGAAGCGTGAGAACCGTCCGTTTTGATTCGGTCTCTACCACCAGGTTCGGCTGGCACCACAGGGATGGTGTTAAAACCGAATCTCCTTAAAGCCACCACCAGTCGCTGAAGCAGGCCGCCTGGCCGCAGACCCGTTCTTCTGCATCCCAGAGGGTCCAGATCCGGGCCTTGTTGATCATGAATCGCCGCCCTTTGCGGCTGATGCGAATGCCGCGATAGTTCTGCACTGCATCGAGACGTTTGGCCTGGCCCAGGGCGCTGCTGCGTTCCGCTCGTTCGCTGTCCGGTGCGGTGAGCCGCGAGGGCATGCCGATCAGCTCATCCCAGCGGCTGTCCCACAGCTGCAGGGCCGCAGCGTTGGCGTAACTGAGCTTGGGATCCTGCTCCGTGCCGTGGGCCAACACCGGAAAGCCACAGGCAAAAAGGTTCTGGCAGAGCAGCCGCTTTGCGTGGCCTGGTTGGGCGGCGGCGATCAGCGGCCTGCTGAAGGCCTGTTGATGCGATTGCTGCAGCAATTCGGCGAGCCCCTGTTTGTCGTTGCTGAGCCAGGCGGCTTCGCTGGTCATGGCTCTGCTCCGCTTCAGCTGCCGGCTGCCATGGCCTGCAGCATCGCCTTCTGGGCACTGGCCTGGCCATGGGCCTTGAGGTTGTTCAGGAAGGTGCTTCGGGCTTCTACAAAGCGCGGGTCTTCCGCCAGTGGCAGCTCTCCGGCGGCATCGAGGCCCGTGTCTCCCTCCATCGTTGGTGTGATCACGACCAGGTCGCCATCGAGGCTGCGGTTGTAGCGCCACCACAGGGCCGGATCCTGCACTGCCGCGTGGGGCGGCATCGGTGTTGCCTCGTGAGGTGTGCTGGCTTTTTTCTCGTCTTTGGCTGCCGCCGCCCGCTCCGCCAGGGCCTTGCGCCGATGTTCCGCCAGGTCTTCCAGCAGCCGAGTTCGGTTGCGGCCCCGCAGTTGGAACAGCACGAATGGGTCTTCGCTGAAGCGATCCCCCATCAGGAAATACACCGCGCTTATGTGTTTGCAGGGGTTGGCTTTGTCGGGGCAGCTGCACTCGCTGCGTACTTCCTGCAACTTGAACGGGAACAAACGTTTGCCGCTGGCGGCGAAGGCCCGCTCGATGTCGGAGGGCATGATCCCCGCCAGCAGCTGGGCCGACCAGCGGGCTTTTTGGGTCAGGGCTTCCAGCACATAGCCCCAGTCCTCATCGTTGAGCACGTCCAGCCAGAGCTTCACCTTGTAGGGCGCTTCATCGGTGCCCTGGACGCGGGCGTGAACGCGGCGGCCTTCGAAGCGGATCGAGGTCACATGGCCTTCGCGGGCGTAGCCCCAGGCCCGCTCCAACCGTTTTTTGAAGCGGTAGCCGTTGATCAGCTCCATCCACTGCTCCACCCACCAGGGCTGTTGGCCCAGGCCGTCGTCGCCGATGGCGGTGATGCCGTTGGTGTTGCCGTTGTTCAGGGTCATGGTCAGGTGTCCTCCAAGGCGACGAGATTGCGCAATTGATCGCCACCGAGGCTTCCCAGCCAATCCTCCCCGGAGCCGATCACATCCTCGGCCAGGCGTGATTTCTCCCGGATCATGCGATCGATTTTTTCCTCCACCGAGCCGCTGGTGATGAATTTGTGCACCATCACCCGGTTGGTCTGGCCGATCCGATAAGCCCGGTCTGTGGCCTGGTTTTCCACGGCAGGGTTCCACCAGCGGTCGATGTGGAAGACGTGGCTGGCCCGGGTGAGGTTGAGGCCCACACCACCGGCCTTGAGCGAGAGCAGGAACAGCTGCGGACCGCGGGGATCCTCCTGGAAGCGATCCACCATTGCCTGGCGTTCGCTCTTGCGTGTGCCGCCATGCAGGAAGGGAACTTCTGATTTCCAGCGCTGCTGCATCCAGGCCTGCAGCAGATGCCCCCATTCGGCGAACTGGGTGAACAGAAGGGCCCGATCGCCTGCTTCGATCACCTCATCGAGGATTTCTTCCAGCCGCTGCAGCTTGGCCGAACGGCCCAGGAAGCCATCGTCCACCGCCCCTTCGCTCAGGGCCAGGGCGGGATGGTTGCAGATCTGTTTCAGCCGGGTGAGCAGGGCCAGCACCTGACCGTGGCGCTGCCCGCGCGGCGCCCGCGCAATGGCATCGAGGGTGTCTTCCACGGTCTTGCTGTACAGGGATTTTTGCTCCTTGCTCAGCCCTACCCATTCGCTCAGTTCCACTTTTTCCGGCAGGTCGGAAATGATCGTTTTGTCGGTCTTCAGCCGGCGCAGGATGAACGGGCCCACCCGGCCTTTCAAGTCTCTTAGGGACGACATATCGCCGTACCGCTCGATCGGCATCCGGTAGCGCTGGCGGAAGAAGTCCTCTTCCCCCAGCACCTTGGGATTTAGAAAGTCCATCAAGGCCCACAGTTCACTCACCCGGTTCTCCACTGGGGTGCCGGTCAGGGCGATGCGGAAGCGGTTGCTCTTGCTGCGGCCGGGGCGGGCCAGGTCGCGGGCGGCCTGGCTCTGCTTGGCGCCGGGGTTCTTAATCGCTTGGGCTTCGTCAATTACCACCCCCTGCCAGTCCTGGGTTTCCAGTAGTTCGCTGTCCCGCTGCAGCAGCCCGTAGCTCGTGAGCACTAGATCCACATCCTTCAATGCTTTCTTCAGTTCGACGGGTGTGGAGGGGCGGCGCGGTCCGTAGTGCTCGATCACCGCCAATTCTGGGGTGAACGATTCCGCTTCCCGTCGCCAATTGGTGAGCACCGAGGTGGGAGCCACCAGCAGCACCGGTCGCTTCAGTTCTTGCTCTGCTTTGAGGTGTTGCAGAAACGCCAGCAGCTGGATGGTTTTGCCCAGGCCCATGTCATCGGCCAGGCAGGCCCCTTGGTCGAAGCGGTGCAGGAAGGCGAGCCAGCCCAGCCCTCGCTCCTGGTAGGGCCTCAACTGGCCACTGAATCCCTCTGGGGCCGGCAGGGGGTCGGGGGCCTTCTGCTGGTGGTACTGCTCCAGCACCGATTGCAGCCGCGGACCAGCATCGAAGCGGTGCACCGGCATCCGCATCAGCAGTTCCCCTTCTGTTCCGGTCAACCGCAGTGCGTCATCGAGGCTCAGTTCCGGTTTCGCCCCACAGAATCTTTCGGCGTTCTTGAGGTCGTTGGGCCGCAGTTCAATCCAGGCCCCCTTGTGGCGTACTAGGGGGCTGCGCTTGCCGCTCAGACGCTCCAGTTCCCGCAGGGTGAGCGTCACCCCGCCGATCATCAGATCCCACTCCCACTCCAGACATTCGCCCAGGGTGAAGCCGCGGGAGCGCTCTGGAAGTTCGGCCTTGATCGACAGGCCCAGCCGGCTGGCTAGGCCACCGGAGAGGCTGGGCGGCAGCTCCACACCCACGCCGGCATCCCGCAGCTGACGAGCGGCGGTGCGCACCAGCACGAAGGCTTCGGCCGGGGTCAGCTGCATCGTGTCAGGCGTGGCGCTCTCCAGGCCGCGTTCGATCGGTGGAAACACCGTCAGGGCTCGTCCTAGGCCCTCCAGCAGCACTTCGCCCGGTTGATCCACCTGGATCTCACCCAGTTGCAGCATCTCGGCGCCGGAGGCCCAGGCCGCGGCGGCCGGGAGCTTCAGGCTGGGGTCAGCTTCCGCCTGCAGCCCGAAGCGCAACTCCCAGAGATCCTCCCCATCCGGTGGGGTGTGCAGTTCCAGGCATGTGCGGGCCGCGGCAAATCCGCCGGCGATGCCCTCCCTCCAGTGATGGCTGGCGGTGGCCAGGCGTTCGGCCTCTTCATCACCGATTTCGATTACTCCGGTGTCCGAGCCCAGCGCCTCCTGCCAGAGGGTCAGCAGGGGATCAAGTCCATCCGTGGACGGTTCAAAGTCCATGCGCAGCTGCGCGTCCACCAGGTCTTCCAGCAGCGTCGCCACCCGCAGGCGTCCGCTGCGGGGCCGGCAGCTGGCTACGGGGTTGGCGGCCCGCATGGCCTCGGGTCGCAACCGGGTGGTGCGGTTGCTGCGGCGTCCCAGAGGTTCCCGCCAGGGCAAGGCGCAGGTGGCCACTAGAGGCAGGCTGGCCGCCAGATCCTCGAGCCGGCGCCGGTCTTCTTCCCGGTTGAGCAGCGGCACCCAACGGGCCCGATGGGGATAGCCCTCCCCTTTGCTGAGCTCCATCTGGGGAATCCAGCGTCCCCGGGCCACCAGGCTCAGGGCCCAGCGCTGCAGATGACTCCACCAACGCAGTTCGTCAGCCAGGTCGGGATTGGTGCCGGAGAGCGGCAATCGGGACAACCACTCCGTCGCTGCCGATGCTTCGACGGCTAGTCCCTGCACCTGCCAGGGCCACCATTCGGTTTGTTTGGGAATCGGTTCGCCTGCTTGCATCGGCAGCCCGGTCCAGCCCGGTGGTTCCACGGCCGGCTCTTCTTTTTTGTTGCGGCTTTTGCGCGGCTTCACCGTGCGGCTCGGCAGGGTGAGACAGGCCGTGGCATCGATGCAGCCGCCCGGCAAAAGGTCGCGTTCACTCAGCCAGGCCCTTAGGTCGTCATGGCTCAGGGTGAAGGGATGCAGGGCCGGGGTGAGGCCTGGCCCTTCCGGTGTGGCCACCCGCCAGGTGTCAGCCCAAACGAGCAGTGCCGGTTGACCGGAACTGCTGGAGGTGCGGATGGCGGGAAGCCAGGTGGCGTGCAGCAGGCTCATGGCCGCGACGCGGGCAGGAAGCGGAGGATGCCGTGGAGCAGGAGAGCACTGCCGATCAACGGCAGCCAAGCCTGAAGGAGCTCCACCACTAATGATGCCAGGCCATCGACCTGCCAGTTGTCAAGGGGTAGGGG
>NZ_VTKZ01000007.1 GCF_020514115.1 Synechococcus sp. MU1642
GCCATCGGTTGATCTGGAATCAACTAACGATTCAGATCAACTGAATCGGAAAGCCCCCTCCTCGGAGGGGGCTTTTTGTTGTGCATGCAGCTCTTATCTTCCGATCTCTTCACTGAGGAGCCGTCTGCACTTTGACCGGCGATTGCTAGACAAAAGCACGTCAGTGATCGTTTTCATGACCTGTGGCGACATCTTCCGGATCATCATTGCTCTGTTCATTCCACCCCTTGGTGTCTTCACCCAGGTGGGATTGACCCAGCCCTTTTGGATCAACCTGGTGATCTATCTTTTTGCTGTAGGCGGTCTTGGTTTTCCGGTGTTGTTCGGCATGTGGCCAGCCGCTGTGATTCACGCCCTGTTTGTGATCCTGACCCGCAAATAAACACGTTTTAGCAATTTGGCTCTGAACAGATTTCAGCTTCAGTGGAATCTCCTGCTTGATTGTTTGGTTGATCTTCAAGCAACTGAGCCGGCGCGAGGGCCATTTCTGCCTCGTTGAAAATTTGCTCGAGCTCAACCTCTAAGTTCACTTCATTGCCTTCCACCACACTCACGTTGATGCGTTGCACCTGCATCCGTAGTTCAAGGCCGGGGAATTGCCCTGCAAGTCTGCTGTTGATGGTGTCTTGCATGTTCTGAACCTGCTTGTAACTCGGCAGCTTGGGATCGACGGATCACACCACCTGGAAGCTTGGGGCTTGATTTTGTTCCCAGTAGTTGGGCCAGTCGAAAACGATCTTTTCGAGTTCCACGGCGTCGTTCGCGCCAAAGCTCAGCGTCTCATTCTTCAAGTAGTAGCGAATCTCAGATTCAATCTGTTTTTGGGCAACCTCCCGCTTCACCTTGAATCGGTGCTCATACCTTCCATACAGCTCTTAACCCACAACACGGCCATACCCAATGCCAACAGCATTGGTAAGCGAGAGCGTCGTCCTCGCCTGAGTTTCTCGCGGAAGTACGGCTCACGAATTGCCAGCACTGCGATCCCACCAATCAGAATTCCAAGCAAGTTGGCGGCATAGAGCAGGGCAGGCCCTTGGGCGTTGCTGATGTCTGGGCCGGAGAGCATCAATCCCATCACGCACATCGGTGGCACCAAGGCCACGGCAATCGCCGTGCCGGCCATAGAACGCACGGCACCGGGGTTGACCTTGGCGTAGGTCGCGATGGCATCTGCCGCCAGGGCGATTCCCAGATCAAACGTGTTCGGTTCAAGTCGGGCGGCGATCTGTTCTGGCAAGGCCATGACCACAAGCACGCCATGACTCCATGCGATCCAGCCCAATCCCATAGACAGGATCAAGGTGATCCCTGCTCCGGCCGCAAGGGTGAATAGTGATCGGGACAACAGCCTGGCATGCTCGATCAGAATCGCGAACACCGCCACCCTCAGCGGCAGAATCCAGTGGGCCAAAACCATGGCCCGAATGAAGACCGCAGAGTTGTTGGCCAGTAATCCCAAACTGGCGATCAAGTTGGCACCAATCGTCAGAACGATGAAAGATTCGTTGAGCCGTGCTTCTCAGTCGTAACTGCGGTGCAGTTCCTCGACACGATCTTGATCTTCGAGAAGCGATTGTTGATCAACAACCACGGCAGTCGTTCGTTCAGCTGCGTCGCCCCACAATTACTGGAGGTGTGTTGCCGTTGCTGCCCGGAAGGGCCGGTACAACCTCCGTTTGCCCATCCCACTTATCGAGGAACAGCTTGTAGAGCACCTGATCATCAAGGCTGCGGTTGAGGGTGTCGTAACGCAGGGCTTCTTGTTCAGCGATCTTGACTTCGGTCTGGGCGCGGAGCAGTTGCTGCTCGGCAATCTGTTTCTGTTCAATGGCGGCGCGATATTCCTCTGCAATTTGCAGACCTGTGAGGTCCAGACCGCGCACTTCCACGTAATCAAATTTGTCCAGCTCTTCGGCGACTGTGCGTTCCACCAGCGCGGAGATGTCGTTCCATTCGGTGGCAATGGTGACAAGCTCGTACTGGGAGAAGACCGACTTCAGTGCTTTCAGCAATGACGGCTGAATGATGCGCGGGTAAATCTCTCGGTCGTTGCCGGCGATCGTCCGGTAGATACGTCCTGCTTCGTTCGGGCGAACGGCATATTTCACGGTTGCGGTTGCTTCGATCACCTGGAGGTCTTTTGTGAGGGTGGCAAATTCTTCCGGTTTGACCTGGGTGCGCACATCAAAGGGATACACCGATTGAATGAACGGCACCTTGAGATTGAGGCCGGGCAGTCGTGATCCCCCGCTCACTTTTCCCAAGGTGGTGACCACCGCCACCTTGCCGGCAGGAACAATGAACAGAGCCTGCCCCAACAACAACAGCGCGCTGAGAACGACGGCAACCACAACGGCGAGGCTGTTGGCGGGATCGTTGATCCGTCGTGGGGTTTGCATGGTTCGGCAAGATCCTGATCTGATGATGTCGCGTTTGCTCGTGCGTCGTTGGCTCAGTGACCTTTTCTCCGCCAAACCGACACCATCAGGATCCGACTGATTTCTAGTTCAACCAGAGCGACTTAAAGGCCCTTGGATAGGGATCTCGCATGGTCATGGAGGTCTCGCGGATGAAGGTGATGCACGCTTTAGACCCGTCGAACACCTTCGCTTTGATCATCATCTCCATGGCTTGCTGAAGCGTTTTTCCTTCTTCGAGGCTGGTGTCGATAATCTTCACCGCTGTGGCGGGTTCACAAGGGCCCAGTTCCAGAGCTCGTGCCGCAGAGGAGAGCACGCTAGAGCAATGGATAGAAGCAACACTCCGTTGAGGGCATGCATCTGGCCGGGACCCTGTGATGGATGCACGAAGCCTATGGCGTGGGTCTGCATAGACCTGACTCTTTTCTGACTGAGTTGTTTTCTGATCTCACTGGCCTGGGGCAGAGCTGAAGCAGTCTCAAGCTCATCGAAATGCGTCGGATCAGTGAACAAAGTTGTGCACCTATGGCTCACCTCCGCCGCGCAGACAAGCTCCTTGGGTATGAGAGCTCTCCAGACTGATATGCCTTGTGATTTAACAAGGCATAAAAAAACCTCCGTTGAACGGAGGAATAAGCCAAGTAATCCCCATCACCCGGCTTTTCTATAAGTGTAGTGCTTCTCGTCAAGTTTGTGCAGCTGATCCACCACATCTGGTGGATTGAATTTCACAAAACACTGCTGAGGGGCAGCTTATCCACAGGAGAGTGGAAAACTTTGGCAATCTGCGTTGTCGCCGTTTCTTCAAAAGGCCTGCAATGACTGGTTCGTTCAGGTAAGCTGTGGATATCCCCATCACCCGGCCGCCCGCTTGTGGCGGCTTTTTTGTGCCCGTGCTGCCAGTGTGGACCTGTATTCCACAAGCCCTATGACGGTGAACCGGGAGCAGGCCAGGGATGCTCTGGCGACACTTCTCGAGGTTTTCGCGGGGCCGAACTACTCAGGCGCGTTGCGCGATGGTGATCTCACCACCCGCCTCGAGCGATGCACCGGCTGGGTGAAGGCTGAAGCCTCGGAGGCGGCATCCCTGATCGAATCATGCGTCCCTCACGGCAAGCCGATGCTTGCTCAGGCTCAGCAACGCCTGGCTGTTCTGGAATCGTTGAAGACGTTGCAGGAGGTTGCCGTCAACCATTTCGGCCCCCTCGACGATCCCAGCTAAGGGGCGTCAGTCGCGACGCAGCCAAGGCGAGGCTTTGCTGAACCAATCGCCGAGATCATCTTCTGGGTGCTCAGGGTCGTCTGGATGACGTCGCCCCAGGTCGAGATCGGCCATCAAACCGTCGAGGCCTTGTTGTGTGCCTTCCCGTTGAAAGCGCTGCGCTCTGCTCGCCCACGTGCTCACGCTGCGATCGCGTTCGGCGAATTTTTGAAGGTAGACGCGTTCCTGAAGTGACACGAACTCACCCTGAGCCAGGCGGCTGCAGATGTTTTGCAGCTTCAATCGTGTCGATGTGGTCAGCATGATCGATTCAACTTTTTCAGGTGATAGGGAGTCCCGACCATGGATTCAGTGGCCCAAGGCACCATTTGTCGCACGGGTGCATGGCCTGGTTTTCATATCGTGACGGGATGGATCACGAGGAAACCCTGCGCCTGACCCCCATTGCATCGGACTCGCCCTGGTTGGAGCGCTGTGGCACTTTGTTGCGTCCGCAGAGCGACCCTGCATTGTTCGGTCCAGCGGACGCAGATCTGTACTTCGCTGCAGATGGTCAACCACGCTTCTACGTGATGCGGATCCGCCGCCGGCCTCCTGTGCTCAAGTCGATGACGCGGCACCATCGCGTGAGTCAGTGTTTGGGGTCTGCCGATGCACAGCCCTGGTGGCTGGCCATGGCCCCCTCAACGGATTCTGGCTGTCCGCCACACGCATCCTCGATCGCTCTGATCAAGTTTCAAGCCGGTGAAGCCTTCAAGCTGCATCCGGGAACGTGGCATGCAGGGCCTTTTGTTCAGGAGCAATCAGCGCTGTTTTTCAACCTTGAATTGAGAACAACCAACGAAGATGACCACAATTCGCTCGTGTTAGCGCAGCTTTTGCGGTTGAGCCTGATTTAATTGCCGCGGCTGTAACGGGATGAACAGCGCAACTGGGCTTGCATGGCCTATATTTATTTTGTAGCAATTGCTACGAACGTTCACTTCGCTACACAGCGAAGCGCAGTTCGACTCAGGGCATGGAACGGGGCCTGAGCTTTCTACGAGGAACACCATGAATGCTCTTGGGCTTCTGAAGCAGCGCGAATTGCGCGTGCAGCTCCGCAACAACTCCAAAAAGGCCGTGGCTCGCGGACCTGAATCCAGCGACTACACCTCTGCGCATCTCTCTCCCGTCAAACTGGCGAAAAAGAAGGTCGCTCCAACTCAGTTGAAATACCGAGGAGTGACCTACGAGTCAATGCGTGCCAATTGGCTCTGACCCCTGTTTCATTCAAGGGATGAAGCCCCACTTTGGTGGGGCTTTTTGTTTGGATGGACTGATCGTCTGTGCAATCCGACAGTGGCCTTTGATGTTGCGACTACCGGATCAATGTCTTACCTGGATGTAAGGGATCAACTGCCATCGATTGACCCTGAAAATCTTTCGCCGCAGGACGTGCTGACCATTCTTCTGCATCTGTTCCAGCAGCAGCCTGGGTTTGTCGACCGTGGCCATGAGGTTAATAATAAGGAGACAGCTTGGCTGAATGGCTTTCTCTTTCGTCTTCAGAATGATTCCGCGGCTGAGCGTTTTTCTATTGAGGAAGTTGGCTCAAGCGTCGACAAAATCTCTGCTTTAAGATGATTGCAACAGCTGATCAAGCGATCCCAATATGTTTCTGTTGATCCCGCACATAACCCGCGTTCTCCTCGAGCCTTTGTCCAGTTCGAGCCAAGCGCATGTATGCAGTTCAAGAGCTGACAGTTGAGGGATGGTCCGATCGTGCTGAGCACTCTTCAAAAGACAATGCCTTCTGGCATGCCCGTGCCAGAAGTGATGCTGATGGACAGACGTATCGCCTGATCAGTGAGGAAAAGCACGTTGTGTGCCTGCTCACCAGTCGTGGATCTGAGTGCTGGGAGCTCGACTAATTTGCTGCTCCGGTCGCCCTCTTCAGGCATGATCGGTTGATGAACGACGACATTCAACAAACCCATCCGCTTTACGCCATCGATCGCGACCAGATCGATGCTGTGTTGGGTCATGAGGGCGCACCAGGCCCGCAGCAGTTGACAACGATTGCCGCGTTGTTTTCTCGATATGCGGATTTTCCTGGCGCTGAAGATATACGCGATGATCTGCAGAAATGTCTCACGCTGTGGGGGCTATCTCGCGATGAGTTGAATCTCAAGACGCGGGAAATCTGGGAAAGTGGTTGGCGACCTGGGCAGGATCCTGTGGCTGAGGGTGTTGGTTCTGGGGCTGATGTTGAGGATGCAGAAGCTTGATGCTTGTCTGCATGGCTCTTTCTTTAGGTGTTGAAACGTGAGCCTGAGATGAGGTTGGGCTTGTGATGTTTCATTGGTGAGCATCCAAAGAGGAAGGCCGCCCTTCCCGGTGGAAAGACGGCCTAACTCGCTCGTTTGTGCATTGTTCAACCCATCACTTCAGCTAAGGAAAGAAAGGGTCGAAGCTTCTGGCTCGAGGCGCCCTGGGGCCATGGACTCGAGGTGTTGGGTCGTTTTCTCCGAGGGCACCTGAGACGGTGCAAGTGGAGCGTCGATTGGCGTGGCGGACCTTTGCGTGCCCACCAAAGGACCAACCCAGGTCATTTTTGAGACTGTTGGAGCAGGGGCCAGAAAGTCAGTTTGCTTCTTCGGTCTGCTGGGGTGGAGTGTCGTCCGTCATGGGCTCCTCCGATCTCGATGCCCATAGTTTTGTGCCTTGAGGGCACAAAGTCATCAGCATTAAGGCGCATTGCCTTGAGGGCCTAAACGATCGATTGTTGGGGTGGCGTGCCTGTGCGTCGGCTGAAGCATGGTCTTGGTCTCGCGTGAATCCGGGGGCAAGTGATCTCATCAGATTTCGGTCTGTTCAGCGACGCCCATTGATGCCCGTTCTTCCTCCGTAAGGTATTCCTCAATGAGTGGGGAGCATTCCTCCCTCTGAACGGCGGCGATCTCTCGTTCGATGTTCTGGATGAAGAACTCGTTCCCGTTCCGCTTGGCCACCGCAAGCACACGCTCGAGGCGTTCGAGTTCCGCCTGCTGCTCGTTGTTCATTTCATGGCATGTCACTCGGCGCACACGCTGGCAGAGTTGGATCAATAATGCTGAAAAAGCTGGCGAGATGTGTTGCTGAACTCTATGGATTTTTGCTCCTGAGGCTTATGTCAACACCCGCTTAAGCAGCCTCTGAATTCGTGTCTTCATACAACGCCTTGAGCTGATCAAGCTCAGCCATCAGATATTGAATCTCAAGCCAGTCCGTCGAAAGGTCAATGGCGGTTTCGAGGCGGTCAATCTGACGCTTGAGAAGCTCTGGCATTCCGCCATCTCGCTGCATGGCCCCCATGTAACCGCGCTTGACGCTGGATGCAAGACGACTGTTGACGAGGCCTGGGAGCGAAGGCTTTGCCGCGTTCCATCGCTTCGTATTCGCTCTCACAGACCATATGTCTCAACCGTGGGACTGTTTGTTGGCTTCAACCCATCCAATGACCTTTTTGATGCACTGGTCTTTTAAGACCGGCTACCACGAGATTGCTGCCAAGAAGTTTCTGGCAACGGGTGCGCCCTTCCCGGAGTGCAAGTCTTGGAAGCGCTTCCATGCACCTGGATCGGTCGAGGGCTGGATCCTCGTGGAGGCAGACAACGCTGATGCCTGTTATGAGCACGCTGCGGAGTGGGCCGAGTGTCTCGATTGGGAGGTCACTCCAGTGCTGACAGATGAGCAGGCTGGCCCCCTGATCGCCAAGGCCTACAACTGATCGTCTGTTTGGGTCGATGCCTCTCGTCTATGCGGGGGGCTCGTCACCCCATGGGATTAATTCTGAAACTTCTTCGTCAGATTGGAGTTGTTTGGACGCCCCCTGATGGATTCGCACCACCGAACTGCTGCCGCTACTGCAATAGGTCAACCGTTCCAGATCAAAGGCAGTGACCAGGAAAGTTCCCTGAAGCTCTGGGGAAGTGCGCAGATTGGTGCGCCAGAGGAATCCAACCCCAAGCTCACGGCGTCACTGATTAAGCGTTAGCAGCAGATGCAGCAACAGCAGTAGTCAGCGAGCTTGAGGGAGCACCCACAAAAATGAGCTCACATCGACGAACACAACAATTTCAAAGAGCTCGCATTGAGAGATGTCTGAGTCTTAAAACAATGCATCGATGAATACTTGAAAGATCCGAATAAAACCTTAAAAGAGGTTGTCTCGAGTTTTGGTCTCCTCAAGACGACGAATAAGGCTGCTGACAACCGTCGGCAGCCTTATTCGTTTGTCTGTGAATCGAGACTACAAACACAGTTTCTCAAACGAAATCCTATAAGTGAACTCGTCGCGCGCTTATGCGAGCTGCTCGACTGCGAATTCGTGAGCAATCCTCACCTCACGGATTCGCTCGAGTTGAACTTTAAATCTGAGTTGAATGCTTTGACGCGCCCTTTGCTCGCATAGTTTCCACGCATTCCTTTTCGGGGCCTAGCTGCCCTAATTGGGCACATGGGTAAAATCCAAACGAACCACTACAACACATCGTCAGACGACGAAAGCTGATGTCATCCGCGAAAGCCATTACGAAGGCAGCAGAAAGACAGTCAAAACGGCCTAACGCACAGGCGGGGGGAAGCGTCTCCAGGCCGTCTTCCGCATCGTCTCCCAAGCATCAATGGCGTTGTGCCGCAGCATCCGCCTACGAGTCATCGGCTCAGGCGGGCGCGACGGAACGTAGCTGTACGTCCTGATGGCTAGCCACTGCGCGTGAACCGCCGCCGATCAGGCTCGAAAGGAAATTCGAGACATGATTGATGCCACCTTGTCAGTCATCATGCGAGAGCATGATGTGGATGAAAGCTTTGTGATTAAGGAAATCAAGGATTATCTTTCCGAGACTGATTCTTCCGGCCAGGGAAATAATAGTTTGAAGGTTATTTAATGCTCCCCAAAACAAGTGTCAAGGAGCGGCGGCTTTGGCTCAGTAGTGAACATAATTCGTTCGAGAGCGCAAAAAATCAGTGCGATTCGTCTGCCGCCTTGGTCACGGTTGTTGGCGTGCTGGTGGAAGTTCTGGTGATGCTGTCGCTGGTGGCGATTGCCAAACGGAACCGACGCCTGTTCCCTGCTTGAGAGGAGCAGCGTGATGCCCGCTCCGCTGCAGGTGTTCGTTCAGTTCTTCTTGTTGGCGCTGACCTCCTTCGGTGGCCCCGTGGCGCAACTCGGTTATTTCCATGAGCGTTTTGTGCAGCGGGAGCGTTGGATCACCGCTGAGGCCTACGCCGATCTCGTTGGGCTCTGCCAGTTGTTGCCTGGACCCTCGAGTTCCCAGGTAGGCATGGGTCTGGGACTGATTCGGGCCGGGTGGCTTGGCGGGTTGGCCGCCTGGGCAGGGTTCACCTTGCCTTCGGTTGTGTTGATGCTGCTGGCGGCGTCGCTGCTCTCAGCCCATCCCAGTTGGATCGACGGGGGCTGGGTGCATGGCTTGATGGTGGCGGCTGCTGTGCTGGTGCTGTTGGTGCCTCGCGTCTGGTTCTGAGAGGCGGGGGAGTTCACTTAGCTGCAGTCCCAGAGTTGTAGAAAAGAAGTACCGAGCCTCGATCCATGCTCCTTCTCGCCAGCCTTAGCGGGCTGCTCTTGGCCGCCGGCTCTTGTGAGTTCCTGATCCCAGTTGGTGGGGACGGCAATACGACCGTGACCAAGCGAGTGGATCGACCGAAGGTGTCCCCTTTTCTGCTGGCCTTTGGCCGTACGAACTGGAACACGGATTTCGTCGTTGATAAGCCCTATCGCAGCTACAAGCTGTTCTTCACAGCGCAATCATCAGAACAGGCCACCTACCCAGTTGAGGCTTACCTCAAGTTCAGCGATGGCTCGAACCTCCAAGTGGTCAATGAATCCATGAAGCCGGCAATCGGTACCGGCAACATGTTTGGCCCTTTCAGATCACCAGGAGGCAAAGCGGTCAGCCAGGTGAATTTCAAAGTTGGTTCTTCACTAGAACCAGAAGCCTCAGGCTTTAGCTATCGCATTGCAGTGCAGGGCTGCCGGTAAAAAGGCTTTCCTCAGGAGGAAAAGACCTCTTTCTCTAGAGCGTCGAGGCGTCTGAGCACGTCTTTCATCACGCCTTTGGCGCGAGGGTCCAGGGTCTGGATTTGATCGGTGAGGGATCCGTCTGCTGAGGCACCTGGCAGGCAGCTGAGAACGCAGCCACGGATGTAGACGGAGACGTTGGTGCCGCGTGCAGCGAGATACAGATCTCTCACGGTTCAAGCTGCTTTTCGCTCCTAGCCCGGCGCAGGTTGACCAGGCGATTGATCAAGGGCTGACCGCCGGACATTTCCATTTCAACGAGAGCACCGGAGCGGGCGAGCAGCTCGAGCAGTTTTTCTCTCCTGGACGGCAGGTGATCGTGCTGGGAAAACACTGGTCGTCAGGCGGCCACTACTACTGGCCTGATAGCAGCGGCCCTGAGGCGTTGTCAGCTCCACCCAATTTCTGGTGGGACACCGTTCTTCAGCTGGCCATCGACAACCACCAAACGTCAGTTCCAAAGCACCGCACCGTGAGCACCGGGCGCAGTGATTGGCATCGGCTCGACGATTGCCCGGTATGCCATCGCAATTCGAATGTCATCTGCGCGCTGCACCGCGACGGCAGAACTTTGCGCTGCTTTCACGGCCAAACATTCGCGCCGCCGCTGGAACTGAAAAAGGGTCAGCTCGCCCCCGGCACCCAGTGGGCTTTTTCAAAAACTCAGCAGGTGGATTTCGGGACCTTCTCGGTCTTCGCCCTGCACCAACCCAACAACCATCAACGACTCCGGGAGTGGCTGCGGAATGGCTGAACAGATCGTCAAAGTCAGCCTGCTGCCTGAAGGCTGGAACACCTTTATCGACAGGGATGGCAAGGAACAGCGCATCAGGCTGGCGCTCGAGTTTGGGGACCTTTCGGTCCTGCTGAAGAAAGCCCTCAAAAAGCGATGGCGCTTCAACCTGCTCACCAAAAAGATCGAGCTGGATGGTGTCGCCGTTCCGGTTGCCGAGATCGACCAGTTGTATGTCGCGCTCTCGGAGCGTGGATACAAGATCGATCAGAGCAAGGCCAAGGCCGCTGCCAAAACAGCGGCCATGGCCAACGCGTTCCATCCAGTCACGGATTATCTGAACAAGGTGGCGAGCGATGGCGGCATCGCAGCCGTCGACCTCAACAGCGTGGCCAGCACCTACTGGAACACCACCGACCCGCTGTACGACGCGATGGTGAAAGCCACGCTGATCGGCGCTGTCCGCCGCATCTTTGAACCGGGCTGCTCACGCCGCAACGTCCTGGTTTTCCAAGGCGGGCAGGACATTGGGAAGAGCCAGGGAATCATCGTTCTCGCCAGCCCTGCGTGGCACTCCGACACCCATCAGGAGAACCACAAGGACTTCCTGATGGCGATCCACGGTTGCTGGATTTTTGAACTCGCTGAACTCGACAGCATCGTTTCCAAGAAGCAGGCCGGAACGCTCAAGAACGACATCTCCTCCCCGAAGGACTACATCCGCGTTCCGTACGGCAGCTCCCATGACTGGTTCGCTCGGCAGAGCGTCTTCATGGGCACAAGCAACCGCACTGATTTCCTGCGCGACGAAACGGGCTCATCTCGGTTCTGGGTGGTCCAGCTTCCGCACGATGCGGACGCTGGGTTCGTCATTGATCTGAAAAGGCTCCTGAGGGATCGGGACGGAATTTGGAAGGCCGCCGTTGAGGCGTACCGGCGAGGCGAATCGGACAGGCTGACCTTCGAGGAGCAGGCCGAATCCAACCGGCGCAATCTCAACTTCGAGGTGGATCACCCCTGGGAGGACACCACTGCTGAATGGTTGGAAAAGCTCCCGACCCTTGGGAGCGCCCAGACCCTTTCACCAGCGAGGAGTGCTTCTACCTCTCCGGTTGCGCTGGCAATCCGATCGAATGGCGACACGCCCGAGCCGATGACTTCTTCAAGCCGTTGGATCAAAAAGTCGCCGTCGAGGTGGGCAAGATCCTGCGCCGCCTGGGATACGAGAAGGACAACCATCAAAGCAGCAGCAAAAGCGGGAAGAAACGGCGGTGGCGACCCTCAGGTGCCTCACGTCGGCGCACCACACCTGAGGCGGGCCAAACCCCAGCAAGCGACAGCGATGCGGGCGAAGCGTCTCAGGTCTCAACTTCTTTTCATCAAAAAGATCTGAACCAAGGGGAGCCCGTGGCTGCCGCAGCAACTGTTGGGAAAACACCTGAGAGATCTGAGAGGCGCCGCCACCGCATCCCGCAGCTCGAGTTCCCCGATGCGCCGTTTTTCGGCCGACCGTCTCCCAATACAGGAGATGGTTTCGCCCCCACAAAGTCAGATCGCCAAAGAATTTCGCGGAGCAGCCGATCAGGCACATGCTCCAACCTGTACTCCAAACCCCCGAGACAGTGGCTGGCGCAGGCTGTGAACTGACCTGACTTCGTGTTCGCTCGGGAGGCTCCCAAGAGCTGTCAAAACCGCATAAGGCTCAGAGGTAAAGCTTGTGGAGCTGGTTGATTCATTTGGCACAACAGAAGCAGAAGAGGGCCTCTAGGGTTGTTAAGCTTTTTAACAATGCTATGGACAGCAAGTTCGGCTTCTCGTCTTTCGCTGAAACCTGGAATGGCCGCCTGGCAATGATGGGGTTCATCATTGGCCTTGGCACTGAGCTACTCACCGGTCAAGGGATCCTTTCTCAGATCGGGATGGGTTGATGCCCAAAGAGGAAATTGATGTCTGGGTACCCGAAACACGTCTTGGGTACTTCAAGCTCTTTTACTTCGGGATGCTTGTGGCAGCTATTTGCGTCGGTGGGAACACAGCACTTGGCTCCCTTTGGCCAACCATGGCTGTTGGATAATGATCCGAGAGCTGACACCTGTTTTCTGTTGGAGGTATCGACTAGTCCTCAATAGACATCACAACAATGCCGCTGCTCATTTGAAACTGCTCTTGGCAACATCTAAAGCACGAACATCCGACCTACATTTCATACTTTGTTCGGAAGTTTCAGTCGCATGGGCCTTCCATCCAATGGTTTCTCCAATAACCATTGGGCGCTGAGTGTCAGCGTTACCATCCCGCGCCGACACAGCAAGCAACGGCCTGGCTCCTCTTATGAAGGGGAGGAGTCAGATCAGCGTTTTCAGTTGCCGAAACCTTTCAGCGACTCATTTGGTCGCCGCTGTCGCCTCATTGGAACTGCACTGAACGCCTGGCAGAGGCGATCATTTCTTCGGAGGTTCCTTTGCTGGGCACTTCCACCCAATGGTTAGGCAATGCCATTGGGCGCTGGAGCGACCTGACTCCCTTTCTTTCCGGTCGGGGGGTCAGTTCAGCGTTAAAAAGCCTTCAAGACCGCCTTATCGCCTGTGTCGACTCCTAAAGAACTCCAACGCGTGAGCTTCTGAACTACACGAAAGCCAACGGAGATGAGCTGGTTGGGCTCGCCGTAGAACTAGCTGAAGACCCCAGTGGAGGCGTTCAAGTAAGAGTGCTTATGGATTCAAATGTCGTTAGCGGGGTAACAGTGGTCCCCCTGCAACAAGGCGGCTGCTGCGACTAATCAGCAGCAACCACAACTAGAGCAACATTGCTCATCACCGGCATGACCATCAGCACATGGCTGAGAGCAGTAAATCTTGCCTTCTTTCTCGATGGCTTTTTCCGGATTAACGCTGCAGCCACAGGGTTCACATGCGCATGGGTGGTTGGTGGTTTGCATGGCGTTGACAAAGTATTCCCACCTTTATAGATCAAAAATCAATCGACGCATCCCTCAAACATATTCATAGTATCGTATTTCTTCAATCAAGGAAGAGCCAAAGTATTCAGATAGTTCATATCTCTACGCCGTCATCACGATGCTCAAAGTCTACCCAATGAATACAATCAACAGGGCAGGTATCAATCGCCTCCTGGATTCGATCTATTGAATCGCCATCTTGTCGCACAGCACGGCAGCGACCTGTTTCTGGGACCATAACAAAAGTATTAGACGCCACATGTGCACAGTAACGACAACCAATGCAATCAGACTCGTCAACCCAAACTGCTTTTTCACGCAATGCTCCGCCCAAAGATGGCTCTAGCCCAGTGCGAAGACCACTGCAATTACCTGATTTAGGCGAGAAAGCTGCCCCAACTGATTTTTCCGAAATGTACATAATTCTGGTTTGACACAATCTCTAGCTCAAATCGTGAACATCTGGCGGAAGACTAAAAGAATCAAGGAAACACTTCCAATGCCTAAAACAAACAAGAAAACAAACCAGAGTTTAAAAAGACGACCCTCAGGCTTTTCATAAATCAGACGGGATACCGTCATTGGCCGACTGATTTTATTGAGGGCATCTACAGAGATCATTAATCCGTCACGAATCAGTCGATCACGCCAACTTTCTCCATAGCGAGGAAGTCGCTGGTAGATAGGCATCTCTCCTTGAGAGCGTCCTGGCAAAATACGATTTACTTGATCGGGGATTCCATCAATTCCAAATCTCTCAAAATACTCAGGAGATTCCAAGATGTCATCAACAAAAGCTGCAAATCCCTGTTCGGCAATAACAATGGACCAAGATTTTACTTCATCTAGTCCGTAAACAGGACGACCAAGGACACGGCCTATGACCTGCTCAACTACTCGATCGTTCCCATTGCATTCGACGTAGCCCCTATAAAAACGATCCGAAAGTAGAAGTCCTCTTATAAAATCTCTTACGGTGATAGAACCTGACCTAAGCTGTGATTCTAAAAATCGATCACGATCACATCTCATTGCATGAAAATATATCTGCCGATAACACCTTTCAATTATTTCTGACGACAAATCAGGTGCTCGATCCAAACAGGGTTGACGAGAAGCTGATATTGAGTCAACTCGAGAGTTTTGACTTGATGGCTTGAATGGCAAGCGAGCCCTGGCAGAAAGGGAGGCCAATTAATCTGAAGTGATATTGCATTATTAAAGACATTAAAAAATTACTGGCAAAAACAATGAATACCTCTATCGAAGATAATCAAGACACCCCGCGATTGCAAAAGGCATATTATAAAGACCATTTGATACCACATTAGGTAGTTTTTAAACGTCCAATGTGGCAACGCTCTTTAATGATGGTTTTGATCATCACGGCAAATTGGCTATGGCGTTGAGCGAATTTGAAATTGTGATAGGTGGGCTTACTTCAATTCCAGTTGTGGGTGGACTAATCTTTCTTGGATATAAGTCTTTAGGCGAAAGTTCTTTAGATACAAGCAAACTTAAACCCAAAAAAAAGACAGCAGTCGCAAAGGGAACACCCACACCTGACAAGAAAGACCCTGGAGCAAAAAGCCAAAAGATAGAGAAAAATATTAATACGACTAGCACTAACAAAGAAGAAGCTTCTGCGGGAGAACAGCCAAAGCCAGCTAAGGAGAAAACTTCAATATCAAGCAAAAATCAGCCTGAAGACAAATCAAAAGTGATGCCACCAAATCAAACAACCAAACTGGAAAAGTAGGAGATATCAATAAAGCCAAGCAGGAAAACATGTAGATAATATGTCTGATCAAGCCAAGCCTTCTCTGCTTAATATGAGTAGCGATTCAGGCTGCCAGTAGAAGCATAAAATATACGATCTGCATGTAACAAGATAAGCATTCAGTCTCCATTATTACTACCCAATGAGATCGATATTCACCTTGTAAAAGCAGCATCGAGGACATGAATTGCTATCAAATTATTTCATGAGGAAGCCGGAGCCAACGAAGATATGATTTTATACTAATGGACATTCTCAATGTTCTTGTTGGCGTTACCGCGATCTTCTGGATTGCCGCTGGAATCAAAACACATAGCGATTGGATTCAATCGATCTTTGTCAATGAGAGCAAAAAAATCCGGCAACAAATAGAAATAATTAGTGAGTTTGGCTACGGAGCACTCAACACACGCAACACACTTGAGGTCAAGAAAGGACTGGTCTTTGCCTATTGGGACAAGCCCCTTGGAAAACAAAAAAACGAGGGGACTCCTGAACAAATGCAAAGTCCACTCATTTTTCAGCTGGTATCACTAAACCTTATTGCTTGCACATCAATTGCATTATTAATAGTTCTGGGCAGAGGTCTTTTCTCAATACTAGGTCTGATTTAAACGCACCTAAACTTTAACTGAAGTCTTAGACCTACTAATAGTTCTAACGCTCGATGACCACAGGTCAAAGCGAATAATGATGTCTCACTTTGTCTAGGGCATAGTACCAAACATTCCACAACATATCTGGCGTGCATTTGGATGAAGCTATTACCTCATCTGTACTGCACTTAACTCATGGCTAGTGAGACAATTTTTTTGGAAGTTCTATTACAGCACTTTCATCCAATGGAGTGATGACCATTGGGCGCTGTTCAGGGACTAACTCCTCTTCTGAACGGGGGGAGTCAGTTAAGCGTTACTGGCGCCTGAACATCGAAAAGTGATATTTCCCTGTGCGATCTGCTCGTGCGGTGTTCATCATGTAGTCCAAGCCAGATCCTGATCCATGGTTCCTTTAGTGCGGCCAATCGCTGGCCTAGTACTGGTGTTATTTCACATCATCTACGGGACTAATCCTCAGAGCTAAAGCAAAGATACGCATTAATAGGCATATTTAACAAAATTCATAAGACTCATTTGATAATTACCTCTACATCATCGGATTAGTACTCAACTACAGCAGAGGTAATGATGTTTATGGAAGTTCTTCCGTTAGGGCTTTCCATCCAATGGCCTATCCACAGTCATTGGGGCGCTGGAGAGTAACTGGCTTCTCTTCTTCAGTGGTAAGCCAGTTCAGCGTTGTCTGATTATTGACTCCACCACATCGAAACATAGGCAACGATCATTTAGCTACTGCCATTGCCTCATCACGACGTAACAGCATCCATCCACAAAGCCATGCTTGTTGCGGAGCCTCGGAACCTCCCTCCAATGGAGTGATGACCATTGGGCGCTGATAACACCACTGGCTCCCTCTTTGACGATGCAGGGAGTCAGATCAGCGTTATTTGACTGCTGATGTGATGAGCCTAAAGACACCTAGTCATCCTTCTTTTGCAAAGAGTATTTTGTCTACAAAACCCAAGAGGTTATGAAGCGTTCATTGAAGATTATATTTATTTTCTCTCTCTACACACTTATGTGTAGCGGAGTTCTTACTATAGCCATTCGCGAGTCCACAAGACAGCCAATTGGCCTATTAGTGGTAAGCATGGCATTGACCCCAGCCTTTGTTGCTGTTTTTGGCGGCTTACCTGTTAATTTTTTAGAGGAAAAATTTAAAATGAAGCTTGATAATAATTCAACTGGTAATGAGGGAGCCAAAAGAAGCTGACTAAGCTTCATGATAGCGTATATTGCACTCACAGTCTTTTATATAATCGCCTCCTGCATAATTAGCCTGGACCAAGACTGAAGTCGCTCATCGGTTTTTTCGGATTCATTATCTTCATCTAATGGGAGGCCGCAGAACATGCCGTCAACAACGCTTTTGGAATCATCAAAGATATATTGCTCAACTGATACATGGCCGATCATCCGACCTCCTGCAGATTCGAATAATCTATAAAGCTCTTCCATTGCATCACAAAAATACTTGCCGAAGGCCGCAGAATCACCTAAACCTACAATCGCAATAGGCTTACCTTTTAGGGATAAATGAGGAATATGATCAATATGCTCGTCCCATGTTGTACCTGATCTCTTGGTTTCAGAACCCGTATTCCACGTTGGAGTACAACAAATGAGTGCCTCAGACTCTTCCAGCTCTTTTATAAAATCTATTCTATCAAGGTCTTTTAATTCCGATCCAGGCAATAGCACTTTCAGCCTTTCCGCGATGTCTTCTGTATGACCAGTTGCAGACGCATAAACAATGGTAAAGCGCATAGAACTAAGGCACCCAGTCAATAGTAAATATCAGCTTTATGCCCCTTAATCTTATTTGACATATCGAAGTCACGCAAAGCACCTATACGACTTATTTTTGCTTCTAAGGCACACAGCTTCCACCAATGATTAGGAAAATTTGCCAGATACTTGATCAATAGGATCCGGGCTTTCAACCTACTTAACTAAATAAATTATAGCCAAACTCTTCACTGAAAAAGTAATATTGAACGATTTTGCGTTGCAAAGAGGAGGCCGCCCCTCCCAGGTGGAAGAGACGGCCTAGCTCGCTCGCTTGTGCATGGTTCAACCCATCACTTCTGAAGAAAGAAAGGGTCGAAGCTTCTGGCTAGAGGCGCCCTGGGGCCATTTGCTCTAGAGAATGGGTCGTTTTCTCCTAGGGCACCTGCGACGGTGCAAGCGGAGCGTCGAATGGCGTGACGTATCTGATGTGTACCTAACCAAACGACCAACCCAGGTCATTCATGAGACTGTTGGAGCAGGGGCCAGAAAGTCAGTCTGCTTCTGAAGTCTGCTCGGTTGGACCGTCGTCTCGCATGGACGCCTCCGATCTCGATGACCATATTTTTGTGCCTTGAAGGCACAAAGTCATCGGCATTAAGGCGCATTGCCCCTTTGATGGCATCTACGCGAATGTTGGGATGGCTTGCCACAACAGGTTGATGCAAGCTTTGGGCACTGACGAGAAGCACAGGCTCCTGTGTTTCAGAGGAGGAGTCGGTTCAGAGTCTTCGCTTGCCACAACATTGGTGTGCCTCATTTAGTTACTGCCACTGCCTCATCTGAACTGCACTGAACCCCCAGCAGGAGCGATGGTGTCTACGGAAGTTCAGTCGCATGGATCTTCCATCCAATGGAGGGGCAATTTCCATTGGACGCTGTGTGTGTCTACGCTTATCCAGTCCGGCGTTGACATAGCAAGTGACGGCCTGACTCCTCTCCTCAACCAGAAGAGTCAGTTCAGCGTTTTCAGTCGTCGAAACATTTCAGCGAATCATTTGGACGCCGCTTTAGCCCCATTGGGACGGCACACGATGCCTGCCGAGGCGATAGTTTGACTGGAGCGCAGCACAGCCTCCATCCAATGGAGTGATGACCATTGGGCGCTGATAACACCACTGACTCCCTCTCTGACGATGCGGGGAGTCAGATCAGCGTTTTGACTGGTTTCGACGACTCATTTGGTTGCCGCTGTCGCCTCATCTGAAAGAACGCAGCCCACAACAGGGGCGATTGTTTCTTCGGAAGCTTCAGTCGGATGAGCCTTCCATCCAATGGTTTTTTTGTTTTAACCATTGGGCGCTGATCAGAAGCTGACTCCTTCATTCGCAACCGGGGGAGTCAGTTCAGCGTTTTGACTTTCTTCGACGACTTATTTGGCCACTGCCACTGACTCATCTGTATCGGACTGAACCTTGGCAGGGGCGATTATGTGTACGGACGTCCACTTGTATGGACATCCATCCAATGGTTTGCACTTAGCCATTGGGCGCTGGAGCGACCTGGCTCCCTCTCTGGCGAGCGGGGAGTCAGATCAGCGTTATTTCATAGGCAGCTGCAACTCGTCTAACTGCCAGAAGCAGTAGAGATCTACTTGAAAAGGTGTATGTCAATTGATCATGCAAGTGGCGCCTCAACGCCCAAACCAGATCCGGTCTTTCTCCATGTCAAAGCGGGAATGGCAGTGATAATCCGGAACACTGACAAGACCTGGCGCATGGCTGACGTCATTAACGTTATTGGCAGCGCCAAAAATCCAAAGGTTCCAAAGTTTTTCCAGGTGACATATGTGGATAATCACGTCACCAACTGGGTCAATGCTGACCTCGTGACTCACATCGTCCCAAGGGTCTGAAGTGCCGGCATACACAGCGTATGAGCAACCTCCTGCACCTCGAAACATTTCAGCGAATCATTTGGACTCCGGCATTGCCTCATCTGAAGAGAGATCACTCAACGAAAAAGTGATTATGTCTTCGGAGTCCCCAAGCCTCCATCCAATGGCGAGCCGTGGTCATTGGGCGCTGACAAGAAAGCTGGCTTCTCTTCTGACCGGGAGAAGTCAGTTCAGCGTTATCTAACTGGAGGCAGGCAGCACCTGAAGGTCTAAGACCTAAGAATCATTCCTTAGCCAGATTTCACAACTCCGAGCAGCGCAGACACCCCAAATGACATGAAATCGCAGTGATAATAATTAGTTATTTTCTATTGTCCTCCAACAACTATCTTTGACCAGAATTACCAACTCAGTCGACGTGGCTTATTCAAAGGATCAGTCACCACTAACCCAAGAACCCTTATGCTATAGATTTACCGATAAAAATCTTCCCTCTTGAGCGGTGTCTTCCGCTCGTTACTCTTAACATAGAAGAACGCCCCTGCGGCAACGCACAAGAGCGGTAATGCAGTAAAAAGGAGAAGGGCAATAGCGGTGAAGTCTTGATGCATAGCAAGAGAAATTTGCTACACATTAATTTCTAAAATCAAGATAACTATGTCGAACTATACCCTGCCTTGAACCAAAAGATATTGCACGCTGTTGGTCAATAAGAAAAGCACATCTTAATCGTACGCAAAAGCCAATCACGCACTTCATTGGACATCAATAAGCTTCCTGTAAATCACCAAAAAATAAAAGACGAAGCATACGCATTAGTAGCTTTGCAAGTTAGAAGATATACATTTGACAATATCTAGACTTATAGAACTAACTTTCCTTGTCTTTACACCCTTGTCGAAAAGACTCCAAATCTTGCCTTGCTCTCAAGTAAGCGATGAGACGTTCACAACTTTGAGATTCCATCCAGTTCGCTTCCGAGGCAACAACCCTTGCATAAAGTGCACGCTCGGTTTTGGTTTCAAAGCGGACTACACCTTCTTCCAAGGGTGCATGGACGAAATAATCCCAATTAGGCTCAACCACCTTCAATAAAGCACTAAAAGCAATCTAAATATTAATGAAATCGAGTTCATCCAAAATTAACTAAAGAATGTGAGGTAATTGGTTAACTTGAGTAAAATATGGGCCATAAGCAAGAAAGCGTACTGTATCAAGCAATTTCTTGGAATCTTCGGCTAAGTCGACCCTAAGGCTTCATAAGCGAGAATAATTTGTGCTGGATGCCACATCAATTGAAAATATTTATCACGCCCAATATGAATACCTTCGGTCAAGATTCCTAAGTCGTCCTTGGACGGGATCGACGGGCCAATGTACTCTTCTTTTTCGCTGGGCTAGCGAAAGAGGAGATGGCCCCTTGGCTACTTCGAAAAGTATCTTTTGAATCGATCTACACATACTTGTGTTGAGTGGATCTATAACTAATTACCCGTCCAAGGTCAGTGAAAGCCCCGACTACTTCGGGGCTTTTGCGTGCTGAGTCATCGATCAAATGAGGAGCTTGTTCAGCATTTGCGTCTGTTGATGCCGTAACCGCGGTGGGAGTTGTATCCGGTGCCGGTCATGTGATCGAGCTGGCGGATGGCGCTCACCACGGCGCCCGGGTTCTTCTGCTGCATCGCCTGTCCAGCCGCGGCCATCAACGTTTGGATCGACCAGGACAGCAGCTCCTGCCGGTCGATGCCGCTCTCATCGATGTCGTCCTTGATCTGCGCCCATGCCTTCTTCAGAAGCCGGTAGCTCTGCGCTCTGGAGACCCCCCACGCTTGTCTCGCAAAAGTGAGACAAGCGGTATTGGGCTGCCCCGCCAAGATCATTCCCTGGAGTTGGTCGACTCGCTCGGCGGACTCTGCTGAGGTGGCTCTTGCCATGGCCCATCAACCAGTGAAAGCCGCTGGGGCATCCAGCTTCTGAAGCAACCCAACGATAGGGCGGTTTGGGCCACAGTTTGGGCCACAGAAAGTATCAACCAAGAAGCAAGGGGCTCAGCTTTCGCTGAAACCCCTTGCTTCAACTGACGCCCCCTGATGGATTCGAACCATCGACCGACTGCTTAGAAGGCAGTTGCTCTATCCAGCTGAGCTAAGGGAGCAAGCGACCACATTTTGGCAGGCTGCTTTAGGGCAGGCTGGATATGGAAGCCTTGTGCCGCCTAAGGTGATGGGCTATTGATCGGCATCCATGGCCCCGCGTCGTCTCAGCGACAGCGAGAAGCAGGATCTGGTCGGTCGTTACAAGGCCGGCGAGTCAACTGTTGCTTTGGCTGAGGCCTTTGGGTGCAGTCCCAACACCGTCAGCCGCACGGTGAAAGCACTGCTGCCCGCTGATGCCTACGCCGCACTGAAGGCCAGCCGGCAAAAAGGGTCTCTCGCCTCTCCCCCGGTAGCCGTCACTCCGACTGAAGAACCTCAGGCTGACTCTCTTAAGGACGACGACAGCAGTTTGGCCCTCGATGACGCGGATGACTTCGGCGAGGACCCTGATGAGGAGCTGGCTGACGACGATGACAACGCTGGCGCTGAAACGTTCACGGAGCTTGTTCCCCTTCTAGGCGTAGGAGACCTCAGTGATCGCCCTCTGAATCAAGCCCAACCGTTCAGTGTCGACCTGCTTCCCGACAGCGCTTACATGCTGGTCGACAAGGTGGTCGAGCTGGATGCCCGCCCCCTCAAGGAGTTCCCCGAGTTGGGCCTCCTCGACGATGCCGAGCAGGAACGACAAGGGTTGTACCTGTTTGTCAGCCCCCGCGCGGCTAAGCGCCAGTGCGGGCGCAGTCAACGGGTGATCAAGGTTCCCGACATGGCTGTTTTTCAGCGCACTAGCAGTTTCCTGCTGGCCCGGGGCATCACTCGCTTGGTGTTGGATGGAACCTTGATTGCGTTGGATTCCTGATCACCGGAGCTGATCGTTCTTACTCGAAGCGATCGCGTTGATCGGGAAGCAACACGGCCGTAGCGGTTCCGCCACTGATCACGCCGATAACCAGAGCAATTCCTACGAGAAAACCCGTGGGGAGAGGCACCGACCGCTGTCCCCCGAGCTGGAGCGTGTGGCGATCCTGAAGGTTCTGCGCTCCGAGGCAGAGCAGCAGCATCAGCAGCAAGCCACCGCCAAAGCTGATCAGCAGAAGACGAAGGCGAATCAACATGGCACAACCATCGACGGGCTCAGTTTGACGTGGCCTGGTGCAAGAGGGCATACAGCCGTCGTCTGGACAGCCCTGTGGTTTGGGCCAATTGCCGTGCAGCGTCGCTGGCGCTTGCACCTTCGTCCTGCAACCCCTGCAGCTGCCTGAGCAGGTCATCGTCGTTGGGTTCTTCCGATTTCTCCAGCGGTGCTCCCCCCAGCACAACCGTGCATTCCCCTTGGGGGGGATGCTGTTGAAAGTGCAGCAAGGCACTGTCCACCGTCTGCCCCACCTGTTCTTCGTGGCGTTTGGTGAGTTCCCGTGCTACCTGCAGGGGACGGTCTCCTCCGCAATGGTGGTGAAGTTCCTCGAGCAGAGTGATCAGGCGGTGTGGCGCTTCGTATAAAACGGTGGTGCGGGGTTCTTGGCTGATGGCGTCCAGGCGTGCCCGCCGTTCCTTGCCTTTGGTCGGTAGGAATCCTTCGAAGCAGAAGCGTCCACTGGGTAAGCCGCTGCTCACCAGAGCTGTGGTAGCGGCGCAGGGACCAGGGATGCAGATCACGGGATGCCCGGCTTGGTGCGCGGCGGCCACCAGCTCTTCACCGGGGTCGCTGATGCCCGGCAGCCCGGCATCACTGATCACCGCCAGGCTTAGCCCATTCCCCAGCAGATCCAGCAGTTGGGGTAAGCGTGTGCGGGTGTTGTGCTGATGAAAGGACAGCTTGCGGCCGCCTGCTCCAAGACTGCTAAGCAGCTGTCCGCTGTGGCGGGTGTCTTCGCAGGCGATTACATCCACGCTGCGGAGCAAATCGCGGGCTCGTGGCGACAGGTCTCCCAGGTGACCAATGGGAGTGCCCACCAGATAAAGGCTGCCGCCGCTTGGTTCATCCCGCTGCATCACAATGGCGAGCGCCTCTGTTGATCATGATGCCCAGCTCTGCTGTTCTCCACGCTGGCGTGAACCAGGAGGCTCTGCTGACGGAACTGCGTCGCCTGGGTTGGGGAGCCGCCGATATCTTGCGGGCCTATGCCCGCGGCGAGCAGCCCCCGCATGGTTTTCCCAAGGCATTGAGTGTCGATGGAGGCGGAGAGGGCCCCGTTTCTGCGGCTGATCTGGCAGTTAACACGTGGTTGATGGACGGGCTTTCCGCCGCGTTCCCCAAGGCCGACTGGACGTTGCTCAGTGAGGAGACCGCGAAGGAGCAGCTCACAGAGGGCCAACCGCTGCCGGCGGAGTGGCTCTGGATTCTCGATCCCCTTGATGGCACCAAGGATTTCCTGGAGGGCACAGGCGAATACGCCGTGCATCTGGCCCTTGTGCGCGACAAGCGGCCGGTGATCGGTGTTGTGCTCCTGCCGGAAGCCGATGAGCTTTGGATCGGCATAGTTGGTGAGGGTGCCTGGTGTGAAGACCGTCAGGGTGAGCGGTCGCCGGTTCGCTTCAGCGACAGAACCGAGGTTGCAGATCTGATCCTGGTGGCCAGCCGCAGCCACCGTGACGACCGTTTGGTTGAGCTGATTGAGGCCCTTAATCTCGGCGGTTCGAAAGCAGTGGGCAGCGTTGGCTTCAAGGTGGCCACGATTCTTAGAGGCGAAACCGACCTCTACGTTTCCCTCTCCGGTAAGAGTGCTCCTAAGGATTGGGACATGGCTGCTCCGGAGGCTGTGCTGCTGGCGGCCGGCGGTCGCTTCACCCATGCCGATCAGGCCGATCTCACTTACAACACCGGCGATGTGCGTCAGGCCGGCTGTTTGATCGCCAGCCATGGAAAAGCCCACGCCGAGCTCGGAGAGCGTGCGACGCGGGCCATGGCCGAGATCGATCCCGGCTTTCAGGTCTGAGGCCTGATCAGCTCAGAGGTGCAACCGGGGTGGGCTGAGGCTCCACCTCGGAGGCCTCGCCGGCCTGGGGCACGCCCCGCAGGGTGAGGTTGATGCGGCCGCGGTTGTCGATTTCGCGCACCCGCACGGTCACCTCGTCGCCCACCTTCACCACGTCTTCGACCTTCTCGACGCGAGCTTCCGAGAGCTGCGAGATGTGGATCATGCCTTCCTTACCAGGAAGGATCTCCACGAAGGCGCCTATTGGGATGATCCGCGTGATCGAACCGGAGAACACCTCGCCTTCATTGACCTTGCGGGTCAGGCCTTCGATGATCTTCTGGGCTTCTTCAGCCGCAGCACCATCGTGGGAGGCGATGGTCACGATGCCGCCGTCCTCGATGTCGATCTTGGTGTTGGTGCGCTCGGTGATGCCCTTGATTGTGCGTCCACCGGGGCCGATCACGGTGCCGATCAGCTCAGGATCAATCCGGAAACTGAGCAGACGTGGGGCATGGGGAGACAGGTTGTCCCGAGGGGTGTCGATCGCCTCGAGCATCTTCTCGAGGATGTGGAGCCGCGCCGGACGCGCTTGGTTCACGGCTTCCGCCACCGTCTTCACCGAGAGGCCGGTGATCTTCATGTCCATCTGCAGGGCGGTGATGCCCTTTTCGCTGCCGGCCACCTTGAAGTCCATGTCGCCGAGGAAGTCCTCGATGCCCTGGATGTCGGTGAGGATCCGCACCTCATCGCCTTCTTTGATCAGACCCATGGCAGCGCCACTCACCGGGGCCTTCAGCGGCACACCGGCATCCATCAGCGACAGGGTGCTGCCGCAGACGGAACCCATGGAGGTGGAGCCATTGGAGCTGAGTACTTCGCTCACCACACGCACCACGTAAGGGAAGGTGTCCTTTTCGGGAAGCACGGGAAGAATGGCGCGCTCGGCCAGGGCGCCATGGCCGATTTCACGTCGACCGGGGGAGCGCATCGGGCGGGTTTCACCGACGGAGTAGGGCGGGAAGTTGTAGTGGTGCAGGTACAGCTTTTCGGTGTTGGGATGGAGATCGTCCATCTCCTGGGCATCGCTGGGGGTGCCCAGCGTTGCGGTGGAGAGCACCTGGGTGAGTCCGCGCTGGAACAGACCGGAACCATGCACCCGGCGCGGCAGGACGCCGGCCATGGCGCTGATCTGGCGCACCTCGTCGAGGCCGCGTCCATCCACACGCTTGCCGTCCTTGAGGATCTGCTGACGCATCAGTTTCTTGGTCAGCGCCTTGAAGCTGTTGCCGAGCAACTTCGGGCTGCTGGCCAGGGCTTGGCGAACGGCATGGTCTTCCTTGAGACCTGCGATGGTCTCGGACACTTCGCCCTTCACTGTTTCCAGGGCTGTATCCCGCTCGTCCTTGCTCTGATCAAACTTGCTGAGGACAGCGCTGATGGCTTTGTTGCACTGCTTCTCGAGATAGGCAGGAACTGTGCTGTCTTCTTCCGGCTTCTCCGGCTTCACCTGGGTGATGCCCAGATCCTTGAGCAGCTGTTCCTGAGCCTTGATCAGTTCGCAGATCGCTTCGTAGCCGAAATCGATCGCCTCGATCACGTCCTGCTCGGGCAGCTGGTTGGCGCCGGCCTCGACCATCACCACGCCGTCGGGGGTACCGGCGACTACCAGGTCCAGATCACCCCGTTCGATCTCTCGGTAACTCGGGTTGAGGACGAAGTCATCCCCCAGCAGACCCACCCGCACGGCTGCCATCGGGCCGTTGAAGGGGATGCCCGCAAGCAGCGTGGCTACCGATGCGCCCGTCACCGCCAGAACATCGGCGGGGACCCGCTCATCGAGGGACAGGCAGGTGGCTACCACCTGTAGGTCGTCGCGCAGCCAGCTTGGGAACAGCGGCCGCATGGGGCGGTCGATCAGTCGTGCAGTAAGCGTGGCGCGTTCGGGTGGGCGGCTCTCACGACGCATGTAGCTGCCGGGAATGCGGCCAGCTGCATAAAGCCGCTCCTCGTAGTCGCAGATCAGCGGCAGGAAATCAATGCCTTCTCGACCGCCCGAACGGGTTGCGGTCACAAGCACGGAGGTGTCGCCACACTCCACCAAGACGGATCCTCCCGCCTGTGGGGCGAAGCGCCCGGTGGTCAGTCGAATCTCGCGTCCGTCAAAGGAGATCGACTGGGTTTGTCCTTGCACGACGTCTTATGTCCTTTTGTCAATCCCAAGTCTGACATTTCATGGCTGCTCTTCACAAGAAAGGGGAGGACAAGCCTCCCCTCACGACGCTCTGGCGACTCGTTGATCACCAGCTGGACTTGACCACGCCTGGCAGTTCTCCCTTGTGGGCGCGCTCACGCAGCTGGTTACGGCAGAGACCGAAATCGCGATATACGCCGCGGGGCTTGCCGGTGGCCCAGCAACGGTTGCGCACGCGGATGCGTGCGCTGTTGCGAGGCAGAGCCTGAATCTTGCGATGGATCTCCAAGCGATCCATCGGATCTTCGGCTGCGTTGAAGGCTGCCATCAGTGCTGCGCGCTTGGCCGCATAGCGCTCAACCGTTTTCTTGCGCTTCACATCGCGAGCGATCATCGACTTCTTGGCCATGCAGCTGAGGGCAGCGAGTGAACGAATCGTCAACGATACATGGGCGGCTTCGCCCCATTAGCGACCCATCAATTGCTGGACCACCGGCAGCTGACTGGTATCACGCACGATCAGCACAAGGGTGAGCCCCACCAGGAGAAGAAAACCGGATTGCACGAAGGCCATTTGGATCCGCTCCGACACGGGACGACCACGAACGGACTGAATCGCAAGCATCATCATCTGCCAGCCGTCGAGCAGCGGTAGCGGCAGCGAATTGAGCACCGCCAGATTGATTGAGATCAGGGCTGAGAAGAGCACCAACCCTGATCCCCCCTGCTGGCTGAGCTGAGCGCCCATCTCAACGATCTTCACTGGGCCACTCACCTGCCCCGCCGTGGCTCGGAAGTTGGTCAGGAGGCCGGCGTAGCCCTGCACGGTTTGCTGCAGCATTTGGCTGAATTGCGAGCCGGTGGTGAGCACCAGTTCACCGGGGTTCCGCACGGATCGCATCTCCCCACTGATATTGGCCTGGAGTTGGGCGCCGATTTTCCCTGTGCCCTGTTGATCGTCGGGGATAAGTTCAACGGTAGACGTCTCGTCTCCCCGCCTTCGCTCCAAACGGATGGATTGCTCGGGTGCTGCTTTCACATCCCGCACCATTGCCTCAACGCCCCGTTGTCCTGCGGGAAGGGGTTGGGCATTCATGCTGAGGATCTGGTCACCGGCAAGGAGCCCGGAGCGGGCGGCAGCACCACCCTGTTGCACCTGAACCACCAGGACCCCCGGATCCGGCGCGGCGGGGACGCCGACAAACGCTGCCTGAGCGAAGAGCACCACCAGTGCTAAGGCCAGGTTGGCCAACACCCCTGCAGCAACCACCAAGGCTTGCTGGGGGATGGGCCGGTTGCGCAGCAGATCCGGATCATCAGCAGGGATCGTGCTCTCCTCGTCGTCGTCGGGGAAGGCGACGAAACCACCAAGGGGAAGCAGCCGCAGGGCGTAGGTCACCCCACGACGTTGTCTCTTGATCAGGGCCGGGCCAAAACCAATGGAAAAGCCGCTGACGCGGATGCCCTGGAGCGTTGCAGCGAGGAAATGGCCGGCCTCATGCACCACGATCAGCAGGGCTAGGACCAGAAGGGCTGCCAATACGTTCATATACCCGTCAGGAATCCAGTCGGATCATTCTGGCTGGAGTCGCTCGCGGCCGACGTAGGGCACCAGAGATTTGGGCAGCAGGACGCTGCCGTCGGGCTGTTGTCCGTTCTCCAACAGGGCCGCCATGGTTCTGCCAACGGCTAGGCCACTGCCATTCAGGGTGTGAACCAATTTCGTGGCCTTGCCTGCTTTGGTGCGGATGGAGGACCGTCGCGCCTGAAAATCGCCACAGATGCTGCAACTGGAGATTTCCCGGTAGGCCCCCGCCCCCGGCAGCCAGACCTCGAGGTCGTAGGTCCTGCGGGCGGAGAAGCCGAGGTCGGCGGTGCAAAGGTCCAAGACCCGATAGGGCAGCTCCAGCGCCTGAAGCACAGCTTCTGCATCGGCCGTTATCTGTTGGTGTGCCTCTTCGGAGTGATCGGGGTGCACAAACCAGTACAGCTCCACCTTGTTGAACTGGTGCAGGCGAATCAGGCCACGGGTGTCGCGGCCGTAGCTACCGGCCTCACGGCGGAAGCAGGGGCTGTAAGCGGCGTAGCGCAGGGGCAGTTGATCTGCCGGGATGATTTCATCCCGGTGCAGGGAGGTCACCGGCACCTCAGCGGTTGGTGTCAGCCAGAGGTCGTCCTCCGCGCAACGGAAGCTTTCCTCGGCGAACTTGGGCAGTTGTCCTGATCCGGTAAGGCTGGCGCTGTTCACCAGCACCGGGGGCAGCACTTCTCGGTAGCCCTTGCTCGTGTGGAGGTCGAGCATGAAATTGATCAGGCCACGCTCCAGCCGTGCCCCCTGCCCCATCAGCGTGACGAAACGGCTCTGCGCGATGCGGACGGAGCGTTCGGTATCGAACAGCTGCAGCCGTTCCGCGATTTGCCAGTGCTCGTCGAGGTTGTCGTCAACACGGGGGGTTCCCCAGCGGCGCACTTCAATGTTGTCGTCTTCACTGCGCCCATCAGGGCAGGCCTCTGATGGGAGGTTGGGGAATCCCAGCAGTTGCTGCTTGAGCTCACTCGAGAGCTTCTTTTCATCCTCCTCCAGCACCGCCACCTTCTGCTTGATGGCATTGCCCTGTTGGCGGAGTTCGGCGACCTCGTCGCCATTGGGATCAGCGCCCGACTTGATGCGTTGGCCGACTTCCTTGCCGATCCGGTTGCCTTCTGCCTGCAGGTTGCTGCGTTGTTGCTCCAGATCGCGCTGCTGCTGGGCGATCAGCTGCAATTTGGTGAGATCAACAGCCTTCCCTCGCCGCCCTAGTTGCTGGGCGATCGTTTCGGGGTTGTCACGCACAAGGCGCTGATCGAGCACGGTTCCAGGAGCGTCAGCGCCGGCAGCCTATGGCAGTCCGTTTCAGAGCACCTGGCCGACCATCACCGCCGCAATGCCCGAGAACAGGGTGATGCCAAGGGCGGTGAGGGGGCTTTGTCCCTGGGCGACGGCCATTGTCGTGATCACGCCGGCACCAAGGCAGGCCACGCAGAGCTGAGTAGCGATGTCGTTGCGGCTCTCCACTTAGGTCCTGCAATTTTTCGGACCGTAGGGAGCGCGCTGGCTGCCGCCTTGCTCAAGGGTGACGTTCGTTACGCCCCGTCAGGCTTCGTTACTTGCAGCAACAGACGCGGGGCGGGCACGGCCGCCTGCAGCCCACTGCTTCAGCCGCTCGAGCTGTTCGCTGGCGGTGCGCGAGAGGGGGATGAGCTGGGATGCCGCTCCAATCAGATCCGGCTCCGTCAACTCACGGTTGTCGGCAAAGGCTAAGTGCATCGCCTCGATCACGGTCTGCTCCAGCTCGGCACCGGAGAAGCCCTCACTGCGGCTCACCACGGTGTCTAGGGGAAGCTTCAGCCCCGGGCGTCGCCGTTCCAGATGCAGCTCAAGAATGCTGTTGCGCTCAGAGCTGCTGGGCAGATCGAGCATGAAGATCTCATCGAAACGCCCCTTGCGCAGCAGCTCCGGTGGCAGCTTCTCGACACCGTTGGCGGTGGCGACGACGAACACCGGGGACTGTTTCTCGGCCATCCAGGTGAGCACGTTGGCCAGAACCCGCTGGGTGGTGCCGCCGTCACTTCGGCCATCCCCCCCGAAGCCCTTGTCGATCTCGTCGATCCAGAGCACGCAGGGCGCCATCGCTTCAGCCCGTTGGATCATCTCGCGGGTGCGTGCCTCGCTGGCTCCCACCAAGCCCGCGAACAGACGCCCCACATCTAGACGCAACAGGGGCATCGACCAACTGCAGGCGATGGCTTTGGCCGTGAGTGATTTCCCTGTGCCTTGAGGACCCACGAGCAGGACGCCACGGGGTAGTGGCAGTCCGAAACGCCGTGCATCTTCCGAGAAGGCCCGGTGTCGTTGGTTCAGCCAGGTCTTGAGACCGTCGAGGCCTCCGATGGCTTCGGTGCCCGCATCGCTGCGACAGAACTCCAGCACCTCACTTCGGGCAATCGTCTGGCGTTTTTCGTCCAGAACGTCCTGCAGATCTTCTGATCCCAACTGGCCGCGGCGGGCCAGGGCACGGGCCGCAACCTGGCGAACCCGCATCTCGCTGAGTCCGCTGCAGGCCTGAGCCAGCTCATCCAGGACGGAAGCTGGAAGCTCGCTGCCGCTGCTGGTGCTGATGCTGCTGATCAGGCGGCGCAGGTCGTTGTTGTCGGGCAGGGGGAGATCCAGCAGCGTGAGGCTCTCTTCCAGATCCCCTGGGGGTGTCCATTGCCCGCAGCACAGCACCAGCGTGTGCGGGGTGCTGCGCAGGGATGCCTCGAGATTGCGCAGCATCCGGGCCACACCGGGGTCATCGCAGAAACGATGAAAATCCTTGGCGAGCAGAAGGGTTGGGCTGCCCGCATCCCGTTGCTGGAGCCACTGGAGCATGGCCATCGGTTGACGGCTCCCCTGTCCATCGGCGTTCACTGGACCTCTAATGCCATCGATGAAATTCCAGCAGACCAGCTGGCGTGCAAGCCGTTGAGCGGCCTCTCCGAGCAGGTTTTCCACCCGGGCTTCCTCATTGCTGCGCACCCAGATCAGGGGTGTGCGCGCACGCACCAGAAGGTCGATCTGGTGTCCCCACGCGGCACTGCTCATGGCTGGTCGATCTGCTGCTGGAGCTGTTGCAGGGCCTGCCAGCGGGGATCCACGTCCTTTGGCTTGGTGGTTGGGGCCACGGACTGCTGCTCGAGGCCTGGTGGGCCTGGGCAGTGGTCACCGCAGTGGTTGACGACGGGCAACAGCAGGTTGAGCTGTTCGAATGCCCATTGCTGCGGGTCAAATTGACCACGTGGATCGAGAACATCCACCAGACCTTCCATCTCGGCGACCTCTCCGGAGAGCTCCAGCTCGTCGGCTGTCGGTTGCTCGTCTCCCAGCCAGATCAGTTCCGAGGGTGTGCAAATGAGCTTCTGATTGAACTGATTCAGGCAGCGATCGCAGCAGAGCGTCACGATTGTGTTGAGTTTGCCCTGAACCGCCAAGACGTTGCCGCGGTGCTCTGCGGAGACATGGCCTCGCACTGGTGTGAGCGAGGGGAGCTCATCGAGCTCACCCTCAATGTCCCAGACTTTCGCGGTGCCGAGGGCCCGGAGCTCCTGGAGGGGAACAGGCTCCAGTGACTCGATCACTTGCCCTTCGGTTCAAATGGCAGCCTTGAACCACCTGAGCTGGCGGAAACCGTCACCGTTTTCTGGGCCATTTGCTGGTCCAAAATTTTCTGGAGGTTGTCGGGCAGTGCCTCTTTGGTGAGGATGAAGGTCTGCAGACCTTGGAAAATGTTGGCGATCAGCATGTAAAGCAGAACGCCGGCGGGGAGGGGGAAGAACAAAAACATCCCCGTGATCATGACCGGAGTGATTTTGTTGGCCGTGGACTGCTGAGGGTTAGCGGGCATGCCCATGCCCGACAGCAGTTGTGAGATGAACAGGGTGACGCCGAAGCCGGCAACGAGAATGGCAATGTCCCAGTTGATGGCACCGTCGGCGTAGAAGCCCACCTGACCCAGGGCTTTGATGAAGAGGAAGCCGCTTCGGGCTGCCAGGCCCTGAATCTTGGCTTCAACAGTGGCCTCACCGGCGGCGAGGGCCGTGATCGTGCCCTCTTCACTGACGCTGACAATGTCATCGCCCTTGGTCACCGCCCAGGTTGGGGCAAAGCGTCCAGGGTTCTCAACATCCGTGAGCACGTCGCTGAAGGCGCGGCCGTCCTTCGTGTGAAGGTTCACTGTGGCGCTATCGCCGACGCCAATCTTGGTGCCCCGCGGCAGGCTGGCAATAACCGGTACGTGGTCGGTTTCAGCGATGAAGATGGAGTGGCTGGCGCTGTTGAACGGCTTAGGTTCAACGGCAGCGATCTGGTCAGCCGGCAACACCTTCATGTTCAAGGTGTAGGGGACGTCGGCGAACGGTGACCCCCGCAGAGTTGCAAACAGTGCAAAAAGGATCGGCATCTGCACCAGCAGCGGCAGGCATCCCGCCAAGGGGCTGCCGAATTCCTTCATCACATTGCCCAGCTCCTCCTGCTGTTTTTGAGGATTGTTGGCATACCGGCTTTTGATCTCAGCCTGGCGTTTCTGAATCACCGGTTGGGCAATGCGCATGCGCCGAGCGCTGCGAATTGATCCTGCGCTCAGGGGGTAGAGCGCGATCCGGATCACGAGGGTGAGGGCGACGATGGCCAGGCCATAGCTCGGAACCAACCCATAGAAGAAGTCCAGGATTGGAATCAGCAGGTTGTCGGAGATGTATCCGATCACGTTGAAGAAACGGGGGGGCAGGACGTTGTGAGGCCAGTGTGCATGAACAGCTGCACCTAGGCGGCGAAACCTTCAGTGGTTTTCTCTTGCGCTTTGGCCGCACGGCTGCTGATGCGTTCGAGGATGTAGGCCTCCACTTCCCGGAATCGCGGCATCGAGCGGAGTTCGAGCCTGGCGCCATCTTTGAGCACCAGCACCATGTCTCCCCAGGCACCGAAGCCGCGGGGCACGGTGCGCACTTCGCTGATCTGCGAGTACACCACCTGGGTTTTGTCTTTGCCCATCCAGCCCCCCGTCACCGAGATGCGCCGACTGGTAATGCGGAAGCGCAGCCAAAGGGCCCGCACAACGGCTCCAATGGTGAAGGGAAGGCCGATCAGCGTGAATCCGAGCAGGATGTTGAAGATCAGATCCCCTCGGGCTGGTCCACCCTCATATTGGACATCTTCCTGAATGCTGGTCATAGATCCAGTCCGGCTCTTCTCAGAAGACTGTCGCATTCTTCGAGCAACTGTGTGGGTTCGGCTTCCGCGGCTTCCGGGCGGAGACTGAGCAACAACCACTGGCCTGTCAGGTCGTTTCGCCGTTCAAAATGTCGACGCAGATGGTCATGCAGAAGCCGCCTGAGGCGGTTTCGCATGACCGCGCGCTTGCTCACCTTGTTGCTTATCACCAGAGCGCAGCGGCAGGTCTTCTCTTCGATCCTCCGCAACTCGCGGCGAAGCAGATTGGAGTCACCTGCAGCGACGCGTAGAACCATCAAGGTTCCGTCTTGGCGCTTGGAGGATCGGTGCAAACGGTTGAAGCATCGATGCCCGCGCAATCGCATGGTGGCGGGAAGGACCATCAACCAATCGTGTTTTGGAGAGGCTGAGTTTGGGATGAATCCTCTGGATTCATCCCAAATCATCAAGCGGCGAGGCGGGCACGACCGCGCTTGCGTCGCGTGCGAATCACGCGGCGGCCAGTGTTGGAGCGCATCCGTACACGGAAACCCGAAACGCGCTTCCTCTTGCGGTTTGTTCCCCCGAGGGTGCGCTTGGTCATGGACGTCTCCTGGCTACCGGCCGATCTGAGTCTGAGATTTTATCAGTCAGTCCACGTCGATCAGCCAGCTGCCGCGGTAGCCGGACATCGGCACATCACCAGGAGCCTGCACCAGGGCGTTGAACTGATACATGCGATTCCCCTGAGGATTGAACAACTTGATTTGGAGCGAATAGTCCCCGTCTGAAGGCAGCGGAGTGTCGGGGAACACAATGATTTCTGTTTGATCTTTGTTGACCTCGATGACTGCAGGGATGTCTTCGAGGCACTTGCTCCGGCTCGTCATGCTGCCGACGCTGGTGCGGCACAGGCGCATGCGGTGGGGTTTCAGCTTGGAGTCGAAGTAGTCCGGAACGGTAACGGTGAGTTTGAGGATCGCAGTCTTGCGGTCCTTTTTGCGCAGGGTGAGGTACCACTCCGAGCGGTCGTTTTCGATGTTGGAGGTCTGGTAGTAGTACAGCTTCCGGTAGTCACGATCGCTGTCCCAGCGGAATTCCATCAGCCCCGGTGTGCTTTGGGCGTGGGCGATCTGCTCGGGAGACCCGGTGAATGCTGAGCCAATCAGTAGAGCTGCAGCGGTGCCGGCTCCAGCAAGTAAGCGTCTGGTGGTGGAACGGGCCATTAGGAAAAATCTTGATGGTCGAATTCTCCTGAGTCCAACCACGGGGCGGTGATCTCAGGGGTCGGAGACTGATCTGTCAGTTGTGACCAGATCGGTCTGGCCTGAGCCGCTGCGCGTCGCCTTGATAAGGGTGCACCGGTTGCTGTTCCTGCGGGATCCAGGCGTGGGCCAGAACACGGATGCAGCGGGGGAGGTCTCCTTGAACCGCCATTTGTTGGCAGTCCAGCAGTGCCACCGTTTCCCAGCCGGGCCGCCGGCGTGCAACGGCTGCCGGGAAACAGGCGTCGAGATCGACGGTGACCGAGAAGGTCACCGAGACCAGCTTCTCGGGGGTCAGATCATTGTGATCGACAAGGGCATCCATCAAAGCGGTGACCGCCGCTTGGATGGCCTCCGTGGTGTTTTCCGTGCAGGTGGTGGCCCCGCGCAGGCCTCTCAGAACAAGGTGTGAGCTGGTCATGGGCGGTACAGCCAAAGCACCTGACCGCTCCCCATCAATTCAATCGAGAGGCGCTGCTGCAGTTGATGGAAGAGCTGGGATCCCGGCAGCAAGCCACTGAGCTTGCGGCGTTGCTTGCCCAAGGTGACGGGACGAATGTCGTCCGCGTCGAGATCGGCCAGCTGCGCCGCGAGGCGACGGGCATGCTCTTCGTCGCCGAGTTCATCCACCAAGCCCAGGGCCTGCGCCTGTTCTCCGCTGAACACCCGTCCATCGGCGAAGCGCTTTACCGTTTCTAGATCAAGGTTTCGCCCCTGAGCCACAACCCCAACGAACTGGCCGTAGCTGCTGTCGATCAGCTCCTGAAGCAGTGCCCGTTCGGCATCGCTCAGCGGACGATCCGGGGAAAGGATGTCCTTGAACGGACCGCTCTTGACCGTGTCGAAGCGAATCCCGATCTTTTCGAACACCTGCGAGAGGTCGTTGCCCCGCAGAATCACTCCGATGGAACCAGTAATCGTGCCCGGATTGGCGACGATTTTCTCCGCAGCAACGCCGATGTAGACGCCTCCGGACGCGGAGATGTTGCCGAAGCTGGCCACCACGCGACAGCCCTGTTCTCGCAGTCGCAGCAGGGCTGCGTGAATTTCCTGGCTGTCTCCAACCGTGCCGCCGGGGCTGTCAATTCGCAGCAGTAGCGCTGGAAATTCCCTTTGCTTAACCTCCAGCAGCGCCTTAAGTACACGCTTCCGCGTGGCGCCGGTGATGGGGCCATCAACAACGATGCGCGCCATCCGTCGTCGTGATTTTCGCCACAAGGGCCAGATCATGTTGCGCATCTGCATCGCTCTAGATCTTAAAAAGAGCACCCAAGCGCTCATTCATGCCGTCATTGCGACTCTGGTTCCTGATGGTGTTGCCCTTTGCGCTCTGGGGAACGGCGATGACCGCCATGGCGCCATTGCTTGCCAGCGCAGGGCCCTGGCTGGTTGCTGGCTTTCGCCTCGTGCCCGCCGGTTTGGCTCTTTTGCTCTGGGGCCGGTGGACCGGCCGTGGCCTGGCGATCGATTCCCGTGATCTGCTTTGGTTCCTCCTGTTCACCTTGGTGGATGCCACCTTGTTTCAAGGCCTTTTGGCGCGGGGGTTGGAGGGCACAGGAGCGGGTCTCGGTTCCGTCCTGATTGATTGCCAACCTCTGCTGGTGGCCCTGATGGCACGCGCTCTTTTCAGGGAGTCGATCAATCCCATCGGCTGGATGGGGCTGGCCATCGGTTTGGCGGGAATCGTCTGCATTGGCCTGCCCTCTGAGCTGTTGGGACATTGGTGGTTGCTGGCTGATCCGCCGGCGGTGCAGCAGTTGTTTCAGCCCGGTGAGGGCTGGATGTTGCTGGCGGCCGTCGCCATGGCGGCTGGGACGGTGTTGATCCGCTTTGCCTCACGCCACAGCGATCCGGTCACCGTCACGGCCTGGCACATGGTGCTGGGGGGACTTCCCCTATTCGTGCTTCATGCCCTCCAGCGCACAGATGCTGGTTTGGCCTGGACGGCAACGGAATGGGCGCGCATGGGGTACGCGAGCCTGCTCGGAAGCGCCTTGGCCTACGGATTGTTTTTTTGGTTCGCCAATCAGCGAGATCTCACCAGTTTCAGCAGCCTCGGATTTCTTACACCTGTGTTTGCGTTGGCTACCGGTGGGTGGTTGCTGGGAGAGCGCCTTGATCTGCTCCAGTGGATCGGTGTCGTGCTGGTGCTCGTGTCCGTGATCTTTGTAAGTCAACGCCGCCGGTTCTGGGAGCCGTTGCCGCTTACGGATCCCTCGTCATGACGGTGTCGCCGCTTCATCTTGTCATCGTCAACACCCCCATCGGGGCTCTCGGCAGTGGCGAGGGTGGTGGTGTGGAGCTCACCCTCCGATCCTTGGTGCAGGGGTTGGTTCGGCGGGGCCACAGGCTCACGGTTGTGGCCGCCAAGGGCTCCACGCTCCCTGCCGACTGCAGCGGAGTTGAACTGCTGGAGGTGGAGGGTGTGAACCAGCCCAGCTGGCAGCATGCCGCCGAGCATGCACCGGTCGAAATTCCCCGGAACGGTCTTCTGCCAGCTCTCTGGGAGGCCGCGCTCGATGTGGGGCAGTCTGCCGACGCTGTCATCAACGGCGGGTACGACTGGCTGCCGCTGTGGCTGACGCAACGGGTCACCGCCAGGCTCTTTCATCTCGTGAGCATGGGCGATGTGGCTGCGGTGATGCGCGATGTGATCGAAGCCGTCGCCTCCTGGGATTCACGTCGCCTTGCCTTTCACACCCACCGCCAGTCCGCTGATTTCCGGCTGCTCTCTCCCGCCAATGTTGTGGGTAATGGATTTGATCTCAGTAATTACAACTTTCAGCGCCAGAGCGATGGCCCCCTGGGTTGGGCAGGCCGTATCGCTCCGGAAAAGGGTCTGGAGGATGCTGCGGCTGCCGCGGCTGCCTTGGGCGAACAGCTTCTGGTTTGGGGGTTTCGTGAGGACGATGCCTATGCGCGTCAGGTGGAGTCGAGTGTTCCCAAGGGCACGATCGACTGGCGTGGATTTCGATCGACCCAGGAGCTGCAGCGGGAGATGGGCCACTGCCGCGTTCTGATCAACACACCGAAATGGAACGAGGCCTACGGCAATGTTGTAGTTGAGGCCCTTGCCTGTGGTGTTCCGGTTGTTGCCTATGACCGTGGTGGACCGGGGGAGCTGATCTGTTCGGGTCGCACAGGCTGGTTAGTGCCGCCTGACGATGTCGCCGCCCTCACGGAAGCTTTGCGGCGCATCGGCAGTATTGAGCGCTCCCATTGCCGCAGCTGGGCTGAGGAGCATGCCTCGTGTGAGGTCTTCAGTCAGCGTGTTGAATCTTGGGTTCGAACAGGACTGATGGCGGATGTCAGCATCAACCCCAGAAGCTGAGAGTCCCTTGTCGGTCAATGTTTCAGGACGACAGCGACGCCAGGTTCTGGCGCTTGTGCTGGCCCTGGGACTCGTCATCACGTTCTGGCGGCTGGGATCCACCGGCGTGGTGGATGAAACTCCGCCGTTGTTTGCCGCAGCCGGGCGGGCCATGGCTGACACCGGCGACTGGCTGACGCCTCGGGTGAATGGCTTACCCCGTTACGACAAACCGCCCCTGGTGTACTGGCTCATGGGGTTCGGCTATGCCTTGCCCGGACGCGAGGTTTGGGATCCTCTCGGCAGTTGGTCGGCACGGCTTCCTTCCGCCCTGGCCACGGTCGGACTGATGCTCGGCCTCGCCGATACCTTGCTGCGCTGGCCTTTCTCCGGTGATGAGCGTCCGCGTTTGACGGCCCTGATCGCACCGCTGGCATTTGCCTTCTCGCCCTTGGTGCTGGTCTGGAGCCGCACCGCGGTGAGTGATGCCCTGCTGTGTGGCCTGCTGGGTCTCAGCCTGTTGCTGCAGTGGCGGCGTTTTGCCGCCCCCCAAGAGGTGGCCTGGTGGCCGGCCTGGGTGATTCTCGGATTCGCAATGCTTGCCAAGGGGCCGGTTGCTGTGGTGCTCTCAGGTCTCGCTCTGCTGATGTTCGGAGCGTTGCGACGGGATCTCGTTCAGCCCTGGCGGAGGCTGCGCCCGCTGCCCGGGTTGCTGCTCACCGCTCTGATCAGCCTTCCCTGGTACGCCCTGGAGTTGCTGGTGGAAGGAAAGCCCTTCTGGGACAGCTTTTTTGGCTACCACAACCTTCAACGCTTCACCTCCGTGGTGAACGATCACCTCCAGCCTTGGTGGTTTTTCGGACCGGTGATGCTCGTGGCTGCCCTGCCCTTCACTCCCTATCTGCTGTTTGGGTTGGCGCGGGTGCCCCGATCGCGGATCGCTCCTGAGCATTCGCTGCATCAATTCGCAGCTTGCTGGCTTTTTGCGGTGCTGCTGCTGTTCACCACCGCAGCCACAAAGCTCCCCAGTTATTGGTTGCCCGCCACCCCCGCGGCGGCTCTGTTGGTGGCCCAGGCCACGCTGGGCTCATCGCGCTGGCAACGGATGGCGTGGGGAACTTCCCTGGCGCTGATCGCCGTCCTGGCCGCTGGGTTTTGGCTGGGATCGCTCTGGGTTCCCCTGATCGACGATCCGGAGATGCCGACGCTGTCGGTGGATTTGCTAGCCAGTGGTCTGTTGAAGTGGGCTGCGGTGTGGTTCAGCGCTGCCGCAGCGCTTGGAGCCTTTCTGTTGCTTCAGCGTCGTACTGCGGCTCAGGCCTTGCTGGCAATGCAGGGCTGTCTGCTCGGATTTCATCTCTTAGCTCTGATCCCTATCGCCGAGCTCGCCGATCGTCTGCGTCAGCAACCGGTCCGCGACGCGGCTTCACTGATGTTGTCGCAACAGCGAAGGGGAGAGCCCATGGTCATGGTTGGCGCCATGAAGCCTTCGCTGCACTTCTACACAGATCAAGTGATCGTCTACGAAGGCCAATCCGATGGGGCGTTGGTCAACATTGCGGATCGCCTGGCCCATGAACAGCGAGGCGGCTGGAGTGGATACCCCCTCGGGAGCCTGGCTGCATCCAGCACCGTGTTGGTTCTGATCGATCGCGGCACGGCAGAACGTGACCATTGGATCGACCTGCAGCCTGAGCTGATTGGTCAGATCGGGATTTACGACGTGTGGCGTCTGGACCGCAGTCGCCTTGAAGAACGGGCACAAACTCTGAAGAACGCCGGCGTCGATGCCGACTGGCGGGAGCCGCGCCCGGAGAGGTATTGAGGCTTTGAGCTTTAAGACGTTGACAAGGTCTGGCGATGGCAAAAACCGCAGTGCCCCCAGAGCTTGATTTCTCCGTTGGGGGCTGGTCGGCTGCAGTCCGGGCACGTCCCCATTCCATGGACATCGGTGCGGCTCGGATGCTCGGCCCAGATGCTGGCTTCGCTATCCAGCACAGGCGATTGAAGGGGATGGTGTTGCTGGATACGCAGATCACGCACCGCATGGCCTGCTTGATGCAAGGCGCTGATGAGCTGGGGCCGGTTGTAGAGGAGAGCCTGGCGCCATTGGGGATGGCTGGCCCCCACGGTCAGCACCCCGCGTTGTAGCGATAAGGGGCGGCAGTGCGGTGCCAGTTGCGCTCCCGCAACTCTCGGCCAGTCCTGCCAGAGCGCTGCCAGATGGTCATCCTTGCGCCACTCCCTCTGAAGAGCGCCCAGGCAGGTTTTCAAGGGTTCCGCCGGCGCTGGTGCAGCTGATTGGAGCAGCTCCAAGCCCAGTAAGCGCCGCCGTTGGGATTCAGGTGCAACCGCCATCGTCAAATAGTAGGCAGAACCATTGCAGGAACCTCGCTAATCTCAGCGCGTCTAGGGCCAAGTCATGGGTTTCTTTGATCGGCTGAGCAGGCTGGTTCGTGCCAACGCCAACGCTGCCGTCAGCAGCATGGAGGACCCCGCCAAGATCCTCGACCAATCCGTCGCCGATATGCAGGCGGATCTGGTCAAGTTGCGTCAGGCCGTCGCCCTGGCGATCGCTAGTCAGAAGCGTCTGAGCAGCCAGGCTGAACAGGCTGCAGCTCAATCCAAGACCTGGTTCGAGCGTGCCGAGCTGGCTCTGAAAAAGGGTGAGGAATCGCTGGCTCGGGAAGCTTTGACCCGGCGCAAGACGTTCCAGGAGACGGCGACCTCGCTGACAGCCCAGGTTCAGGCCCAAGACGGCCAGGTGGAATCGCTCAAGAAGAGTCTGGTTGCCCTCGAAGGAAAGATCGCCGAGGCCAAGACCAAAAAGGACATGCTCAAGGCCCGGGCACAGGCAGCCAAGGCCCAGCAGCAGTTGCAAAGCGCCGTCGGCAGCATCGGCACCGATTCCGCCATGGCGGCCTTCGAGCGGATGGAGGAAAAGGTGGAGGCCCTGGAGGCCACCGGCCAGGCCGCATCTGAGCTGGCTGGATCTGATCTGGAGAGTCAGTTCGCGGCTTTGGAAAGCGGTGGCGGCGTTGACGATGATCTCGAGGCGTTGCGCGCTCAGCTGAAGGGAGGCCCGGAAGCCGTTGCGCTCCCCGCGTCCGAGGGAGCCGAGGCAGTGAAGCCCGTGCAGGTTGAAGAGGTGGATGCCGAACTCGAAGACTTGAAGCGATCCATCGACAAGCTCTGATCAACCCGGGAAAGTCGTCCGGCTTTCCATAGGATCAGTTAAGTCATTTGAGTGCCTTGGCTGGAGCTGTTGCCGATTTCACCGATGCTGGTTTTGAACGTGAAGTCCTCAAGGCTTCCGGCACGGTCCTGGTCGATTTCTGGGCTGCCTGGTGCGGCCCCTGCCGACTAATTGCTCCATTAATGGATTGGGTCGCGAGCGACTACGGGGATCGCGTCAGCGTCGGCAAGCTCGAGGTGGACGCCAATCCCCAGACCCGTGACGCTTATCAGGTTCAGGGCATACCCACGTTGATCATCTTCCGCAACGGTGAAGTGGTGGCGAGGCATGAAGGTGCCATCGCTAAACCGCAGCTGCAGTCCTTCTTGGATGCCAACCTCTAAGCGACTTGCCTCGCTGGGCAGTGCTGTTTTTGCCCGTGTTGATGCTGCAAAGCACGCTTATCGGCTCGAGGCGTCTTCTTCGGTACGTTCGGGTCTGGTGGATCTCTCCATCGGATCGTCTGATCTTCGGCCACCCACGGCGTTGTTGGACACCATGGCCTCAGCGGTCATGCTGTCCAACAGCAGTTCCTATTGCCTTCAAGCCGGACTAAGGCCTTTCCACGCCGCCGTAGCGGACTGGTGTCGGCATCGCTTCGACGTTGCGGTGGATCCTGATCATGAAGTCCAGTTGTTGGTGGGATCCCAGGAAGGAACCGCCCATCTGCCGCTGGCGGTGCTTGATCCCGGTGACGCTGCCCTGCATCTGGACCCCTGTTATCCGTCCCACACCGGTGGGTTGCACCTGGCGGGAGCTCGGACCAAGGCCTTGGCCCTCTCCCCTGAAAACGACTGGCGGCCGGATCTGTCGACCATCAGCCCCGAGCTTTGGGAGCAACTGAAGCTGTTCGTTTTTGGGTATCCCCACAACCCTTCAGCCCGAGTGGGGGATCAGGAGGATCTCAATCGCATCACGACGATCGCGGCTCTGCACGATGTGGTGATCGCTCACGACAATCCCTATGTGGATCTCGCCCTGGATGGAGAGCCTCCCTCGCTTTTGCAGACTCCGAACTGGAGGGAGTGCGGTATCGAATTCTTCTCCCTCTCGAAGGGCTGGTGCCTTGGGGGGTTCAGGCTCGGTTTCGCCGTTGGTGCAGCACCGCTGATTGAGGCACTGCGTCGCACCAAGGCCGTCATCGATTTCAACCAGAGCCTTGCCCTGCAGCAGGGTGCGATCCAGGCCTTGCAACGCTTCCCCGATTGGCCGCGGCAACTGCATCCGACATATCGCGAACGACGGGATCGTGTGGTCGAAACCCTCAGGGCACGCGGTTGGTCAGTTCCCTGTCCAGAGATGGCGATGTACCTCTGGTTCCCTTTGCCTGATGTGGCCAAGCGTCGGGGTTGGAGTGATGAAGATGCCGCGAGGGAACTGCTTCAGCGCAGTGGTGTCGCCTTGACCCCTGGGTCTGGGTTTGGTGGCGGCGGTCGCATGTGGCTGCGCATGGCGCTGGTGCGGCCGGTGAGTGAGTTGGTGGACGCTGCATCGCGTCTCGCGGATGCGATGGATGACTGATCCACGCATGCCGCGACATCGATACCCACACCATGGTGGTGGCCGGTTGATGGCGACGTATCGCCGCCTCGCAGGTGCCTCGGCACGCCACTGGACCATCCGGCACGTGCCTGTGTGCAGCAGCACGGAGGAGCTGCTGGGGACCTGGTTGCGCGATCAGCCCTCGTTGATGGGGCCTCGCGCCGTCATTGCTACCCACCAGCGACGGGGAGTCGGTCAATGGAGGCGTGCCTGGGTTTCTCCGCCAGGTGGTGTCTGGATCAGTGCTGCATTGCCCTGGCGGAGCCATGGGTCCGGTCAGGCCGGCTTGCTTGGGTTGGCGCTGGCCCTCTCCGTGGTGCAACGGCTTGAGCAGAGGGGCCTTACGGTTCAGATCAAATGGCCCAATGACCTGCTCGTGAACGGTCGCAAATTGGCGGGCCTTCTGCCTGGGGTGGTGCAGCGGGGCTCCCAGATGCGTTTGCTGCGCATCGGCCTGGGCCTGAATGTGCGGAATTCAGTTCCTGGTCATGCCATTGCCCTGCGAAGGCTTGAAGGGCAGCAGGCTGCGGATCCGATCAGGTGGACGGCGGAGGTTTTGCTGGCCTTCGATCACTGTTACGGCGTCGGAGGCGATGGGGCCTGGTGCCTCGATGGCGTTCAGGCCCGGCTCTGGTCCGATCAGCTCGTCCATCCTGAAGATGGTCAGATCTGGAGGATTGCTGGCCTGGAACGCGATGGAGGACTTCGTTTGCGTCAGGGTTCAAGGACCGAAACCTGGCGCCGCTGGCCCTGAGTTGGTGTCCCATCCATAGGATTTTTTGGCACAGCCGTCTCCTCCGTTAGCGCAGGGTCACTGAAATCATTGTGGGCATCCTGTGAGAGCCCGACCATCCTCGAAGCGAGCAATGCGTTGTGCTCGGGCTGCTACATCGTCCTCATGGGTCACCATCACCAGGGTGATGCCTTGTTGGTGGAGTTCATCAAACAGTTCCAGCACCTCTGCGGTGGTGCTGGAGTCCAGCGCCCCTGTGGGTTCGTCCGCCAGCAGCAGGCTGGGGCGGTTGATGATGGCCCGGGCAATGGCAACACGTTGTTGCTGTCCTCCCGAGAGCTGATTGGGCTTGTTCTCCAGACGCTGTGCCAGACCAACGCGGCGCAGGGCCGATTGGGCACGCTCGATCCGTTCGTCCCTGGGCACCCCCGCATAAATCATCGGGAGCATCACATTCTCCATGGCGCTGGCGTGGCCGAGCAGATGGAACTGCTGAAAGACAAACCCGAGCGAGCCGTTGCGAACGTCGGCTAACGCATCGTCCTCCAACTGTTCAACGGCCATGCCATTGAGCCGGTAGGTCCCACTGGTGGGCCGGTCGAGGCAGCCAAGGATATTCATTGCCGTGCTCTTGCCGGAGCCGCTGGCGCCCATCACCGCCAGGTAATCCCCCTCCCGGACGGTGAGATTCAGTTGATTAAGGGCTTTAACTTTGAGATCACCTGATCCGTAGATCTTGCTGATACCCCGGAGCTCAGCAACTGGCGGTCGCGCAGGCTCAGCCAAGGCCTTTAAGGCTGGAGAGGGCGATGGCCTGCTGAAGCAATGGAGTTCCTGCAACCGCGGTGTTGGCCCACTGGAAGAGGGGATTGGAGAGGATTCCGCCAACGGCTGTAATGGCCACACATCCGATTAGGGCAACCCGTAGCGGCTGCATCCCCATCAACGACCAGTTCACGTCGGGATAGGCCTTGACCACATCGGAGGCCTCTTGGGGCTCCTTCACCACCATCATCTTGATGACTGAGATGTAGTAGTAGATCGAGATCACAGAGGTGACCAAGCCAACCACCACCAGCAGGTACTGGTGGTTCGCCCAACCGGCAAAGAACAGATAGATCTTTCCAAAGAACCCCAGCATTGGGGGGATCCCACCCAGGGAAAGCAGGCAAAGACTCAGGCCGAGGGTGATCAGGGGATCCTTTTGGTACAGCCCGGCGTAATCAGAGATTCGGTCACTTCCAGTGCGGATCGAGAAGAGGATGATGCAGGCGAAGGCCCCAAGGTTCATGAATAGGTAGGCCGCCATGTACAAAACCATGGCTGCAAAACCATCCTCGGTGCCGCAGACCATGCCGATCATCACGAAGCCGGCCTGGCCGATCGAGCTGTAGGCAAGCATCCGCTTCATCGATGTCTGTGCGAGGGCAACAACGTTGCCCAAGGTCATGCTCAATACCGCCAGAACGGTGAACAGCAGTTTCCATTGATCGTCAAAGGCACCGAAGCAACCCACCAGGATGCGAAGAGCCAAGGCGAAACCGGCTGCTTTAGAACCCACGGAGAGAAACGCCACCACAGGGGTTGGTGAGCCTTCGTAGACGTCAGGCGTCCATTGGTGGAAAGGAACTGCAGCGATCTTGAATGCAACGGTGGCCAAGACAAAAACCAGGGCCAAAGCGGCCAGCGGTGTGGTGCTGCTCTGCAGTGCCAGGCCGATGGTGTCGAGGCTGGTGCTGCCGCTCAGGCCGTAGAGAAGGGAGGAGCCGTAGAGGAAAACAGCAGCAGCTGCCGATCCCACTAGTAGATATTTGAGTGCTGCTTCAGAACTGCGGGCATCCCGCTTCATGTAGCCCGACAGCAGATAACTGGCGACGGAGAGCGTTTCCAGCGAAATGAACACACTCACCAGATCCGTTGCCCCGCAAAGAAGCATGGCGCCGAGGGTGGCGGCGAGAAGGATGGCGGCGTACTCGCCAACAGGTGTGCCGCTCTTCTCGGCATAACGCCAGCTGATCAGTAGCGAAAGAAGCGTTGACAGGGCGATCACAGCCCTGAAGGCCACTGCCAGGTTGTCGGCGAGAAAGGCCCCGAGGAAGGATGGCTCCAGGGGTGCATTCCACTGCAGGGCTAGCAGAACCAGGGAGCTCCCCAGGCCGATGTAGCAAATCGGGGGCACCCAGCGAGTGGCGACCTTTTCGCCGGCCAGGTCCACCAAGAGGGTGGCGATCATCGCCAGCAGCACTGCTGCTTCGGGCAGTACGGCGGAAGCGTTGAGAGAGAGATTCAGCAGCTCACCAGGGGCAGCCATGGCCTGGGTGGCGAGAAGGGAAGCACCCATATCGGGCATGGCAGCCTGGAACCGTTGCGCTGCGGCGACTGTAGCGGCGCTTGACGCGCCAACGGTCATGCAGAGCGCTGCTCGGTGCGATAAAGAAGGGGAACGGTTCATCTGCCGCTAGTGGCGCACACCCTCGTCATCGTTGAAAGCCCCACGAAGGCCAAAACCATCCGTGGCTTTCTGCCCAAGGGATTCAAAGTTGAAGCCTCCATGGGGCACGTCCGCGACCTCCCCAACAACGCCAGCGAGATTCCGGCATCGGCCAAGGGGCAGAAATGGGCCAATCTCGGCGTGAACACCGACGCAGATTTTGAGCCGCTGTACGTGGTCCCAAAGGACAAGAAGAAGACGGTTCGCGAACTCAAGGACGCTCTCAAGGGTGCTGATCAGTTGCTTCTGGCAACGGACGAAGACCGTGAAGGCGAAAGCATCAGTTGGCACCTGCTCCAGTTGCTGGCGCCGAAGGTGCCGGTGAAGCGCATGGTGTTTCACGAGATCACCAAGGAAGCCATCGGCAAGGCTCTTGACCAGACCCGCGACTTGGATATGGAGCTGGTTCATGCCCAGGAAACCCGGCGCATTTTGGATCGCCTTGTGGGATACACCCTGTCTCCTCTCCTCTGGAAAAAGGTGGCCTGGGGACTCTCTGCAGGGCGGGTTCAGTCCGTTGCAGTGCGGCTCCTGGTCCAACGGGAACGGGCCCGGCGTGCCTTCCGCAGCGGCAGTTACTGGGATCTCAAGGCCCAACTTGAGCAGTCGGGCAGCGCCTTTGAGGCCAAGCTCACCCACGTGGGTGGCCAGCGGATCGCCACCGGCAACGACTTTGACGAGAGCACCGGCGGGCTGAAGTCGGGTAGTGCCGTTCGGCTGCTCAGCGAGAGCGAGGCCAAGGCGTTGGCTGAAGCCGTGCGATCCAACGCCTGGAAGGTGGACGCGGTGGAAGAGAAGCCCACCGTGCGCAAGCCGGTGCCTCCCTTCACCACCAGCACCCTCCAACAGGAGGCCAATCGCAAGCTGCGCCTCTCAGCCCGGGAAACCATGCGCTGTGCCCAGGGGCTCTACGAACGCGGTTTCATCACTTACATGCGGACCGACTCGGTTCACTTGTCGGATCAGGCGATTAATGCATCACGCAGCTGCGTGGAGAGCCTCTATGGCAAGGAGTATCTGAGCAAGGGGCCGCGGCAGTTCAGTACCAAAGCCCGCAATGCCCAGGAGGCCCATGAAGCGATTCGTCCGTCGGGCGAAAGCTTTCGAACCCCCGGTGAGACCGGTCTTGATGGGCGAGATTTGGCGCTCTATGAGCTGATCTGGAAGCGCACCGTGGCCAGCCAGATGGCCGAAGCCAGGCTCACCATGCTGTCGGTTGATCTCAGCTCAGGCGAGGCCAGTTTCCGGGCCAGCGGCAAGCGCATCGACTTTCCCGGTTTCTTCCGCGCCTACGTGGAGGGCAGCGATGATCCCGATGCGGCCCTTGAGGGGCAGGAAGTTTTGTTGCCGGCGTTGAGCGTTGGCGATGCACCGGAGCCGAAGACTGTCGAACCTCTCGGCCATCAGACCCAGCCGCCGGCACGGTTCAGCGAGGCATCGCTGGTGAAGATGCTGGAAAAAGAGGGCATCGGCCGGCCGTCGACCTACGCCTCGATCATTGGAACGATTGTTGACCGCGGCTACGCCACGCTTCTGGGCAACGCCCTTACCCCAAGCTTCACCGCCTTTGCCGTGACGGCGCTGCTCGAGGAGCATTTCCCTGAACTGGTGGACACCAGCTTCACCGCCCGGATGGAGAACACCCTCGATGAAATCTCCCACGGCAAGGTGCAGTGGTTGCCTTACCTGGAGGGCTTCTACAAGGGTGACGAGGGCCTGGAAACCCAGGTGCAGCAGCGGGAAGGGGACATTGACCCAGGTGCATCCCGCACCATCGATCTGGAGGGCTTGTCCTCCGTGGTTCGCATCGGCCGTTTTGGCGCCTACCTGGAGTCCAAACGTGTCAGCGACGACGGTGATGAAGAGCTGATCAAGGCCACCTTGCCCCGGGAGATCACTCCGGCTGATCTGGATGAAGAGCAGGCCGAACTGATCCTCAAACAGAAGGCCGACGGCCCCGAAGCCATCGGTGAGGATCCCGAAACAGGGGATTTGGTCTACCTGCTCTTCGGTCAGTACGGCCCGTACGTGCAGCGGGGTCAGGTGAGTGATGAGAATCCCAAGCCCAAGCGTGCGTCTCTGCCCAAGGGGCAGAAGCCGGAAGATCTCACCCTGGAGGATGCCCTCGGACTGCTCCGCTTGCCGCGTCTTCTCGGTGAACATCCAGATGGTGGGCGCATACAGGCGGGGCTGGGCCGCTTTGGCCCCTATGTCGTCTGGGACAAAGGCAAAGGCGAGAAGGATTACCGATCCCTAAAGGGGGATGACGATGTTCTGGCGGTGGGACTGAGCCGTGCCCTTGAGCTGCTGGCCATGCCCAAACGGGGTCGGGGCGGACGCACCGCCCTCAAGGACCTCGGTAAGCCGGAGGGCAGTGATGAAACGATTCAGGTCTATGACGGCCCCTACGGCTTGTACGTCAAACAGGGCAAGGTGAATGCCTCGCTGCCGGAAGGCAAAGGCGCTGACGATGTGACCCTTGAGGAGGCGGTGGAACTGCTTGCCGCCAAGGCAGCATCGAAAAAGGGCGGTCGTAAAACTGCCGCTAAAAAACCGGCGGCGAAGAAGCCAGCTGCCAAGAAACCAGCCGCCAAGAAACCTCCTGCCACCACCAAGACCGGTCGGCTTAGGGCCAGTGCGGTGCGGGTGATCAAGCCGGCTGACAATTGATGGCACGTCTGCTTTGGCTGCTGCCTGTGGGGCTCCTGCAGGCCTGTGCCGGTACACCAGTCGCCGAGCAGTTGGAGCGATCCTTTGCGGTGCCTGAAGACAGACCGGTGCGGCTAACTACGCCCGTCCCGGCTGTGAAGACCAGCCCAACGGTTGCAAGTCCAACTGCTGATCCCCCCTCTGCACCGGCGACTGAGCCTGTTTTCCGGCCTGAGGCAGAGATTGCCCCAGAGCCTGTGCCGCGGCCAAAACTGCGGACGGTGGCATCCCAACGTCTGCCCCAGGCGCCTTACCGGATCACCATCCGTTTGGCCGGAGCCGACCCTGCCGCTCCTGCGGAAGCCGTCACCCGCGCCTTGCGCGAGGCGGATGTTGGCTTCGCTGTGGAACGGATTGAGCGGGTCGAACCATGACCGACGCGACGCCCCGGTTGAGCCGCCAGCAGGCTTTGAGGCTGGTTGAGGGGGCGTATCTCGCTGCCGCGACGGGGCTGATCTGGTTAGCCCTTTACTACTTACCGGTGGGTGGTGCACTGTTCCGTCTGGCCCTTCCCTTGCCCCTGATCCTGCTGCAGTTGCGGCGCGGCAGCCGTTCCGGCGCCGAGGGCCTGCTGCTCTCTGTTCTTCTGCTCACGGCTTTGATGGGTCCTTTGCGTGGGCCGCTTCTGCTGTTTCCCTACGGGCTTTTGTCGCTGTGGCTTGGCTGGAGCTGGTGCCGGGGGGTCAGCTGGTGGCTGAGCTGGTCGGGGGGCATCGTTCTTGGAACAGCGGGTTTTTTGGTCCGAGTTCTCGTGCTCTCGTTGCTGGTGGGAGAAAACCTCTGGGTGGTGATCACCCGGGCTGGCTCCGCTCTGCTCGACCGCTTGATTGCAGCGCTTCATCTGCCGATCACACCGGATCTCACCCAGGTGCAGTTGATGGCGCTGCTGTTGGTGGTGGTTCAGGAGGTCATCTACGTCCTGTCCCTTCATGCTCTGGCGTATTGGATCTTTCCCCGCCTGAAATCACCGATTCCGGAGCCCCCGAGGCTGCTGCATGGACTCATTGCCCTTGATCCCCTCTGAAGCTTCGGTGTTGCCTGAGGGCTGTCAGCAGCTGGGACGTCTCGGTGCAAACGCACTGGATGCAGCTGTACTCCGTCCCTGGACCTCCAACGAGCAACCGCTGGATCTGTTGCTCGTTCTGGCGGCCACACGAACGGCGGAGCATGAGGGGATCTCTGCCGCTGGCTCCACCGTGGCTTCGCGGCGTTACACCGCCTTGGCTGATGCGGAGCTCCTGATCCGTGGTCCGGCTGAACAGCGCCGTTGGCCCTTGCCGCCGCTGCCCGCTGGGGTCTCTCCCGCCCTGCTCAGTTACGTCGCGGCGCGACGCTTGAAGTTGACGCCGCAGGTGGCGGCCCTCGGCTTGGTCCAGAAACCCGATTTTCCCCACCTGGATATTGAGCCCATGGATCAAGGGCCCTCGGCCTGTTTGTCCACGGGGGCGGCGATGCCATTGCTGCGGGTGCAGCATTTGTGGCGACAGGGAGAGCTGCTGGGGCAGCGGTTGCAACGCCCCCTGGTAGTGGCGGAGTGTGTTCCAGGAGGCACCACAACCGCTCAAGCGGTCTTGACGGCTCTCGGCGTGGAGGTTGCTCATCTGATCAGCGGTAGTGCTCTTCATCCGCCGCAGCAGCTCAAGCAAGAGCTCGTTACCCGAGGGCTGCAGCGAGCGTCCCTTGGCGCGCATCCTTCGGCCGAGCAGATCCTGGCTGCTGTTGGTGACCCTTTTCAGGCCTTCACCGCAGGGGTCTTGGTGGGTGCGGTTTCGGCGGGACAGCCGCTGTTGCTGGGGGGCGGTTGCCAGATGCTGGCTGTTCTGGCCTTGGCGATGCAGGCTTTACCCGCTCGACAGCGGGAACACCTGGCGGTCCAGGTGCTGATCGGCACCACCGGCTGGCTCGCTGATGAGGGTGCGGCTGCTGCGGGTCAGTCCCCCTTCGGCGGGTTGGTGGATGCCACCGCGAACCACCTGGCTGCCGCACTGTCCGTCTTGGCCTGTGGCGTGCGTTTTCACAGCAGTACCCATCAACCCTTAAGGGACTACGAACGGGGCTTTGTGAAAGAAGGGATGGGGGCCGGAGCCCTCTTGCTGCTCGCACAGCTGCGCGGTTGGTCCTGTGACGACCTGGTGCTGGATTGTGAGGATGCCTTGGAGCAGCTCTCAGCCGCCCCGTAACGTCAAGCCCATGAACGACTGGAGTGAGCGGTTGGGTCCCCTGAGCCGGCGCCATTTGCTCCAGATGATCGGGGCGACCGGTACCGTCCTGTTGGCGGGCTGTCGTCCTGCGACAGCCGCACCAACACTGATGACTCCGGCTGGGGTTTTGCCGAAACTGTGGGCTGATGCCTTGCCCAAGCCCTGGCGCCTGACGCTGGCCCCAGCCCAGCAGGACTGGACGCCGGCGGATCAGGCGCGTGCCGATTTGTTGGTGATGGGTGATGGGTGGCTGGATGCCGATCCAGCGGACAAACTCCAGCCCATCGCCTCTCAACCGCTCTTCAGCCAGTTGGATGGTCAGGCCAAGGCTCTTCTGGCTGACCTCGGTGCCCTGCAGGATCGTGTGTTGCCGCTGGCCGTCAGCCCCTGGGTGATGCTGTTGAGGGATGACCCGGCCATGACCCAGAAGGGGTGGACTCTCCTCCTGGATTCCTCCATGGCAGGACGTGTGGTTCTGCCCGCCAGCCCCCGCCTGGTGATGAGCCTGGCGGACCATCTGGGCGGAGGTCAGGCCTTGAGTGCGCTGCGTCGCCAGGTCCTCACCTACGACGACCGGCAAGCCACCAACTGGCTGCTCAAGGGTGAGGCCAAGCTGGTGGTTCTACCGCTCAACCGCTGCATCACGCTGCTGGGGCGGGATCCCCGTCTTCGGGCTGTGCTGCCTGCCTCCGGTGCCCCCTTGCACTGGACTGTTCTGCTCCGACCGGAGGCCAGTCGTGAACCGGTGCCCCAGAGCTGGGTCGAGCAGGGATGGCGGGATCCCCTGCGTCGCCGCTTGGTGCAGCAGGGATGGCGGGTGCCGATTGCATCGTCAGGGGCGATGGCGGATCAGAAGGCCCTTTCGGCGCGTCTGCGGCCTCTGCTCTTTCCCTCTGCAGACACCTGGTCACGCTGCTGGTCACTGCCACCGCTGTTGCCCGACGACCGGAATGCCTTGGAAGAGCTCTGGCGAGATTCAGCTCCACAGTCGCCGCCGCGGTGAAGCCTCCAGCCGTTGGTGGGTGTCTGCCAACAGATCAGGAATGGGCAAGTGATTCGGGCAACGGGGAAGGCACTCCCCACACCGTTCACAGGCCGAAGCATCGTTCTCTTCCCACCAGTGGCCGGCACGGCCGATCAGGTTGTAGCGCTCCTGCGCGAATGAGGTGAGCCCATGGCCTATGGCCAGATTGCGCAGCCGCAAGAGTTCGGGAATCGGAACCTCGTTCGGACAGGGGAGGCAGGCCTGACACTGCTTGCAATGCTCCTGGCCAAGGCGTTCCTGCTGCCGCCTTTCTGCCGTGATCAGGGCCTGTTGCTCTGCCTTGCTGAGGGGGCCATCCTCCTGCGCCAGTGTTGCGACGAGTTGAAGATCGCCTGCAGCGGCGGCACCAACGGTCAGGGTGCTGATGCCGTTTGCCAGCAGGAACCGGTAAGCCAGCTCAAGGGGGGCAAAGGGGGTGCAGTCCTCCACCAGTGTTGGGCTGGGGGCCTGTAGGCGACCGCCTTTGTCGGCGGGGGAGATTGCCATCACACCGAGGCCTTGCTCAAGGGCCCAATGGGCCAAGGGCAGGCGCTGGGGATCCAGCCAATGCAGGTGCAGGCTGCAGAAACTGAAGCGCTGGCTGCGCAGCGCCCGATCGATCAGCGGGTTGCTGCCATGGCTGCTGAAGCCCACCTGGCTGACGCGGCCGCTGCTGAGGGCCCAGTCCAGAAGCCTGGATCCATCACCCATCAGGGCCCAGTCCAGATGTTCCTCCCGGTTGATGCCGTGGATGGCGAGGTTGTCGAGCTGTGGACAGCCCAGCCGCTCCAGAATCTGATCAAGGCGGCGTTGTCCCTCCTCGAAACTCAGCCCTGGCAGCAGTTTGCTGGTGATCACCCAGTGGTCTGATCTTGTGCGGCTGTTCTGGCGAAGAGCCTCTCCCAGAAAACGTTCTGCAGGTCCGTAGGCCGGGGCGGTTTCCAGGTGATTGATTCCAGCTGCAGCTGCTGCGTCAAGCACCTCTGCCATCTGGGCCGCTGAGTTCAGGGCACGCATCGTGCCCAGGCTGAACAGGCTGACGGGGCGGCCGCTGCCGAAGGCGCGGGTTTTCACTCCTCCGAGGGCGCTTCGCTGTCTTGGTTGCGCAGATGGCGCACCAAGGCCGCAGGGCTGAGGTCGTCGACGAAACGGCTGAAGGCAGTTTGATCTTCAGCATCCGCCTCTGCATCCACCGGGATCGAGGCTTCCGCTACCACCTCCTCCAGCATCCATATGCTGCTGCCGGTGCGGATCGCCAGCGCAATGGCGTCGCTGGGTCGGGCATCCACTTCGATCAGTTCCAGCACTTCGTTCTCAGCCAACTCCGCTTCGTCCAGATCAGGTCGCAGCTTCAAGACGGCATGAAAGGTGCTGTCCTCAATCGCGTGGACGATCACGCGCTCCAGTTCGAGCCCCCCAGCCACCAACAGTGCTGCCATCAGGTCATGGCTGAGGGGGCGTGGTGGTGCTCCCCCCTGCAGTCCGGCCATGATGTTGTGGGCTTGTGCCTGGTCGATCCAGATCGGGACCTGACGTCGACCGCTTGGATCTCGCAACAGCACCATGGGTGTGCGGCTGGCGGCATCGAGGGCAATTCCGGCGACGCTCATTTCGACCATGTCGGCGGCGCGGCTCTATCCGATTATGGCCAGAGAGCCGCTGCGAGCGATGTTCACGGGGCTGGTGCAGTCAGAGGGAAGGATCGAGCGTCGTGCAGGGGCGGTGGTGGTTTGGGGCTGCGCTCCTTTTGCCCCGTTGGCCCTTGGCGACAGCGTGGCTGTGGATGGCGTTTGCCTCACGGCGGCAGAGCTGATGGGGGATGGCTTCCGCGCCGATGTGAGTGAGGAAACCCTGCGCCGCACCACGTTGGGACGCAAGGCGGACCGTGGTGGAGCGGTGAACCTCGAGCCGGCGCTTCGGCTGAGCGACCGCCTTGGTGGTCATCTGGTGAGCGGTCATGTGGATGCCACCGGTGAAGTCACCCATCTGGAGACCCTTCCCCACTCCTGGGCCCTGTCGATCCGCTGGTCGGAACCCCGATTCGGCCGTTATGTCTGCGAGAAGGCCAGCATCGCGGTGGATGGAATCAGCCTCACGGTGGCTGAATGTTCAGCTGATGGATCTACGTTCACTCTCGCTGTCATCCCCCACACCTGGGAGGCAACGACCCTGAGGAACCTTGCTGTCGGGGACACGGTGAACCTGGAGGCCGATCAACTGGCCCGTTATGCCGAGCGGCTGCTGCATGCCACCGCTGCCGAAGACGGAAACGCCGATGGCCGAAAAAAGGATGATGATCTGTCAGCCAACTGGCTGGCAGATCACGGCTGGTCTTGATCCATCTGCTGCAGAACGATCATTCCGGAGTCCCGTTGGAGCTCGATCTTGAACTCCTGGCCGGGTTCCAGGCCGAGCCGACGGGTGTAGGCGTGGCCGATCAGCAGGTTGCCGTTGCCATGCACACGGGTTCTGAATTCGGCCTGGCGACCACGGCTGCCGCCTGAGGAACTACTGCTGCTGCTTTTCGGCAATTGCCATCCCTGGGCCGCCGCTTTGGCCTCCACCAGGGCCCGATAAAAACTCTTTTTCAGCAGACGTCCGCTTGGGCCGACGTAGCCGCAGCCGCGAGCTATGTCATCTTCAGGCCGATTGCTGAGCGATCTGGCCTTGTCGAGCAGTTCCTTGCCGACCAGCATTTCAGGAGTTAATTCAACTGAATTCTGGCCATGCTCGCCAATCAAGGCAAGGGATCAGAGCAGATAAAGGATCACGAAGAGAATCACCCAGATCCCATCAACAAAGTGCCAGTACAACTCCGCTGCTTCCAGGGGGAAGTGGTCGGCTGCAGTCACACGGCCCTGTGGCTGCCTCGCCTGCCACCAGACGATCAGGGTCATCAGGGCCCCGAGGGTCACGTGGAGACCATGAAATCCCGTGGCGGCGAAGAAGGTACTGGCGTAGAGGTTGTCGGTGAGGCCAAAGGGAAGGGTGAAGTACTCCACCATCTGGCTCACTAGAAAGGCCATGCCGAGGCCTGCGGTGATCAGCAGCCAGCGTCGACAGCGGCCGTGGTCGTCCTGCCGGATTGCCTGGCCGGCTCGGTGGAAGGTGGCGCTGCTCACCAGGAGCAGAACGGTGTTGAGGATGGGCAGGGGCAGCTCAAGTTCATAGATGGCTCCATCCGGTAGTGGGTTCACCGCTTTAAAGGTGAGGTAGGCCGCAAAGAATCCGGCGAAAGTCATGGCGTCCGCCACAAGAAATGTGGCCAGGCCGAACATGCGGTGATCGGGATGGCCGGCATGCTCCCCGTGGCTGTGCTCCTGCTCCTTGATGGGAACTGTGGTGGTCATTTGCCGCTGCTCCAAAGATCACGACCGCTGGCTGCGCTCAGGTCCAGCTCGCCCGGCGGGACGCCGTAGCCGTAGGGCTCTTCCACGAGAGGAGCCTCACCAATCCAGTTCTCGACCGGTGGTGGAGAACTGGTTAGCCATTCGGGCGTCAGCGCTTTCCAGGGGTTGTCCCCTGCGACTGGGCCGTTGAGGGCGCTGTGGATCACATTCCATAGGAAGGGCAGGGTGCTGATGGCCATCAGCAGGGCTCCGACGGAGCTGATCTGATTGATCAAGGTGAATTGGGGGTCGTATTCAGCAACGCGTCGCGGCATTCCATTGAGGCCGAGCCAGTGCTGAGGGCCGAAGCACAGGTTGAAGCCGATGAAGGTGAGTGCACAGTGCAGGCGGCCGAGATCTTCGTTGAGCATCCGGCCGGTGAATTTGGGATACCAGTGGTAAACCGAGGCGAAGATCACGAACACCGATCCACCGAACACGATGTAGTGGAAGTGGGCGACAACGAAGTAGGTGTCGTGTACATGAATGTCGAATGGCACCTGTGCCAGGGCGACCCCTGTGATGCCTCCGAGCACGAAGTTCACAATGAAGCCGCATGAAAACAGCATGGCGCTGTTGAGGCTGATGCGTCCGCCCCAGAGTGTTGCCAACCAGTTGAAGAATTTGATTCCGGTGGGAACCGCGATGAATGCGGTTGCAATGGTGAAGAACAGTCGCATCCAGGGAGGTGTTCCGCTGGTGAACATGTGGTGCGCCCACACAATCAGGCCCAATACAACGATGGCCATGATCGAATACACCATCGTTACGTAGCCGAATAGAGGCTTACGGGCATGAACCGGCAGGATTTCGCTCACCAAGCCAAAGGCCGGCAAGACCATGATGTAAACGGCTGGGTGGGAATAGAACCAGAACAAATGCTGGTAAACCACCACATTGCCTCCCAGGGTGGGATTGAAGAAGCCTGTATGGGCAACGATGTCGAAACTCAGCAGCACCAATGTTCCCGCCAGAACAGGCGTTGAGAGAACCACCAGAATGCTGGTGCCCAGCATCGCCCAGCAATACATGGGAAGCTGCATTAATTTCAAGCCGGGGCGTCGCAGCTTGAGAATGGTGGCAATGAAGTTGATGCCACCAAAGATCGAACTCCCGCCCAGCAGCAGCACGCTCAGGATCCAGATAATTTGGCCTGTTGCTGGTGTGGTGATGCTGAGTGGTGGATAGGCTGTCCAGCCCGATTGAGCAGCACCCGTGAGGAAATAGCTGGTGATCAGCATTAAACCTGCTGGAGGAATCAACCAGAAAGCAACGGCATTGAGGCGTGGGAAGGCCATGTCCCGAGCGCCCACATAAAAGGGGATCAAATAATTCCCAAAAGCACCATTCACTACGGGGACGATCCAAAGAAAGATCATCACCGTGCCGTGGAGGGTCAGCACCTGGTTGTAGACATCCCGTGCCATGAAGTCGGACACGGGACTGGTGAGCTCCGTGCGAATGGCACCGGCTAGGGCACCGCCAATCAGATAAAACACAAAGCCGCAGACGAGATACTGCAGCCCGATCACCTTGTGATCAACGCTGAAGCTGAAATACCGCAACCAACCGCTGGGTTGAAGCCGTGGAGGGCTGGATGTTTCTGGGGGCAAGCTGATGGTCATGTCAGGCGTTCGCGATGGTGAGCGTTTCTTCTTCAGGTGCGGCTTTGGCGTTCTGCCCGTACCAGCTGTCCCAGTCCTCCGGACTTTCCACCACAACAGTGGAGCGCATTCCACCGTGGTAGGGCCCACAGAGTTCTGCACACACAATTGGATAACGGCCGGTGCGTGTGGGCGTGAAACTCAGCTGAGTTGGTTGGCCTGGAATGATGTCCTGCTTCAGGCGAAATTCAGGAACCCAGAAGGCGTGAATCACATCTTTTGCTTCCATCCGCAGGGTGATTGGTCGGTCGGCTGGAACATGAAGTTCACCTGATGTGATGTCTCCCTCTGGGTAATGAAAGAGGAAGGCGAATTGCATGGCTGTCACTTCAACGGGCAAGACATTTGTTGCCGCTGCTGATTCAATCGAGCCTGAACTGATTCCTCCCCAGATCTGTTCCTCGTGTGCTCCGCCCATGTGGTCATGGGCCAGAGGCACCATGCCACCCATGCGGTCGTAAATGTCGTAGCTGTACAGACCAACAAACAGCACAACAACAGCAGGAACTGCTGTCCAGAAAATTTCGAGTGGCAGATTTCCCTCGATGGCCAGGCCGTCGCCGAGTTGCCCGCTGCGTCGCCTAAATCGAATCAAGCTGAAGACGAGAAGGCCAACGATTCCGACAAACAGAATGCTGCCAATCGTGAATAGAACCTTAAAGAGCTCGTCGTAAATCGGCGCGTTGGCGCTCGCATCGATGGGGAGGAGGTTGATGTTCTGGCCGATCCAAAGGCCGCCCAGAGCAAGGGCCATCCCGATCACCAACGTGAGAATGGCGGATGGGATCTGCACCTGATCAATCCCTGGTTTTAAACAGCGTATGGGGCTGGCTGCGGTTCTCCATGAAGTGATTGTTAAGGCCTTATTTCTGTCAGGAAAAGGGGATGATTTTTCCGCATTTGTGTTGCAGACGTCCACACAGCATGACGTCATCTTCTGCATCGCTACGGTCCAAGCAATCCCGCTTGGATGCATCGGATGGAGCTTGTTCGATGATGCTTTCCTCAATGTCGACATTGCGTCGACGTCTCGGGTTGTTGTCGGCTCACTTAGTGGTTGCCGTAATCGCTTTGGTGGTGATCGGTGGAGCGACCCGGGTGATGGAGGCCGGCTTGGCCTGTCCGGACTGGCCCCTGTGTTTTGGCTCGTTTTTGCCGGGTCGCCAGATGAATGTTCAGGTGTTCCTGGAGTGGTTTCACCGCCTCGATGCTTTCGTCATTGGCATCGCCTTGGTGGTGATGGCTGTGGCGACGACGCTTCAGCGGCGACAACTGCCGCGATGGCTGCCCTTGCTGGCCGCCGGCCTGATGGTTCTGGTGGCGATGCAGGGGGCCTTGGGTGCGCTGACGGTGACCCGGCTGCTGCCCTCCGGTGTGGTGACCGCCCATCTGGCACTCGCTCTCACCCTTGTGGCGCTCCTCAGTGGGCTGACCCAACGCTTGCTTCACCCCGCTGCTGTCCTCGCTCCGCTCTGGTGGCGCATCGCGGCATCGCTTGGTCTGTCGTCGGTCTTTGTGCAGTGCCTGCTCGGTGGTCGTATGGCTACTGCTTGGGCAGGGCAGCGGTGCCTTGCAGGAGGAGAGGCCTGCCAGCTGGTTCTCTCCCATCGCGTGACGGCGATGCCGGTGGTCGTTGTTGTGCTCGCCTTCGCCGGGGCAGCAGTTCTGGCGGGTGGTTGGGCTCGCCAGCAGTGGCCCTGGCTGGCTGGGGCCGTGCTCCTGGTGCTGGTTCAGGTGGCCCTTGGCGTTCTCACCCTTCGTCTTGGTTTGTCGCAACCCGCAGTGACCGTTGCGCATCAGCTGGTGGCTGCCTTGCTGATCGCTCTGTTCGCGGCGCTTCTGGTCCGCTCTCCGGACCTCCCCTCACCGTCCCGTTCCGTCGTCCTCGACGACACCTCCTTGGAGGCCTGTCATGGCTGAAATCACCGCAACCGTTCGTCCGACTCGTGAGGAGGTGGTTCCCTCCCGTAAGAGGGTGAAACTTCCGGCCTGGCTGGAAGTCGCCAAACCCCGCCTGATCCCTCTGCTGCTGGCTACCACTCTGGGTGGAATGGCTCTCAGTGAGGGCTGGCCTCTCTCATCGCCGCGGCTCGTCTGCACCCTGGGTGGAGGGGCGCTTGCCTCCGCTGCTGCAGGGGTTTTGAACTGCTTGTGGGAGCAGGACCTCGATGGTCGGATGGCCCGCACCAGCGGTCGCGCACTCCCCTCCGGTCGTCTGTCTCCCACCAGTGCATTCATCGGCGCCATCGCCTGCACCCTGGCGGCGGCGATGCTTCTGGTGAGCGGCGTGAACTGTCTCGCTGCTGGGTTGTCCCTGCTCGGTCTGTGCAGTTACGTGCTGCTCTACACAGCTTTGCTCAAGCCTCGGACATCCCAGAACATCGTCATCGGTGGTGTCGCCGGGGCCATTCCGCCTCTCGTGGGGGCGGCCGCCGCCACTGGCCATGTCGGCCTCGGGGGTTGGTGGCTGTTCGCTCTGGTGATGGTCTGGACGCCAGCTCACTTCTGGGCCTTGGCCCTGCTGTTGCGTGAGGACTATCGCGCTGTCGGGATCCCGATGCTGCCCGTGGTGAAGGGACCTGTGGTGACGGCCCGGGCGATCAAGACTTATGGCTGGATCACTGTTCTGCTCAGCGGTTTGGGCGTGTTTGCTCTGCCTTCAGGTGGCGTCTTCTATGGCGTGATGCTGCTTCCCTACAACGGTCGATTGCTGCAGCTCGTCGATCGGCTTTCCTTGGATCCCGACAGCCTTGTGAATGCCAAGGCTCTGTTCCGTTGGTCAATCCTTTATCTATTTGGGCTCTGTTTGCTGCTCATTCTCAGCCGGACGGATCTGGCCTCAGGCTTTGCCCAACAGGTGATGCAGCTTCTCTCCCTGCCCACGGGGGTGCAATGAGCACTCTCTAGATTCCCTGAATTGGCCGAGCAAGTCCCTGACGGTGCCTGATGGCGTTGATTGAACTGCGGAAGATCTCCAAGGCCTACGGCACGGTATCGGCTCTGCGCGAGCTTGATCTCACCGTTCCCGAAGGGTGCCTATACGGGTTGCTTGGCCCGAACGGTGCTGGCAAGACAACGGCCATGCGCATCCTGGCCACTCTGCTCGCCCCCGACAGCGGCTCAGTCGTTGTCGGGGGTGTAGACGGTCTGGCGCAGCCACGAGACGTCCGCCAGCTCATGGGCTACGTCGCTCAGGAGGTGGCCATCGACAAGATTCTGAGTGGCCGGGAACTCCTGCAATTGCAAGGGGATCTTTATCACCTGCCTCGAAACGAACGCGAAGATCGCATCGCTGATTTGATTGACCGCCTCGCGATGGGCGACTGGATTGACCGACGCTGCGGCACCTATTCCGGTGGCATGCGCCGGCGGCTGGATTTGGCGGCTGGTCTGCTGCATCGACCTCGGTTGCTTGTGCTCGATGAACCCACCGTGGGACTGGATATCGAGAGTCGCAGTGCCATCTGGCAACTGCTGCGTCAGTTGGTTGAGGCGGGCACGACTGTTCTTTTGAGCAGTCACTACCTCGAAGAAGTGGAGGCTCTGGCGGATCAGATGGCGATCATCGACGCCGGTCGTGTGATTGCCGAAGGCAGCCCTGACCAGCTCAAACGACGGCTTGGGGGTGATCGCGTCACCCTGCGGGTCCGAGAGTTCAGCAATGCCGATGAGGCGACCCAGGTGCGTGCCCTTCTTGAACCCCTGGATGGGGTTCGACAGGTGGTGGTGAACCGATCCCAAGGGTTTTCCCTGAACCTGGTAATTGAGGGTGGGGCCGTGATTGATCAGCTGCGTCAGACCCTCGAGGCTGCAGGTCTGCCTGTGTTTGCCCTGGCCCAAAGCCGTCCGAGCCTGGATGATGTCTACCTTCAGGCCACAGGACGCACCCTTATGGACGCTGAACTGGCCATCGCAGGCCAGCGCGACGTCAAACAGGAAAAGCGTCAATCCATGCGTTGAGCGCCAACGATGACTTCCCCAACAGCATCTGTTGCTCTCCAGCAGCAGCAATCCAGAGCCCTCGCCGAGCTCAGTCAGGAAACGTGGGCCCTCACCCGGCGCCTGTTTCTTCAGTTGATGCGTCGCCCTTCAACGTTGATTGCCGGGGTTCTGCAGCCCCTGATCTGGTTGATTCTCTTCGGTGCACTCTTCGCCAACGCCCCTGAGGGTCTCTTGCCAGGAGGCATGAGTTACGGCCGTTTTCTTGGTGCTGGAGTGATTGTCTTCACGGCCTTCAGCGGTGCTTTGAATGCCGGCTTGCCGGTCATGTTTGACCGCGAATTCGGTTTCCTCAATCGTTTGCTGGTGGCACCGCTTCGAAGCCGCAGTTCCATCGTGCTGGCGTCGGTGATCTACATCACGGCGCTGAGCCTGCTGCAGAGTCTGGCGATTATGGGCACGGCAGCCATGCTTGGTTATGGATGGCCAGGCATCAGCGGCCTGGCCCTGGTGCTGGTGACGCTGCTGCTCCTGGTTTTTGCTGTGACGGCCCTCAGCCTTGGACTGGCGTTCGCTTTGCCGGGGCACATCGAGTTGATCGCCGTGATTTTTGTGGCCAACTTGCCGTTGCTGTTTGCCAGCACGGCCTTGGCCCCGTTGTCGTTCATGCCGACCTGGCTGGGCTGGCTTGCGGCCTTGAATCCCCTTACCTTCGCGATAGAACCCATCCGAGCGGCTTACCAAGGTCCTCTGGATCTCTCGGCCGTATTGCTGGAGGCCCCTTACGGGGATGTCACCGGCACCAGCTGCCTGCTGATCCTTCTGTTCCTCACCATCGGGCTGTTTCTTCTGATTCGCCCTCTGCTCAACCGCAAACTTTCCTGAATCCGTGCTTTCTTCTCCGTTCCAGCAGCCGTCATCTCGACAGAACGCTCTGGCCCTTCAGATCCAGGTGGCCAGGATCTCAGGTGATGAGGCCTTGCTGGCGGGTCTGATCAGTCAGTGGGTTCACCGATACGGCTTTGACGGAGCAGCCGAGCTCGATCTGAGCGTGCCGGAGCCTGTTGCATTGAATCGTGAGTTCAGCCCAACGCCGCTGCCCGTCGTTCAGGAGGAGATTGCCGCTGAAGACGGCATGTTGGTTGAGAACGAGGCCGTTGTTGAGGACGAGATGGTCCTTGAAGAAGAAGAGGAGATTGCCGCTGAAGACGGCATGTTGGTTGAGAACGAGGCCGTTGCTGAGGACGAGATGGTTCTTGAAGAAGAAGAGGAGATTGCTGCAGAAGACGACGTACTGCTGGAGAACGAGGTGGTCGCTGAAGAAGAAACGTTCGTCGAAAAGGAAGAGATTGCCGCTGAAGAAATGCTGCTTCAACGCAGCTTCCAGGCTGCTCCTGTTCCGGCCCCACCGATCAGCACACCCCGTTCGCTGCGACGTTGGCTCCCCCGTCGAGAGGATGACGCTTTCCCCAAGGCGTCCTGAACACCATGATTCCGAACCCTGAATCCCTGGATCAGGGGCTGATCGTTTCGGTGCAGGCACCCCAGGGTTCGCCGATGCGCGATCCCGATGTGATCGCTGCCATGGCGGATGCTGCCCTGCGCAATGGGGCTGTGGGTGTGCGTTTGGAAAGCCCTGAACACATCGGTGCTGTGCGTCGGCGCTGTCCGGATGCCTTGATCATTGGCCTCTGGAAATGCACTTTCCCAGACAGCTCGGTGTACATCACCCCGGGCTGGAAAGAAATTCAGGCCGTGTGGTCTGCGGGAGCTGATGTGATCGCGATCGATGCCACAGCCCGTCCGCGTCCTGCGGGGCAGGACCTGGCCGCGTTGATCCAGCGCACCCGTGATGAGCTGAAGGCTCCCTTGATGGCTGATGTGGATTCGCTGGAGAATGGCTTGCGCGCAGCCGACCTCGGTTGTGACTGGGTTGGGACCACCCTCTATGGCTATACGGAAGAAACGGCGCAGCAGCGCCCCCCCGCATTTGACCTGCTCTCCCAACTTCGCGCTGAACTTCTCAGCTCGGTTCGTCTGATCTGTGAGGGGGGAATTGCTTCTCCAGCGGATGCACGGTTGGCATTGGAGGCCGGAGCAGACACCGTTGTGGTGGGGACGGCGATCACCGGAGTGGATCTCCAGGTGATCGCCTATAGCCAGGGAATGATCAGCTGATCACATCATTCCGGGCATGCCCATGCCACCCATTCCTGGCATGCCCATGCCACCCATTCCTGGCATGCCCATTCCGCCCATTCCGCCCATGCCACCCATGGGGTCTCCGTCTCCGGCGGGAGCCGGTGCAGGCGGTTCCGGCTTGTCGGCGATCACAACTTCGGTCGTGATCAGGAGAGAAGCGATCGAAATCGAATCTTGCACGGCCAAGCGCACCACCTTGGCGGCATCAACGATGCCAGCAGCCATCAGGTCTTCATAGGCACCACTGAGGGCATTGAATCCCTGGCCGCTGCTGCGCATGCCAGCAATCACAACGTCACCGTTCTGCCCGGCATTGGTGGCGATCTGATGAATCGGCGCCGTCAGTGCCCGCTGCACGATCTCCACACCGGTGCGTTGGTCGCCGTTCAGGGATGCAGCCAACGCATCAAGGCTGTCGGAGAGTTGCAGCAAGGTGCTGCCGCCGCCGGCAACGATGCCCTCCTCGATGGCGGCACGGGTGGCATTAAGGGCATCTTCGATCCGCAGTTTGCGGTTTTTCAGTTCCGTTTCCGTCGGCGCACCGACCTTGATCACGGCCACGCCGCCGGCCAGCTTGGCGATCCGCTCTTGAAGTTTTTCGCGGTCGTAATCGGATTCGGTGGTCTCCAGCTCACATCGGATCGCACCAACGCGATCGCTCACCGCCTGGCGATGGTCGTCGGTGGCGACAATCGTTGTGTTCTCCTTGCTGATGGTGACGCGGCGCGCTTTGCCGAGATCCTCGAGGGTCACTTTGTCGAGGGTCATCGCCTTGTCTTCGCTGATCAGCGTGCCGCCGGTGAGGATCGCGATATCGGCGAGGGCGGCCTTGCGTCGTTCGCCAAATGAGGGTGCGCGAACAGCGGCTACCTGCAGAACCCCACGGCTCTTGTTCATCACCAGGGTGGCCAGGGCTTCGCCTTCTACTTCCTCAGAAAGGATCAACAGGGGGGAACCACTCTTCTGAACGGTTTCCAGCACGGGGACCAGATCAGTGATCGTGCTGATCTTGCGATCCGTCAGCAGGATCAGTGGGTTTTCAAATTCACAGACTTGACGGTCGGCATCTGTGACGAAGTAAGGGGAGCTGTAGCCCCGGTCGAAGGCCATACCTTCAGTGATTTCAAGTTCCGTGGCCAGAGACTTCGATTCCTCAACCGTGATCACCCCATCGGTGCTCACCTTGTCCATCGCCTCGGCGATCATCCGTCCGACTTCGTCGTCACCTCCGGAGCTCACTGTGGCCACCTGACGAATGGCATCGCCGGCGACGACCTGGCTTCGCTCCCCCAGCCCCGCAACAATCTGTGCAGCGGCCTTCTCCATGCCTCTGCGGAGTTCCACAGGACTCGCGCCAGCAGCGGTGTTGCGAAGACCTTCACGCACCATGGCCTGAGCCAAAACGGTTGCTGTCGTGGTGCCGTCTCCGGCCTTGTCCTTGGTCTTTGCGGAGACCTGCTGCATCAGCTTGGCGCCCAGGTTCTCGAACGGGTCGTCCAGTTCGATTTCACGGGCGATTGAGTCGCCGTCGTTGACGATGTCGGGGGCGCCGAATTTTTTTTCGAGCACAACGTTGCGACCCTTGGGGCCGATCGTGACGCGCACCGCATCGGCGAGAGCATCAACACCCCGCTCAAGGGCGCTGCGGGATTCGTCAGAGAAAGAAAGGAGTTTGGCCATAGTCGCGGGCACGCCGTTGGTCACTGTCCCACAGCGATGCGGCGCTTGTGGAGAGGCATTGCGGTGGGGAAAGCCGAATGGTTGTAGCAGCTCGGATGCCGCTCTGAAATGAACTGATTAGGGTCCGGACATGGGTGAATCCGGAGCGCTGTTCTTTGTTCTGATGGCGGGGCTGGCCGGTTCTATGGCCCTGGTTTATGTGCCTCTGCGCATCTTTCTCACTGCTACCGCCCGCAGCCGTCGGCTACGCCTGCTCCAGCGCATCCGCCGGCTTCGGGATGAGTTAGCTCAACCCCTTGATTCGTAATCCTTGGGGTTAGGCCATCACCATGCCGCCATCCACCTGCAGTACTTGACCTGTGATGTAGAGCGCGGCCGGGTCGGCTGCAAGGAAGCGCACGGCACCGGCCACCTGTTCCTGGGTGCCAAAGGTTCCCAAGGGGATTTCTTTGAGGATGGCCTCAGCATCGAGGCCCTTGGTCATGTCCGTCGCGATGAAACCTGGAGCCACGGCGTTCACTGTGATGCCACGGCTAGCAAGCTCTTTGGCGGTGCTGCGGGTGAGACCGATAACGCCAGCTTTGGCGGCGGCGTAGTTGGCCTGTCCTGCGTTGCCCATCAGTCCCACAACGGAGGTGATGTTGATGATCCGACCACTTTTCTGCTTCAGCATCGGGCGTGCCACTGCTCGCGTGCAGAGGAACACTCCACTGAGGTTGAGGTCGATCACCGATTGCCAATCATCGGTTTTCATTCGCATCAGCAGTCCGTCCCGCGTGATGCCGGCGTTGTTCACCAACACATCAAGACGACCACTGCGTTCCAGCACCGTCTTGATCAGGCCATCAACCTCGGCCTCGACCGACACGTTGGCTTGCAGGGCGTAGGCCTTGCCACCTGCTGCGGCGATGACAGCGACCACTTCATCTGCTGCAGCGGCGGAATTGGAGTAGTTCACAACCACTTCTGCACCCGCTTCGCCAAGGGCCAGGGCGATGGCCCGGCCGATGCCGCGCCCTCCTCCCGTCACCAGGGCGGTCTGTCCGGCAAGAGAAGCGCTGGGAGACATTTAGGCACCGTTGATCGAAGGATCGTACGGAGCCGTCGTCATCCAGCTCAACCCGGCATGGTCTCAACCGTGTCGACGGCCTCCCCAAGCAACGACTGAAAGGTGGCGAGTTGAGTTTTGCTTCCCAGCACAATCAGGAGTTGCCCCGGTGCCATCTGGGTGTCGCCGCCTGGATTGGCGATCAGCTTTTCGTTCTCCCGGATCGCCAGAACCATGGCCCCGCTGCGACGGCCCAACTCCAGCTCCGCCAGGCTCCGCCCGCGGATCTCCATCAGGTGCAAAGGGTCGTGACTTAGCTGGAATTCCTCAATTTCATAGTCGGAACCCGCCAACAGCTCCATGAAGTTGAGGGCCAGAGGTCGCATTGCCGAAGCGGCCATCACCCGACCACCGGCCACATAGGGACTGACCACCACAGTCGCGCCGGCCAACCGCAGCTTTGAAGCGGCTTCATCGCTGTTGGCGCGTGCAATCAACCGGCACTCCGGTCGTAGGTCTTTGGCGCTGAGGATCACGTAGAGATTGGATGCATCGCTAGGAAGAGCTGCCACGAGGCTGCAGCAGCGTTCGAGACCTGCATCCAGCAAGGTTTCATCGAGGGTTGCATCGGCTTGAAGCACCCAAAGGCCATTTTCGTCTGCCACGGCTCGTCGCTCTGGATCGGTTTCGATCACGACGAGTGGCACCGCGTCCCGTTGCAGTTGGGCGGCAATCTCCTGTCCGATTCGTCCGTAGCCGCAAAGAATCACGTGGTCGTGCAAGCCTTCCAGCATGCGGAGAAAGCGGAATTCCCGCAGTCTGCGGAAATATCCCGACTCTTTCAGCCCAAGAACGCGTTGGATGGCCAGTTGTACAACCACCAAGCCACCCACCACGATCAAGACCGTGACCAGGCGGCCTGGAGGTGAAAGGGGGGCGACTTCTCCAAAACCTATGGTGCTGATGGTGATCAGCACCATCCAGAGGCAATCGCCCCAGTTCCATCCCTCCGTGATCCGATAACCGACGGCACCAGCGAAGATCACGGCACTGAGGGCGCTTATGGGCCCCCGCCATGGAGCTGTGATCAGCTTCAGCTGTCCCCTGGCTCGGCGCCGCCTCATGGGAACGTCCTTTAAAAACCGAGGGCCGTCAGAACATCACTGCTCTGTAGGTTGGCGAGCTCCTGCGGGCGGGCGAGGCAGCGGATCTCCTCGCGCTCGGGAAGGTCTGCGGCCTCTGCTCCAAGGGCAACCAGGGGGGTGCCGCAATAGGCCGCCAGGCGCTGGGACACCTGACAGCTGCTGAGTACGACATCGGCATTGGCCACCAGTGCCGCGCGCTTGGAAAGACTGAGCTCAGCTGGCAGCACCATGCTGCGCAGCGCCGGTAGGCGGCTTTTGATCGTCTCAGGCAGTTTGTGCCACTCCGCTGCAGGCCAGTCATCCACCTGGCCGGATGGAGACATCAGCAGCAGGGGGCCGTCACCGCTGGGCAGTGCTTCACGGGCTTCATCAAGAATCTCTGCTGCCATGGTTAGGCGGAACTGATCGGCCTCGAGTTCAAGCCCTAGGGCTTGGAGAAAGGGGTTGAGACGCTGCGCCGTCCAGCCGGGGCCGCGGCTGACCTGGTCGGTGCAGGCAAATCCCTCAGCTGCCAACCGTTTGGGGATATGGCTCATAGACAGCATCAGGTTCACCTGTTGCCCTTCGGCGAAGTTGATGCAGATTTGAAAGTCCGGTTCGCGCACACAGCCGAGCAGGTTGGCCCAGTCCGCGAGCGTGGGGTTGGCCTCGAAGTTGAACGGCAACAGCTTTTCGAGGCACGGCAGAAGCTTCCACGGAGCTGCCTGTTGGGGGTCACAGGCCACCTGCAGTGCGGCGTTGAGTTTCTGGCAGATGTCTGCCAGAGCCGGTAAACGGTCCAGCTGATCTTCGAGCGAACCCGGGCTTAGGGCAAGAACTCGCATGCAGCGCCGCCATCCATGGTGCGAGCTGATTGTATGGAGGTCGTTTACGCCTGTCCGGGGTAGGAGTCGCTTGTGCATCTGTTGATTGCTGCGGCGGGAAGCGGTCGGCGCATGGGTGCGGACCGCAACAAGCTGCTGCTGCCGTTGGCCGGACGCCCCGTCATTGCCTGGACCCTCGAAGCGGCCCTGCGGTCTCAGCGGATTAAATGGATCGGGATCGTTGGCCAGGAGGTCGATCGAGAGGAAATCCTTGCGGTGCTGGACGCACCAAGCAAGCCGGTGCACTGGATCCAAGGCGGCAGCACGCGGCAGGAGTCAGTGCTTTGTGGTCTGGCGGGGTTGCCTGAGCAGGCCCGTCACGTCTTGATTCATGACGGCGCCCGTTGTCTGGCTGAACCGGAGTTGTTTGATCGCTGTGCAGCTGTGGTGGAGGCCGGCACGGCTCTGATTGCTGCAACGCCTGTTAGCGACACGATCAAGCGTGTGGGATCCGACGGTTTGATTCGCGATACGCCGGATCGATCAGAGCTTTGGGCGGCGCAGACGCCGCAGGGCTTTGCCGTTGCTCAGCTGCGTCGCGGCCACGCTGAGGCGGTTGCCCAGGGCTGGACGGTGACTGACGATGCGTCGTTGTACGAGCGTCTGGGTTGGCCAGTGCAGGTCTTGGATGCCGGCCCTGCCAACATCAAGGTCACCACGCCGTTTGACCTCACCGTCGCGGAGGCGGTGCTCGCTCTCAGGTCAGCAGGCTGAGCCGGCCGCTTTGCCCGTCAAGGCGTGCCATCTCCCCCATGGCCAGGGCTGCGTTGCCGGCTCGGTGACCAACGGGTAGGTCCATCACCCTGGGAATTCCGAGATCGGCCGTGCGTTCATCAAGAACCTGCTCAAGGTTGAAGCTTTCGGAGGCGTCTCTGGTTTCGTCGGCGCATCCCTCGAAATTGCCAAATGCCAGACCCGCCAAGCCCTGCAAACTGCCATTGAGCCTCCACTGAGTCAGCATCCGATCAATGCGGTAGGGGGCTTCGCCCACGTCCTCCAGCACCAGAACTGCTCCTTCGAGGGGGGGTACGAAAGGGCTTCCCAACAGGTGGGTGGCCACGGTCAGATTGGCCACGAGTAGGGGACCGCTCCCCACACCGCCGCCACCACCACGACCGTGTAAGTCGGGGACGGTGTTGCCGAAGAGCAGGTTGCGCAAGCGGTCACGGCTCCATTGCGGCTCCTCCGCAAGCGTTGTGAGCAAGGGGCCATGGATCCCCCCTGCAAACCCTGCTGCCTGGCGGGCCCAGAGCAGAGCTGTCACGTCGGAAAAGCCCAGCAGCCAGCCGCTCTGCCAGTGGATGGGCTGCTCCAGCAGCCGAGCAGCCCCCCATCCACCGCGGGCGCAGGCGAGCAGCGCTGCGGGTTGGGCCGGATGCAGATCGGCATGGCGCGCGTCATCACGCCCTGCGAAGTTGCCCCAACGTCGCGCGGCCAAGGCCTGGGGTTGAACATCCAGGCCCCAGCTCTGCAGAACAGCAATGCCCTGTTGCAGCTTGATGTCGTCCTGCAGGGCTGAACTGGCGGCCACGCAAGCCACACGATCTCCAGTCCGGAGCGGTGGAGCCGGGGTGATGCGCATCAGCCTCCCCATCCCCTGGCCAGAATCAGGCCGAGCAAGAGCAGCGTCCCCGCCTGTACTTGCTGGGCAAAGTGCTTCCCGTAGGTGCCCATGGAGGCACCTTGCCTGTTTAAGGGATTGCAGCTGAGTTGCATGAAGACTGTGGCAATCAACCAGAGAGGCCAGAATGGTGCTGGGATCTGAGCCGACCAGGCCGCAATTGCAAGGGTGATGGCTGTCACGAGGTAGCAGCCACGCACCACGGGCACCACGCGGGATCCGAGGCTCAAGGCGCTGCTGCGCAGGCCGAGGCTGGCATCGTCACTTCGATCGGCCATGGCATAGACCGTGTCGAAACCAAAGGTCCAGACCATGGTTGCCACCCAACTACACACCAGGGCAGGACTCCAGCTCAAGGAGGCCGTTGCAGCGGCCCAGGGGATCAGCACCGCGAAGCCCCAGCACAGCGCCAAGATCACCTGGGGGAAGGCGAACCACCGCTTCGCTGATGGATATCCGAGGATCGGCAGCACGGCTGTGCAGGCCAACGCGAGACAGAGTCTGAGGCTGACGGCCGGAAGACTCAGAACGACAGCCAGGCTGAGGCCAAGGAAGATCAGCAGCAAAGCGAAGGCTGGTCCTCGCTGCAGCGCACCCCTTGCCAGAGGACGACGTTTTGTGCGTTCCACCCTGCCGTCGAACCGCTGGTCCCACAGGTCATTGGCGATGCAGCCCGCACCGCTAACTGCAATGCCCCCCAGCAGGATCTGCAGGATCAGCACAACACTTGGAGGAGCGGTTGGATTCAGCCAGAGGGCCCAGCCTGCTGGGATCAGCAGAATCAGCCGGCCGGTGGGTTTGTTCCAGCGGAGCAGTTCGATCCAGGGCTGAAGACGTGCAGAGCTGCTGATCACAATCAACGGGATTTGAAGAACCCTAGTCAGGGCCTGATGGCCTCGGCTGTCAGTGGCAGAGTGGATTCCGTTGCCGCTCTGACGTTGATGCTGGATGCCGAGGCCCCAGCCCAGCCAACGGAACAGAACAACGGCGTGCCTCAGGCCGCGAATCCTGATCTGCGTCGGATCGCCGCAATCGACATCGGCACCAATTCCTTTCATCTTCTGGTGGCAGCTGTTGATCCGAAGCTGCGCACGTTTCGGATCATCCAGGCCGAAAAGGCCACCACGCGTCTGGGGGAGCGTGATCCCGAGACCGGTGAGATCACATCGGCGGCGATGCAACGGGGGCTGGAAGCTCTACGCCAGTTCAGAGATCTCGCCGTCAGTCATCGGGTTGAGCAGATCGTTACGGCCGCGACGAGTGCCGTTCGTGAAGCGCCCAACGGTCGCGATTTCCTCCAATCCATTCTCGACGATCTGGGGATGGAGGTGGATTTGGTCAGTGGCCCCGAGGAGGCTCGGCTGATCTACTTGGGCGTCCTCTCAGGAATGCCATTTGGAGATCGTCCGCATCTTCTGCTCGACATCGGAGGTGGCTCCACGGAACTGATCCTTGCCGATGGTCGTGATGCCCGCGCCCTCACCAGCACCCGTGTGGGGGCTGTGCGACTCCAGCGGGACTTTGTTCGAGATGATCCGATGCCCCCCCAACGTCGATCGTTTCTTCAGGCTTTCATTCAAGGGTCGCTTGAACCTGCGGTCGACAAAGTGCGTCGCAGGATCAAACCCGGTGAAACTCCTGTGTTGGTAGCCACCAGCGGCACGGCCATGGCGATTGGCTCCCTTGCTGCGAGTGAAGAGGAGCGTCCACCCCGCAAATTGCATGGCTACCGCGTCACCCGGCAGCGCCTGAACAAGGTGGTTGATCGTCTGATCACGATGACCCCTGAGCAGCGGAGGGAGTTGGCTCCCATCAATGACCGTCGCGCCGAGATCATTGTTCCAGGCGCGCTGATCCTGCAAACCACCATGAAGATGCTGGGTGTGGAGGACTTGGTGCTGAGTGAGCGTGCGCTTAGAGAAGGTCTGATCGTTGATTGGATGCTTCGCCAGGGTCTCCTAGAAGACCGCTTCAGCTTTCAGAGCAGCATCAGGCAACGCACCGTGATTCATCAGGTGCAGCGCTTTGGGGTGAACCAGAGCAGGGCTGAACGGGTCGCCAGCCATGCCCTAAGCCTCTACGACGCCACGCGAGGAGTGATGCATGACGACAGCGGCGAAGGTCGCGAACTGCTTTGGGCTGCCGCCATGCTCCATTCCTGTGGCCAGCACATCAATATCAGCGCGTACCACAAGCACACCTGGTACTTGATTCGTCATGGTGAGCTGCTGGGCTATTCCGAAGCGGAGCATCTGATGGTGGCAGCGATTGCTCGCTATCACCGCCGCAGCTTGCCGAAGAAACGCCATGAGTCTTGGCAGCTTGTAGCCACCCGAGAAAACCGTCGTTGCGTTCTTCAGATGGCCCTGCTTCTGCGCTTGTCCGCGGCACTGGATCGCAGGCCTGAACCGGTGATTTCAGCACTCCGCATTCATGCGGTGAAGGGAACTCTGGATCTGGAAATCGTCCCTGAGCGGGTCAACCAGAACGTCAGCCTTGAGCAGTGGAGCTTGGAGAGCTGCGCTGAGGTGCTGAAGGAAGCGGTCGGGGTGAATCTGCGCGTCAGCGTTCAGGGTTGAGAGGGATCCAGCGGATGTCGTTCACAGCGCCAAGTGTTCGTGTCTCTGCTTCAGGGGAACTCAGCTGGACCAGATCAGGCCGGCCGGCGTAGATCTCCACCAGATCGGGATTATCAATTTTTCGCTCACCGTTCAGGAGCCCTTCGAATTCCACAATTCCCTCACGCCGCAAGGCGATCCAGCTGGGTTCGCTGCTGCTGATCGTGAGTCCGAGGTCTGCGGTGGGTGGAGCAGGAACGATGAGGACATCGGGCTCCTCTACAACCTCGGCTACCTCGATATCTGCCTCGCTTGGCTCAAGGGTTTGCTTGGTAGGCCTCAACCCTTGGGCGAAACGCGTCAACTCGGAGGCGTTGCTCCACACAACAAACCCAAGCCCAGCAAGCCCGGCTAAGGCCACAAGGGGAAGCGGACGGACTGTTATTAGTTTCTGAGGGGTGATGCCCCGCGTTGTTGCCCCGTGAGTCGTCCGTTTGGGCTGGTTGGTGGTGAGGGGACCGAGGGTCTGAACCATGGCGTCAGCATCCAAACCCAGATGGGAGCTGAGCCGGCGCACCATGGCCTTGATGAACACTGGTTCAGGAAGTTCTGCTTGATCGCCGCGTTCCAGTGCTGCGAGTTGCTCCTCGCCCATGTGCATCTGGCTGGCGAGCTGATTTTGGCTCAGGCCCGCTGCAGCCCGTGCCTCGGCCAACTGTCGCCCTGCTTCAACCAGGCCGGTGGCTTTGCCTTGGTCGTCCGCAAGACTCCGCTCGTTCATCGATGGGTAAGTCGACCTAGTTCAAAGTTGAACTTAGGCCCATTCCATAGTGCAGTCCGCACTTGATGAACAGCGAAGGGTTAAACGCCACCAAAAAACATGGGCGATACTGGATTCGAACCAGTGACCCCTTCCGTGTGAAGGAAGTGCGCTACCACTGTGCTAATCGCCCGCACAACCCCATCCTAAACCACTGCCTATTGGGCTTTTGGACGGAACAGGTGGTCGTGGTCAGGGGAATAAAGACGTGAGCGCTGAGGACCACCGGCTAGAGCCGGACTAACCACATAGAGCGTTGTTCGAATCAGACTGCGTTCCCGACTGACCGCAGCCATCTCCCTGAGAGGAACCACAGTGAGCATTTGATCGGGCCAGCTCACCCGATGTCCGATTGCTACTGGCGTGTCGGCGGGATAGTGCTCCAGAAGGGTGGCTTGCACCCCTTCAACGTGTCGTGCACTCAAATAGATGCAAAGGCTGGCTCGCAGGGCGGCCAGCCGATCCAGCTGTTCCCGTTCCGGCACGCCGGTGCGACCTCCAGCGCGACTGAGAACAATGGTCTGCACCACGCCTGGAAGGGTGAGTTCGCTAGCGAGTCCGGCGGCTGCCGCTTGGTAAGCGCTGATCCCGGGGATCACTTCGACGGGTATTTCGGCGTCATTTAAGGCGCAGATCTGCTCGTTGATGGCGCTGTAGAGGGCCGTGTCTCCGTCGTGGAGTCGTACCACTCGCTTGCCCTTGCGGTGTCGATCGATCAGCAACGGGATCAGGTCTTCGAGCGTGGTCGTGCTGGTGCGGACCAGTTCGCAATCAGCCGGAGCCAGATCTGCGATCGCTGGACAGACCAGGGAATCCGTCCATATCAGCACTTCAGCCTTGTTCAGACGTTCAGCCGCACGAAGGGTTAGCAGGTCTGGTGCACCAGGGCCTGCGCCGACGAAACTGACAACTTGACTCAACTGCGTTGGCCTGATGGATCAGGCAAGGGTCGCTTTCGTCCATATAGCCACCAAAGCCCGATCATGCCCAGCGCGACCAAGGTGAAACTCATCAATTGGGCGATGCGGATTCCCCCTTCGCAAGCGGGTGGAAGCGAACCGATACAGAGAGGATCAATGCGCAGACCTTCGATCCAGACACGGCCGAGGCTGTACCCCACCAAATACACGCAACTCATGGCACCCGATGGGAGGATCCCAGGAGCTTTCAGTCCGCGGCGAAAGAGCAGCACCAGCAGTCCGAAGAGCAACAGGTTCCAAATCGATTCATAGAGAAAGGTCGGGTGGAAAAACTCCGACGTGCTGTAGATCAGCGGGCGGCTCTGGGTCGGGATGAACAGTTTCCACGGCAGATCAGTCGGAACCCCAAAGGCCTCTGAATTGAAGAAATTCCCCCAGCGACCGATGGCCTGTCCCAAGGCCACGGAAGGAACCAGAACGTCCAGCACATCCCAGAAGGGTTGCCGACGCCAGCGGCAGAACAGGATCAGGGTGATTGTTCCCGCCAACAACGCACCGTGGATAGCAATCCCTCCTTCCCAGATGGCCAGGGTTTTGAGCGGGTTTGAGGCGTAGTTGTGCCACTCGAAGGCCACGTAGTAGATACGTGCTCCGATGACGGCAAACAGCACGAGCACCGGCAGCAGATCGCTGATTAGGCCGTTCTCCAGCTTTCGAAGTTTGGCCAGGCGGCTGGAGAGGTTGAGGCCGATCAGCACGGCTGTTGCAATGAGCAGCCCGTACCAACGCAGGGGAAGGAACCAGTTTTCGGTATGAGGCAAAAATTCCCCTGGCGACTGGAAGGTCGCCAGGGGAAATAGGGCTTCAAGAGCCATAGCGATCAGACGCCCTCAGCTGCCTGAACTTTTTCGATCTGCCTCTTCTTCAGCACCAACATGATCTGAGCCAGAGCCACGGCAGCGAAGAAGGCGAGCAAGCCATAGATCCGAACGGGGTTCTGCAGAACAATTTCCGCGTCTACCTGGCCGAAGCCACCGACGTTGGGGTCGTTGGTCAGGGCAGCACCGGCTTCGATGCTGTCACCAACACTGACAAGAACTTCAGGCCCAACCGGGATGGTCTCACTCACGCTGTTGCCGTCAGCGGCCTTGATGCTGACCACCCTGGCGCCGTTGTCGCCGGGCTCGATGGAGGCAATGGTGCCGCTGGCCGGAGCCGTGTAGACGGTGTTGTTGCTCTTCTCACCGGTGGGATACACCTGGCCACGGCCGCGGTTGCCACCCACGTGGATCTGATATTTGCCGAAGTGGATATTGCTGTCGGTAGCGGGATCAGGGGACAGAACAGGGAAGACGATCTCTTGGTGCTCGTCACCAGGAATCGGTCCCACCAGCAGGATGTTTGGCTGGTCATCGCTGTACTGGGTGAAGTAAACGCCTTCCGTCTCTTCCTTGATCTCCTCGGTCCAGCGGTCCTGAGGGGCCAGGGTGAAGCCATCTGGAAGCATCACAACAGCGCCCACCTGCATGCCCACGTCGCTGCCGTCCGCACCGATCTCCTGAAGCCCCTTTTCGTAGGGAACCTTGACGCTGGCGGTGAAGACGCTGTCGGGGAGTACTGATTGGGGAACTTCAGCTTGGGTCAGCTTTTTGGCCAGATGGCAGTTCGCACAAACAATCTTGCCGGTGGCTTCCCGGGGGCTGTCGTAGTTCTGTTGAGCCCAGAAGGGGTAGGCCCAGCTGGCAGCCGGGGCAATCAGCAGAGCCAGTCCGATGACCAGCGATCCAAGGAGAAGGGAGAGGTGACGACGCATGGGACGGTGAGGAGATGCAGGCTTAAGGAAGGGAAAGATCAGGCCCACCAGGGCTTATCACCAGTTCGGAAGTCGGTCTCAGTCCACTGGCTCATGAACACGTTGTCGTTCTCCACGCTGACGTTGGCCAGGGCCAGGGAGAGAGGGGCAGGGCCACGGACCACCTTGCCGGTGGCGTCGTACTGACTTCCATGGCAAGGGCACATGAACTTGTTGGCACCGCTGTTCCAGGGAACGACGCAACCGAGGTGGGTGCAGATGGCGTTGATGCCGTAGCTGCCAATGGCGTCTTCGCCTTCAACGATCAGATAAGTGGGATCACCCTTGAGGCCCTGCACCAGGCTGCGATCGCCCTCTGGGTGGCTGGAGAGCCAACCGCTGGCTGTGATCGGGTTGCCCAGCTCATCCTTGGCACTGGTGCCACCGCCGCTGCCAGCGGCCTTGGGGGGGATGAAGTAATTCGCCACCGGGTAGAGGGCTCCCAGGGCCACACCAGTGACGGAGCCGAACGTCAGCAGATTCATGAACTGGCGACGACCCATTCCGGGCACATCGCTCGAGGAGAGTTGTGTCATGGCGGACGTTCATCCAACTCGGATTGGCGACCATTATGGATGCTTAAGTGCCTGTCAAGCTTTGCAACGACAGGTGTCTTCCTGATCCTGCCGCTTCTGATTCTGTGCTTGAGATCGCCAACGCCGTGCCCGAGCCGCCGCTCAGCGTCGACGAGGTGATTGCCTGTCTACGCCAGCGCTGGCGGGCGACTTACGACCTTCAGTTGGTGGTTCGACGCCGTCGTTTGTACCTACAGGTGATGTGGGCCTATCTCGAGCAACAGTCGTTTCCGATGGACCTTGAGACCTATCGACAGCATCTCGGTGAAGTGCTGGATGTTGTGAATCGTCTTGGTTTGGCGGGTGAGGTGCGCCAATGGCTCGGTTCCACCCGTGACAAACCGCGTTTGGGTAAGGCGTTGAGTCTTCCGCTGGAGGCGACGGGGCCGGAGGCGGAAACGCTGATCAAGGAGTTTCTGGTCTGAACGATTCGGTCAGAGCCACCAGGCCTACGCCAATTAAAAACAGTGCCGTGATGGCTCCAGCTAATAGCAGCATCGTGATCGGATCGGTGGATGGCGTTAGCACTGCTCCAGCTAGGGCTGAACCCAGCACAACCCAGCGCCAGGCTCCAAGCATCGGCCTCCAGCGCACCAGCCCTAGAGCCCCGAGGAGCAGCTGCAGCACAGGGAGTTGAAACGCCAGCCCAGTGGCCAACATCAGCAGCAGAACAAAATCCAGATAACGCTCGATTGACCAAAGTGGCTCCACCACATCGGCGCCGTAGCTCACCAAAAAACGCAGGGCGGCAGGCACCAAGGCCCACCAGGCAAAGGCCAGGCCAACCATGAACAGAACCGCGGAGCCGGCGACGGCAGGGGCAATAAGACGTCGTTCGCGGATCGTCAGGCCAGGCAGCACGAAGGCCAGGATCTGAAACAGCACATAGGGCAGGGCCAAGGTGAGTCCGGCGTAGCCGGCAACCTTCAGCGAGACAAATAAAAACTCGCCCGGCGCGAGTTGAAGAAAATGAATGCCGCTGGCTGGCGCTTCCAGCAAGCGCACCAGCGGTTTAATCCCCAGCAGACAGGTCAGCGCTGCAATGACAACGGCCAGCAAGCTGCGCAGAACCCGTTGACGCAGTTCCTCAAGGTGATCCACCAGAGGCATCTCCACCTCATTGGGTAAATCGGCATCGCCAGGTGCCCTCCCAATGCGAATGGGTGGTGGTGGTTGCAGAGCTGGGGGGCCTTCGGGGCGCTCAGACACGGACGCGGGTCGGGCGGCGCAACAGGTCAGCCCGAATGTGGGCTCAGGCTAGGGGTAAGCAGCCGTTCTTCCGCACCCTGGGGATCCCCCCAGCGGATTTCAGCTTGCCCATGACGCACGGTGCCTGGTCCGGCACCGGGAATTCGCTGCAGCTGATCGGTGGGCACCATCACCACCGCCACCAGCATGTTGCCCCGAGCGCGACTGAAATAGGCCGCCAGATCTGTTGCCATTACCAGGTCTGATTCCTCGGCCAGCCCATTGGAGCTCTTCAACACCACATGACTCCCTGGGCATTCCTGGGCGTGAAACCACAGGTCACCACTGCGGGCCTGGCGCAGCGAGATCCAGTCGTTCTGGCGGTGGTTCCGCCCCACCTGAACCTTGAGGCCTCCCGGAGTAGTTAGTTCCAGCGGCTTGGGCTGGTTCCGTTGCCGCTGGTGTCTTGTGTTGCCACGGCGTTCCTTGGGCTGCAGCAGCTCATCGAGTTCCTCCCGCAGATCATTCAGGGCGGAGAGGCGTGCTGGGCAGTCCTGCCAGGTTGCACTCAGTTGATCCTCCATGAAGGTTTCGCTCTCGTTTATCAGCTCAAGACGTCGCTGATGGTGCTTCAGCCGCTGCTCAAGGATCGGGCGCGATCTCCGTAGTTTTTTGGCCCGGCGATACAGCGACTGGGCTTCATCGACTTGGTCGCGGCTTGGGTTGCCGAGGCAAAGGAGAGCGTCCGCCTGGCGTTGAAGGGCCCCGTGCCCTTCGGTGGCGTTCAGGCGCTGGCGTTGGTCCTCCTGGGCGGCCTGTTCTTTGCTGCGCCAACGCTCTAGGCGTTGACGCAGCTCATGGTTGACCCGTGCCAGGGCCCGTTGCTCTTGGCATTGCTGGTGCAGGGATCCCAGCGTTAGAGCCAGAGCGGGTTGTGGATGCACTTCGGTAGTGGGAGCTCCCCAGACCCTGTAACGACCGTCGTTCTCCACCACGAGGGCGAACTGTTCGCTCTCGAGCTGCTCCAACCAGAGAGACCAGCGCTCAAAGAGGTGGTTCCACTGGCTGGCAACCAGGCTGTCCACCGGGGCGTTCAAGTGGTCTCCGGCCAGCTGTCCAGCAAGGGCTGGGCTGATCCCCTGATAGGTCTGCTGAAAGGCCTTGCGCAGGGGGATCGGGACGAGAGAGAGCCGCTCCTTCCAGCGTTCAAAGCCCTCCGTTCGATCCGGTGCCAATCCCTGAAGCATTGGGGGGTGGCTATAGGAATCACCGGTGGAGAGAGGGCGCACGCGGGACTGATGGTCCCGGACCTGGCGCCCCAGAGCAATGATGTTGCGTTCCTCATCAAGGAGCAGCAGGTTGCTGTGCCGTCCCATCAGCTCCAGAACGAGCACCCGCTGGATCGGTTCCCCAGGACGTTGGGCAAACCGGAATTCCACCACACGTTCAAAGCCGCTCTGGTGAAGCTCTACAAGAGCCAGCTGGCGGAGGCTGTGTTGCAACTGTTGCGCGAAGGTGCTGCCGCTGCCGCTGCGCGGGGGAGGGTTGACCTCCACCAGCCGAGGTGCTTCTGCTTGCCAACTCAGTTCCAGCCACACCATCCCCTTGAGGCTGCGGCATCCCAGTTGAATCGTTGCCGGGTCCGGTTGTTGGGCCTTTTCGAAACGGCTTGGTACCAGCTTTGGACGCAGATCCCAGAGCACCGCGCGAAGCGTGGTGAGATCCATTGGCTGCAGGCTGGTGGATGCGATCACCTGAAGCACCGGACGGGGCATTGGGGCTTCCTACTCTGCTGACCCACGCAGACGCCGCTATGTCCACCAGTGGAAAGCTCACCTTGATCACCGGCCCCAGTGGAGTCGGCAAGGGAACCCTGGTGAACCAGCTGCAGGAGCGCCATCCCCAGATTTGGCTGTCGGTGTCGGCCACCACCCGTTCTCCGCGCCAGGGGGAGCAGGACGGCATCAATTACTTCTTCCACAGCCATGCGGGGTTTGAGGCCTTGGTGGAGCAGGGGGGTTTTCTGGAGTGGGCGGAATTCGCGGGAAATTGTTACGGCACTCCCCGAGGTCCTGTTGAGGAACAAATGACGGCGGGGCGCCCCGTGCTTTTGGAGATTGAGTTGGAAGGTGCCCGCCAGGTGCGTCGCAGTTTCCCGGATGGCTTTCAGATTTTTCTGGCTCCCCCCAGCTTTGAGGAATTGGAGTGCCGGATCCGCGGTCGCGGCACCGATTCGGAGGAGGCCATTCAGCGCCGCTTAACTCGCGCTCGAGAGGAACTCAAGGCTCAACATGAATTCGACGCCGTCGTGATCAACGACGATCTCGAATCAGCTTTGAACCAGGTGGAGACGCTGATGGGGCTGGGATAACGCGGAGCTGATCTTGGCAACGCGATGCGGGCACGAAAAAAGGAACCCGAAGGTTCCCTTTAGACAATGTTGATAACCCGCGGCTCACATCGGGTGAAAGAGAAGATCGGGGAAGAAGCGGTTCCACTCGATCAGGATTCCTGCGGTGGCTGTGAACCAGATGGCTGCAACCACTGGAGCTGCGGTCAGAAACTTGTTCATTGTTGAGGGAGCAAGGGTTGAAGTCGTATGAATCAGCGCGGTGAAACAGTCACCTTGCTGTCGTCTTCGAGCAGCTTGCCGCTGGTGAATTCACCGAAAGCAGCGAGTGGCCAAGTGGCGGCAGCCAGAAGGCTCTTGAACGCAATGCTGCGATCGATGAAAATTTCGTACTGGGCAGCATTCTTGCCGCGGGTTGCTTTCAGATACTCACGACCGGCCCAGCCGATGCAGCCGGCGACGTACAGGAACATGATCCCGGGATAAACGAAATCACCGGCATGGCTCCAGCGGCCATCGACGATCAAGTGGGGAAGACCATCCTCACCACAGGAGGCCTGGCTGTACATCTCGAAGCGGGCTTTGGCCTGAGGCGTTGAAGCGGCAGCGGCACGCTGCTGGAAGCGGGCGCTTTCAGAACAGGGTGTGAGGCCAGCCACATCCGCCTTGGCGACGGGGGCGAAGCCGAACACCAGGAGTGCTGAAAGCACGACGGCGAAGAGACGACGCATCGGAACGATTCCTCTGAACGGTGCCCCGAAAGGGCAAGATGTCACAAGACGGAGATTAGGAGAGGCGCATCGCTCCGATGCATGCAGTGCTTGCCCTCGAAACAAGTTGTGACGAGTCTGCGGCTGCGGTCCTGCGCCGTCATGCTGATGGACGAATCGACGTTCTGGCGTCGCGGATTGCGTCCCAGGTAGAGGAGCATGCCCTTTGGGGTGGTGTGGTGCCTGAAATCGCCTCGCGTCGTCACGTCGAGGCCCTGCCTGGGCTGGTGGAGGCCGTTGTTAACGAGGCGGGTGTCGCTTTGGGGCAGCTGGATGCCATAGCGGCAACGATCACTCCAGGCCTGGCTGGGGCTCTGATGGTGGCGTCGGTCACCGGCCGCACCCTTGCTGCGCTGCATCAGCGCCCCTTCCTCGGCATCCATCATCTGGAAGGCCATTTGGCCTCGGTGATGCTTGGAGATGTTCCACCGCAAGCGCCTTATTTGGTGCTGCTAGTGAGTGGAGGCCATACCGAGCTGATCCTGGTGGCTGACGACGGGGGGATGACGCGTCTAGGCCGAAGCCATGACGATGCCGCTGGAGAAGCTTTTGACAAGGTGGCGCGCCTGCTCGGTCTGGGATACCCCGGAGGCCCTGCCATCCAGGCTGTTGCCGATACGGGTGATGCAACGCGCTTCCGCCTGCCCAAGGGGCGGATTTCATTGCCGGGCGGTGGGTTTCACCCTTACGACTTTTCCTTCAGTGGTCTGAAGACAGCCATGCTCCGCACCGTGGAAACCCTGCGGCAGACCAGCGATCCGCTGCCTCTTGCCGATCTGGCCGCCAGTTTCGAACAGGTGGTGGCAGATGTTCTGGTGCAACGCAGCCTCCGCTGTGCTGAAGACCATGGTGTTCAGCAACTGGTGATGGTCGGCGGTGTCGCAGCGAACCGTCGCCTGCGCCAATGCATGCTCGAACAGGGGAAGCAGCGGGGCATAGCCGTTTCCATCGCTCCCCTGGCCTTCTGCACCGACAACGCTGCAATGATCGGAGCTGCGGCCTTGCTGCGTCTTAGCCAGAACACGGCTTCCACCCCGCTTGAATCGGGCGTTGCAGCCCGCTGGCCTTTGGATCAGGCGAATGCCCTTTACACATCAGACCCACCTTTTTAGAGAAGCCTTTTAGGCTTGATAGAGCTGTTCGGTCTCTGCGTAGTGGATCAACCAGAAACCAGATCAGATGCTCCGGAGCCCGTGGAGGCAGAAGAGCTGAACGCCTGGAAGCGTGGCTTTACTCCGCAGGCCGAAATCTGGAACGGCCGTCTGGCGATGATCGGCCTGTCCGCAGGGATCGCTGTCGTTCTTTTGGTGCGTGTGTTCAGCGGTGGCTGATCAGCTTCGGCCCCGCAGGGCCTGAGCCAGCTCGTTGGATTTGAGGCTGACGGCCACAGCATGTGCGCCGGGTTTTGAACCTCCCGGGATCGTTTTGAGGTACAGGCTGAGTTTGGGCGCGGCGGGAAGCTGGGGGGGGGGGTGAACCGGCTGAGCCATGTTGATGGCGCGAGATCTTTCATCAGGATCGTCTCGATGCTGGGACTGGCAAGGATTTCTCACTGTTCTCTCCGTGTTGACGCCCGTAAACTCCAGCGGTCCGTCTGGATGGAATGGCTGAACGGCCCCGCGTCACGATCGTTCTGGGAACGCGTCCAGAGGCGATCAAGCTGGCTCCGGTCATCCGGACGTTTCAAGCCTGTGATGCATTGCAGACCCGTGTCGTCCTGACCGGTCAGCACCGCGAAATGGTGGGCCAGGTGATGGATCTGTTCCATCTCCAGGCAGATCAGGATCTCAATCTGATGGCACCCCGTCAGACTCTGACCCATGTCACCTGTGCTGCACTGCAAGGGCTGCGGGAAGACTTTCAGGCCTATCCGCCGCAGTTGGTCTTGGTGCAGGGCGACACCACCACGGCGTTTGCAGCTGGTTTGGCTGCGTTTTACGAGCAGATCCCGGTTGGCCATGTGGAGGCCGGTCTGCGCACCGACAATCTTCTGGATCCCTTCCCGGAAGAAGCCAACCGTCGGCTTCTCTCCCAGATCGCGACCCTTCATTTCGCGCCGACGGCTAAGGCGGAATCCAACCTGAAAGCATCCGGGGTGGTCGGGGAGATCTCCGTGACCGGCAACACCGTGATCGATGCGTTGTTGATGATGGCGGAATCGGCGCCGGATGTTCGCTTTGATGGCCTCGACTGGGAGCAACAGAGGGTGATCCTCGCCACGGTCCATCGGCGTGAAAACTGGGGTGAGCGTCTGCACGACATCGCTGCAGGCATGCTGCAGGTGCTTGAGCGCTACCCCGACACGGCGCTGCTGCTGCCGATGCACCGCAACCCTACGGTGCGTGAACCGCTGCAGGCTCTGCTTGGAAGCCATCCCCGTGTCGTTTTGACCGAACCTCTGGACTACGACCGTCTCGTCGCAGCGATGAAAGGTTGCTGTCTGTTGCTCACCGATTCCGGTGGTCTCCAGGAGGAGGCCCCTGCGCTCGGAAAACCTGTACTGATTCTACGGCGAACCACAGAGCGGCCGGAGGCCGTTGATGCGGGAACAGCCCGGCTGGTGGGCACCGATCCCGATGTGATCCTGGAAGAGACCTCGCGGTTGCTTGGGGATGCCACGGCTTATCAAGAGATGTCCCGCGCCGTTAACCCCTTCGGCGATGGTCACGCCAGCGAACGCATCCTTGAGCGTTGTCGCCGACAGCTCGGGGTCTGAAGCGTCCCTCAGCAGCGATGGCTGTTACCGCTGGTGGCTGCGGCGCTGCCTGGGTACAGGCGAAGGGGGCCTGATCTTCGTGGGTCTAAACCCCTCGAGAGCTAATGGCCAGCGTGATGATCCGACCCTGCGCCGTTTGATCGGCTTCGCGAGGCAATGGGGATATCGGGAGTTACTGGTGCTGAATCTGTTCGCCCGGATGTCGCCGTCTCCGGCGGCGCTGCTGCGGGTGAAGGACCCCATCGGTGAGCAGAACGACGCGATCTTGAACTGCTGGTTCAACCACTGGTCCCGGACATCTGGGGTTGATCTCTGGTGTGGATGGGGGGCGCGGGGGGCGCGATGGCACCGGGCTCAGCTGGTTCTTGGAAACATTCAGCGTTTGCTGCCGAAACGCCAACGCTCTGTTCCCGACTCGCCGCAACCACTGATGCTGGGTCAGACGGCCTCGGGGCAACCGCGCCATCCGCTTTATGCCCCGCGCAACGCCTGTCTTCGCCCTTTTCTCTGGGCAGACCCGGAACCGATCCGTCATCCTGTGGGGACAGTGATGGATGTCTTTCTGCACTGATGTCCCGTACGCCCCGCCGCTATGCCGTCCATTTCCACCTTGTGGGAGGGCAAACCGAACGGGCGTTTTTTCCGAAACTCGAGACCTTTCAAGAGTGGTACCAAGGGGTGGTCAATGCCGAGAACCAGGGCGGTTTCGTCAACGTTCCCCTCAGCGATCTGGAGGGCGAGTATCTGGTCGTACGTCCCCAAGCCGTGATCGGCGTGCGCGTGGAACCTCAGTTCTCCTCTGTCGATGACGCCTGAGCGTCTGGGCCTCCTCTGGGGCGTCACGGTCTCCTCGGGTGCTGCGGCCCGTTTTCTGGCAGCCAAGTCGGAATTTCCTGGGGTGGTGTTGCTGCTCTTGTCGGGGTTGCTGATCGGTCGCTCTGGTCTGGGTTGGGTGGAACCCCTTGATCTCGGCTCCGGGCTTGGAACCGTGGTGGGTCTTCTCGTCAGCCTGGTGCTATTCGACGGCGGCCTGAATCTGCGTCTGCCTGGAGACACGATCAAGGCCACGGTGCAGCGGATAGCAGCACTGCGTCTGTTGATCTCCCTGGGAGGCGGTTTGTTGGCGGCCCATTGGCTTGCTGGCCTCAGCTGGTCGCTTGCGGCTGTGTTCAGTGCCATCGTTCTAGCCACGGGGCCAACTGTGGTCACCCCTTTGGTGCGTCAGATTCGGCTCGCTCCTCCTCTGGGTGAAGTCCTGGAGGCTGAGGGACTGGTGCTTGAGCCTATCGGCGCCGTTTTAGCCCTGCTGCTGTTGGAGCTTGCCCTTGGCAACCTGCACGGCTGGCGTGAGGTGATGCTCGGCCTGCTGTATCGATTGGGCGGGGGTGTGCTGATTGGCGCGAGCGTCGGCTGGCTGCTGTCTGAGCTGCTGCGACGGCTCAAACCCGATCAGTTGAATGGGCTTCCGCTGCAGCTCAGTTTGGGTTTGCTGTTTCTGATGTACGGCGTCAGTGAGTGGCTGCTGCCGGAATCCGCTCTGCCTGCTTCGGTGGCGGCGGGCATCGTCGTCGGTCGACGACCAGGACCTCACACCGCTGAATTGGATGGCTTGATTCAGGAACTGGCGCAGTTGGCAATCACCATGCTGTTTCCACTGCTGGCCGCTGACGTGTCCTGGGCTGAACTCAGCCCGCTGGGTTGGGGCGGCATCCTCTGCGTGCTGTCGTTGATGCTCGTGGTGCGTCCGGTTGGAGTGGGTTTGGCCACCATCGGACTGCCCTTCAAGCTTGAGCAACGGCTGTTTCTGGGTTGGCTAGCTCCTCGAGGCATCGTGACCGCTGCGGTGGCCTCTCTTTTCGCTATCCGTTTGGAGCAGGCCGGCATCCTCGGGGCTGGACGCCTTCAGGGGTTGGTGTTCCTGACCATCCTGATGACCGTCGGCCTCCAGGGCATTACAGCCCAGCCGTTGGCTCGGGCTCTTGGTCTAGTTCAAACCGACGATGACGAACCTGCCTCAGCCGAGGCAGCGGCGCAGACGCGGCAAGTCCTCACCGATTCGGGTCAGCAGTGACCATGTGGTGATCAGATCGGGGCCTTGAAGACGCCCCAGCAGAGCGGCGCGCAAGGATTTCATCACCACTCCTTTTTTTACGCCAGCCGCTTTGGCGGCATCCCCCAGCCAAGCCTTGGCTTGATCGATGTCGCTGCCATCCCAAGGATTGCTCTCGAGCCGCTGTATCAGGTCGGCAAGGGCTGCTTGAGCTCCTTCGACCGCGAGTTGCTCGAGAGCATCGTCCTGGAGGTTCGGACGATCAAAGAACGGTTCCGCTTGGCCGACGCCATCTTTGAGCAGGGTGAGGGATGGCCCCAGCAATGCACAGAGGTCGAGGCACCAGCTGGTGTCGCTGGGATTGGTCCAACCGCGTTCGGCCCAAAGGGGCGTCAGTTCTTCCAGGAGCTTTCCCGCCGTCCAGCCATGCAGAACCTGGGCATTCAGCCAGTTGAGCTTGTCCCAGTCGAAACGCGCCCCGGCTTTGTTGACCCGGTCGAAACCAAAGACGGCTGCGGCCTCACTCAAGCTGAACCGTTCCTCCATGCCCTCCGGCACGGACCACCCCAGCAAAGTCATGTAGTTGGCGATGGCGTCAGGGGTGTAGCCCATGGCGCGGAAGTCGTTGATGGAGGTCACCCCATCCCGTTTGGAGAGCTTGCGTCCCTCGGCATTGAGGATGAGAGGAGCGTGGGCAAAGGTGGGCAAGGTCAGGCCCAGCGCTTCGTAGAGGAGCAGCTGCTTGGCGGTGTTGGCAATGTGATCTTCACCGCGGATGACATGGGTAATTTCCATCGCGGCGTCATCCACAACCACAACAAGGTTGTAGAGGGGGGCGCCGATTTGATCAGCCGGGGCACGACGGGCAATCACCATGTCTCCGCCAAGGTCAGAGCCTCGCCAGCTCATGGCCCCGCGCACCAGATCATTCCAGCGAATTTCGGCAGCGTCATCAATGCGAAAGCGGATCACCGCTTCACGGCCTTCTGCCTGAAATGCCTGCGCCTGCTCGGGCGTCAGAGTCCTGTGGCGGTTGTCGTAGCGCGGAGCTTGATTGGCCGATTTCTGTGCATCGCGCATGGCCGAGAGTTCCGTTTCGCTGGCGTAGCAGCGGTAGGCCAATCCCCGATCGAGCAGGGTCTGTATCGCTTCACGATGCTGCGCCACCCGTTCGCTCTGGATGACGGGTTCCTCGTCCCAGTTGATCCCGAGCCACTGCAAGCCTTCGAGAATGTTTTGGGTGTACTCGGGCTTGGAACGCTCTTTGTCGGTGTCTTCAATGCGCAGCACGAACGCTCCATGCTCGTGCTTGGCATACAGCCAGTTGAAAACGGCTGTTCGCGCCGTTCCAATATGAAGCGTGCCCGTTGGGCTGGGGGCCAGTCGAACGCGCACCATCGTGGGTTTTGGTGGTGAGAACGGGACCGACGGGATTCGAACCCGCAACTTCCGCCGTGACAGGGCGGTGCTCTAACCGGTTGAACTACGGTCCCAGACCTGATTCAGAACTCGCGAGACGCGCTCCGAAGAATCTGACCTGTGTCGCTTGTGCGACCTGATCAGTATCAACTGTTGCCCTGCCCTCCGTCAACAACTGAGCCATGGATCAGCCTTGATTTGTCTTCCGAGTGCTGCCATAAAAAAACCCCCGACGACAATGTCGTCAGGAATTGAGGGAAGCATCGGTACATGACCGAGTGCTCAATGAGTCAGGGACGGAATCCCGCAGGTTCGATGAGCCGAACCTGATTGCCGCGGGCGGTGAATTCACGTCCTTGATCGCTTTGAACGACCACACGGCCGCCGGACTTGACGCGTATCACTCGGGCACGGACCCAGCCAAGGGCGGCTGACTCCAACACCTTCACAACATCACCAGGTTGAAGATCCAACTCCATGCTCAGAACCGGGAAACTGCACGAGGGGAACATCGGACGCGCCGTGGAGGACTCGAACCCCCGACATCAGGTTTTGGAGACCTGCGTTCTACCAACTGAACTAACGGCGCAAGGCGATGTACCCCTCAGCCAACGTTGAAATTGGCAACTGATTGAACGAGGTCGAAACCTCAGCGATCGAAGCGCTGCTTCACGCGGGTGGCCTTGCCCACCCGTTCCCGCAGATAGAAAAGCTTCGCCCTGCGCACCTTACCGCGCCGTTCCACCTTGATGGAAGCCACCTGGGGGCTGTGCAGCATGAACACCCGCTCAACGCCGATGCCCTGGAAGATCCGGCGCACGGTGATGGTCTGGTTGAGACCGCCATGGCGCTTGGAAATCACCACGCCCTCGTAGGGCTGGACACGCTCCTTGTTGCCTTCGCTGATGCGAACACCAACGCGCACGGTGTCGCCCACGTAGATCTCAGGAAGATCATCTTTTTGCTGAGCCGACTCAAAGGAGCGAATCAGAGCTTCGGGGCTCAGTTTTTTGGCAGGAGCACTGGAAGCCTTGCTGGGCTTCGCCGCTGTGGCCTCAGGTGCTGTTTCCACAGCCGTTTCGGTGTTCTCGTCGGTCACCGCTGTGTCCTTCGAATCGGCTGCCATCCCAGCTCCGCGTTGTATCGCCAAACTATGAGTGTACCTTTCGACGCCATTGCTCTATCAGGAGTCCTATTCCTGTGATCAGCATCCACAGCAGCCCGATGGCATTGAGAAGAACGACGACCGGTTCCAGCGTGGAACCGAGCCATTCCCCTTCGTGTACCACCATTAACCAGTGAACCTGTTCCCTGCTGGCTCCGAACCAGTCCCGGGCTAGGCGGTAACTGACGCCGGAGAACACCGTCACCAGCAAAGGCGCCAGAACAAAAGGTGCAACGCTTCGATGCAGTTCGCGCAAGCGCACAAGCAGCGACATGACCGGCATCAATTCGGTTGCTCTTGATAGCGTGACGGATATTGGGTTGAGCCATGAATCTCTTTGCTGATCTTCTGGCATCCACCCAGGCAACGCAGGGGCAGGTGACGGCGACGGGCCCGCGCATTCAGAAGCGTCGAGGTGTTGAGATCAAATCAGCCCGTGAAGTGAAGATCATGCGTCAGGCCAGCCACATCGTCGCCACCGTGCTGCGGGAGGTGATGGGAATGGTTGAACCGGGCCAGACAACGGGAGATATCGATGCTTATGCCGAAAAACGCATTCGCGAGATGGGGGCGACTCCAAGTTTCAAGGGATATCACGGCTTTCCGGCCAGCATTTGCGCCAGCATCAACAATGAAGTGGTGCACGGCATTCCAAGTCCGAAGCGCGTGATCCGCAAGGGCGATCTGCTGAAGGTGGATACCGGCGCCTACTTCGAGGGGTACCACGGCGACAGCTGCATCACGATCTGCGTTGGAGATCTGCCCCAGGAAGCACAGACTTTGAGCCGGGTTGCCAAGGAAGCCTTGATGGCTGGTCTGAACCAGGTCAAAGCAGGCAACACCCTGCTGGACATCGCTGGAGCCGTTGAAGACCACGTCAAGGCCAACGGTTTCAGTGTTGTGGAGGATTACACCGGCCACGGTGTCGGTCGGAACCTTCATGAAGAACCTTCCGTGTTCAATTTCCGCACTGACGAGCTTCCCAACGTCACCTTGCGTCCTGGTATGACCCTGGCGATTGAGCCCATTCTCAACGCCGGCAGCAAGGCCTGCCGCACGCTGCGGGATCAATGGACCGTTGTGACCCGCGATGGCTCTCTCTCGGCGCAGTGGGAGCACACCGTTCTTGTCACTAGTGATGGATGCGAAATCCTCACGGATCGGGGCGACTGAGAATCCGGCTATAGACCCGCCGTCCAAGCTCGGTCAGGGGCATCAACACATAGGTCAGTGGGTTTGGCGTCACGATCACAAGGCGAAAGCCCCAGCTCGCCTGGCGCAGTACCTGGGCTGCGACGAAATCGGCGCCCATCACCCCAATCGGATTGAGTGATGAGCGAAAGGGTCCGAGCACCAGCTTTCGAAGGATCAGGGCTTCACGGCCTGAGGCATCGAGTACCGCACCGCGGATGCTCACCAGCTGTCCCAGCATCCGCTTGGTGAGTTCATAAACAGGACTTACGGCAGGCTGGATTTCAGCCTCCGAGGTGTTGATCCACACCTCCCTCGCATCGCCCTGCGGCGATGCTCTGCTGATGGCCTCAAATCGCTGCATCAGCCGCCAGCTGCTCAAGGTGTTGATCTCCAGCGCCTGATTGATCACCTCGGGGCTCTGGCCGCCTTGAGGATTGATCCCATGGTTCAGGACCAGAACATCGATCTCCGCCAGATCGGCATCCAAGCTGACTTCGTCTCCGCAGCTCCAGCTCACCCAACGGTGTGGACCATCCGCTTGCTCCGGCGGTTTGGAACCGTGAGTGAAACCGATCACGTGGGCGCCTGCGGCACGGAAGCATCGAGTCAGGGCTGCTCCAAGGGCTCCACGAGCGCCTGTGATGCCGATCCGTTTTCCGTGGAAGGGGGACTGGGCCATGGGGCCAGCTTGGGGCATCCTTGAAATAAACGGAGCAAGAATCAAGAACCAGCTGTGTCAGATGCCGCCCAACTGGTTTTGTTTGGCCTTTACTGCGGTGGTGTTAGTCGCGAGCAGGATCTCTCTGCAGCCCTGCAGATCCTCAGCTGCGGGGGAGCTGAAGGGGCGGCGTCCAGTTGCCGGAGTTGATGGATGCCCATTTGAACTCCGCTGGCATGGGGTCGCTGCGCCGATGGAGAGGCTGGACTGCCAGCTTCGTTTTCACGGTCATACCGAGGGGGATGTTGATTTCGTCGTCACCATCCATCAGCTGATGGCCTGGCTGATGGATCGTTCCCATCTGAGCCATCGGAGCCGGATCTGCCCGATGGGTTCTGGCAGTGCTTGTTGATGGAGCGCGGAGATCCGCCTGAACAGGCCTAGATTCAGTGGCGACAGGCATCACCTCCATGGGAACGACACTGTTGATCGGATCGTGTGAGCCGTTCAGTGGGAAGTCAGCCCTCGTTCTTGGAATCGCTCAGCAGCTTGCCCGTGCCGGACAGCAGATCAGGTTCGGGAAGCCCCTGGCCACAAGCCTGGATTGGGATCCGAACCAGGGCCCGTTGCCTCAACCTCTCATAGACGACGACGTTCGCTTTGTTGGTGAAACGCTGAATCTGCCGCCTGAACGTCTGATTCCTTCGATGCATCTGCTGTCGCCGACAACAGCTGCCCAGCGCCTTGGCCAGGGCGAGTTGGATGCCGGCCAGGGTTTCGCGGAGCTTCGTCAGCGCATTCAGGCTGACGAAGGACTCACCCTCTTGGAATGTGCGGGAAGCCTGCAGGAGGGATTGCTGTACGGCCTCAGCCTTCCGCAGCTGGCGACAGGTCTGAATGCCAAGGTCGTGTTGGTGCACCTCTGGCAGGACAGCCGCAGCGTGGATGCGCTGCTGGCGGCCAAGCAGACCCTGGGCGACCGTCTGGTTGGAGTGGTGCTCAACGCTGTCACACCAGAGGAGGTCGAAAGCTTGGAGCGTCAGGTGGTTCCTGCCTTGCAGGGCCTGGGCCTGCAGGTGTTCGGCGTTATGCCCCGTTCCCCGTTGCTGCGCAGCGTCACGGTTGGTGAGTTGGTGCGGCGGCTTAATGCCCGGGTGATTTGCTGCCAGGAACGGCAGGAACTTTTGGTGGAAACCCTGAGCATCGGGGCGATGAATGTGAATTCGGCCATGGAGTTCTTCCGAAAACGACGCAACATGGCTGTGGTGACGGGGGCTGATCGCACCGACATCCAGTTGGCTGCTCTGGAGGCATCAACCCAATGTTTGATCCTTACTGGGGCAGGGGAACCTCTTCCTCAATTGATCAATCGCGCTGAAGAATTGGACGTGCCCTTGCTCAAGGTGGAGCACGACACCCTGGCCACGGTGGGCGTGATTGAGCAGGCATTTGGTCATGTGCGCTTGCATGAAGCAGTGAAGGCCACCTACGCCTTCCGTCTTGTGGAAGAGCACTGCAAGCTTGATCAGCTCTTCAATGCATTGAATCTGACGGTTCAGCACGCCTGATGATTGCTAGTTTTCGATGAAATCAGGCGGCGGATTTTCCTTGGGTCAGTCACTGGATCTGCCAGCTCTTGATCGGGTTGACACCCTTGCGCAGGAACTCGCTCTTCTGCAGGACAAAAGCGAGCGAAGGATCGCCATTCTCGGTAGCCGTCATGTGCCCGTTGTGGCGGTTCACCTGATCGAATTGGTGGCTCGCTCACTGGTTCAGGAAGGCCATTCCCTGATTACATCAGGATCTCAGGGGGTGAATGCTGCGGTAATTCGCGGGTGTCTTGAGGTGGATCCCTCCAAACTCACCGTGCTCTTGCCCCAGAGCCTCGATCGACAGGTGCCTGAAATTCGAGATCTCCTGGATCGGGTGTTGCACCTTGTGGACAAGCCAGAGCAGGACGACCTGCCTTTGCCCATGGCCAGCAGTTTGTGCAATCAAGAGATCATCAACCGCTGTGATCAGTTGATCTGTCTCGCATTTCACGACAGTGAAACACTTCTGGCGAGTGCACGAACTGCGGAGGACATGGGAAAGGTGGTGAGTCTTCTGTACTTCGACTGATCAGCCGGCGGCGCTGATCACGGCCCGAAGTCCCTCCACGTAGCAGATGCCAACGGCAGTCACCCCGGTGGCCCAGCAGAGTCCCCTCAGTGGTGGGACATTGCCGACGTAGGCAAACAGATAAACGAAACGGATGGATGGCCAGATCCACGCTGCCGTTATGGCCGTGGGGCTGCTGACTCCGCTGATCAGACACAACAGCATTGCCGGTGCCCCCAGGGTTAGTGCTTCCCAGCTGTTTTCCTGTGCCCACACGGCACGTTGCCCGAAGGCGGGCAGCCGTTCAAACATCGCCCGAGGTGCCTGTAGATCAGCCAAGGTGAAGTCGGCTTTGGCTCGTCCGGCACCGGTGAGCACGATGCTCACCATCACTACGGCTCCCATCAGGCAGAGGGCCCAGGCAAACGCAGGAGTCATGACATCCGATCAATCCTTGGGGACCCTAACGGGCTCGGGTGGACTGCAACCTGATGGAGATCGTCGGGTTTCTAAGCTGGAGGATCGACAGGTTTGCGACATGGCCAGTACTTATTCCTTCGATGTGGTCTCCGACTTTGATCGTCAGGAGCTGGTGAACACCCTGGATCAGGTGCGTCGCGATGTTGGCAACCGTTATGACCTCAAAGACTCCGGTACTGAAATTGACCTGGAGGAAACGGAGATAGTGATCACCACGGCCAGTGATATGACGCTTCAGGCTGTGGAGGATGTGCTGCGAACAAAAGCGACCAAACGCAACCTGTCTCTGAAGATTTTCGATTTTCAAACACCTGAAACAGCAGGAGGCAATCGGGTGAAGCAGGTGGTGAAGCTGCGTAAGGGCCTGAGTCAGGAGATCGCTAAGAAGCTGAGCAAGGTAGTGCGCGATGAGCTCAAAAAGGTGACGGTGGCAATCCAGGGTGAAAGTGTGCGGATCACGGGCAAGAGCAAAGATGATTTACAAGCCGCAATTCAGCTCGTCCAGAGCAAGGAAGATGAGCTTGATGTTCCCCTGCAGTTTGAGAACTATCGCTGATGAGGAGATCGCAATATTTGGCTTGGAGGTGATGCAAGTCAAAAAATAGTCTTGATGGCGTCCCTCAAAATGTGAGTTCCTGCCACAAGCCCATGGTCCACAAATTTCGTGCAAGTGTTTGTGGTAATTTGAATCAAAATTTTTGGTTTTAGTGAGCAGATTTGCCGTCGTAATTCGTTCTTTTGACGGCGAATCTCCCTGCCTTCGGTCTTTCATTAATTACCATCGCCGCCTAGGTGTTGATTCTTTTGCCCGGTGGTTGGTGGCCCCTGGGGATCCGCGACTTTGTTGCGAAGTTTTTTCGAGAAATTGAATTGCATTCTATTAGTGGGATGGTCAGAGAATCAGTTCTGTTCAGGATCTGATCCTGAGGATTATGTTGCTGTTATTGATGCTGATGAATACTTGCATCCTGATCGGCTCTCTTTTCTGGATCAGGAGAAGGTGGAATCGCTTCTGATGCCTTGGAGGCTGACGGCATCGATGAATATGGCTTCTATGAAGCTCCACAAAGAGATTTTTGTTTTTCCTCAGGTCAAGTCGATCGTCAAAACATCGGCGCTTCAATGGCTTCGCCTTCATGCTTCAGCCACGTCTGAGTCGGGGCATGGCCTGGGGATTGCACAAGGCCAGTAATTCCCTATTCAGCATTACTACCTTCGCGGTCTCGATGACCTCTTGCTGAAAGATGGTGGTGTTGTGAAGCGAACCTTGGCGCAGAGTTCAGGACGGAAGGAGGTGAATCCGAACGCTGATGCGAATCCGATGGATTTCCTCAGTCGTCATGCCCGTGTGGCCTTCCTTTTAAACGTGCTCAAGTCTATGCCTGTGCAGCCTGACCCCTACCGCATGTCGTTGAATCGTTCCATGTTGGATCATTTCCGGAACAATGTTGAGGGTGATTCAGAAGCTGCTAAGAAAGGGCTAAATGACAGTGTTGTGAAGATTCAAAAGGTTTGCCGGAACCGCATAATTCGTCGGGAAATTAGAGCCACGCAGCAGCCACTTGCTGCAGATCCTTGCAAGGTGAGTTGTCAAAAGAGGGTTTTGAAATTGCTTCGGCAGGATTTTCAGTTTCGTCGTTCATGGTTGGGACGTCTGGAACACACTCGTGACTCCTGGTTAATGCATTGGACTTGAGCTGTATGGGTGAGGGGCGACGTCTAATCGCTCTGATCCCGGGCCCGTCGAGCATCGATGATCTTGGCCAGTTCCAGCACATAGCCTGCGGTGCACCAGCGCCCATGACTGCGGGATCGGTTTTCATGGTCCGAGCGGATCTCGGCGGTCTCGGCCATCAGTAGATCCAACTCTCCCTGAGGCAGGTCGTACAGCTCCTGCAATTCCAGTTCTCGGTTGAGCAGATGGCTGCGAAACCATTTGCGGTTTTGTTCTTGGGGAGGGATGTCTCGGCTCAAGGGGCATCACAGCGTGGATGTGTCATTCTCCGGCCATGCAGGTACTGAGCTGGGCCCAATTCGATCAGGCGGTGCAGCAGTTGGCTTCACGCTTTGCCGATTCTGCGGTGACTGGCGTTTATGGGGTCCCCCGGGGAGGGCTGTGCCTGGCCGTCGCGCTCAGCCATGCCTTGGATCGCCCCTTGCTCTCAGCACCCGAGCGATCAGCCCTGATTGTGGATGATGTCTATGAAACCGGACGCACCTTGCAGGCGTTGAAAGTTCAGGTGCCGCAGGCATCCTTCGCTGTTTGGGTCAGTAAGGGTTGTCCTGATTGGTGGATGGCAGCCGTGATTGCCGAGTCGTCGGAATGGCTGGTGTTCCCTTGGGAAAACCTTGAACAGGCCCGTGCGGACGAGCAGGCCTATCGCGCCTCCCGTGGCTTGTGATGAACAACACCGCGCGCACGATTTATTTGGCGTCTCCCTATGGCTTTTCGGCGCAGTGGAAGCGCCTGCTGTTGCCGGAGTTCATTGGGGCATTGGAAGCCCTGGGATTGGAGGTATGGGAGCCCTTTTCGCGCAATGGTCAGGTGAATCTGGCGGAACCGGGATGGGCCTATCGCGTCGCGCAGCGGGACCTGCAGGATGTGCGTGATGCTGATGCTCTGTTCGCCATCGTGAACGGAACGCCACCCGATGAAGGGGTCATGGTGGAGCTTGGTGCTGGCATCGCCCTTGGTAAACCAACCTTCTTGTTTAGGGATGATTTCCGCAGGTGCACCGATTCCGAGCAGTATCCGCTCAACTTGATGTTGTTTGCCGGTCTTCCCGAACTGGAATGGCAGAAGTACGTCTACAGCGACGTGTCTGAAATCAACGATCCCCAGAAAGCCTTGGCCTGTTGGGCACGATCTTGATTCTTTGGAGAATCGTGGTCTGTTGATGCTGCTCGCCTTTGGATGAGCGCTTCAGGGCTGTGATGCTGATGATCAGTTGATTGTTGGTTGTCTCAGTTCAAAGGGCGTAGGAAGAAGTTGCTCAAGTTGCCTTGTTCCCACACCATCGATGCTCTCCTCGGCCTTGCTTGGCAGCAGTTCCTGCATCGCCTGACGGCAGGCGCCGCACGGCATGCGGGATCCTGGAGGCTGCTGCATCGCCTGTGGCATCGATGCAGCTCACGGCCAGTTCAATCAGTCGTTTGCCCTGGCTGATCGCCGTAAAAAGTGCGACCCGCTTGGCACAGATGCTCAGCCTATAACTGGCATTTTCCACATTGCAGCCGTCGATCACACTGCCGTCAGCACACCTCACGGCAGCCCCCACGTGCAAGTTCGAGTACGGGCAATGGGCACGCTTGGCGGCCTGACGAGCGCACACCAGTAAAGACTCAGCGAGCGTTGTTCTCGGCAGGCGCCATGGGCCGTTTCAAAAAGTCTGCTCAGGGTTTGCGTCCCAGCCGATTGGGTAAGCCGGGATTGCTGGCTGAGCTCGAACTCATTTTGGGGATCAATGACCAGATCTCCGCTTACCGCAACATGACTCTCCTGGGCAGGTCTGCTGAAGGATCCGGAGTCATTGAATTTCAGTGCTCCTAATGAGGCTTCGTAAGACCAGTGATAGGTCATGCGAGACACCTTCATCTGCTCAACACCGGAACTGCTGAAGCGTTCCACAAGGGGGGTGAGCCTGATTTCGATAACTGTCTTCGGGTGAATTTAAGGGGTTTCACCCTGGTCAACCTGGAACTGCTGATGCTCAAGCTGTCAAATGCCTGGAATAGGCTGGCCGGACCACCGACTCTCCACGGTCTGGATCGTTCAGACCAGTGGAGGGAGAGGGGGTGCTGGTGCCAGCACGTAACGATCAGGCCACGGCCGCGAAGCTTTCGCGGAAAGCGTTGATCGTCGCTTCGATGTCGGCGTCGGAGTGCGCCAGGGACGTGAAACCAGCTTCGAAGGCCGAGGGTGCGAGGTAGATGCCCCGCTCGAGCATGGCGCGATGCAGTTTGCCGAAGCGTTCAGAATCTGTGCTCTTGGCTTCTTCAAAATTGCGCACCGGGCCTTCGCACAGGAAAAAGCCGAACATGGCGCTGACACTGGCAGCTGTGATCGGCATACCAGCGGATTTGGCGGCGTCCTTGATGCCCGCCACGAGCTTCTGGGTTGTGGCCGTCAGCTTCTCGTATGTGCCGGGCTGCTTGAGCAGTTCCAGGGTCTTGATGCCGGCGGTCATCGCCAGGGGGTTCCCACTGAGGGTTCCCGCCTGATACATGGGGCCTGCCGGAGCCACCATTCCCATGATGTCGGCGCGGCCGCCGTAGGCTCCCACGGGAAGTCCGCCACCGATCACCTTGCCCATGGTCGTGAGGTCTGGAGTGACGCCGAAATGAGCCTGGGCACCGCCGTAACTGATCCGGAATCCGGTCATCACTTCGTCGAAGACGAGTAGGGCACCGTTCTCTTTGGTGAGTTCTCGCAGACCTTCGAGGAAGCCGGGTTCCGGCTGAATGAAGCCAGCGTTGCCAACAATGGGCTCGAGGATTACGCCGGAGATGGCGTCAGGGTTCTCAGCGAACAGAGCCTTAACGGCCTCGAGATCGTTGTAAGGCGCAGTAAGGGTATTGGCGGTGGTGCTGCGGGGCACCCCGGGGGAATCGGGCAGGCCAAGGGTGGCCACGCCAGAACCAGCCTTCACCAGGAACATGTCCGCATGGCCGTGGTAACACCCCTCGAACTTGATCACCTTGTCCCGGCCGGTATAGGCACGGATCAGTCGCAACACAGCCATGCAGGCCTCGGTGCCGCTATTGACGAAGCGCACCATCTCAACGCTGGGCACAGCGTCGATCACCATTTCGGCCAGGGTGTTTTCCAGGGCACAAGGTGCTCCGAAGCTGGTGCCCTTTTCGATCGCCTCCTGCAGTGCTGCGATCACCTCGGGGTGGGCGTGGCCGCAGATGGCCGGTCCCCAGCTGCCGATGTAGTCGATGTATTTATTTCCATCCACGTCCCAGGCATAGGGACCCTTCACTCGATCGAACACGATCGGCTGACCGCCAACCGACTTGAAGGCCCGCACAGGGGAGCTGACACCTCCAGGCATCAGGGCCTGTGCTGCCCCGAAGATGGCCTGGGAGTGGCTGGTGTTCAACGCGGGAGCTGTCACTGGAACCGACGCCAAAGGGCTGATGCAAACCGTGCAACATCCTGACTCAGGAACCACCGGTTCTGTTTGCTGTGTTTCTTAATTGGCCACTTCGCACGCATTTTGATGCGTAGTCTTTAGTCAGATCGAGATCGATGTGGCCCACGACTGGTCAGTGCTGGAGAGGGATCTGCGCCGATGTCTGCCCCCTCGGGCCATCGTGGCGAAGCGTCAGGAACTGCTCAGTTACGACTGTGACGGACTGACGCTTGAGCGCCACTGTCCGCCCCTGGCGGTGCTGCCGGAGACCACCGAACAGGTCGCCGCGGTGTTGCAATGCTGCCATCGACACGGTGTGCCGTTTGTGGCTCGCGGCAGCGGTACCGGCCTCTCGGGGGGAGCGTTGGTGGAGCAGCAGGCGCTTTTGGTGGTGACCAGTCGCATGCGTCGGGTGCTCGACCTTGATCTGGCCAATCAGCGGGTCACGGTGCAGCCCGGGGTCATCAACAGCTGGGTGACACGCGCTGTTGCAGGTGATGGGTTTTATTACGCCCCGGATCCGTCCAGCCAGGTGGTTTGCAGCATCGGCGGAAATGTGGCGGAAAATTCAGGCGGGGTGCACTGCCTCAAATACGGCGTGACCAGCAACCACGTAATGGGGCTTGAGGTGGTGCTGCCCGATGGAACCATCACGCAGTTGGGCAATGGGCTGGCCGAATCCTGCGAACTGGATCTACGTGGTGCCTTCATCGGCAGCGAAGGAACGTTGGGCATTGCAACGGCCATCACCCTGCGCCTGCTTCGGGCGCCGGAGTGCGTGAACGTGCTGTTGGTGGATTTCGCCACGATGGAAGCGGCAGGGGAAGCGGTGCGATCGGTGACCGCGAGCGGCCTCTTGCCTGCAGGGATGGAAATCATGGACAACGTCACCATCAACGCCGTCAATGATTTCTTCGGGTACGACGAATACCCCCGTGATGCTGCGGCCGTTCTGCTGATTGAGCTCGATGGGCAGGAGGCTGAGGTTCAGGCCTCTTCGGAACGTGCCGAAGCGCTTTGTCGAGCGGCAGGGGCCCGTGGCCTGCGGCGGGCCCAAGACCTCGCGGAGTGCGCGGTGCTCTGGAAAGGCCGTAAATCCGCGTTTTCCGCAGTGGGCAAAATCACGCCGACCTATTACGTGCAAGACGGTGTGGTTCCCCGCAGCAGCCTTCCGTCGGTGCTTGCGGCAATTGAACGGCTCAGCCAGGAGCACGGCCTGCCCGTCGCCAATGTTTTCCATGCCGGCGATGGCAACCTTCATCCACTGATCCTGTATTCCCTGGACCAGCCCAACGTGGAGAGGAACGTCAAGGAGCTCGGTGCCGCCATCCTGCGGGTGTGCCTTGATGCCGGAGGCAGCATCAGTGGAGAGCATGGCGTTGGCGCTGACAAGCGTTGCTACCTCGACTGGATGTTCACCCCCGACGACCTGGAGACGATGGGGCTGTTGCGTTCCGCCTTCGATCCAGACAACCGGGCCAATCCGGGCAAGGTGCTCCCTACGCCGCGCACGTGCGGGGAATCATCCAAACGGACGGTGACGCTGCCTGCAGGAGTTGAGGTCTACTGAACTGAATTAGAACAACGGTTCATCGCCGTCATCGTCGTCGGCTGGAGGCCAGTCGAGGTCAACGCTGACCGGGGCGTGGTCGCTGGGTTGTTGGTTGCCGCGCATGCCTTTGTGGATGACGCAGCTGCGGGCAAGTCCCAGCAGCTCGTCGCATAGGTAGATGTGGTCAATGCGCCAGCCGCGATCCCGGTCCCAGGCACCGCTGCGGTAGTCCCACCAGCTCCAGTGACCGGAGTCCGGTTCGAAAACCCGGAACACGTCCTGAAGCCGTTCACCTAGGGCTTCACGAAGGGCCTGGCGCTCGGCATCGCTCGCCATGATTCCGCCGGTTTGGCGTTCGGGGTCAGGAAGATCGCGTGTTTCGAGGCCGATGTTGAAGTCGCCGACCATGCACAGCGGCTCGCCGCGTTGCTGTTGAGCATCGAGATAACGCTTGAGGCAGCCGAGCCAGGCCAATTTGTAGGGGTATTTCTCCGACTTCAGGCTCGATCCATTTGGTACATAGAGGTTGAGCACGCGAACACTATTAAGCAGTGCGCTGATCACGCGCTTCTGTGCGCCGAGATCGTCCGCTTCCGCATCATCTGGGAGCTCACCAACGAAGCCGCAGCGCACATCCTCCAAGGGCTCGCGGCTGATCAGCGCGACGCCGTTGTAGGCCTTTTGGCCATGCATGTGCACGTGCCAGCCTGCAGATTTGAAGGCCTCAAGGGGGAACAGAGGGTCATCCACCTTGGTTTCCTGCAGACAGAGCAGATCCGGTTGCTCGCTCTCCAGCCAGCTGAGCACCTGATCCAATCGCATGCGAACCGAGTTCACATTCCAGGTGGCGATTTGCACGGTTGATCCTTTGGCGTCAAGGACCCTTAGCATCTGCCAAATCTGGAGTTCGCTGATGTCTCGCCGTCTTGCGGCTGCCGCGCAACTTGCGCTGTCTTTTGTAGTGATGACAGCTATCCCGGTGGGGGTTCATGCTCAAGTTGAAGCTCCTTTTCAGAACCGCGAGGAACGCGAGATCTACGGCGACACCGATGGCAGCGGCTCAATTCTGGATTCCGCGAACCCCATGGATCTGTTGAATCAGATTCGGCGGGCGACGGCCATGGACGATGCCACGCCACCCTCCGATGCCATTGATGCGGCCCTCAAGGCCTATCAGAACCCTCCCAAAACGCCATAGCGCTGAGTTGTTCAGAAGCGTTGCTACGGGCTGCGCTTAATCCGAGCTGTCCGGCCACCGCATCGATCCGTCCGTTTGCGTCCCGTTTTTCTGGGCCTGCTCCAGCAAGGTGTGAACAGCCTCTTCATCTCCCTTTTTTGCCGCACAGCGTTAGGGCCAAAAGGGGCCTTGCATCATTTATTTTTTCTCTGGCCAGTTAGCCATACGTATTCATTGCGGCCTGATCGGATCCGCCTTGTCTCGGCACATCAGCCAGAAGCAATCCGACCTCCAAACGCTGGCCAGGCTCAAGGTTTTTGAACCGGGTGGTGAGCTCCGCTCTCGCCTGCCGATGGCGTCCCTGCTCTTGGTTTAGAAACACAAGCACTTGCAGAACCTACGGATCATTCCGATGCAGCGGAAGCAGATTTTGGAGGCTGCGCCGGGATGATTCGGGCTGGCCATTGCGACGTTGCAGGTCCGCTTTAAACAGGATGAGTTCGCGCGGCGTGGTGCGGCCAGACAGCCAGGGTTGCAGCATCATTTCGGCCTCTTGCAGGAGTTCTAGTGCCACCAGGCGTTCCAGCAGCAGGCCCTGATCTGCCTCGCTGAGGTTGTCCTGGCCCTAGAGCTGAAGATCGGCAGTTCAATCTGCTGATCTTCAGCCTGGCGTCTCCCCCGTGCACGGGTTTCCTGGGGGCCATGGAGGCAGCTGCGATCCAACCGACCAGTGCAGCTCCAGTGATGGAAGCCAGCAGCAACAGAATCCGGCCCGGGCTTGGCATCCGATCTCGAATCAGCCACTTCAGTCTGAGGAGATTGCAGTGGGCTGGCTACAGTCCCTACGAGGGCTTTTGACTCCGCCCGGATCAGCATCAATGCGCGCCCATCCGATTCCCCCGGTTACAGAGCCGTTGCAGTACCGGGCCATCGGGCTTGTGCGCGGCACGTACACCCCAACCGATCCCGAGCAACTCACCCGTGGCAACTTGACCGATGCCCAGGGGGTCCCATTGGAAACAGTTGTTCTCGGTCGTGTGCTCACCCTGATTCGGCGGCATCTCCCCCTGGATCAACCCCACCTCTGGGTCGTCTATCCCAGAAGCCGTGAAAGTGATCATCTGCATCTGCAGATCGCTGGGGTATGGGAACCCAGCACCTTGGCTCCGGACCAAGCCGATGCCTCTGACACCCTGCCGGAGGGTGACGACTTCTTCTCCATTCGAGGGGAGTTGATCTTCACCAAGCCTGAAACCGGCGAAATTGTGGTGAAGGTTCGGCAGCAGGCTCGTGCAGACGGCCACCGTCCGCTTCCCTTCAAAATTCAGATCAAGGGTGAGCTTCCCCTTGAACACCTTCGTCACTTCGTCAGCCTTGACCTGCGCCGCCAGGGCCAGGAACTTCACCTCGAACAGCACGAGGTGATTGCTCCCATGCCGACGCGTGGCGGCAAATCCAAGGGAGGTCGTGGGCGTGCCACCTCCCGCGCTCGCAGCTGATGGCAGAGGCGGGGCAGGGCTCTACGGGGGCACTTCGGGCTGGCGTTGCCGTTGCAGGGATTACCGCCCTCGGTGCTTTTGGTCCTGCACTGGGTCTGTCTGCTGCCTGGATTGTGGTAGCGGTTTGCGGCGCCCTGGTCACCCTCAGCGTTGATGCCGCTACATGGGAAGGCATGGGCGGTCATATCCTTGCCGAAGCTTTGCCTGGTGGGCAGGAGCGTTTGCGTCGAATTGCGGTCCATGAGGCGGGCCATGTTTTGATCGCGGAAGAGGAGCAACTTCCGGTTCAGCAGGTGCTGGTGGGAACCCTGGCCTGTGTGCGTGCAGGACTGCGCAGCAGCGGCGCCACGGAGTTCGCTGTGCCGGACAGCGTCCGCATGCCCCTTGAGGATCTAAGGCGTTGGAGCCGGGTGCTTCAAGCCGGCATCGCTGCTGAGACTGTGGTCTTCGGTAAGGCCCGTGGTGGGGCTGATGACCGCGCTTTGTTGGGACGGTTGTGGGGACTCTCGGGCCATGACGTCGCCACGGCCCAACGGGAGCAGCGTCGCGCCCGCCGGGAGATTGAACAGCAGTTGCGTCAGCAGCGTGAGGCGCTTGACCAGCAGACCGGTGTTCTGTTGGAGGCGGCCCCGCGTCTGGGGCGATGAGTGCTCTTTGGATTGATGCACCAACGGGGTTGGCAGGCGACATGCTCCTCGCCGCACTGTTGGATTTGGGCGTGGACCAGGCCGTGGTGGAGTCGCCGCTGGCGGCACTCGGTTTGGCAGGGAGCTATCGAATCACCCAGCAGGAGGCGCGCAGCGGTGGTCTCCGGGGGGTCCGCGTTGATGTGCAGGGTCTCGAGGATCAGCCGCCCCACCGCTACTGGTCGGGGATCCGTGATCAGATCAATGCAGCTGCATTAGCGCCATCGCTAAAGCAACGGGTGCTCGCAGTATTTACCCGTTTGGCGGAAGCCGAAGCCACTGTGCATGGAACTCCGGTGGAGGCCGTTCACTTCCATGAGGTCGGATCTATAGATGCCCTCGTGGATGTGGTGGGTGTCTGTGCGGCGATTGACCATCTCAATCCAGACAGGATCGTCTGTTCCCCTTTGCCTGCGGGGAGCGGAACGGTGGCAACCGCCCATGGCCTGTTGCCGGTGCCCGTTCCTGCAGTGCTGGAACTGGCGCGACGTCATCGCATTCCTTTGCTTCAGGGCGGAGACCTGCCCACGGGAGAGTTGGTGACGCCCACAGGCCTCGCCCTGGTTTCGGTTCTGGTGGGTCAGTTTGTCGCTCCTGATCGTTTGGTTCCCGAAAAGGTTGGTGTTGGCCTCGGCCATCGCCAACTGGATCGCCCCAACTTGGTGCGCCTTGTGCTCCACAGCCCAGCGGCGAATGCGGTGGAAGGTCCCCGTTGGGAGTCGTTGGTCGTGCAGGAAGCTTGGATCGATGACGCCACCCCAGAACAGGTCGCGGTCTTGACCAATCGCTTGCGTGATGCGGGAGCGATCGATGTGGCGGTGCAGCCGTTGCTCATGAAAAAGGGCCGCAGTGGCCAGTTGTTGACGGCGCTTGTGCGGCATGAGAATGCCGATCAGATCCGCAGCCTTTGGCTCAGTGCTGGCAGCAGCATCGGTCTGAGGGAGCGGTGCCAGGGACGCTGGGTGTTGCCGAGGCGGCAGGGCGTGCTCGAAACCCCCTGGGGGCCCGTCGCCGCCAAACAGGTGCGTCGCCCCGATGGATGTTGCACCGTCAAAGCCGAAGCGGATGCCCTTGAGGCCCTTCAGGCCAGCTCTGGGTGTTCCCTTGATGAGCTGCGGGCTGCTGTTGCTTTAGCACCGTTTGTCAGCACGGAAGATTGGGCCTGATGAGCAAGTTTCTCCGTCAACCCAAGCTCTGGATCACGCTGGCCAGCCTGATCTTCATCGCTGTGGCTCTGGCCCAGCAGGCGGGCCAACTTCACCAGCTGAGCTTGGTGGCCAACGGTTGGTGGTGGCTTGTGATGGGGCTTGGACTGACCTGGCTCAGCATCCTGATCAATGGTCTGGCTTGGCGGGATCTGCTGGTTTGGTTGAAACACCCTCCCCAGGGCCTCGCTGTGGTGCCGCTGTTTGTGCGCAGCAATCTGCTCAAGTACTTGCCGGGAGGGATTTGGCATCTGGTGGAGCGGGTTCGGGTGCTGCGCCCGGTGATTGGTGGCGGCCCTGCCCTGGCAGGGGTGATCCTTGATCCACTCTTGATCGTGGCGGCGTCCGTTCTTGTTGTGGTTGCTGGTGGATGGCAGCAAGGCTTTGCCCTGCTGGCCCCCTGGCCTGCGCTGTTGATGATTCCTCGCTGGCGCGAGCCCCTTCTGCGTCGACTGGAACGTTCTAAGGCGGCGCAATTGCAGTCGGTTGGCAGTGGGCCCTTGAAAAGTGAGGGAAGCGGCCGCGGCGGCTATCCATGGCGGCCCCTCAGCCTTCAGCTGCTGTTCGTGCTCTTCCGCTTTGCCGGGTTCTGGTGCAGTGTCCAGGCCTTCGGGATTCAAAGTCCGGAGCCGTTCACCTGGCTCGCGGCCTTTGGACTGGCCTACGCCGTTGGGCTGGTGGTGCCTGGTGCGCCTGGGGGGCTGGGGGTGTTTGAGGCCACCCTGCTGCTGCGTTTGGGTGCTGCCGTGCCAGAGGCGCAGTTGCTCGCGGTGGTTCTCAGCTATCGACTCCTCTCCACCCTGGCCGATGTTGTTGCCAGCGGGGCACTGGTGGCTGATCGGATGGTGGTCCAACGTTTGAAACGTCCCGGCTGACCCCCTTGCTGTTGTGCTGCTGAGTCGTCGTCAGATACTGCAGTTGGTGCTTGGCACCGGTCTCACTGCAGCGGCCTTGCCCTTGAACGCCGCCAGGGGGGGAGTTCACCGCGTTGGCCTGATCAGCGATCTCAACAGCAGCTATGGCTCCACCAGCTACATCCCTGCCGTTGATCAGGGGCTTAATCAGCTCATTGGCCTGCAGCCGGATCTGGTGGTGTGTGCTGGCGACATGGTCGCGGCTCAGATGCTAGGCCTCAGTGGTCAGCAGCTGGATGCAATGTGGCGGGGCTTTGAAACGTCCGTTCTGCAGCGGCTTCAGGCGGCGGACATTCCACTGCTGCCAGCGATTGGGAACCATGACGGTTCACCTGGGTTCCCCGCGGATCGTGCCGCTGTTCGTCGGTTCTGGACCCCGATCCGTTCCCGGATGGGATTAATGCTTGTGGATGCCTCGCAGTTTCCGTTTCGCTACACGGCGCTGCAGGACGGGATCTTCTGGTTGTTCTGGGACGCCAGCTCAGCCAGTGTTCCTGAGGATCAGTTGGCCTGGGCACAACAGCAGTTGGCCAGTCCCCAGGCACAAGCGGCTCGTGCTCGGTTTGTTGTGGGTCATCTCCCCCTGGCGGGTGTTGGTCTGGGCAAGGATCGCCCCGGCGAGGTGTTGGAGCGGGGACGTGCGCTTCAGGCCTTGATGGACGCCACAGGAGTGCAGGCTTACATCAGTGGTCATCACCACGCCTGGTTCTCCAGCCGATGTGGTCAGCTCGATTTGATCCAGCTCGGCGCCTTGGGCAGTGGACCCCGGCGCCTGCTGGAAGGTGGAGCGCCAGCACAGCAGACCTTCACCTTGCTGGAGATCGATGGGGGCAGGGGCACCCTCCTGGAGACCACCTACTCGGTGTCCACAGGACGGCCGCTGTCCTGGTCGACACTCCCTCTACGTCTCAACACCCGTGCTGGTGTTCTCCAGCGCAATGCATCAGAGCGGTTGCTGCGGGGGTGACGAACTCTCTCGTCTGGAGGCGTGATCCAGCGTCGGAACCAAGGCCATGGCGGCGACCAGCCCCAGAACGAGGATCATCAGGGCCGGCAACATCGCTTCGGCCAACCGTTCATCGCCGGCGTACTGGAACACGCGCACTGAGAGCGTGTCGAAGTCGAAAGGCCGCAGAGCGAAGGTGAGGGGAAGCTCCTTCACCGTGTCGACAAACACCAGCAGCAGCCCGACGGTGATCGGTCCGCGCAAGAGGGGCAGATGCACGCGTTGGAGCACGCCCTGCCACGGTGATCCCATCCCCATAGCTGCCTCATCCAGGCTCGGGCTGATCCGCTCCAGGGCTGCGTCCAGGCCACCTTTCGCCACCGCCAGAAATCGATCGCTGTAGCCCCACAGCAGCAGTAGCAAGGGGGCGATCTGCCAGGGGCCCCCAGTGAGCAACAGGGCCAGAGCCAGGACGGTGCCGGGGATGGCGTAGCCCGTTCCGGCCAGGAAGGTGAGGCTTTTCAGCCATGGGGCGCTGGACCAGCGTTTGGCGATGGCCAGCACCAGTGCTGCCGTTACCGCCAAAACGGCAGCGACAAGGGCCAGCAAAAGACTGCGGCCGCTCAGGCTGATCAGATCGTCGCTCCAGCTTTTTTGGAGTTGATCCAAGTTGCTGGCGGCCCACAGCAGCGGGGTCCCCAGGCTCACGATCGGAGGGATGACGGCGAGCAGTTGCGCCACACCAGCACGGAATCCATGTAGGTGCCAAGCGGTTGCGTCCCCGCCGGCCACGCCATCGCTCCAGCGTCGGCTGCGCCTGCGCAGGCCTCGTTCACACACCACCAACGTCAACACGATCACCAGAGTGACCAAGGCCAAGCTGATGGCGCCTGCGGGGTCGCCGTTGGACTGCCAGGTTTCAAGGATGCCTGCGGAGAGACTCGGAATGCCGAGGAGCTGGACGGCACCAAGCTCATTGACAACTTCCATTCCCATGAGAGCGACGCCGGCTCCGATCGCGGGCAGTGCAATGGGTAAGGCCACACGCCGGAAGGCTGACCAGGGACCGACCCCCAGGCTGCGACATGCCTCCAGCTGACGCTGGCCGCTGACGGAGAAACTTTCCGTGCTCAGCAGGAACACGTAGGGGTAGGTCGTAAGGGCCATCACAGCGATGCCCCAGCCCATGCCGTGAATGGTCCAGCTGTGGCGACTTCCCAGATCGACGAGGGTGGCCGAGAGGAGATAGGCCGGCGTTGCCAGAGGAATTAGCTGGGCAATGCGTAGCCATTGCCGACCGGGAAAACGACAGTTGCACAGCAGCCAACCATTGGCTGTGCCGAGCACGGTGCCAAGCGTTGCTGTGCCGAGCAGCAGCTGGATTGTGCCAACGATTTGTCGCATGCCATCGGGGCCAAGATCGCTGAAGCCGCTGGTCAAGGACGTCAGGGCTTCCTTGACCAGCGTCAGCACCGGCCAGATCGCAATCAGGCCAGTGATGGAGGCGATCAGGATTAGGGCCAGCCGTGTTGGGCTTGGAACAACAATCCGGTTGGGCAGCAACTTCACTTCAGCGATGGGCCGGACACCGTTGTCGCGACATGGCCTGCGACATTGCCATGGAATGAGTCTGGCGATGAACGATGGAGATCTGATCCAGAGCGTGCAAACCGCACATCGGCTTCGATCATTTGTCACACTCATAAGCTCGGTCGCTTCCCAAGCTTCATCTGGTCTGTGGAACAGCTGCTCCCGATGGAGCCAACGGTTGCTTTAAACGGGGTCTGGCATAGCTACGGCGATGCTTCTGACGGCTGGACCCTGAAGGGGGTTGATCTTCAGGTGGCGTCAGGGGAGTTGTTGGGCTTGCTGGGCCCCTCAGGCTGCGGCAAAACCACCCTGCTTCGTTTAATTGCTGGCTTCGAACGCCCCCGACGCGGCACGGTGCAGCTGGATCAGCGAATGGTGGCTGGAGATGGGGTCTGGATGGAACCAGAACGCAGGGGTGTTGGCATGGTGTTCCAGGACTACGCCCTATTCCCTCACCTGAACGCTTGGCAGAACGCCAGTTTTGGTTTGCCTCGGCGGAATCCCAACCATGAGCGCGTGGCTTGGTTGTTTGAGTTGCTTGGGCTGAAGGGGCTCGAGCAGCGCTACCCGCACCAGCTTTCCGGTGGCCAGCGGCAACGGCTGGCGTTGGCCCGTGCTTTGGCCCCAGCGCCAAGGGTTGTACTTCTTGACGAGCCTTTTTCAAGTCTTGATGTGGAGGTGAGGCTCCGCCTGCGTAGTGAGCTCGCCTCTGTGCTCGACGCCTGCGGTGCGAGCGGCGTGATCGTCACCCATGACCCCGGAGAAGCCCTGGCGATTTGCGATCGTGTTGCCGTGATGCGGGATGGAGTGCTGCATCAATGTGCATCGCCCCCCGAGATCGTGAGATCACCGGCGACTCCTTTTGTTGGATCCTTTGTGCTTCAGCGCAATTTGATTCCGGTTCAGGCCCAAGGCCAAGGCCAGTTGTCCTGTCTGCTGGGAGAACTGGATGCATCCGCCCCATGGGTCCAGGCTGACCGCAGAGCCTCCGATACCTGTTGTGTGCTGGTGGATCCGCACGACATCAATGTCGTCGCCGATTCCGAAGGTGAGGCAAGCATCTTGGGACGTGAATTTCTGGGTGATTCATGGGAATACCGAATCCATGTCGCTGATGTGCTGGTGCGGGCTAACTGTCCGATCGATCAGGAGCATCCTCCCCACACCCGTTGCCGCCTCACGTTCAGGGATGGGGCCAAAGTCACGCTGCTTCCGCTTGGCCAAGCGTCGACATAAAAAATCCCCCTCTGCAGCGGGGGATTGAAGAAGAGGATCTTGTTTTCTTCAGCGTTGCTGATGGCGCACGGGGATGGGCACAAGAACCGGCTGGCGTAGGCCGCCTCCACCGTTGTCGTCGTCGGAATCAGCCAGAAGCCACAGCAGCAGGCTGGCGAGAACAAAGACTGTTCCGAGCAGCAGTGGTTCGACCATCAAGGTTTCTCCCATGGCACGCACAATAAGCAGCATTTCTGGGTTCTGCTGAATCAGCTGAAACCTTTTCCTGCATCCCGTGCCACACAGGCCTGGAGTTGCTCCCGCAGTGTGGTGTGGTCGATGTCGCGGCCGATCAGCACCAATTGATTTTTGCGATCACCGATCCAGTCGGTGTCGTCGATGGAAAAGCGTTTGCCTGCCAGATGGAACACATGGC
>NZ_VTKZ01000008.1 GCF_020514115.1 Synechococcus sp. MU1642
TCACGCGTTACTCACCCGTCCGCCACTAACCCGAAGGTTCGTTCGACTTGCATGTGTTAAGCACGCCGCCAGCGTTCATCCTGAGCCAGGATCAAACTCTCCGTTGTAGATCATTTCCTCTTAGAAGTTTTCACTCCCTCAAAATGATTTGCGTCACCCATTACTCAGTTAAAACTGAAAACAGTTGAGGCCTCCTTTCGCTGACACAAAAGGGTTCTTAAGAGTGCATCTCTAGATTTCTCTGTCAATGACTTTCCGGGATCTCAGATCCGGTTGTTGCTCCACAATCCGCACACCGACAACAAGAGAGTTCGTGAAAACTCTCCCGTTGCAGCGAATTGCTTCAGCGCAACGAAATTTTTTGACGGGACCTCACACCTTCATCGCTCTTTCATTCGGCTCTTCACCTCACCTCTCGGTTTGGCTCAGAACCAAACGCGATGAAAGCGTCAGTTCCTAAACTTTTCAATTGTCCAGGTGCGACCAAACTTTTCTTCACTCCCTCTCAGGAGATCGGTTGGTTGGTCATCGCGGCCTCTCGTGACCGCTTGAAGAACTTACAACACCGTGGGATCGCTCCCTCTTGGTCTCGTAAGTCGCCTCAGACACATCAAGGCTTTCGCCTCAAGCGCTTCGGCTTGCGCAACAGCCTCTCGGCTCCCGCGCAAGACAAAACCATAACACCACCACCTTCTGGGGTGCAATAGGCACGACACAAGAAGATCTGAAGGGTTGCTTCCACTGGCGAAATCCATTGCCAGAACTAGGTTTCAGTTGGAGGTCACCGCGATGCCAACGCGCTTCACCGAACAAAGCCAGCGTTTCCGCCCCAACTCAAATGAAGAGCAGGTGCTGCAAAAAGCACGGGAACACTTCGAAGCCACGCTGATTGGCGTGCAGGGGGAACTCGCCGGCAGCGTTGCCGCGATGGAACATCGCCGCGCTGACGACGCCCTCAACTACGGCGAGATCTTCCTCCGGGACAACGTTCCCGTGATGATTTACCTGATGCTGCAAGGACGCTTCGCAATCGTGAAGCAGTTTTTGAGCGTCAGCCTTCAGCTCCAAAGCACCAACGTTCAAACCCGCGGTGTCTTCCCCACCAGCTTTGTGGAGGAAGAAGGCCAGCTGGTTGCGGACTACGGCCAACGCTCGATTGGTCGCATCACCTCAGTGGATGCAAGCCTCTGGTGGCCGATTCTCTGCTGGATCTACGTCAAACGCAGTGGGGACACCGACTTCGGTCGAAGTCCTGAAGTGCAACGCGGTTTACAACTGCTGCTCGACCTGGTTCTTCACCCCAGCTTCGAAGGCACACCGGTGCTTTTCGTTCCCGACTGCGCCTTCATGATTGACCGTCCCATGGACGTATGGGGCGCGCCATTGGAGGTGGAAGTGCTGCTCTTCGCAGCGCTTCGCAGTTGTGTTGGGCTGATGGAACTCTGCCAACGCCACGAGAACAGCGTTCTTCTGGGAGAACGCCTGCGCCTGAGCCGGCAGTGGACCCATGACTTACGGCAGTTCTTGCTGAAGCACTACTGGGTGACCAGTAAAACGATGCAAGTGCTTCGGCGACGACCAACGGAGCAATACGGCGAAAACCAGCACCACAACGAATTCAATGTTCAACCACAGGTCATCCCTGACTGGTTGCAGGACTGGCTGGAAAACCGTGGCGGTTACATGATCGGGAACATGCGCACCGGACGGCCGGATTTTCGCTTCTACTCCTTAGGAAATTCCCTGGCATCCCTGTTCGGGTTGCTGACAGCGCCACAACAACGTGCCCTGTTCCGACTGGTGCTGCACAACCGTGATCACCTCATGGCCCAGATGCCGATGCGGATCTGTCATCCACCGATGGAGGGCGTGGAGTGGGAAAACAAAACGGGCTCCGACCCCAAAAACTGGCCCTGGAGTTATCACAACGGAGGCCACTGGCCGAGCCTGCTCTGGTTTTTTGGAGCGTCCATCCTTCTGCACGAACGGCTGAATCCCCAGGCCGACGTGTTGCTGATGGGAGAAATGAAAACGCTGATGGACGAGTGCTATTGGAGCCATCTCAACCAGCTCCCACGTCAGCAATGGGCTGAATATTTCGACGGCCCCACGGGTACCTGGGTTGGACAGCAGTCACGCACGTATCAAACCTGGACCATCGTTGGTTTTCTACTGATGCACCACTTTCTCCATGTCAACCCAGACGACGTGCTGATGCTCAACCTCGACGAATCGATGGGTCACTGAAGAACCACGGGAGCCATCTCACAAAAAAACCCCGGCTCAGAAAGCCGAGGTACATCGACTGAATTCGAGCGAATGATCAGAACAGACCGAGGGTGAGGGACTTGTCGATCGGAAGTGCAGCACCGATGCCGAGATAGATGGTGACCAGGGTTCCGGTCAGGAACACTGTCATCGCAACGGGACGACGGAAAGGATTCTGGAACTTGTTGAAACTCTCGATGAAAGGAACAAGCATCAGACCCAGGGGAACAAGGGTTTGCAGAGCAATGCCCAGAAGCTTGTTTGGAACAACCCGCAGGATCTGAAAGACGGGATAGAGGTACCACTCAGGAAGAATTTCCAAAGGGGTTGCGAAGGGATCAGCCTTGTCGGCGAGCATCGCTGGATCCAGTACGGCCAGACCAACCACACAGGCGATGGTGCCGAGGATCACCACCGGGAAGATGTAGAGGAGGTCGTTCGGCCAAGCGGGCTCTCCGTAATAGTTGTGACCCATACCATTAGCGAGCTTGGCACGCATCTTGGGATCGGAGAGGTCAGGCTTCTTGAGAATGTGCATCAGTTAGTCCAGATGTGAGGGAACAGTAGGAACGCAGATCACAAGGGGCCAGAAATGCCCTGCTTCCGGATCATCAGGAAGTGCATGAGCATGAACACCGCTAGCAACCAGGGCATGACAAAAGTGTGCAGGCTGTAGAAGCGAGTAAGGGTGGCCTGACCAACGCTTTCGCCACCACGAAGCAGTTCGACCATGAAGTCACCAACCACAGGGATGGCTGCAGGGACACCGGAAACAATCTTCACGGCCCAATAACCAACCTGGTCCCAGGGCAGGGAATAACCGGTAACACCAAATGACACCGTGATCACCGCCATAGTCACACCAGTGACCCAAGTGAGTTCACGGGGACGCTTGAAACCGCCGGTGAGGTACACACGGAACACGTGGAGGATGAGCATCAGCACCATCATTGACGCACTCCAGCGATGCACGGAGCGAATCAACCAACCAAAGCTGACGTCAGTCATCAAATACTCGACCGACTTGTAAGCCTCAGCGACGGTGGGCTTGTAATAGAAGGTCATCGCAAACCCAGTCGCGAACTGGATCAGGAAGCACACCAACGTGATGCCCCCCAGGCAATAGAAAATATTGACGTGGGGAGGCACGTACTTGGAACCAATGTCGTCAGCGATGTCCTGGATTTCCAGGCGTTCCTGGAACCAGTCGTAAACCGGTGATGAGTTCGCCATGCACAAGCGGGCTCGAGTTGCGAAAGTCTACTGAGCACGCTTCTGCCACCGAGGCGAACCCACCGCGATGTATCCAACTGTTAACTATCTTTCAGACTGGCTGCGGCGCAAGGGGTGTCGAACGATCCGCCGACTGATCGCAGCTGTTCTTTGCTGCTTTTTGGTGCTGGGCACTGCCTGCACAGCCGTTGCACTCAGCGACACACAACAGCTCGTGGTGGACAGCTGGCGGCTTGTGAACCAGGGTTTTTGGAACACAGAGCATCTCGATGCAGTGCGTTGGAGGCGTCAACGGCAGAAGGCCATGGAACGCAGCATCGAGAGCAGTGAGGATGCTTACTCAGCCATCGAATCGATGCTGGCTCAGCTGGGCGACCCCTACACCCGGCTGCTTCGTCCAAAGGACTACATAGCACTGAAGAACAGCACCAACGGCAGCCTCAGTGGTGTGGGCTTGCAACTGGGGCCGGATGAAGGCACCAATGGCGTTGTGGTGATTTCGGCGCTCGAGGGTTCACCCGCCAGCGAGGCGGAGATCACCAGTGGAACTCAACTGCTCTCTGTTGATGGGCGGGCCGTGATGGATCTAGGACTTGAGGGAACCGTGGCAGCGCTGCGGGGAGACGTGGGATCGCAGGTTGTGCTGACGCTGGACAACGGCAGCGGAGAGAAAAACGAGCTGACCCTGGAACGCCGCAGCGTGGATCTCAGACCGGTGCGCACACGGCGCTTGCGCAGCGGCAGTCACACCCTTGGCTATCTGCGGATCACCCAGTTCAGCGAGGGAGTCCCCGAGCAGGTAAAAGAGGCACTCACAGAACTCCAGAACAAGGACATCGAAGGATTGGTGCTCGACCTTCGCAATAACTCAGGCGGTTTGGTGAGCGCTGGATTAGCGGTCGCCGACGACTTCCTTTCCGGTGACCCCATCGTTGAAACCCGCAACCGCGAGGGGATCAACGACACCATCCAGGCAAGTCTCCAGACGGTCTACGACGGACCGATGGTCACCCTCGTGAATGGAGGGACGGCCAGTGCGAGTGAAATCCTGGCTGGAGCTCTTCAGGACAACGAGCGCGCCACCCTGCTCGGAGGCCAAACGTTTGGGAAAGGGCTTATTCAAACGCTGACCAACCTCAGTGACGGCAGCGGCCTCGCCGTGACCGTTGCCGGGTACGTGACACCGAGTGGACGGGACATCCAAGGGGAAGGAATCGCACCCGACCGTGGGTTGTCAGATCCGGAACCCCTGAATCCTGGCGGTGATGGTGATCGCTGGCTCTCGGAAGCCGAGCAATGGATGGAGGCCCTGCTGGAACAATCAGCTGACGACACCGAGGCATGAGCCAGCGGACTTATCACGACCCCCTGCACCGAGGTATTGGTCTTGACCGCCAAGCCCCAGCTGAGGGAATGGTGATGGACTTGGTGGACACGGCGCCGTTCCAACGCCTGCGTCGCATCCGCCAACTGGGCCCGGCCTACCTCACCTTTCACAGCGCTGAATCCAGTCGATTCACCCACTCGCTGGGTGTCTTTCATCTGGCGCGTCGTGCGTTTGAGCAGATGCTGCCTTTGGCACCAAAGCTAGAGACGTACAGAGGGCTGCTCTACGGGGCCGCTCTGCTCCATGACATAGGCCATGGCCCCCTCAGCCATACAGGCGAAGAGATGTTTGGCCTGCGCCATGAAGCGTGGTCAGCAAGGGTGATTCGGCATCACCCGCAGATCCATGCCTGTCTGGAAAGCCATTCATCCGGCACAGCTGAGGCGGTGGCGGATCTGCTGGAGCATGGACTCAGCCCTCACCCCCTGATCAAACACCTTGTCAGTAGTCAGCTGGATTGCGACCGACTGGATTACCTCCTGCGCGACAGCTACAGCACCGGAACGCGCTACGGGCAGCTGGATCTCGACCGCATCCTGGGAGCACTGACCCTGGCCCCTGACGGGGACATGGCCATTCGTCCCAAGGGTCTGATGGCTGTCGAGCACTACCTGGTGGTCAGGAACCTCATGTACAGGAGCGTCTACAACCACCGACTGAATGTGGTGTGCAACTGGCTGCTGGAAAAACTGATCCTGACGGCTCGACAACTGGGCCCTCAGCAGGTTTGGGCTGATGAGGTGATGGCCAGCTGGCTCTGGCAACCGGACCAGATCCAATTGGAGAGCTTCCTCGCCAACGACGACCAACGCACCGGGTACCACCTCCAGCGCTGGCAAGCCGAAGCGCCAGCTGCCCTGGCTGAACTGAGTGGGCGTTTTCTAGATCGACGCCTGCTCAAAGCAACGGCCGTCGAGCATCTTTCTCCGGCTGATCAACTGCAATTGCTCGCGACAGCCAGGCGGTTGGCCGATCGCCATGGCCACGACCCTGAACTCTGCTGCGGATTGCGTCATCAACAGCTACGCGGATACCACCCCTATCGAGGCGGCTTACGCCTCTGGGACGGGCAGCAGCTCCAAGCCCTGGAGAAAGCCTCTCCTTTGATCGCCAGTCTCGCGACCCCAGCGGCAACCTCCTGGTTGATTCACCCCCGTGACATCAGTATCGAGCTCAGGCAGGAGATGGAAGTTGAATGGCCCCGAGCAGCAGCAGCGTGAAGCAGCCATGACATTGAGGCTTCCCGACCAGCGCCTTGACCACTGGAGGGATCGTTTACCTGATCTGCTGAGCAGGTGTTCCCAACCAATCGTTGATCTCGATTGCGGGGACTGGACCCTGAACTGCAACGACCTCGCGGATTTGTGCGCCGCCGTCACCGAGGCAGGCCATCAACTCGGACGAATCACCGGTCGCGTTCCCGAGACCGTCGTAAGTGCTTCAGCCCTGGGACTGGACGCAAGCAGATCCAACACGCCTTCCAACCGTGAACTCCAGCCCAATCCTGTGACGACGCCCGCGTCTCACCTGTTATTTCACAACGGCACCCTTCGCTCCGGCGACCATCTCCAAAGCGAGCGCACCATCCTTCTCTACGGCGATGTGAATCCAGGAGCACGGATCAGTTCAACTGCTGACGTGTTGGTGTGGGGTCGCCTGCGGGGCGTGGCCCACGCCGGATGCGAGGGGTCAACAACCGCGAAAATCGTTGCTCTGCAGCTGCGGCCACTGCAACTGAGGATTGCTGAAGCTGTAGCCCGAGGCCCCGAGGATCTGCCCCAGGCGGGTTTGGCCGAACAAGCCACACTCAAGGATGGAGTGATCGCCATTGAACCCGCCGACATCCAGAGCTTTCAAAAACGCTGACGTCGTTGTCAGAGCTAAAAGCCAGATTATTCTGGCCGCACCCAAGCAGAACCCTGGTGTCGACGACCCGAACCATTCTCATCTGTTCTGGCAAGGGCGGTGTCGGAAAAACAACGACCACAGCAAACCTTGGTATCGCCCTTGCCCGCCAAGGCGCCAAGACAGTGGTTCTTGACGCGGACTTCGGTCTTAGAAACCTCGATCTGCTGCTGGGCCTGGAGAACCGCATCGTCTACACAGCTCAGGAGGTGCTTGCGGAGACCTGCCGTCTTGAGCAAGCCCTGGTGAAACACAAGCAGGAGCCCAATCTGGCTTTACTCCCTGCAGGCAATCCTCGGATGCTCGAGTGGCTCAAGCCCAAGGACATGCAGGCCATCGTTGCTCTGCTGGAACGCCAGTTCGATTACGTGTTGATCGACTGCCCTGCAGGCATCGAAGACGGATTCAAAAATGCCGCGGCCGCAGCCCGAGAAGCCGTGGTGATCACCACCCCGGAAGTGGCCGCCGTGCGGGACGCTGATCGGGTGATCGGGCTTCTGAACACCCAGGGCGTGCAACCGGTGCAGCTTGTGCTCAACAGGGTGCGCCCGAAGATGATGTCGAACCAGGAAATGCTTTCGGTGGACGATGTCACCGACATCCTGGCGTTACCTCTTCTGGGGCTTGTTTTTGAAGACGAACAAGTGATCGTGAGCACCAACCGCGGTGAACCCTTGACCCTGAGTGATTCGTCTTCGCCAGCGGCCCAGGCCTACGGCAACATCGCTCAACGGCTTCAGGGGGAAGATGTTCCTCTGATGGACCCCTCCCAGGCCCGCCGCGGCCTCCGCGCCAAGATGCGCAAGCTGATGCAAACCCGGATTTTCTGAGGCGATGACAGTCAAGGAATTCATCGACAAACTCCTGCGCCGTCAGCCCGCCAGTGCAGAAACAGCAAAAGAGCGGCTCCAGTTGGTGCTGGCCCACGATCGCAGCGACCTCAATCCTGAGCTGCTCGAACAAATGCGCCGCGAGATCCTCGAAGTGGTGGCCCGCTACGTGGAAATCGACCTCGCAGAAGGTGATGTGAGCCTCGAGACGGAAGACCGCGTCACCGCCCTGGTGGCCAACCTGCCGATCCGGCGCCCGATCGCCCAACCAGCGAAGGTGGAAACCTCTGAGCAGCAACCTGCTCAAGCTTGAAACCTCGGATCCTGAATCTCCTCACCAACGCTGAACAGCGGGTTGTGCTGTTGTTGCTGGAAGGCCTCAACAACCGAACCATTGCCCAGCGATTGGTGATCAGTCATCACACCTTTCAGTGTCATATCAGCAGGGCACTCCGTAAGAGCGGTTGTCACAATCGACTCGAGCTGGTGCTTGGGCTTATCAAGGATGGAGACCCTGCATTGAATCGCCAGGCAGCCGGTACGATGCAGCCCATGCCGGCTTAGCTCAGCGGTAGAGCAGCGCTTTTGTAAAGCGAAGGCCATCGGTTCAAATCCGTTAGCCGGCTTGATCTGGATCAGGACGACGGACTGCGGTCTGATTCGCCCGCCAACAACCAAATGAAGAACAACCCCAACAGCCAGGGGAGAAGATTCAATTGAAGCGTCCAGGTGAAGACAGCTTCCAGGGGCTCCAGCACCCAATGAACCAAGGTCATCACCAGCAGGCAGAGCCCAACAAGCGAGATCACTCGAGCACCTCAACCCCTCTAGGAATCACAGCACCACGTCGCACCATGCGCCAGCTTCCGTCCTCGACCCAGACCAACACCGTGCTGGCCTGGCCCGAGGGTTGAGGCCAGGGCTGCGGACCCAGCTGAGCGACATCAGGGAAAATCAATGCCGCTTCTGCTGCGGTCATGCTGGCGGGTTCTCCGGAACGATTGGCACTGGTCGTGGCCAATGGCCCGCTGATCTGAAGCAGAGCGCGGGTCTGCTCACAGGCCGGAATGCGGCAGCCCAGCGTTGTGCCACCTGGATTGAGATACCGTCCAGCTCCGCCATCACGGGCAGGCACCACCAGGGTGAGCGCTCCAGGCCAATTGCGCTCAGCCAAGGCTTCAACCTCCCGATGGCACGGAACCTCAACCTCGTGAAGCAAGTCGTTCACTGAAGCCCCCATCAAAATGAGGGGCTTGTCCGCCGGTCGGCATTTCAGGCGCCAAAGGGTCTGGGCTTGATCGGGAAGCACCGCCAGTCCCGGCAGGGTGTCGGTGGGAATGATGGCGGCTTCGCCGGCACGAAGCCGCAAAGCCAGATCGGTGGCGGCCAAAACCGGCACGGGCATGAATCCTTCCTTCATCGCAAGGGTTGCATCAGCTTGATGCGGCAGGTTTACGAGCAAGCGCAAAGCGAAGGGTCCCCTCAAGATCAGCGACCGCGCTGACGTCCACCAAGCCGGCATCCCGCAGCAGCCGGGTCACCTGAGCGCTCTGGTCGTGATGGTGTTCGAGCAAAAGCCAGCCACCCGGCGACAGCCCCGTTGGCGCTCCATTAACCACGGCGCGGATGGCATCCAAGCCATCCGCCCCCCCAAGCAACGCCATATGAGGTTCGTGGTCACGAACCACAGCCTCAAGGCCGTCAACAACAGCACCGGGGATGTACGGAGGATTGCTAACCACAAGATCCAAGCCCCCCCACCATCGTTTGAGGGGGATCCACCACGAACCGAGGAGCAGCGAACAGTTGTGATGCGGGGCGCAACGCTCAAGATTGCGTTCTGCCAAACGCAAGGCATCGGGACTGAGGTCGACGCCATACCCCGGTGACGTCGGCCAGGCGCGGGCCAAAGCCACAGCGATGGCCCCAGAGCCGATGCCGAGGTCAGCCCAACGGGCGGGGGGGGTGGAGTTGAACTGGCCCAGGGCCAGATCCACCAGCACTTCCGTCTCCTGTCGGGGAATCAATGCGGCAGGCGAAGACTCAAGCAATAAATCCCGCCAGGGACAGAGCCCCACCAGGTGCTGCAGGGGAACATTCCCGTGAAGGTGGCGCTCCCACAAGTGAGAAAGCGCCTCAAGGGACTGCTCCAGGGCAACGGTGCGCGTGGGGTCAAGCAATAGTCGTTGCAGGCTGGTCCAACGAACGCCACCGGCCAGATCAAGCAACCAATCGAGATCAGCCGCGGTGCCACCCCGGGCAAGTTGTTGGCGCCGCCACTGCAACACATCAGTGCCGGCAAGGGTTTTGGAGTCTGTCAAGGCCGAGGCTTGCGCCAATGCAATCCAGACTCACACAGCAGTTCGCCCTGACACTCAAGGGCCAAAAGCTGGGGGGCCAGCTCAGCGGGGGAGCACTGCAAATGAAGCAACAGCTGATTAAGGTCACCCCCGAGCCGATGGCCTCCATCAACCGTTGATGCTTGCCGCGTGAACCCCCTGACCTCAAAGGGCAATCACCAAGAGAAGCAAACAACTCCTTGGGGTGAATAAGGCCGTCGCACCATCCCACAGCAGGGCATTGCTGCCCCGACATGACCAACGGCGGGCATCACCCTGAACCACCCAAACCGGGCACTGCATCCGTCTCGCCCAGCGGGCCCAAATCAGTGCTCGGCTGCGTTGCGGATACACCACCACAAGCGCTTGGGCAAAAGCCACCAACCAACGATTCCGCGCCAGCCCCGAGCAAATACATGTGCAGCAACACAGCGTCGGCGACTCAGGGTTTGATTCAGAGCGCTTGGCGCACCAGCTGATCCATTACCTCGTGCAGCTGCGCCGGCACGCGCCGGAGCACGCGCCCCTCACGCAGCATCACCAAATTCACCGACGCCTCCGCCACCACCGTGTTTCTGCAGACAAAGCGAGAAACCCATGGCCAGCGCACCCCCTGCTGACCAGGGCATCTGCTTTCAACACACACTTCGTCGCCGTGCCGGAGCGGCTGGCGGTAATCCAAGTGAAGGGACACCACCGGCATATCGACACCCATCACGGTCATGGCGGCATAACCCAGGCCAGCAGCCTGGAGGGCCTCCACTCTGGCTTCCTCCAGCCACTGCACATAGGCCCCGTGCCACATCACCCCGGCGTAATCGGTGTGCTGCGGGAGAACACGCTTAGTCAGGGTGTACATGATCCGCGTAACGCTGTGACATCAGCTTGTCTCCACGGAGGAAACCGCCCATAGGCTTCCGTAGAGGATGCTTCATCTCCCTGTGTTCAGGAACCTTCTGATTGCCGACTCCGGCAAGGGTCACGTCGAGGAAATGATCCGGATGCTTCAGGACATTCCCAGCCTGAAGGCCGCACAAATCAATTTGCTGCATGTGGTCTCGGAACAGAGCAAGTCGCAATCCGACGGCCATCGCGACGAAGCAGAAAACCTCTTGAACAGCGCAATCACGCGCATGGGACTCAGTCCATCAAGTGTGAGCACCTTGATTCGTGAGGGTGACACCAAGCAGACCGTTCTCAAGGTTGCCGATGAAGTTCAGGCTGACCTGATCGTGATGGGATCCCGCGGGCTGGGTCGTCTTCAATCGATTCTGGCCAACAGCACCAGCCAATACGTCTTTCAGCTGTCCACCCGGCCAATGCTGCTGGTGCGGGACGACCTCTACGTCAAGCATGTCAACCGCGTGATGGTGACGATCGACGGAACAGGCGTGGGGGACGACGCCCTTCGCACAGCCTGCGAACTAGTGCGTGAAATCCCTGGCGGAACCCTCACCGGTGTCCATGTTGTTCGCCAAGAATCAGCACCCTCCCGGGGAGGCCGAACAAAAGCGGACGAGGTTCTCGACGCCGCTGTTCAGCGAGCCAGAGGCTTCGGCGTTGATATGAAAGCCGTTCACACCGAAGGGAAAGACATCGGTCGCAGTGTTTGCCTGGCCGCATCTGAGTGCAACGCCGACCTGTTGGTCATCGCCTCCCAAGACCGACGGCCTCTTGTCGCCAGAGGGCTCGTGGATTTGGACAAGCTACTGGGCGGATCAGTCAGCGACTACATCCGTGTGCACGCACCAGCGCCTGTGCTGCTGGTGCGTGAGCCTGAACAAGGCTGAATCAAGACTCGCTGTTCTGCGTGCCGATGTAGAGCACGATCAGGAAGATCGCCGGAACCAGAATGAAAAGGAGGCTGGCGACGAATCCGAGATCGTTGGTTTCCATGGCCGTTAAAGGGATCCAGGCGAACGTATCACCGACAAGAGGTCTGAAGAGCGACTCTCTTAGGCCTCGTCACCGGCGGTAGCAGCCTTAGCACCCGGGGCATCCCCATCAGCCACATCCTGATCCTCCTCATCAAGCTCACCCACGGGGGGGGCTGGCCATGCCGTGGGCCCCGCCGGCAGCGGCGCCTGCCTAGCCGCAGCCAATCTCGAATCAGCATTAGCAAGCCTCACCTGAGGCCGGGTAAGCACCATCACGGACTTCTCCACCAGGGCCTGACATGCCAAACGCCACTGTTCGGGTCGGCGGCGCAACTTGCTGTCTTCGACAGCGGTGCGTGCCGTCAGTGCATCGGCGTTGTCTTCATCAACCACGGAAACGAAGCAGGTGATGCATTGGCCACAGCCACCGCAGTTGCCCAGCTGCCCCTTCAAGCCGTAGAGCTCGATGCCCTCGCGCCGGGCGACCTCACGAAGATTTTCGCCGGGATAACACTCCACATCACGCCCTTCGCGAACAAACCTGATAACGGGCATGAGCTCACAAGCAACCAATCCCCATCATGGGCCGAAGCGTTGCGTTTTGTGAACAGCTAAGCCCTGACTTTCTTGTCACTGACCGTTGCGGGCAAGTCACTTTTCCCCCGCCCTATGGACTGAAGCCCTTACGATCGCCCATGTCTGACTGCTTATGCAGTCTTGTCCTCCGAACCTGACCCATGGGATTGCCCTGGTATCGGGTGCACACCGTCGTCATTAATGACCCGGGCCGCCTTTTGGCTGTGCACCTCATGCATACAGCCCTCGTAGCCGGCTGGGCCGGCTCCATGGCTCTCTACGAGCTGGCCATTTTCGATCCGTCCGACCCTGTCCTGAACCCCATGTGGCGTCAGGGCATGTTTGTGATGCCCTTCATGTCCCGCCTTGGCGTAACCGGCAGCTGGGGTGGATGGAGCATCACCGGCGAAACGGGTGTTGATCCCGGTTTCTGGAGTTTCGAGGGCGTTGCTGCCGCTCACATTGTTTTCTCCGGCCTGATGATGCTTGCCGCCATCTGGCATTGGACTTATTGGGACCTTGAGATCTGGCAAGACCCACGCACGGGCGAACCAGCCCTCGACCTGCCGAAGATCTTCGGTATCCACCTTCTTCTTGCTGGTCTCGGCTGCTTCGGCTTCGGCGCTTTCCATCTAACTGGCGTCTTCGGGCCTGGTATGTGGATCTCTGACCCTTATGCGCTGACTGGCCACCTAGAGGCCGTCCAACCGTCTTGGGGACCTGAAGGCTTCAACCCCTTCAACCCTGGCGGCATCGTTGCCCACCACATTGCTGCTGGCATCGTCGGCATCATTGCCGGCATTTTCCACATCACCACACGTCCACCCGAGCGTCTCTACAAAGCGCTTCGGATGGGCAACATAGAAACGGTTCTTGCAAGCGCGATCGCAGCCGTGTTCTTCGCCGCCTTTATCGTGGCCGGAACCATGTGGTACGGCTCTGCAGCAACTCCCGTCGAGCTGTTTGGCCCCACCCGCTATCAATGGGATCAGAGCTACTTCAAAACTGAAATCAACCGTCGTGTGCAATCCGCGATGGACGATGGAGCCACCCAGGAAGAAGCCTTTGAGGCCATCCCTGAAAAGCTCGCTTTCTATGACTACGTCGGCAACAGCCCTGCAAAGGGAGGTCTTTTCCGCGTGGGTCCGATGGTGAATGGAGATGGTTTGGCAACATCTTGGGTAGGCCACATCGCATTTAGCGATAAAGAAGGTCGCAATCTGGAAGTTCGTCGCCTTCCGAACTTCTTCGAAAACTTCCCCGTCGTTCTGCAAGACGATCAAGGCATTGTTCGTGCCGACATTCCATACCGTCGTGCCGAGGCGAAATTCTCCTTCGAACAACAAGGCGTGACCGCCAAGGTCTTCGGTGGTGCGCTGGACGGCCAGACCTTTACCGACCCTGCCGATGTGAAGCGTCTCGCACGCAAAGCTCAGCTGGGTGAAGCCTTCGACTTCGACCGTGAGACCTACAACTCTGACGGTACGTTCCGCAGCTCACCACGCGGCTGGTTCACCTTTGGCCATGCCACCTTCGCGCTGCTGTTCTTCTTCGGCCACATCTGGCACGGTGCCCGCACCTTGTATCGCGACGTGTTCGCTGGTATTGATCCCGACCTCGGAGATCAAGTTGAGTTTGGCCTCTTCGCCAAGCTCGGCGATAAATCCACCCGTCGCCTGCCCGAGGGCTACGTTCCCCCTGCTGGAACACCCCTCAACTGATCGCCCTATAGGAACTACACGATGGAAAGCTTCGCTTACGTCCTCATCCTTACCCTTGCGATTGCCACTCTCTTCTTCGCAATTGCCTTCCGCGATCCGCCGAAAATCGGTAAGTGATTTGATCTCCCAAACCCCCGCCAAGGCGGGGGTTTTTTATGGTTTCCAACATCCACCGTCGCAAGCCAGTCTCGCCCGCACAAGCAGATCACAGCAGTCTCAAGTCAGCAGCAGCCGACGGCGGAATCCTCAAATGAGACTGATGTCTACGAGGCCCTTCTCAAGTCTCAAATCACTGTCTACAGTTGGTGCAACTTAACGATGCCCTCGGGGATGCAGTGCCCCTCCTGCCAAAACACAGATAGTCGCGTTCTCGAATCCAGGGCAGCGGACGGTGGACGCAGCGTGAGACGACGGCGTGAATGCCTCAACTGTGAATTCCGCTTCACCACCTACGAGCGGGTGGAAACCGTTCCGATCACGGTGATTAAACGCAACGGCAACCGAGAAATCTTCAGTCGCAGCAAGTTGCTGCATGGCTTGAATCGAGCCTGCGAAAAAACGGGCTTAGACACCTCTCAGCTCGAATCCTTCGTGGAAGACCTCGAACTGCAACTTCAGCAACGCACCGGCAAGGAAGTGAGCAGCACTGAGATCGGTGAATACGTGCTGCGTGATCTCAAGCGGATCAGCGAAGTGGCCTACATCCGATTCGCATCCGTCTACCGCCAGTTCCGTGGCATTGATGACTTCGTGTCGACCCTGGAAACACTGAACGCCGATCAGGAACAGAACCATTTGGCCACTGTGCGTTGAATCGCTGCACTGAATCTGTGAGGTGAATCAGTGCTTTGAACCATTGCGCTGAATCGCGGAGGTGAAGCCGACGGCCTGTCTGTAAAGTTGGTAATTCTCCGTGAAACGTCGGCGGGCGTTCCACGTGATTTTCTCGAACTACCCACCTGAGGTAGACCGCCAGCCCCCCATGTCTGCGACTCCGACAGAAGAACAGATCCAGGATCAAGTTCAGGACGCGAACGCCACAGAAGCCTCTGCAGAAACCGCCGCCGCCGAACAGGCGTTTGAGGGTGAGGACCTGAGCATTCCTGAAGACATCCCCACCGCGGATGATCCAAGCAGCCGCGCTGCCAGCCGCAACCTGGACGACGCCGGATTCACCGTGGATGAGTTCGCGGCTCTCCTCAGCAAGTACGACTACAACTTCAAGCCTGGCGACATCGTTAACGGCACTGTCTTCGCCCTGGAATCGAAGGGCGCCATGATCGACATTGGCGCCAAGACAGCTGCCTTCATGCCTCTGCAAGAGGTGTCGATCAACCGGGTCGAGGGTCTAAGCGACGTACTGGCCCCCGGCGAGATCCGTGAGTTCTTCATCATGAGTGAGGAGAACGAGGATGGTCAGCTGGCACTGTCGATCCGTCGGATCGAATACCAGCGGGCATGGGAGCGTGTGCGCCAGCTCCAGAAGGAAGATGCCACCATCTACTCCGAGGTGTTTGCCACCAACCGTGGTGGTGCCCTGGTGCGCGTTGAAGGTCTGCGGGGCTTCATCCCCGGGTCCCACATCAGCACCCGCAAGCCGAAGGAAGAACTGGTTGCCGACTTCCTGCCTCTGAAATTTCTCGAGGTGGACGAAGAGCGCAACCGCCTGGTGCTCAGCCACCGCCGCGCCCTGGTGGAGCGGAAGATGAATCGCCTGGAAGTAGGCGAAGTTGTGGTGGGTACCGTCCGCGGCATCAAGCCCTACGGCGCCTTCATCGACATCGGTGGTGTCAGCGGTCTGCTGCACATTTCCGAGATCAGCCATGAGCACATCGAGACCCCCCACTCGGTGCTGAACGTGAATGATCAGATGAAAGTGATGATCATCGATCTGGATGCCGAGCGCGGCCGGATTTCCCTGTCCACGAAGGCTCTTGAGCCCGAACCCGGCGACATGCTCACCGACCCCCAAAAGGTGTTTGAGAAGGCCGAGGAAATGGCAGCTCGCTACAAGCAGATGCTGATGGAGCAGGCCGAAGAGGGCGAGGATCCGATCAACTCCATGATGATCTGAGCCTGATGGTCCAACTGCTGCTGAAGGGACATCCCATCGGCAATTTTCAAGGGGTGCTGTTCGATAAGGACGGCACCCTTTCCCATAGCGAGCCGCATCTGCTGGCCTTGGCAGACGCACGCATCAACAAAGCCATTGAGATTGCGCGGGAAAAAGCCCCTGCGCTGCAGGCCTCTGAACTAAGAGAAACCCTTTGCAGAGCAACCGGTGTTGATAACGGCATGCTCGATCCCGGCGGAACCCTGGCGGTTGCCTCACGGCAAGACAACATCGCCTCGACCGCAACGGTTTTGTGTCTGTTGGGCTGCTCATGGCCCCAGGCTCTAGCCCTTGCCCATGCCTGCTTTGACGCAGTTGACCAGGACGGCCTGATCGACACAACTCCAAGCCCGTTGATCAACGGTTCAGGACAACTGCTGCGGGATCTGCACGAGCAGGGCATGACCGCTGCTGTGATCAGCAACGACACCCGATCCGGTGTCGAAGACTTCCTAGCTCACCATCAGCTCAGCGCAGGCTTTGCCGGCATCTGGAGTGCTGACGACCATCCGCGCAAACCCGATCCACAAGCCGTCCTGGAGCTGTGCGACAGGCTTGGCCTGCCACCCCAACGTTGTGCCTTGGTTGGTGATGCGGAAACCGACCTTCAGATGGCCTTGGAGGCCGGCATCGGCGGCGTGATCGGATTCACAGGTGGCTGGAGTCGTCCGCCGGAACTGCCGTCAGCACAGCATCTGCTCCACGGCTGGGACGACCTCGCCCTCAGCACAGCCACGTAAAGTCGCGCCATCTGGAGCCCCGAATGAGCCGATACGTCTTTACATCCGAATCCGTCACGGAAGGGCATCCCGACAAGATCTGCGACCAGGTGAGCGACGCCGTTCTCGATGCTCTGCTTGCCCAGGATCCCGCCAGCCGCGTGGCCTGCGAGACCGTAGTGAACACCGGCCTCTGCATGATCACCGGTGAGGTGACCTCCAAAGCGCAGGTGGATTTCATCCACTTGGTGCGCAATGTGATCAAGGAGATCGGTTACAGCGGAGCCAGGGCCGGTGGCTTCGATGCCAACAGCTGTGCGGTGCTGGTGGCTCTCGACCAGCAGTCCCCCGACATCGCCCAGGGCGTTAACGAAGCGGACGACCACGCCGGTGATCCTCTGGATCTGGTGGGTGCCGGCGACCAGGGAATCATGTTCGGCTACGCCTGCAACGAGACGCCCGAGCTGATGCCGTTGCCGATCAGCCTGGCCCACCGGCTGTCGCGCCGCCTTGCCGAAGTGCGCCACAACGGAACCCTGGGCTACCTGCTTCCCGATGGCAAAACCCAGGTGAGCGTCGTCTATGAAAACGACAAGCCCGTCTCGATCGACACAATCCTGATCTCCACCCAGCACACCGCGGAAGTGGATGGGATGAGTGATGAGCAGGGCATCCGCGAGCGCATCACCGAAGACCTATGGACCCATGTGGTGGAGCCAGCGACTGCCGACCTGACCCTTAAGCCCTCCCGCGAGGCCACCAAGTATCTGGTGAACCCAACCGGCAAGTTCGTGGTGGGCGGCCCTCAGGGCGATGCCGGCCTCACCGGCCGCAAGATCATCGTGGACACCTATGGCGGCTATGCCCGCCATGGCGGTGGTGCCTTCTCCGGCAAGGACCCCACCAAAGTGGACCGTTCGGCCGCCTATGCCGCGCGCTATGTGGCCAAGTGCCTCGTGGCCGCAGGGCTCGCCGAAAGGGCCGAGGTGCAGCTGAGCTACGCCATTGGCGTGGCCAAGCCCGTGTCGATCCTGGTGGAATCCTTCAGCACGAGTGCACTGGCCAACGATGCCCTCACCGCCCTGGTGCAGGAGCACTTCGATCTGCGCCCCGGCGCCATCATCGAAACCTTCGGTCTGCGCAACCTTCCCCAGCAACGGGGCGGCCGCTTCTATCAGGACACTGCCGCTTACGGCCATTTCGGACGCAACGACCTCAACGCCCCCTGGGAAAACGTGACAGCAAAAAGCCAGGAGTTGAAGCAGGTCGCCGCGGCCTGATGCCATGACGGATTCGCTACTGGTGCTCGGAATCGACCTGGGCACCAGCGGAATCCGCACAGCCGTTGTGGCCGACAATGGCGTGCTGCTCGACAGCAGATCCCAGGCCTATGCCGGAGACTTCTCCAACCCCAACAGCTGGCGCGAAGGCTGTGGGGATCTGATCAGGGCAATCCCAGCACAACTGCGATCCCAGCTGAGGGCGCTCGCCGTGGATGGCACATCCGGCACGCTACTGGCCTGTGATCGCGATGGTCGCCCACTGGGGGAGGCACTTCCCTACTCCCAGAGCTGCCCTGAGCTGCAGTCAGCATTGCAGCCGCTGGTCGATCGAGGCAGCCCTGCCGCCAGCTGCAGCGGCAGCCTGGCCCGGGCCTTGCGGCTTCTCAGCTGCCATGGAGAGGCGATCCTGCTGCGGCATCAGGCCGACTGGATCAGCGGGTGGCTGCTGAACGATTGGCGCTGGGGGGAAGAAGGCAACAACCTGCGACTGGGCTGGGATCTGATCAGCAACAGCTGGCCAGACCGCTTTGCCGAACAGACATGGCGGCAGGCTTTACCCGAAATCCGTCGGAGCGGCAGCATTCTCGGGACGATCGCACCGGATCAGGCCAAGGCCTTGGGCCTGGCGGACGATCTGATGATCGTGGCGGGAACCACCGATTCCAATGCCGCCGTGCTCGCCGCCAATCCCGGACCTGGAGATGGGATCACCGTGCTGGGGACCACGCTAGTGATGAAGTGCTTCACCAAAACGCCCCTGCACGCCCCGGGGGTGACCAGCCATCGCGTTGGTGGACGCTGGCTCTGTGGAGGCGCCTCCAATGCAGGGGCCGGGGTGCTGCGGCGTTTCTACAGCGATGAGCAGCTCAGCGAACTGAGCCGCCAGATCAACCCCGACACCGACAGCGGACTCCGCCTGCGGCCGCTCCCCTGCCCAGGGGAACGGTTCCCTGTAGATGATCCAGAGCTGCTACCGGTACTTGAACCACGGCCGGTGAGTGATGCCCTCTTCCTGCATGGACTGCTCGAAGGTCTTGCCGAAATCGAAGCGCAGGGTTGGCAACGCCTGAACGAACTTGGTGCTTCCGTACCTCTGCGGATCATCAGCATCGGCGGTGGAGCGCGCAATCCCCAATGGAGACGGCTGCGAGAACGGCGTCTTGGCTGCGCTGTAACGAGTTGCCAAACACCCCCTGCTGCAGGGGTGGCGCGACTGGCCCAAAAGGCCCTGGTCGGGTAAGAATTCCGGCATCACGCCCAGCCCCCATGCCCACCAATCTCCGCGAAGTTCTGGCTATCGGCCTCTTCGTCGTGCTGGCCGGGTATGTGGGCTTCAGTGGCATCCGCCTCGGCCTTTTGTTGATCGAGCGCTTCGCTTGAGCCGATCACTGCAAAGATTGCATTAACCCGTTTGATCCCGATGCCTGCAGACCCCCTCACTGATGCCGTCAGCACACGGATCTGCAAACACATGAACGACGACCATGCCGAGGCGGTGCTCGCCTACGCCAAGCACTACGGCGGCGTCAGCAATCCCGCTGCAGCTCGCATGGTGTCTGTGAAAGCGGAAACCATGGAACTGGAGGTGGATGGCGCGAGCGTCAGCATCGCCTTCGATCACACCCTCACCGACAGCGAAGACGCCCACCGCACCTTGGTGGCGATGCTGCGGGCGATGCCCAAAGAAGGCGCCTGATCTCGGACCGATTCGGCCCAGCAGTGGAACCCTCGTCGCAACGATCGATCTGCTGTGCATCGCGCGCTCCTGGCCTTTGCCCAAACACTGCTGATCGAGCCCCGCTGCCCGATCTGTGATGGACCCTGGGACAGCCCAATGCGGCCGGCGGCTCTCTGCAGCACGTGCCTCGACGCATTGACTCTCCCTCTGAAAGGGCTCAAGGGCTTGCTCCGATTGCCTAGGTGCGCCCTCGGGCCTTATGCAGGCACTCTGCGTCAACTGCTGCTCCAGGTGCGTCAGCCGCGCCAAGGGATAGCACTTGTTGCCTTGGTTCAGCTGCTATCGGACCGTTTGCCACTGCCCGCAACAGCAGTGCTGGTACCGATTCCAAGCTGGAAAAGGCAACGATCCAACCCCTTGCCGCAGCAGATCGCCCTGGGCTTGGGCCGACCGACGGCAGCCCTGCTGCACCGCACCCATGCAGGGCTAAGCCAACACCATCTGAACAAAACCCAACGCCAGAACAACCTGATCGGGGCTTTCCAGGCCATCCCCTTGGACAAACAAGGAAGCCTCGGCTCGGTCTGGCTCGTGGACGACATCCTCACAACCGGATCCACCGCCTTAGCTGCCCATGAGGCCCTTGAAAATGCTGGCCACCACGTGGCTGGATTGATCTGCCTGGGACGAAACCCCGCAAAAGAGCGCAGGCGGTGATTTAAGATTCACGAGTCGCTTCGGCGGCGCGCCGGGATAGCTCAGTTGGTAGAGCAGGCGACTGAAAATCGCCGTGTCCCCAGTTCAAATCTGGGTCCTGGCATTTCCCGAATCGCCTCAAAAGGCACGTGAAAGCACCACATCTGGTGTAATTACGTGCTTTTTAGCGTCCCAAGCGCCTTGTCGACTTTCGTCAAAACGGTAGGGGAGCAGCAGGGGAGCACGCCCTTTCGGTCAGGCGGAACAAGATCCCCAGATTTCCCATACCCAAGGACAGAAAAAGACCCCTGAGGCGCCCACACCTCAGGGGTCCCGTCCCTCTCGTTCTTGACCCCATCAACCTCCTTCAAGTGATCTCCCGTGAGGAGTAGGAGAACCGTCAAAACAGGTAGTGACGACCGTTCCTGGTTCGGTCGCCCGTAAGCAATAAAAAAGGCGGCAGGGAATGCCGCCAGCAAAAAAGGGAGGGACGAACGCGTCGAAATCGCTGGGGTCACCAGCAGGACCACTCTCTTCAGACATCCAAGGATGCCGTGGGTGCCGTTTACGAACTCACAAAAAAAGGAGCGGTCCCACCCGCTCCCAGTTCGACGCATCACCCCCTCACCAAAAGGGAGCAACCACAAGGTGACGGAAGAAATACCTACCAGTCGTCGCCATTACGACCAAACGACTACCGGGGTCAGCAATCCAAGAAAAAGCAGAGGTCCCACCCTCTGCTCTGTTCGACGCATTCATCTCTTACGGATGATGCTCTTTTATGTTCTCTCCGTTACAAACCCGTCCGCCATCGGTAGAACCGCTCATTAAGAAGGGGGGTGAGCAGACACCCCCCTGAAGGTCGTTGAGACCTGGTTTGTCGTCCTAATCGGTCTCTGACCTCATCCCAGTTCTAAGGCGGGTCAGAGCACAAAGGCATGAGCGGAACTACCGGTTCCTGTATCGCAAGGGCACATAAAAAAGAGCGGTCCCACCCGCTCTCCTGAAGACACATTCCCACCCCCCTTACAAGGGGATGTCCTGATGCTCGCGAGACAAACTGATATCGCCATCCGTAAAAGCGCCCATTTGCTTGTATCGCTTCGGCACAAAAAAAGGAGCGGTATCCCTATCACTCCTTCGGGGACTGAAAGTGCCGCTAGGCGGGACGACGCCAAGCGACCACCACCATCACCCATGAGGTGGGACTGCTGTGGGTGCCGTGAGCGTTTTCCAAGAAAAGACCCAGGAGTGTTTGACCTCCTGAGTTCCTCGCTCTCATGCGATGCAACCGGTTTAACACCGCTTGGCAAGCATTTGTGCTTACGGAATACCGAACTTTGTATCAATACAGAGCAAAGTCATTCGCCCAGAGCAGGATCCCTGGAGAACTCTGAATAGAGCGCCGATGCTTCATCGGGCATCCCGCCATCCCAAAGCGTTTGCGTCCTCTCCAGCAACCAAGTCCCCGCTTCACTCCAAAGTTCCCGCTGGAAGGTGGATTTGAGGTGGTTGGCGTCTCTGTAAGACATGGAGGGGCAACACCTTTTTGAGGTTGTAGGCACCCGCCATATGGGTAGCGGCAGCGATTTTTACCGGATTGGTATTTGGGGTGCGTCCGTGACCACTACCCACAAAAAGACACCCCGCAGGGGCATGACCTTGCGGGGTACTGATAACTCGTTCAGAAGGAATTAAACAATCTCTAAGTATTCCTACTTACGAGACTCCTGGCTTTGCAGCATAGGGACACAAACAAAAAGGACCGTTCAGGGTTCAGCAGTCAAACCCCATAGAGGTCTTGTCTTCTTCCACCCCTGGGGCTGAAGCGACTTCCACATCTGCTCTGCGGCGTCTTTCCTCAGAGATCGAAGCTCCTTGAGCAGTGGCGGACCAACAGGCATCTGTCGCCCTCGGCCAATGAAGACCTTGGGGTCTCGGACCCACGCTGAGTTGTCCTTATGGAAACGCCACTCCAATGGTCATTGACGTCTATCAACCATCCCTCTTGCATCACGCCACCTCCGGGCACCAAACCATTTCCGCTTCCCTGCGGACCATCCAGTTGCGGCACCTCTTCGTCAGGTGCTCGCCATGCGGAACCTGGCGACGCTGGAGACCACAAGTAAGCAACGTGTGGCAGTGCTGGTCGCAGACATAGGAGAAAAGTGCTGGCACGTCATACAGACGCGAGAGGATCTGGTCTGCCTCAGACCATCCACAAAGTCCCATTCCTCTTCCGACATGGAGATCGCCCTGAACTGAGCAAGTGCCTGGATGGTCTCCGTGATGGCGACACCCTTGTGATCCACGAACTGGATCGTCTTGGGCGCTCAATGGTCGAAATGCTTGTTCAGGTCAATGGTCTGATCGAACGCGGGGTGGCGATCAAAACCCTGGATGAGCGACTGGGCACTGCCTCGATGCCTGAGGAGTTGGTGAAGTTGGTGGTGGGCGTGATGGGTTACGCCGCCGAGATGGAACTGAAGGGCATCAAGAAGCGCACTGCTGAGGGCAGAGAGGTCGCGAAGAACAGAGGGGTGAAGTTCGGCAGGAAGAAGAACTACACGCCCCAGCAGGCAGCAGCAGTGCTGGAGATGCGGCAGCGGGGCGATGGATACAGGACCATCGCGTCAGCAATGGGGATGACGGCATCAATGGTTCGCCGGATCCTTCAGCAGCAAGAGGTGGCGTGATGCTGAAGATCCATGCGGGAGTGGTCCTGGGTATTTGCTCTTCACCAGTCCAGGAGCACGTCAGACCACAGCAGACGTTCTTCGGTTCGCTGCTGATGCTCGTGCTCCAGCGGTCGAGGACGAAGACTCGAAAACGCTTCAGAATCGGATCAACGAAGTGCTCAAAGGCGACCAGTGATCGCTGTTGTCTTCTGGATTCTGTGCGGAGTCTTCGCTTCCACCATTGCCGGAGGCAAAGGGCACGGCGGGTGTAGTTGGTTCTTGGGCGGGATCCTGTTTGGTCCCCTTGCACTGATCGCCACCCTTGGGTTGAGAGACCGAAAGCGGGACTGGGACACCCAAAAGCTGATCAACACCCAGGAGGAAATGCTGGATGAGATCCAGCGGAAGCACGCCTGGGATAGGCAGCAATGGGAACAGGAGAAAGAACGTCAGTACCTAGAAGCGGAGTCCAGGCGAGACGACGACTACCGCTTGCCTCCAGAGCAAGAGGAGGAGGAGTGGGATGAGGAACCTGGGGAGGGTGAGGTCATCGATGTGAGCACCTCAGAAGAGGACTCACTCGACGACTACCTCCACACCCTTGAGTACGACGAAGACGTGCCTGGTCTTCTGGAGAAACTCAGTGTCCTGGGGATGGAGACGAAGGCAGAGTTCCTCTATCGCCTCAAGTGGAACGTCGAGGTGCCTGAAAACCAAGTAGCGGAGCAACTCTTCGCTGAGCACATCTGGAAGGAGGTGCTCAACAAGTCAGACGACACCGACTACCAGGAGTTCTGGGAGAAGGAGTTAGCGCAATCATTCCTAGTGGTCAGAACACAGGACAACGCCTACTTCCTGAAGCGAGTCCACGGATGATGAAGGCGCTGCTACTCGCACTACTACTGATCGGAGGACCAGCAATGTCATGCACTTGAAAATGGGAAATCACTCTCTACTCAGGCGGTAAGACCTGGAAGGAGGAAATCGTTACCAGCAACCGCCAAGATGCTGAAAGAGCAGCGATGGCAAGGAACCCTCACACCAAGATCATTGGTCGGAATCCTGTTTGCCGTTAGTCCTTAGGTGGAGAAATCACTCTCCCTCATCAAGGATTCCTTGTAGAGCAAACAACTTGTCCTGCTCCTCCTCCCCAACAATCACATGGACTGCTGTGCCATCCGGAAGGGAGTATTCCTCAGTAACAACAGCATCAGGATGGACTCCCAAAGAGACCTTCTGACCTTCCAAAAGCATGTAGCAGTAATTGGTCACGCCTGGGAGGGAAGTTGCTCCACATGCTTGAGGGGAGAGGGGGAAGGAGCACTAAAAGCACAAACAACTTTACAGATTTTGGTTCAACTCGGCACACACAATCGCCTGTAGTCAAAATTGCAGAGCGGATATTTTTTCAGAAAGTGGATCGGAATATCACTATTGCCAAGCACTTCCTCTGCAGTTTTAAAGGGCCTAACGATTAAGTACGAACGACTTATCATATCTATCTCAAGGATCAGATCCATAGGCAAAACTTCCTTTATCCTGATTTACTTGCGTTCCTGTTCTCAGCAGATACTCTTCCCTGAAATCAGAAAGGCGCTTATGTCTGGAGGATCAGGGTTCAACCCCTCACCTGAACAACTCCAAGCAATTATCGACACTGGAATCTGGTGGAATCACAAGGTCCAAGAACTCAGAGATGCTGAGCGGTTCGATGATGCGTACGCTCTACTTCAAGAGTTTGATGTAATTACATCTCGATCACTGGAAGGCGGTCATTAAAAAGGCACCACCGGGAAGGGAAGTAGCAGTTATGGAGATTAGCCAGAGAGGAGGTGGATACGGAAAAATCGCATCAGCGATGGGGATGACAACATCGATGGTTCGTCGGATCATTTAGTAACAGGTGAAGGTGTCGTGCTGAGAGTTCTGCTGGGTATTGCCATTGGCGTCTTCATCTACGCCAACCCAGAGGCAAGACAGATCACTGCTGATCTACTCAGAGCAACAGGAGACGCGCTTGCCCCCGCCTTGGAGGAGAAGACGCTCGAAGATCGGATCAACGAAGTCTTGGTAGGCGACTAAGGGGATGGCAGGGAATCAGTTCCAAATCCAAGAACTGAACCCCTTTTTGGAATGGCACCTCCACGCGAGAGCAGCGTCATTAGGGGTCGCCTGTGAACAAGCAAAGAGGATCGCCAAGATGATCGGCAGGAAAACCCGAGTGCTGAGCGAAGACGGAGAAGTCCTAACTGAGGTGAATCCATGAGAATGCCGGGTTTGATGAGGGACGAATGAGGGCATTACTCCTTCTGCTTCTGTCAGCAATGCCTGCGAGTGCAGTCCCACTGCCCTTGGTCTGCGAAGTAACCAGTGAAGAGGTCCCCACCATTTCCATTCGCTTGGAAGAGCGAACTCCTACGGCACTTCGAGGGGTTCTAATCCAGGACGACAAACGACTTGGAATATTTATGTCCAGTAAACCCAAGCAGTACCGCCAAACCACTTGGTCCTTCTTCACCCAGGACGCCGCTAACTCAGGAACTGCTCTGCTATTTGAGAACGACCTTGTATGGAACCCGCACAAGCGAGTCCCCAAACCCCAGGACGTCAATCGAGTGATTTTTGTTGGGTTGGACAATGCGCTCCTTTTTTGGCGAACAGAGGAATTCGCTCCAAATCGAGAACTCCTGAAAGCAGCGGCGGGGTTCTGGACCATCTCTGCGCAATGCCTGGGTGGTCGGATTGTGCGTGGTTAAAACCACTCCCAACCAGTTCGGTATCGCGAAGGCACTCAATTCAGCATTTCTTCCATGAATCTTCGGGGAGCATTGCCGCAACAGTGATCTCAACGTCCGTAGGTTCCGCAGATACATCCCTTACCCCTCATGTGCCCGCCTGACCTTTCCAGTCTCAAGTGGGGCGATGACGGTGATTTGTCCCCTCACGACACCCTGAACCTGGTGGAGAGATTGACCAGAGCAGAACAGGAATCAAAAGGGTCAGACGAAACGACTCTGAACTCCAGTCCCCTGCCGCAGGATTCAGACTCCGCGGATATTCCCTGACACCAGAGGGACCAATGGACGCAGCGCAAACCGAAGAAACCATCCGCTCTCTCCTAACCAAATTGAAGAAGGACAAGGTGGATTGCTGACGGCGGTTCCAGAACTCCTTGATTGCTGTCTTGTGGAGTTCAGAGCGATCCAGTCCCAGTTCAGAACAAAGTTTATGCTCAATGGGAACCAATATTGGCGCTTCTCTCTTGGTATAGGTCGTGTTAAATCTTTGACTATTTAGTTTCCTCAACATGCTTGATGGGGGTGGTTACAGGGGGGGGTTTGCTTGGCAGTTGATTTATTGGGACTCCCTTGTGTTATTCTTGTTTTTTCGTTCTCTAACGGTCTTAAATAGAGAACAAAACTATATTTATTCGGACATTTAATTCATTCCCCTTCGGGGAATACTCGCTTCGCTCGTGGCCTCTAGCGTGCTTTCATCCCTTTGGAGCAAATTTAGACACACCCTTGAGGCCAAAGGTCACAAACCTAATCATGTATTCCAGGAGCATGACTAACGCCTTTCGCGACAATTGCGACGCAAAGGGATACAAGGATCCAGAGATTTCTCATCAACCTCCACAAAGTTAATCCTACAGGCTAATCAACATCTAGTCAAATTTTAATTAGTATCAGAGTGCAATCAAATCCATTGCTCTTAATTCTTCGTTCTGCTTATTAGTGACAACTGCCCTGGAGTGATTGCTGCCCGCACCTTTGCTGCTGTCTTCTCACGCTGGATAAAGCGCAAATAACGCTCCTCCAGCATCTTTGGCGACATATGACCGTTGTCCGCAAAATCCCGGATGTATTGCGTGGTACCGAGTTCTGGGTAGTCCTCCAAGGTCAAGCGGAACGCGGTATGGCGACAGGAGGTCCAATCAATCCCTTTGGTTGAAATACCTGCCTTCTCACACGCCTTCTTGAGAAGGAAGTTGATCGTCTCTCCAACGTTACTCTCGTTTTCGTTGCCTTCCGTTCTCTTGATGTGGGGAAAGTTCAACCACCCCAGTGGTTTCCTCTGGAGAATGCGGCGGACGTTCTCCAACGCATCTGGTCGGTAGGCATAAGTGTCGTACTTGCCCCTGTCGCCCTTCGTTTTCTCAAGGAAGCAGATAACCAGAGCTTCTCCCGCATCGGTCAGTTGCTCGCTGAACCACTCACTTCTCAACCGAGGAGCATCCTCACTTCGGAGGTAATAAAACCACCCCAAGTAGAGCGCGTCATACAAATCAACCCAGTTGCGTGAGTTCTGACGGTTCGTCTGGGTCCAAGGCAGTTCCCGATATTCCTCCGCCGTCAGAGACCGGCGAGCAGCACCACCAGACAGTTCGGCGACAACGCGAACCAATTGCTCCCACTCCTGATGTGTGAAATGCCTCTTCTGACGCACGCTCTTCTTAATCGCAGGAAACTCAGGGCAGGACAGAGCGGGGAAATCTGCCTTCGCCTCTTTGAAGAGGTTGCGGATAAGGGTCTTGTATTGCCTTCTGGTCTCTTCTCCTGAGTTGCCCTTCGCTTCACAGTTCTCCCTTATGAGACGGAAGAACTCCAAAAAGTCGTTGCTCGTGATCGCCTGAATGCTTTTGACAGTCGCCCAGGGTTGAACGCCTATGCCTGTGGTTCCGTTCCAAAGGTTCCGCTTGTCGCTCAACCAACGACTTCGGTTGTTCCTTGGTTCCAGTTTCGCCTTGGCACACCAACGCTCCCAATAGACCGACAGAGCGTGTTGCTTCTCCACTTCCCACACTTGGGACTGTGAGAGGAGGTCCTGCCACTTCTTTTGAGAGGCAGCGACCGCGACCTTTGCTGCTTCCCAGGGGTCGGTGGTCCCGCAAGTTCCCTCTATATAGATGCGCTTGCCCCGCCCCCGATTGGTTTTGCCAGCAAACGGACGAGGGTCATCTACTTTCTCCGGCAGGAAGCGCCACTGGAGGTTCTTGGTCTTTCTGCTGTTCGCGCTGGGTTTTTGACGAACGACCGATAGAGAGGTGTGGGGGATATTCCCTTTGCCCCCCAGGTCGCGCACCACATTGAGGGTGTGAAGGGTGCCGTCTATCCATTCCTGTGGCAGCGACCGTCCCATAGAGTTCCACTACCGAAACACCTTCCAGGAGTGGTTCGGACCTACCGCAAATCAACCCGATGGTATGGGAGCGGTATGGGAGCAGCAAGCAAAAACGCCCAAAAAGGGCATTTTTTGTATCGTTGCTATACAGTTTGAGCGCTTAAAGGGGCAAATTGTCGCAATGCCCCCAGTTCAAATCTGGGTCCTGGCATCACATCGATGCCAAAACTGCCGTGTCATTCATCTCTCCAGATGCAGGCACCGATCGTGTTTTCGACAACGCCGACAGTTTTGCCATGGTGTTCGACCGCACCTGGAAGCGTCTGAGGGGCAGCAACAAACCTGAGCTCAGCCAGGAGGAGCATCTCGAAGCCGTGCTCGAGGCGATGGCCGATCACCCCTTTCTGATCAGTTCCCCCGACATGGCACGCCAGGTGGCGGCCTTCCGGATTCGACTGCTGGAGCTGGCTTGATCAGGCGGAGAGCAGATCGATCTGAGGATCATCCACATATTCCGTGTCATCGCTGAGGGCCTCGTCACTGAAGGTCTCGTCCTCGACACGGTCGATGTCCATCTCCATCTCAGGGGTTTCTGAGATCTCCTGATCGTCCGCTTGTGAAGCCCCCTCGTCATGGGAATCAGCATGTAGCGCTACGACCTCGCCTGGGGTCAGACGATCCCGAAGCATCCGCACCTTCTCTTCGCTGGCCAGGAGCAGTTCACCGGCGTCATCACTGACCGCCGCGATCTCCGCATCCACCAGCTGCTGGCCCTCAATGTTGGCCAACCGCGTTTCCAGTTCCATCAAACGATCCGCCAGGGTTTCCACCACCTCACTGAGGCTGAGCAGGTGGGTGCACAGCTGTTGCTCGAACGCGGTGCGCGGGGAGGTGATGATCACCGGGCTGGCCTCGTGTTGAGAAATTTCGCTGATGGTATCGATGCTGAGCTTCATGTCCACGGCCCTGGGAAAAGCCACGACTGGCCTACATTCCACAGGGCTTTCGAGCGATTGAAGAGATGTCCAGGCTGAAGACAGGGCTGAAGGTCAGCGCCTGGGTCGCCATCTTCATTGTTGCCGTCGTTTCTTTGCAGCGATACGGCATTGCTCCGCTGCAAAGCGCCGTGAACGACATGGGCATCTTGGCCCCACTCGGCCTATTCCTGCTGCGAGGGGTCAGCATCATCCTGCCGGCGCTGCCGAGTTCGGTGTATTCCCTGCTGGCCGGCTCGCTGCTGGGCTTCAAGGCGGGCTATCTCACGATCATCCTGTCGGACCTGGTGTTCTGCAGTGCGGCCTTCTTCATCGCCCGCCGCTGGGGACGCAGACCGGTGAGCCGTCTGGTGGGTGCCAGCGCAATGAAACGCATCGATGGCTTCAGCAAGAACCAGCTGGAAGGCAACTTCTTTTTGATGACCGGCCTGCTGATGACCGGATTGTTTGATTTTCTCAGCTATGCCATCGGGATCAGCCGCACCCACTGGCGTCTCTTTGCCCCAGCCCTGCTGATCAGCGTGCTGATCAGCGATTCGATCCTCGTTGCTGTCGGCGCAGGTGCCGCTCAAGGCGCCAGCCTCACCCTGGGATTGGCACTGCTTGCCATGTTTGCTCTCGCCACCATCACAGGTCTGCTGAAAAAGAAATCCTTAGAGGTGTCCTCCGACAAGCACCTCTGACAGGGTCCTTCGGAGGATGACATCCGATCCATGTCGATTCCCACGAACCGCTGACGGGGTCGAGGAAATTCCTGGACACTGGTTACATTCGAGTTGATCGGCGTTTCTTGATGAGCGCACTGGCAGATCCGAGAATTTCTGTCCTGCAGAACCAGGCCGGTAGCAGCGGTGAGCTGGATCTACCGGTGGGAGAGGGCTGTTTTCGGATCAACCTCCGTGATGAAAACATCGCGCTCTGGCAGGAAACATTGGACCAACACACCACGGCGGACAACCTTCTGCTGGCTTGCGAAGAAAGCAATGGGGATCTCAAGGACACCCGCCTGACCTGGGTGGTGGGATCTGCCATCCGTACAGCGACGGCCTCAAGCCCAGACGCCGTTGGCTGGCTTTTGTCGCAGTTGGGGGTACCAACAGACCTCACTGAAGCAGCCATCACACGTTGCCCTGGGTTGGGGGACGACCTGGTGTGGGCCTTCTACCTGGAACGCCACGGCTGGCTGATCGCCACACCGGTGGCCAGCGTCAACCCTTGAACTTCCACAACATCGACTTCAAGACCTTGGTGCAGACCGCACAGGTTCAAGGACTGAGCATCAACCAAGATTTGCCGCAGGCGACGCGCAACATTCTTGAGCGTGCGGATCAAGCCCAATGCCAACTAACGGCCGATGACCTTGTCACGATCTGCCAGCTCTCCGGCATGGATGACTCGCTCCCCGGCAGCCTGATCCATCGGTCGGATCAACTAGTGAACCAGGCACGGGGACATCTGCTTGAAACCCAGCCGCATCTGGTGCAACCGGGCGGGGCTCTCTACCCGCAGGACAGAGCAGATGCCTGCTGGCGCGACTGTTGGAATTTTCTACGCGTGATCATCTACGCGGTGGCCTGCAACCAGAGCTGCTTTACACATCCGAGCGGCATGGCCGCCCTTAGAGAGCTATACAGACGAATGAACGTGCCCATCGAGGGGATGAACATAGCCCTCGGTCAGCTCAAAGAGAAGGCCCTAGAAGGGGTCTCGCGATCAAACGACCGTCAGTTGATCCACGACTGCTTCCAGCACTTACACGCCGAGCTCAACAAATCTGCAGTTAAGAGCTGATAAGCACCACCACCAAATTTTTTTGATCAAGAGAGGATTACTCCCAAGTATTTCTACTCACGGAGCACCCCATGGCCATCCCGCTTCTTGGGTACCCGCTCAACACCCAAAACGGTCGCGTTAGCAACCTGGCCGGCGACAACAGCACCATCAATCCCCCAACGTATGCCTCCTCTGCAGCGGGCGATGACAGCGCCAGAACAGACATAGACAGCTTGATTGAACAGGCCTATCGCCAAGTCTTCTTCCATGCGATGCGCAGTGATCGCGAACCGTTCCTGGAATCACAGCTCCGGAGCGGCAACATCACGGTTCGGGATTTCATCCGAGGTCTTCTGCTTTCGGAACGCTTCCAGCAGGGCTACTACCAGTGCAACTCGAACTACCGGATGGTGGATCAGGTGGTGGGACGCGTGCTCGGGCGCCCGACCCATGGCGACGCCGAACGCCGGGCCTGGTCGATCGTGATCGGAGAGAGGGGCTTTACCGCCTTCGTCGACGCCCTGCTCGACGGCCCGGAATACATGAACTGCTTCGGGTACGACCTGGTTCCTCAGCAACGTTCACGCGTTCTGCCCGGGCGGCCCCTTGGGGAAATCCCGATCTACCAACAATTCCCGCGCTACGGAACCGACTGGCGCGACGCCCTTCAAGATCGGGCGCCTATCCATCAGGGTGCGCAGTCAGAGCGACTGGAGGTTGCTGCCACTTGGTTGAACGAGGAACCCCCTGCTTTCGCTCTCAAGCTCTGGCTCGGCCTGTTTGCCGTCGGTGGATTCGAAATCGTGCGGGTGCTCTCTACCATCGTTGTCGCGATGCTGCGCAACTGAGATGGTGATGCCCAAATCTGGGGCTCTAAATCTGCGTGAGTGGACGGCACCCGAAACGTGCGGAACAACAAGCGCAGCCACAAATCCAGTCGATGCTCGAGGGGCTGACTGGAGCGGTCAGGACTTGGGAGACCTCGACCTAAGAAACGCCAAGCTCTGTCGCTCTGATCTGCGCGGCACAAACCTCAGCCAGTGCCAACTCGAAGGCGCTGATCTACGTCTGGCCCGTTACGACCAGGCCACCCTGGTGCCTGAGGGCTTCGCACTGAACACAAGCGGTGCCGTGGGCCCCGGCGCGAAGCTTAATGGGGCTTTTCTCAACAGCACAGATCTGCGCGGGATGGACCTCAGGGGAAGCGTGTTGATGGGCGCCTATCTGAGTGGTTCAGATCTGAGTGGAGCTTTGCTCGATGGCGTTTCTTTAGCAGGCGCTGACCTGCGATCAGCCACGTTTCGCGGAGCCATGTGCCGGGGGACCCGCTTCGGAACCTGCGAGATGGACATGGCCGATCTTCGCGGGGCCAACCTGGAGGGGGCAGCTCTTGAAACGGTGACGTCGATTCGGGGGGCAGACTTTTCGCTCTGCACCGGACTTGAGGATCAAATTGGTGCTCTGCTCGGTCGATCCGTCCAAGAACTCGACTGCTGGAATCCGATGACACGCTCCACGACAAGGGCGAGCCTTGAGTCCCTGATCAAGGAGCAAGGGCAGGACGCCTAAAGCGAGCCATTTGCATCCAAACTTTTCCTACAGAACCCGCCGAGATCGCCGTCACGGCGTAGGAATCAGCCCGTGACGCAACAGTCGGACACAATTGATTGAGGTTTATAAAGAATGCTCTTCGGGCGTGAGCTTCTGAAGGACTATTAGTCGAACCAATGCGTGTGAATTCATGCCTTTCGGTCCAGCCTCGCTTCTAGGGGTCGAACGCTTCTCTGAAGAGAGTGAAGCCCCTCTCGAGCTGATCCCAGGCGATGAGGACGCCAGGAAAGAACAGATCATCCGGGCCGTTTACAAGCAAGTGCTTGGCAACGCTTATGTGATGGACAGCGAGCGGCAGATCGTCGAAGAGTCGCAGTTCAAGCTCGGTGAAATCAGCGTCCGTGAGCTGGTGGGTCGCATTGCCAAAAGCGAGCTGTACCGCAGCCGCTTCTTTGATAACTGCGCGCGATACCGCTACATCGAGCTGGCCTTCCGCCATCTTCTCGGTCGCGCACCTGCTGACTACTCGGAAATGCGTGAGCACGCCGATCGCCTAGACAGCCAAGGGTATGAGGCTGATATCGACAGCTTCCTGAACAGCTCGGAATACCAAAACACCTTCGGCGAATGGACGGTCCCCTATCAGCGGGGCTGGAAGACCGAAAGCTGTGCCACCTTGCAGGAATTCACCTGGAGCTTCCAGTTGCTGCGAGGCAACAGCAGCAGCAGCCTCAAGGGTGATCTGGCAGGCAACAGGAGCAAGCTGGGCGGTTCGGCTTATCTGAACCGAGCCATTGCAGTGGTTCCCCCATCCTCCAAAGAGACCGCTGGATGGAGTTTCCGTCCCTCGACCAACCTTCAGGACGCACCCACACGTCTTGGGGTTGGCGCAGGCGATCAAGGCATCACGTATCGGGTCGAAGTCACGGCTTACAAAGCCAACAATGTGAGGCGGATTTCCCGCTACACCCGAAGCAACCGCATCTTCTACGTGCCGTTCGACAAGCTCTCAGAGCAGTTCAAACGCATCCATAACGAAGGCGGCAAAATCGCCAGCATTACGCCGGTGACTTAAGCCACATCCGAATTCCTCTCGACGCTCACGACCATCTCTCCCCTCACCAAAACAATGGCCAGCACGCAATCTTCCCTTGGTTTCGGCGCAACAAGCAAGTGGAATGATCCCGTTCGCTTCCAGCGCAAGGGAGTAGACCAAACCGCTGCTCTCACCATTGGTGAGTTCCTGAAGCAATCGTGTGATCAGATGGCGATTGGGGTTGGTCCCCGGAGTCACGCTGACTGCCCCCATCGCGTCACAAGCGAGTGCTACAGCCCAGAAGATGTGGCGTCACTGGAAACGGTGATCAGTGCTTCATATCGACAGGTTTTTGGCAACGCCCATGTGATGGATTTCGAGCGTTGCTCGGAATTGGAAGCTCAGCTTCGAGACGGTCGTTTGACCGTGCGTGAATTCGTTCGTGGTCTGGCCAAGTCCAGCTTCTACAAGGACCGTTTCTTCAGAAGCGTTGCCCCACAGCGGGGTGTCGAGCTGACGTTCAAGCATCTGTTGGGCCGAGCACCTGAAACACAGGCCGAGATCTCAGCGAAAATCGCCCTGCAGGCAGAGCACGGTCACGACGGTCTGGTCGACAGCATTGTCGACTCTGCGGAGTACCTCGAGGTCTTCGGAAGCGACGTGGTGCCCTATGCCCGTTCATGGTCTTCACCCGCTGACCTATCGACAGCTGCCTTCCCGATGCTGGCCGCTCTTCAAAAGAGTTTTGCTGGCAGTGATAGTGCCCGCGGTGCAGGTCCGGCGCTAACCCGCAGCCTTGCCAATGGCGTGGCTCCGCGGATTAGCCTGCCTAGTCAGCCGGTTGGCTTGCGTCCATCGTCTGGAAGTTACACCTCCACGCAATTCAGCTCCAAGACACCTGGAATCACTTCAGGAAAAGACTCTGGACCCATGCGTGGGGATGTGTATGTCACCTTCGGTCTTGGCCAGCGGGAGCAAGAGACCTACCAACGTTGTCCTGGTGATGGCCCCGATCAACTCGCAGCACTGATTCGTTCCACTTACAAGCAAGTGATGGGCAACCCCCATCTGATGGAGTTCGAACGGGTGGGTTCCGCGGAGAGCAAATTCATCGACGGCTACCTGAGCACACGTGAATTCGTTCGTGCCGTTGGCCTGTCAGCCGAATACAAGCGCCGCTTCTTCGAAACGAGTGCGCCCTATCGATTTATCGAGCTGAACTTTAAACATTTCCTGGGAAGAGCTCCACAGTCCCAAGCCGAAATCAGCGAGCACACAAAGATCCTCGCCGAAGGTGGCTACGAGGCTGAAATCTCCAGCTATGTCGATAGCGCGGAATACCAGAACACATTTGGTGAAGACACAGTTCCATACGCACGAATCCTCACCGAAAGCGGTCGTTCTCAGGTTGACTTCAATCGTCAACTGAGCCTCGCAGAAGGATTTGCGGCGAGCGATACGGTACTCGGCAGCTCCGCTTTGGTGAGTTCGGTGGCCACAGGTCTGGCTCCAAGCGGCTGGAGCAAAACCACCAGCCGGGCAAACCGCACCGGCACCCAATCAGGCGCACCCGATCCGACCAAGAAGCGTTTCCGCATTGTTGTTGCTTCTCAGGCAGCTCGTTCACGTCAACGCACAGCTGGTAACAGCTACGTCGTGTCCGGAAAGGACATGAGCAGCCAAATGAAGTACATCCATGCACGCGGAGGCAAGATCGTTTCCATCACTGAGGTGATGTAAAAGCATTCCATTGCTGCAACTGAGAGCTACTTCGTAAAGAAACAGCTCTCTCACATCACCTTTTAATCAGATCCCCATGACTGAGCCAACAACTCTTTCCTCAGCTGCCAATGTCGACACAGCACATGCGGCAGATGTGATTCGCCAAGCCTACCGCCAGGTTTTTGGAAATCGACACCTGATGGAACTCGATGTGAACCCCTCCATTGAGGCGTTGTTCATCAATGGGGATCTGACAGTTCAAGGATTGGTAACGGCTCTCGCACAATCGGAAACCTATAAAAAGCTTTTTCTAGAAAGCAATAGCCCCTACCGGTTTGTTGAACTGAACTTCAAACATCTTTTAGGCCGTCCTCCCCGTGACCAAGCTGAATTGATGAGCCATGTTCGGCTTTTGCAGGAAGAAGGGTATGAAACAGAAATCGCGAGTTACACCTACAGCGATGAATACCTATCTGCTTTTGGCATCGACCAAGTGCCATACAATCGTTCCACTCAGACAGTAGTTGGAGGAAGCACGCTCTTCTTCACACGGGCAAAAGCTTTGGATGCCGGTCATGCCGGATACGACAACGCAGAAACAGATTCAAAACTCTTGAATAGTCTGTGTACCAACAGTTCACCAGAGGCACAAGATCGTAGAGGTGTTGGTAATGCCCGCTCCCTGACCATCAACTGGACTTCCCGCCGCCAAGTGGGCGCCAATCGCCGCGCTGTGCAGAAATCGGTGGTGACCCAAACATCCATGTCGGCCACGATCAAATCAATTCTTGCGCAGGGAGGTCAGATCCTTTCTATTGCGAAGGCTAACTCCTTTTGATCATCCCGAAATTATCTATGCCTCATCAGTGATGATGGTTGGGTAATCGAAATCCCAGTCATGGTGGCCATTCGGCTACCAAAGGCACGTCAAACAAACTCTCTAAACATGCCTATCCTGCGCCCACCCTCAAGCGAGGACCCAAACAGCAACACCACATTCCTCCAGTCAGTTGCGTCAACACCCATGGCAATGTCCATGATGGTCGACTCGATGGTTAACATGATGCAGATCAACCGTCCTTCACTGGATGAGCTCAACGCAGGAAACAGCACAAGTTCGCATGACGATTGAGCAATTTGTTGCTCAAAGTTCAGGCAAATGGCGCTCAATGAGATCGGGGCATTCTCTAGCCTTCCAGCAGTTTGAAGAAGTTCTAAGCGAAGTTGTCATTGAAAAACTCAGCAAAGAAGATCCAGGAGTTAAACAACTGCTTGAATCATCTTTAGCGAAGGAACAAGATAAATGCTCAATTTCATCACCCTTCAAAATGGAATGGTGCGCTGAAAGTGACTGGGAACCCGACGACCCTTCAGAAGTATCATCAGGATCTTGCATTATTGTTCCACTAACCAAAGATAAATCTTCGGGAACATTGATCAGAAGCGTTGGATATGCAGAATCTGAGTCCGCAATCTCTGAATACAGTTTTTTAGACGATGGTACATTTACCCTCACGACGCAGTATGAGCAATCGATTGCGGAAGAAAGAATTTGGTTTGTGTCGGAAAACGTCCGCTGTAGGTCATCAGTCTTGAGAACATCAGCAGGATCAGGCATACTTCAAACTTCATTTGCCTCAGAAGTCCGGCGCATTAATGCATAGATCAAAAAGATGAGCAAGAATTCAGCCTTTGCCGAGTTCGCCAAAACTCTCGCAGGCGTGTACGACAACATCGAACAGTCGCAAGAAAATCCCAAGGATTTTGCACGCATCAATATCTTCTTTCGACCATTGCCTTGGCATATTTTCAAAGGGCCTGGATTTTATTCTGAACAATGCTACGACTATGCCCCCTGGGATCCCTATCGACAGGGAATTCATCGTTTAACAGCAAATAGCGATACATTTATAGTAGAGAACTATGGCTTCACAAACCCCAGAAGAATAGCGGGAGCTGGTCGGGATCCAGAAATCATGAATGCAATCGATACTACAAGCCTAAAAGAACGGTGTGGATGTGCGATGCACTTTCAAAGTAAAGGAAAAGGACAGTACATTGGCAAAGTTGAACCAGGGAAAAAATGTTTGGTTCCAAGAGATGGGAAGATCACATATCTTGTCAGCGAAGTTGAAGTGGATCAAGACAATTGGATTAGTCGGGATCGTGGGTATGACCCGAAAACAGACGAACAGATTTGGGGGTCAGAACATGGACTCCTAAAATTCAAGAGGATCAAGAGCTTCTCCGAAGAAATTAATGATGAGTGGCTAAATTCGAAAGCTTGAAATGGAAGATATCAAAAAACAAATGAAATCCTGGATACGCTCACAGCATCTAATATGTGTTGGCACAGACTTTATCTTCGAAACAGTTGATCAAACTCAACTTGACAAGTTTGAAGCCTCTATACAAGCAATTGGGGGAAGAATTAGAACAGTCAAAGCAATTGGGAATTGGCCGATGGGACCAAGACGATCGTTCAAAATACTGCAAGCAACAGCAAGCGTGCCCAGACCAGGAGGAGAAGATCTTGTCACTTATTGGGCAAAGAAAGGCAGTAAAACAACAAGATACTCAGAAATCAATTCCTGAATAGAAATTTATTCTTCAAACCAGCCCATCCAGGTGTCTTGACTAAAATCAGTATGTTTACTCCATTTTCTCAAAATAGCAGAGGAATCAATATCAAAACCATTGGCAGCAGCGATCTCAATGACTTGATCTTGATTAAGGGCAGCTTTAATTTGAGCTTTTAGATCTGGATTGTGACGAACTAAAGCAATAAAAGCCTCTAGGACTTGATCTTGATTTGCACTAAGAGCAGAACCGGTCATTAAAGGCCTTCAAAGTCACAAGAATAATTCTAAACGAAACTTCCATCAGCAGACCGTAAAACTAGGCACCATCCATCAACATGGCTCTCCATGGGGCGATTTTACGAAATGCCCATGACCAGTGATCGTTTGCGGTGGCTTGGATCGCCAAGGCTTCAGATTCAGATAAACCAGCTGAATCTGATTCAACATACTGAAGCCAAGCTGTGATTGAAAAAACATAATCACAGGAAGACGCAAAATCGACAATATCTTGATCTGTCTTGCAGGACTTCAATCCAGTTGCAACAGAATGATCATAGATAACCATCTGCACAAAATCATTAATAACAGAAACAGACATCGTCAGCAGCTTTCAATCCAAAGTGCAAAATTCACCTTCGCACAAATCATCTGCAGCACCAAAGGCCCACCAGGACACCGTAATAACCGCCATGGAATATTTTGTTCTAAAGTACCTGAATCAATAGTAATTTTCGGGGGGCTCGTCGCCTGTTCATAAGGAATCAGTGCCGATCCAGTCAATAAAGGCTCAACACGATTTACAATTACTTTTAATTGGTCCAAATCAACAACAAGGTTCAATTGATCTTGGACATCTGCTGACTTCTGGACAGCTTCAACAAATCTAGGAAGAGCCTGTTCGAGCTCGGGAGAGACTGGCATGATACAAAATTCCCTCTACTTACGATAACAGATGATGAGAACGTGTTCATAAAAGGGCAGGCAAATTAAAGAAGACAATCAACCAGTCATAAATCATCACTGATATTAAGACGTTGATGCTATGGTCAAAGAGATAAAGGAATTTCAACGTCACTGCAGATTCAACAGAATCAAGTCAGCTGCTCTAAAACTGCAGCTCAACACCAGCTGACAGAAAATCCAGGTTTTTTCATTGATGACGCTTTAAACATGGCCGAGCGATTCGACAACTTGGTTGAAGGCTTGACAGAAGAGCAGGCCATGGCAGTGATTTTGGCAGATCCAGACTCACTCGAGAGGCCCGTTGATAAATACATGGCAGCCACAAGGCTTGGAGCGAGTAACAGCGAAGAATCACTCGATGTGCTGATTAAGGCTGCAGAGCTGGATCCAGAGCATCTTTTTAATCGAATCACACGACGCAAAGCGATTGACGCCCTTGGCAGACGAAAAAGTCCAAAGGCCCTACCCTCTTTGTTTCGAGCCCTAAAATGCAGTGATGAAGCTGCAGTGATTAATTCTGTAGAGGCGATAACAAAAATCGGGGCACCGTTAACAGAAACAGATCATGAAAAATTATTGGAAGCCCTTGAGGGAGAGGATATTCAAAAGCGAGCTGTCATACAGGCATTTTGTCGTTTAGGGGCCCCCGGAGTCATCAACAGCATCAGCCCCCTCCAGGATGATTCCAATCCCTTGGTGGCTGGTGCGGCAAGGGCATACATGTCGAAAGTTGCTCAACAGCCAGAGGGCCTTGATGTCCTCATCCCGCAACTTGTTGATCCAATCGCCGGACGAAGGCGCTCTGCCGTAATTGATTTGGGGGATGCCGGTGACGTAACAAGGCTAGAAGCTCTTGTCACAGCTCCTGTGTCGATGTCGTTGCGGGCTAGAAGTGCATTTCAGTTGGTAGATCCTGATAAGAAATGCCTAATACCGGAAGAATATGCAGAGCTCATAACACAACTCTTACAAGACAACCCTCAACAACTCAAACTTAGGAAAGAGTGGATTTGTGATATTGAGCCTACGGAGATCGAAAACAACCTTCAACATCGTGATGAAGCACGCCAATACGGTGGTGCTTCAAGCTTGATGTCCATGCCGAGGGCAGAGAGGATGATTTTAATTAACGAAATTAAAGAAAAATTATGGAGTGATTACGTTACGCACTATTACCTAACCGCCGTCGTCAGCCTTCAAGGTTTGGAAGAACGAAGCGATCTAATCAGGCTTGCCTTAGCCGAAACAATTCCTCAGTACACCAAGTCCCGCATTGCTGCTGCATGGGGGTGCCTCCGCTTGGGCCTTGTGGACCAAAAGCCGCTCCTAGAGGAGCTTTCAGCCAGTGCCTTCTGGCTACCACTGAAATGGACTTGCCAACGCGTCCTTAAACAGTTGTCATAAAAAGACGAGCAGTAAATAAGATGAACTGTCGGACATTGGTTGACGACACGGCCTTACTGATTTCGCCTTTGTCAACTTGTGTGTCCTGACGTCCTCCTTCAGGAAGTCGACCTGGGAAGCAGGGGTAGTGTCATTCGTGATGCGGAATGCATCTCCCCAAACAACGTATTCCACAACCCCCATGCTCGACGCATTCTCCCGGGCTGCTGTCTCGGCCGATTCCAGCGGCTCCTTCATTGGTGGCGGCGAACTGGCTTCTCTGAAGTCCTTCATTGCTGATGGCAACAAGCGCCTGGACGCTGTGAACGCCATCACCTCTAACGCCAGCTGCATCGTGTCTGACGCCGTCGCCGGCATCTGCTGCGAGAACACCGGCCTGACCGCTCCCAACGGTGGTGTGTACACCAACCGCAAGATGGCTGCTTGCCTGCGTGATGGCGAGATCGTTCTGCGCTACGTCTCCTACGCGCTGCTCGCCGGTGACGCTTCCGTGCTGCAGGACCGCTGCCTGAACGGTCTCCGCGAGACCTATGCCGCTCTGGGCGTTCCCACCGGATCCGCCGCACGTGCTGTTGCCATCATGAAGGCCGCTGCTAGCGCCCTGATCACCAACACCAACAGCCAGCCCAAGAAGATGGCTCTGACCTCTGGTGATTGCGCCAGCCTTTCTGGTGAAGCTGCTAGCTACTTCGACATGGTGATCAGCGCCATCAGCTGAGCCAGGTATCGATTTTCTGCACACCTGAACACCCTTCTTCTTAATCATGAAGTCCGTTATCACCACCGTCGTCGGCGCAGCCGACAGCGCATCCCGCTTCCCCACCGCTTCCGACATGGAGTCCGTCCAGGGCTCCATCCAACGCGCCTCTGCTCGTTTGGAAGCTGCTGAAAAGCTGGCCAGCAACTACGACCAAGTTGCACAGGAAGCTGTTGATGCTGTCTACGCCCAGTACCCCAATGGTGCCACCGGCCGTCAGCCCCGTAAGTGCGCTACCGAAGGCAAAGAGAAGTGCAAGCGTGACTTCGTTCACTACCTGCGTCTGATCAACTACTGCCTGGTCACCGGCGGCACCGGCCCTCTGGATGAGCTGGCCATCAACGGTCAGAAAGAGGTCTACAAGGCCCTCAGCATCGACGCTGGCACCTATGTGGCTGGTTTCTCCCACCTGCGTTCCCGCGGTTGTGCCCCTCGCGACATGAGCGCTCAGGCTCTGACCGCTTACAACCAGCTGCTCGACTACGTGATCAACTCCCTCGGCTGATAATCAGTCAAGCTGAGTGATTTTTTGATCTAAGCAAGGGGTGGGCCAAAAGCCCACCCCTTTTTGTTTTCAAAATCAAAAAACACAAGTTCTTGACATTCGAGAGTAAACAATTCTGGAATAACCCAGGAATATTGTGGCCAGCCAACAAAGGATTTAGCCACAATTACAGACGCAATGTTTACTCAAGGTGACATTGAGTGAAATATGAGAGCCAAATTAATGCTCACATTTCACTAAAACCTCTATAAAGCCTACGAGCAACAAAATCTGTTGCTTTAAGCATGTAGGGAATAGTCACCGCAATTCACCTCCCCTCACTAACCCCATGCTCAGTACACAAACCAGCCCGGCTGGAATGGCTGCTGCTAGCCGCACCAAACCAGCGTCATACGCCATGCCAAGCAAAGCTGGCAAAAACACAGTCCATCGGACTGTTGCTGGTGCCATCGCTGAATTCAAGCGGAACACTTGTTCCCAGATGGGACTTGGTATCGGCCCAAGGCTTCACAGCGAATGTCCCTTTGCGGTGACTTTCGACGAGTATCACCCTGACAGCAGTGAAGCACTCGAGCGCACGATCATTGCCGCCTACAGGCAGGTCTACGGAAACCTGCCTCCCACTGAAAACGAGCGTTGCACCTCCCTTGAGGTGCGCTTGATGAACGGAGAAATTACAGTCCGGGACTTTGTTAACGGGCTGGCAAAATCTCCTTTCTACAAGGAAAATTATTTCCATAGTGTCGCCCCCCAACGTGGGATTGAACTTAACTTCAAACACCTGCTTGGACGGGCACCCCTCACTCAAGAGGAAGTTCAAAACAGCATCAAACTTCAAGCAGAAGAGGGATTTGATGCTCTGATCGACAGCCTCACAGATTGCGCAGAATATGCCGAGGTGTTTGGATCAGACATCGTTCCTTACATGCGAGCAGGCGATTCCTACGCAGGAATGATGACCAGCTCCTTCAACATGATGCGCGAGCTAGCAGGCACAAAAGTTGCCGTTAGTGACAACGCACAAGGACGTCGGAGTCGCACCACGACGCAACTGGCTGCGGCAGCGATCAGCATGATGAAACCGATCTTTAAGGGCGCACCAACGCTGCCCCAACAAAAGTACGGCGGACATCAGCCTCCCAGGAGAACCGGCGCTGCTCCCTTCCGTCCTTTCGGCGTTAAGCCATTGCCATTTTGATGAAGATGAATTAGGCACCGAAATGCCATCACTTCTGCCCCCATTCCTGTATGGGGGCATTTTTATGTCCGACGGCGACACTGCAAAGCCCCACAAGCTGGTAGGTGCCTGATGAGAGTCGCTTAGATTGCGACTCAACGCAGTTGGACGTCCACCGTGCTCCAGGATTTCACCGATATCTCATCAATCAGCGAAAGCCAACTCACGGAAGAAGAAGCTCTCCAACTCGCTGATGAGCTCAGTGCAAAATTGAGCGAAGGTGAGCTCCCAAGATCAGATGCAGAATCACTCGAGCGTATGGTCGCCGGACTCGGAGATGCGAGGGGAGCTTTAAGACTCACCTTTGCAAAAAGTCTTGGCGCAGTAGGTGACGAAGCGCTACCCATTCTTTGTAAAGCACTTCGCCAGCACCAAAATGTGATCGTAAGACGAGCATCAGCCAAAACACTCAATTTGATTGGCAACAAGGACGCGTTGCCATATCTGCTTGAAGCCTTTTTAGAAGATGATGACCCAGTTGTTCTCGGTTCATCTGCTGGAGCGATGGCAACCATTGGACCGGATGCCATGGATTCACTGCTTGGAATCCTTAAAAATCCGGACTGCACACCATTTCAGGTTGGCTTGATCAACCTTGCGCTAAGTTTCATCGGTGCCAAAGCACCAGAGGCATTGCTCGAGGCTGCGGATTCAGACGTGGCTGAAGTTCGTGTTGCTGCAATTTCAGCATTGGGAGATCAAATACAGAAGAGTGATGATCTGCGGGCACAAAACAGAGTATTTCGAGCACTCGATGACAGCTCAGCAGAGGTCAGAGCTGAAGCAGTAACCCTTATCGGAAAATCATGTGATGCCGAAGATGTTGAAAATATGCTAAGCAGAAAGCTGGTCGATCAAGACACTCAGGTACGCAAAAATACAGCAATGGCATTAATGAAACTCGAAGCATTTAATGCCATAGAAAGCATAGAAGCAGCAAAGTCAACAGAAAGAGATGAGTCGGTTAAAGCAGTATTAAATGTTGCCATCAACATACTAAGTAGAGATTTGCAGGAGAAATAGCAAAGCGAATAGAGCAATTAGAGAAACAGCTTTAGAAGAATGCTCAGCGAGGCAAATCATGCCTTCGCGCTAACACAAAGAAGAGAAAAGGGAGGCAATTTGATAGGAAGTGGACACCAAAAAGATAAAAAGCAATAACTCAGAAAAACATTAAGCTTCTTACACGCAATCAAGGAACATCAATAGAGTATGTAGATACGCAGAAAAAATTTGCGAAAAAAACGATCGCGCAATTATATTTTTTCCGACACGCTCGAGATGGAAGAGTTCTGCAAAGCACATTTTGAAGAATATCACTCAAAATCCAACTTCTCATGCAATGTAACTCAGTTAAGCACCGGCCTTCTCGAAACGAAGACCACTTGCTCACCAATTCAAGATGTGCATCTTGAAATTTTTAAATCGAACCAAACTCTTCTCTACGAGGAAGAAGCCAATACAAAATCAGTATCATTCTGCTGGCTAGACACATCACCGACAAACGAAACGGAGACACAGACAATCATTAGCGGCCACCAAATGACAAAAAATAGCATTGCTGGCTTCAATCGGATAAACAAAACAGGAGGAAATATCTGGGACATTGTGGGAGCAAACGAAGAGCTTTGCTGCATGAGCCTAAAATGGAATAAATTACAAGAAAGAATCAACAAATTAAATGCATTTAATGCCTATGCGAGGCTTGAGGAATGCATTGGAATTGACTCGCATGATCATGCAAGTGCTCAGCTCAAGAAATTATTTAATGGACATTTTAATGGCCAGCCATCAACGAAACCAAATGCATTCTACGATCTAGCAATCATATTCCTAGACAACGACAATAATGAATCAACCTATGATGCACATCGATGCGATTCAACGGACCTAATAGAAGACATGGTCAAACTAATTCACGAAGATAGGGCTGGCATGCCACCAATAACACTTGACGAAATTACGGAATACTTGAATTCAAAAACAGAGTCTCTCAATACTATATGCCAAGAAATCTTTAATATGGATGTAATTGAGCTTGTTAGAAGAGTACGCCTGGAACAGACCCGCAAGGCTTTTTTAACTCCATATTCCTCAACAGGCCTCAAAGAGTTTACAAAGAAGAGGACCGCACTTTACTATGGTTTTAAGAACTGGAAAAAATTTGAAGCCTCCTACTCCACATATTTTGGAGAATCACCCAGCCAAACAATAGATCGTTCCAATAAGAATTTATATTCGTTTAGTGCATGGCAGGGAGAGTAATACATGAAAACATCTATTGAATATCGTGATCCACTGGAGCTCTCTGAAGAGCTTGCAAAACTCGGCCAGCTCACAAAAATAACGCAACTGGAAGGTGGCAGTGGTTTCTACACTATGCAAACAGCAAATACTAATAAAGTCGCACTTGCAGAAATATCTGCCAACAAAACATTATTGTACGAGGGGTGGGGTAATGGTATAACTATTGATTTTAATTGGATTACGCCAAAAGCGAATACTCAAGGAGCCTTTGGCTATTGCGATGGATTTAAGATGACAAAAAATAGCCTGGCTGGATTCGGCACGATTAATTCGGTACCAGGAAATGCATGGGGAAAATATAACAACGAATGCTCTAGTACTGGTTGCATGCTCGAAAAGCAGCACCTATTTGAATTACTCGAAAATTGTAAAGCATATGATGGACTTGAACGACTCACGGGTGATCAGGGGATTTATTGCAATAATAAAGCTCTAAACCAACTTAAGAGATTAGCTGCTAGAGAAGTATCTGCTGGAATTCAGAACCCAGAAAAATATTTTGATCTTGTAATCGCATGTCTAGAAGAACCAATGACTGAGCAAAATAGTCAAAATCCAAAACATGTCGATCAATTAAGAGAAATCATTAATCTTGCACATAGTGAGAAGACCATGGAATCCCCTCTGTCATTGCTCGAAGTATGCAAGCATATAAATACAAGCCAAGCATCATTATATCGTATATGTCAGGAGTACTTTGGAATGGGAATCATAGAATTGATGACACAAATTAGACTTGAGGAATCCAGGAGAATTATGCTTAACCAAAATGCTCGTCGGAAATTAAATCTATATTCAATTCGAGATATTGCAATTAAATATGGGTTTAAACATCAAGGGAGATATGCACGGCGCTATTACACTGCATTCGGAGAACTTCCAAGTCAGACCATAGAAAAGTCGAGAAGATATAAATTACCCATATAAATAAATGAATGGCAAAGAGGAATGGTCTCTACATCTTACGTAAAACCTCTGCACAAGTCCATCGAAGTGGCTCCCAAGTAGATGTCATTAATAAATTCTCAATTTCAGCACGACATTCCAACAAACCCAATTTCAAACATCCCCAAGTCGCTGCAATTTTTGATTTTGCATACTGCGGAGCTGGCTCCAACAATGATTCCTTCGTTATGAATGATAATTCTTTTAAATCAAGCTGAGATACCAAACAATTTACTTGATAGTGAACACCATAATCGGAGCCATGATTCTCCCAGATAGATTTAATAGAATCTGCAAGCGTGGATCCTGGCCAACTAAATAAAGATTTTGCAGCAAAATACTGATGCTCTTCATCTCTATGTCTCAGCAGGTCACAAACTTCTTGCAGATCACTTGGTGCATTGAAATCCTGGGTAAGAAATAAATTACGAGAATCATCCTGCAACATTTGATTAATCAAAATTCTCTGCGATTCTGTTTTAGTTTTAGGTATAATCTTAAATGCACTTTTAGCTCTTAATGGCATTGAAACTGCTACTTTTGAAATGATCGGCAAAAGAGACGGATCACCAGCATCACCAATATCAATAACCGACGAACGTCGATAAATAACGTTGGTATCTTTGAGCTGATTTGCAAGGAGATGCAATTTACTCTTGTCACCTTCAACTCTTATTGAATAAGCTATTGATGCTCCTTTAACCAATAGGTTTTGATTGTTCTGTTGCTGGTGAATGATGCCATAAGAGTCGTCCATCTCCAAGCGTGTAAAGCATTGAATTGCAACACGCTTAAGTATATCTGAGCCATCTTCAATAATCTTAAAAAGAGTAGATTTAAACTGAGTATCAAGTGGTATGCCAAAATTAATTAGCGTGTCAACAGCATTAACAATAGTCTGCTCATCACGACTACGCATGGCATCATAAATAGTTGGCAGAGTGCTAAGATCTCGGCGACGTCCTAGTGCTTCAATAGATTTACGGCGTGTAATAGCATCAAAGATATTGTCTCTATCCCCAGTAGCCGCTACGACTAAGGCATCCAGAGAATCTCGCGAAGAACAGGCTCCCAACCTTGTCGCCGCAATATACTTAATCCCAGGATTATCAAGAGTCCTAATATTTTTAGAAAGCAATTCAATTGCCTGCTGTTCACCCATCCACGAGAATAGATTATCAAATCTCTGAGAACTCGGCACCATGCAACATGCGTATATTCATTTTTAACAGAAGAATTGATTGATCTACCTAGCTTGATAAGAAGTGACCTATCTAACGCAAAAATTGATAATTGGTGGATATCTATTTTAAGAAGAATAAACCACTACAATTAATCAAATATAGACAAGTAGTCGTTGATTGAATTCAAACCAATGACGATTTATCCAATCATCGAATCGCGCCCGGTTCAATTCGTTGTCCACATAGGATCAGCACAAGAAAAGTGCAGTGCCATACAAAGTTATTGTTGGCGTGGTGAACCCTAAATAAGTCAAACAACTCTGATAAGAAGCGGATAATTGCTGATAAAATATGGATATGATGCTGATTCTTCATGTCACGTGCTGAATTCATACGCTTTCTTCAAGTTCTAGAAGAAGACTTAACATTTAGAGCGCTTTTCCAGGAAGCGGAGCCCGAGCAAATCCTCAGGCTTGCAAATGAACATGGATTTATCTTTTCGGATGAAATAAAGGGTCGTTTCCTGAATCGGTGGGCAGGAGTTTACTTCTGCCCATTTGCTAATGATGTCGGGAGACTATGCCCCAAGATGGTGCCAGAAGGATTCAGCACACTGCTTCATTATTCACAGACGACTTGCACTAAAGAGGACAAGGTAGAGCGTTTTGATTTCCGTGCTGGAGGCTATTACGAAGGGGTAAAAACAGTAAATCGATAGAGAAAATAGGCTAACTCTTTGTGTTTAATAAAGTCTGAAGTCGTGCCAACGCAGATTGAGCTGCTTCCTGAATCAAAGGATCCGTATTATTGGTCTGCAGTGAACGTAAAGCATCTTCTGCTAAAGGATTGGGAATATCGGCAAGAGCCTGAGATGCACTAAAAATTAAAGCAACATTTTGACTGCTAAGAGAACTTACTAGAATCTTTATTGCCTCTTCAGACTTAAATTGTTGCTTACCGATCTGACCAAGACACATCAGTGCACCCTGCACGACAACCATATCGGAATCATCTATCCCTTGTTCCAGCATTTCCATGACTGAATCAGGAAACGGCTGATCTGGGAAGTTTTTGAACACCTGCACAAAGGCCTTAGGGCAGCAACGCCTTGCAGTTTGATTCTCTGTTGTTGCATAGAGTTCGATCAAGGGATCAAACGCAGAGCTCCCAAAAAAACCAACACCTTTAACAGCCGCTCTATAGACTTTAGGATCATGATGACAGAAGAGATCCAATAATCTTGGTAACGCCTCTTCCCGATAGTTCTCAGAAAGAATCAAACAAGCTTCTTCTTGAATCCTAGGGTTGGGATGCATTAGATCCTCAAACAATGCATCAACTGAAGGAATGTTTGAATCGCCGCTCATTTAAAAGCCTAAATCATTATTGTTCAATATTAGCATTTCAAGTCATGGGGCATGAAGAATTGCCACTTAGTTCTCAACCACGATCCTGAATGCTCTGTGCTTTTAGTTGCAGCAAGCTGTCGCCATCAGATTCGACAAGATGTTGTAGTTGACATTGATATCGAAGTTGAAGATGCTCGGTCTGATCAGATTGGATCAGGAGGAGGCCTGCATAACGCATATCCCAACTAAGGTTATTCTCTAAAGACAAACAATTATCCAGAAAACAATTGTATTGGCCAGGAAATAGCTTAGCGAATGACAGCAAAGCAGCTGGGGGTGATTTTCTAAATTGAGGCCGCTTATCTGTAATAGCATCTGAGAGAATTTTGCGAATATGACTCAATGCCTCGTCTGTCCAACCTTCAACAAGGCCAAATAATCTCATCAAAAAATAATGTGCACCATAGTCATTGTGAGCTTTATCTTTCCAGCAATTCTCAATAGCATTCCAAATCTCTTGGGCATCACATTTCATTAGTGCCTGCATGGCAAGATAGCAACGACTAAAATCGGGATGGAACAAGCCGTCAATCAGTAGCTCCGTAGACAAAGGATCGCCGTAATGATGGAGGACAGTGATCATACGAGGATCGTCAACCAAAATTTGATCCACCGCTGATAGTGCATCATTATCGGAGAGTTTGTTTGACGGGTTAATCAAAAAAGATCTCACAGCTCGCATGCGAAATGCAGGCGATATTGGTGCTTCCATCAAATCAGACAAAAGCTCAACAGCATTCGCATCGATCACATCCTGCACAGCCGACTGGCGATCCATTTGATTGGAGCCATACAAATGATCTGAAAGATCAGCCAGATGGGATTGATCTCCAGATAGATGAATCATGGCAGCGATGGCGGCACCGCGGACCGAAGTCTTCTCATGGGCTGTGTGAACAGAAATAGTCGAAATTGCTGATTTAACAGAAAGCTTTGAAAGACTTTGAATTAAGACTCTTTGATTCTGGCTAGCATCATTCAACAAATTAATCATATGTTGGTGCACTTCAGGATCTTGACAATTCAAACGAGACAATGCCCAAGCAGCATTCTCGACCATATACACATCAGAGCTGCCTAAAAAACTAGCAATTTTGGGCGTAGCCTCTGCAACCCCTAATCGCGCAAGAACTTCTACAGCTTTTCTTTGGGCAAGACCTACTGGTACATCTTCAGAGCACTTATCAAGAAAAGCTAATAACGCTTTGCTTGTTATCGGGCCAGGAAAATTAATCAAATGAGAAACAGCCATATAATAATCACTCTCATTCTCAAGAACATCAACTTCTTTAGACAAGATATCAACAGCTCCCTGTTGATGCAAACCAGCATGAATATTATCGAAAAGACCAGTCATCAGTAATGGTCAACATTCGAAGGATTCTACTTGAGGTGCGTAATTCAATGGGGCCTGTCTGGATAAGAAAGTAATAGCAAGCTTGCCATCAGACGACACCGGAGGCAAAATTCTTCTAAGCCACTACGAAAAAATGGGACCTTTCCCAGGACGATTGATCCATGTTTCCACTGGTGTGATGGACGGATGCAGGCCCTCAACTTCCCACACAATTTCCATTGACACCCGGTTCATGGCTCAATGGATGAAATCTTTTAGAAGTTGCAATACACCGATAACATCTGTTGGCTGGAGCGCAGCGGATCAGCCTTCGATACCAGCACCTAAAAAGCAACCTCATACATCCAAGGTTCGGAAACTAGTAGAGAAATTAACACCCCAAAAAGACAACACTCCTAACAAGAAAGAAAAAGCTGATTCCGAAAAGCCAGAGGCAAACAAGCATAAAAGCGCCTCTAGCCGACGTAGGAATCGCCGGAAACAAGCCTGATAAAAATCTATGAGGCTCTCGAGGAGACTTCAAAAATCGCATCTTCGGATCGCCCAGCTTTAAGAGCCTCCCAGTTGATCGCTTGAAGAAACACGGTTTTATCAGACGTTTCAACCAAATCAACACCCCAATATCCCTCCTGGAGTGGAGCTCCAGGAGAAGCTTGGGAGTCTTTCCTTCCACCCAATGCCAGGACAAAGTGGTTCATTTCGTGTCCGAGTTGACGACGGTACTCAGACCAAGTTTGCACTAAATCAGCAGCCATATCTTGCGGCGATAAATCAGATGTTATTAAAAGTTTCCAATGAGGGTGATTAAGAACTGCTGTTGAAGAAATATTTTTTGAAAGAGATTTGAGTTCTTGAGCAAGCAGTTCAAAATCCAATGCAGGCACGAGATCTGATTGAACCTGTAAGTTATGAGATAGAACAAACGTCGTCATAGAAAAATTCCACCTTTAAAGAATCTAATGGAATTTCAGCTCATCTGTGATGGGTGAGCATTGGTCTTCCATCTGGGCGACATAAAAAAGGGGGGGAGCAATTGCTCCCCCCCCTTTTTTTCCTAAAATCTTGAAGTGATCAAGACAGAGCGTTGATCGCGTAATCAAGATAGCTCTTGAACTCGTTAAGAGCCTGAGGGCTCATATCGCGAGGAGCACATGCGCGATCGCGAGTGTAAGTCAGAGCTTCGATGTAAGCGTTGGTGGGAAGACCCAAGGTGCGATACACCTCACGTGCTCCTGCAATACCCCACTCATCGAGAGGACCAGTACCACCAACGATGAGGCAGTAGTTGATCAAGCGCAGGTAGTGACCGAGGTCGCGATAGCACTTGTCGACCTTCACTTGGCTATCACCGGCTTCACCGGGTTGCCGCAGATAGGCGTACTTATTGAAGCAAGCATCACCTGCTTCACGGGTGACATTGTCCAGACCGGCGGCCAGCTTTTCAGCAGCTTCCAGACGAGCAGCTGCACGCTGGATGTTGCCCTGAACAGCCTCAAGATCGTTCTGGGAAGGGAAGCGACCGGCTGCATCAGCTGCGGTCACAACAGTGGTGACGACGGATTTCATTTGAGATCCTTAGGTAAAAGGTGCTGAGAAGGTGAGGAGAGAAGACTTGATCGTCCGCAGATCAGCTGATTGCGCCAATCACACGATCGAAGTAAGAACCTGCTTCAGCAACCAGTGCAGAGCAGTCGCCCTGAGTGGTTTCCATCTTGCGGTACTTAGCACCACCGCTGGCAGGAGAGTTGGTCTGACCAATCAGAGCCGTAGCAGCGGATTTCATGATCGCGACCGCACGGGCAGCAGACTGGGTAGGAACACCTAAAGCGATATAGGTTTCCTTGAGGCCATTCAAGCAACGGTCATCCAGCACGGAAGCGTCACCAGCAAGCAGTGCATAGCTGATGTAGCGAAGCACAATCTCACCATCGCGAAGGCATGCAGCCATCCGACGGGTGGGATAGCAGTTGCCGCCAGCCTGGATCAGACCTGTGTTTTCGCAGATCATGCCGGTGACTGCATCGGAGACGATGCAGTAGGCGTTGGAAGTAATGGCATTCACAGCGTCCAAACGCTTGTTGCCATCTTGCACGTAGGAGCGGAGGCTAGCGAGATCGCTACCACCAACAGGTGCAGTTTTGGCGTCAGCGCTGACGACTGTGCGGGAGAATGCGTCGAGCATTGGGGGCCAGACAGTTTTGGGGATGCAGTGCTTCGGAAACCGCCGGGTGAACAGGACTTAAAAGCCCAGAGACCCAAGGGTGGTGGAAGCGCTGACACAGGCTAAACTCAGTTATCAGCAGGGTTCGTCAAACAGACCCCTTTACGCAAAAGTTTGTCACCTTGGGCCAAATACCCCGGTTGGCGCCCTAGGAATTAGGCCGATCCGAGGGCAATTCTTCTTTTAGTGACGTAAACCTGAGCAAAGGTTCACAAACGCCTTGGGCAGGCATCGAACAGGCTTAGGATCTTTTGGCTTAATCACAGATTCATGGACAACGCAGCGTCCGATTTACCTAGCCTCGAGGAGTTGCAAGAGTCCATCGATGAATTAGCTGCCTACAGGGAAAGACTGTTTCAAGATGTAGTTGGTTTAGGCAAAAAACTGCGCTTATCCCAGAAGAAGATTGACGCAACTGTTGCAGCACATCCAGAGCTTCAAAGACTCGACGAAGTGATGTCACAGCTTGTTGCACAGAGGAATGCACAGCAGATTCAGCCTTGAAGTGCCAAAATAATACTTTACCGGTTCGCCTGTATTAATTAACTTTCTTCAAAGCGCAAACCAATGGTGCAGACACTTTCCCCGCCGATGACAATGGCGGATTTCTTTGAAGCCAGCCGCGGGACTTGGCTAAACAGGCGCGCTGTTCATCACCACGACTATCAGGATGACGAAGCTGCGGATTCGAATCTAGTAATTGAACCATTTAATGCAGATGACCCAGTCGTCACTAATATCTGCAATTCTTTGAACATTAAAACCGAAGACAGCTCAGGTGGAGCCCGATTTTGGTGGGAAAGCAATATCAAGAAAGGCGTCCGCAACGATGATTACGCTGCAGTAGTTATCGACGTTCCTGACAATGAAGACCCCCGCAAGGGATTTCTACTTCGAGATGTTGGATATGTTGAAAAGCAATCTGTTTTAAGCACTTACAACTTCGCAGACGACGGCGTCGTGACGATAACGACGCGATATGACACCAATATTGGTATTGAACGCTGCTGGTTTGTGACCGATCAAATCAGGATGAGAGTCAGTTCTGTTCAGTGCTTGGATGGTGTTGCAATGACCACATATTGCACCGAGTTTCGGTGCCCTACTGATGCTGAAATTTCAGATATCACCCAGCGGGCACAACAACTGGCCATGGCGTCTTCAACAGGTAACGACTGATCACCATGTTTGATCCATTTCTTGAGGAATTGCTTTCAGGAATCAAAGCTCGGGGCGCAGTACCCATTGAGGTTCCTCATGGACTTGAGCACAATCAATCATCCAAACGCTCCAGCACCATCAAAAGCTGGCTGTGGGACGTGCCTGGCTTTCGGAGGTGGCGCGTTACCCGGTTGGATGCTGGCGACAGCTTGCAGGTCCTGAATTCCGTTGCCTATCCCGAATACACCTACGACCATCCATTAATGGGAGTTGATCTGCTCTGGTTCGGCGCCAAGCAGAAGTTGGTTGCTGTTCTTGATTTCCAACCACTTGTTCAAGACAAAAACTACTTGGAGCGCTACTTCGATGGACTGAAGTCACTCAACGCTCAATTTCCGGATCTCAACGGTGAGGAGACCATGCGTTCCTTTGATCCAAATCAATACTTTTCCTCATGGCTGCTGTTCTGCCGGGGCGGAGCAGAACAGGCGACATCATCGCTACCCTCAGCTTTTAGCGCTTTTCTAAAAACCTACTGGGATTTACACGATGAGGCCGTGAAAACCCCTTCTTCCATTAACCCCATAGAAGTGGAACAACTACAGAAAAATTATGATATTTACAGTGCAGAGAGAGATCCTGCACACGGTCTATTTACCAGTCATTTCGGAAGTAAATGGTCCGATCGTTTCCTGCACGAATTTCTCTTCCCCGCCAGCCAGCCCACATGACCCTCCCTCTCCGCACGACGAGTCTTGATCCTGTCCAGATCCCCGGATGGCGCTGGCAGCCTTTTCTCGATACCGCCGTTGCGGCGCTGAGCTCTCTGCAGCCAAATCCTTATCCAATTGCGGAACGATTTCTACAGAAAGAGGGCAGCACAGGATCCAAGGCGAAACCTGTGCCGGTCAGAACTGCAACCTGGGCGTGTTCGACTGAAAAGCTTCGCCAAGTGCGCTGTGCCTGCGTTGAGGCTGGTGCAGCTGCATCGGTGCTCAACTTCGTGATCAATCCCAGCAGTCGTTTTGATCTTCCTTTTTTCGGAGCCGATCTGGTAACGCTTCCCAACGGGCACCTGCTCGCTCTGGATTTGCAGCCTGTCGACAAGAAAGATCCGGATCACACGGGCCCGGTTTGGCAGCGACTGATGCCGCTGTTCGAGCGCTGGCGCGCCGAACTGCCCGATGGAGGGCCCATTCCTGACGAGGCACAGCCATATTTCTCACCTGCCTTTCTCTGGACCAGGATTCCTCTTGGGGAGGAAGGCGATGCGCTGATTGACGCCGTAATCCGTCCGGCTTTTGCGGACTACCTACAGCTTTACCTAGAGTTGGTGGTGGCGGCGCAGCCCGTTGACAATGAGCGTGCTGCACACCTGCTCTCGGGTCAGAAGCGCTACACCGCCTACCGCGCCGAGAAAGATCCAGCCCGCGGCATGTTGACGCGGTTTTACGGCAGTGAATGGACGGAGTCGTACATCCACGGCGTGCTGTTTGACCTCGAAGGAGCCACCGCCACTTCCTTGTCGCCGCAAGGGAGTTAAGCATTATGAACAGCTTTCGGGTGGCTCCCGAGCTGTTGGCCAGAATCGCGGGCGACGGGATGAAGGCAATAGCCTTCGACCATCCCTTTCAAGTCTGAGATTCCCGCTCCAGACGTAGTTCACAGGAACAACAACCATGTTCGACGCCTTCACCAAGGTTGTCGCCCAGGCCGATGCCCGGGGACAATTCATCAGCACCAGCGAGATCGACGCCCTCGCTGCCATGGTTTCCGACAGCAACAAGCGTCTGGATGCCGTTAACCGCATCTCCAGCAACGCCTCCAGCATCGTTGCTTCGGCCGCTCGTCAGCTGTTCGCCCAACAGCCTTCACTGATTTCCCCTGGCGGTAACGCTTACACCTCCCGTCGTATGGCTGCTTGCCTGCGCGACATGGAGATCATCTTGCGTTACGTCACCTACTCCGCTTTCACAGGTGATTCTTCCGTGATGGAAGACCGCTGCCTGAATGGCCTGCGCGAGACTTACCTGGCCCTAGGCACTCCCGGTGCTTCGGTTGCAGCAGGAGTCAACCTGATGAAGGAAGCCGCTCTGGCACTCGTCAACGACAAAGCTGGCATCTCAGCTGGTGACTGCGCCTCCCTGAGCAGCGAAATCGGCACCTACTTCGACAAAGCCGCAGCTTCCGTCGCCTGATCGACGCGTTGATTCGACGTCTTAATTTCTCCTAACCAATGAAAACCCCTCTCACCGAAGCTGTTGCAGCAGCTGACTCTCAGGGACGTTTCCTGAGCAACACCGAGGTTCAAGCTGCCTCCGGTCGTTTCAATCGCGCCAAGGCCAGCCTCGAAGCTGCCAAAGCTCTGACCAGCAAAGCTGATTCCCTGGTGAACGGAGCGGCTCAAGCCGTTTACACCAAGTTCCCCTACACCACCCAGATGGCTGGGCCGAACTACTCAGCCACCCCCGAAGGCAAAGCCAAGTGCTCCCGTGACGTGGGCTACTACCTGCGCATGATCACTTACTGCCTGGTCGCTGGTGGCACCGGCCCCATGGACGACTACCTGATCGCTGGTCTTGACGAGATCAACCGCACTTTCGAGCTCTCCCCCTCCTGGTATGTGGAAGCTCTGAAGCACATCAAGGCCAACCACGGCCTCAGCGGCGACGCTGCTACCGAAGCCAACAGCTATATCGACTACGCCATCAACGCCCTGATCTGATCAGTTGACGTTGCGTTCCAAGCCCCCCTCGGGGGGCTTTTTTTATTGTTCTTTTTCGGCCCCATCAGAGCGCTGTGATCACCCCCAACGTTCGGCGTTTTCTCAACCTGCTCTGCGGCGAATACAGCAACCAGCAGCAAGCCTTCGACAACCCTCCCCTTTATGCCCACATCTTTCTGAGGTATCGCCCGCTCATACAGCTACGTCCGGGGTCAATCCTGCTCGAACAGACCTATGCCGTTGATCCGAAGCATCCTTACCGGTTGCGCATGATCCGCGCTGAAGAGCAGGCCTCCGGCGCCATCAAGCTTTGGAATCACGTCCTCCGAGACCCGGAACGCTTCGCCGGAGCCATGTTTGATCCGCAACTCCGCCTTGCCATTCAGGACAGTGACCTGATCAGCGTGGATCAGTGCCACTACCAAGTGCTCGAACAGCCAGACGGCTACCACGGCACCATGGAACCCGGCTGCAAGTGCATCGTGCAACGGAATGGCCAAGACACAGTGCTGGTGAGCAGCTTTCACTTGGAGGGAGACTCCCTCTCGACCCTTGATCGCGGCCATGACCCGGAAACGAATGAGCGCCGCTGGGGCTCGGTGGCAGGACCGTTCCGGTTCAGGCGAACCCAAAGCTGGACGGCCGACATGGCATCAGCCTGGGTGTGATGGAACCGCTGAGTGAAACGCAGGTGATCAAGGACCTCCGCCAGACGGAGGACCCTTCGGCGCAGTACTACGCCGCCTGGTGGCTGGGGAAGATGCGCAGCCAGCACCCTGATACCATCCCTCTTCTGCTCAGAGCTCTTGCGGCACTTGACGCCGCGCCGATTGATCCAGAGCAACGCGGTGTCGCTCTCAACGCGATCCGTGCTTTAGGTCTGCTGAGGGATAAGAGAGCAGAAAAAGCTCTTCTGGCGCTGTTGCACTGCAACGATTACACCGTGCGGGAGGAGGTGGTCCGCACGCTTGGTGCCATGGGCAGCTGTGGGGCTGTTGAAGGCATCCGTGCATTGCTGGCCAGTGGATTGGAGGGAGCAGGAGCTGAGCAACCCTCAACCCCCTTGCTCAACGAACCCTGTGAAGCGCTGCTGGAAGCCCTCGGTGACATTGGTGATGGCAGCAACAGCAATCTCGCCGTGATTCAGCCGTTCACGGAGCACCCTCGGCCATTGATCAGATCAGCGGCCTGCCGAGCGCTGCTGCAGCTGACTGGTCTTGATCAGTGGGGTATGGAACTGAAAAAGCTGCTTAACCATCCAGAACCCCTGGTGCGCCGTGGCGCGCTGCTCGATCTAGGCGCCACCGGCTGGCTCGCCGCCGTGCCATCGATCCGCTCGGCTGCCGTGGAACCCAGCCTCAAGCTGGTTGCACTCCGGGCATTGGCAGAACGTAACGACAACCCCAATGACGTCCTCGATGCAATGGACGAACTGCTCTGATGACCACCTCAGCATTGGACCAGGCGCTTCAGAAGCTCGAGCGGGCCACCAGCACCCCTGAGTTGGTGAAAGCAACGCAAGCCCTTTGTGCGCTGAACGACCTTGAGGCCGCCAAACCGCTCGTGAAGGTGCTGGGGTTCAACAATCCGGCGGTGGCAGCCGTGGCAACACAGGGGCTGATTCAACTGGGACCGGACATCGTTCCAACGCTGTTGGTGAGCCTGGATGCCCGCAATTACGGCGCACGGGCCTGGGTGGTGAAGGTGATTGCCGCCTTGCGGGATCCACGGGGTCTTGACCTCCTGGAGCATGCCCTTCAAGCAGACATCGCTCCGAGCGTGCGGCGCTCCGCAACCCGTGGCCTGGCGGACTTGGAGCTCAGTGAAGACGCAGAGCACGATCAGCTTGAGCGCTGTTTCGAGGGACTGCTCAAAGCCGTACGAGACGACGAGTGGGTGGTGCGTTACGCAGCGGTCTACGGACTCGAGCAACGTTTGTACAGCGCAGCTGTGTCAACACACCTGGCCGAACAGGGCCGGGCCGCACTGAACCAGCTCGCGTCCGATGCGGAGGGTGTCAGGGTGGTGCAGCTGCGGGCTCTGAAAGCCCTCCAACGCCTTAACGCCGGATGACCCAGAAACTGTTGTTCGTCTGCCTCGGCAACATCTGCCGCTCACCAGCGGCCGAAGGCGTCTTCCTGCATCTGCTTGAAGAGCGTGGCCTCAGTGATCAGTTCGTGGTGGATTCCGCCGGAACGGGCGGATGGCATGTGGGCAATCCGGCGGACCGACGCATGCAGGATGCAGCCAACCGTCGCGGCATTCAGCTGCCCAGCCGCGCACGACAGATCAGCCTCAACGATTTCTCGAGTTTCGATCTGGTGCTGACCATGGACGACGACAATCTCACGGCCGTCCAAGGACTGGCTCGAGAAGCCGGTCCTCGAGCAACGGCCAGCATCAAGCCAATGCTCAGCTACGCCCGGGGATTCTCCGAAACCGAGGTGCCTGATCCCTATTACGGGGGCGAGGCGGGCTTCGAGCATGTGCTCGATCTGCTCGAGGACGCCTGCACCAACCTGCTCGACGAACTCAGCCCGCCGGCGTAGGCCAGGCCTCTTCGGCCACCCGAGAGCGGAACTGCCCCACCAGGGCATCGATCACAGCCTCAATGCTCATGCCATCGGTCACGAGCTCCACCGCGTCCCCCGCCTGCACCAGAGGAGCCTCCTCACGCGAGCTGTCGAGGTGATCCCGTTCGGCGATCTGTGCTTCGAGCTCAGATCGCTCAGGCACCGGGAAGCCCCGCTGCTCCAGATCAAGAGCCCGGCGCCGGGCCCGCTCACCAACCGTCGCCGTGAGGAACACCTTCAGATCAGCATCCGGGAAAACAGCGGTGCCGATGTCGCGGCCCTCTGCCACCAAACCACCCTTTGCACCCATCGCTTTCTGTTGAGCGGTCAGCGCTTGCCTGACGCAACGGTGCGCGGCCACAGCCGAAACCGATGCTGTGACGTCCGGCGAGCGAATCGCGTCGCTCACGTCCTGCCCGTTCACCAACACCTGCTGGCCTCCACCAGGCAGCGACCGCAGCTGAAGGTCGAGATCGTTCAACAGCGGTGCAATGGACGCAGCATCCTGGGGGTCCACGCTGTTCTGTTGCACCAACCAGGTCACCGATCGGTACATCGCGCCCGTGTCGAGGTAGACCAGCCCCATCTGCTCAGCAAAGGCCCGGGTGACGGTGCTTTTGCCAGCACCGGCAGGACCATCAATGGCAACAAGAGGCTGGCGGGTCATCAGAAAGACGTGATCGATCAATCGGGTCGTCCCGCAACGCACCGCCGCTGCCAACAGTGAGATGGCCGTTTCAGAGCCACAGGGCTGAAGTGTGTAGGGGTCGACCCTCTTTACATACTCCACCTCAAGGCCTGCTTCACCGAGGCTCAGGCGCACTGAGGTTTCGGGATCGGTGGGATCGGCACAGCGCAACGCCGACGGCAGAGCAGCGGCTTGAGCCCTATCAGCAGAGGTGAGGTACTTGTTGCGGGAGCTCAAGGCAAGACCATCAAGTTCACGAACGGTGGGAACGGCCCGGACTGCTACGTCCACATCGAGATCGGCCACTAGCCGGCGCAGGATCACCAGCTGCTGCCAGTCCTTTTCACCCAGCCAGAGGCAAGACGGCTCCACCAGCTGAAGTAGCCGGGCCACGACCGTGACCACACCATCGAAGTGACCTGGACGGGAGGCTCCACAAAGCTGGGTCTGCAGATCTGCCGGTGCTGAGCGCGATACCGCTGACTGGATCCCACTTGGATAGATGGCATCGACACTCGGTTCCCAGAGGGCATGGGCGCCAGAGCGTTCGGCTAAAACCCGATCCGCTTCAAGCGTTCGCGGGTAGCGATCAAAGTCTTCAGCTAGCCCGAATTGGAGTGGGTTGACGAACACACTCACCAGTACAGGCCCCTGTGCAGCAGCGAGGCGAATTAGTTCACCGTGGCCCTGATGAAGCCCCCCCATGGTGGGCACAAATTGCAGGGGTCCACTGAGGTTGACCCGGAAGCTCTCCAGCTCGGGCTGGGTGGACAGAACAACGCAGCTCAGCGCAGCACCTCAAGCTTGACCTGGGCGATTCCAGAGGCAATCAAACCAAGATCAGAGGCAGCGCCATGGCCAAGGTCGATCACTCGGTGATCAATGAAAGGTCCGCGGTCGTTGATGCGAATCACGGCTGTACGCCCATTCCAGAGGTTGGTCACGCGCACTTTCGTTCCAAAAGGAAGCGTGCGGTGAGCCGCCGTCATCGTGCCGGGCTTGTAGACCTCACCATTGGCAGTGCGGTTGCCATAAAAACCGGGGCCATACCAACTGGCCTCCCCAGTGATGACCTTCACAACTTCAGGTAAGACCTTCAACTTCGGTTTGGGAAGTTCGGCAACTGGAGGCGCAACGACCGGTTTGACCTCCGCAGGGAAGAGCATTGCCTGGAGCTCGGAAGCCTGTGGCTCAGCGACCAGATCAAGGACGTCAATGGGTTGTGTTCCGTTGACCGAGAGGAAATCACTGGCCACCTCCGGTAGGAGTGCCGAACTCCCTGTAATTGCTCCGGAGAGCGTGGCCATCGTCATAAGGACTCGCATACAGAGCGGAGTGACCAAGACATGGAGAAGAACTCGCAACTCCGGAGACGAGGCGTGTTCTCTTAAAAATTGTTTGTGACTCTAAAAAAACCGCTATCGAAAGAAAACTGGCCTTCATTGACCTTACCGGCACAGCCACCCAAGCCCGCCGCTAGGCGCAATCCCCGTACCGACTGGCAGATCAACGCCAGAACCCAAGCCCCCGCACATAAGCCACAAGCAAAAAGTGGATAAGCACAGCCAATCAGATGCTGTGACGACAAACAAAGCAGCACAGGCTCCGCGGCATTGCAGGATCGGTGCATCGGATTCGTTCCATGGATTACAAGAGCGCTGGAGTTGATGTCGAAGCCGGGCGCGCGTTCGTGCAGCGCATCAAGGCGTCTGTGGAAGCCACCCACCGTCCGGAGGTCATCGGTGGCCTCGGCGGTTTTGGCGGACTGATGCGTCTTCCACCCGGATTGCGCAAGCCCTTGCTGGTGTCGGGCACCGATGGCGTCGGGACCAAACTGGAACTAGCCCAGGAACATGGCAGCCATCACGGTGTGGGCATCGACCTGGTGGCAATGTGCGTCAACGACGTGATCACGTCGGGAGCCGCGCCGCTCTTTTTTCTGGATTACATGGCCACCGGCGCCATAGCACCATCGGCAATGGCCGAAGTTGTTGAAGGAATCGCCGATGGCTGCAGGCAAAGCGGCTGCGCCCTGCTTGGCGGCGAAACGGCCGAGATGCCAGGGTTTTACCCCCAGGGGCGTTACGATCTCGCAGGTTTTTGCGTGGCCGTCGTCGAAGAAGACGAGCTCATTGACGGCCAACGCATTCAGCCTGGCGACAGCGTGATCGGTGTGGCCAGCAGCGGCGTGCATAGCAACGGCTTCAGCCTGGTGCGCAAGGTGCTGGAACAGGCCAACGCAAATGCGAACACTGTGTATGGCGCCGACCAGCGCCCCCTGATCGGCGACTTGCTGGCGCCAACAACCCTGTATGCCGACCTGGTGCAGCACCTGCTGCATAGCGGATGCGAGCTCCACGGCATGGCCCACATCACCGGCGGGGGGCTACCGGAAAATCTTCCGCGCTGCCTGCCGGAGGGCTGCTCTGCGCGCATCGATGCCTCTAGCTGGACGAGGCCACCCCTCTTCCATTGGCTGCAGGAGGCCGGGGACATTCCCGAACGGGACCTTTGGCACACGTTCAACCTCGGCATCGGCTTCTGCCTCGTGGTGCCGGCGGGGAGCGAAGCCGCTGTGATCGAGCACTGCCGAAGCAAGAACCATCAGCCCTGGGTGATTGGCAACGTGACCTCCAACACCCCAGGCAGCGCCGCTGTTCTCGAAGGTGTGCCCGCCTGATTGCGTCAGTTTCAGACGGGTTTACCGCAGCAGAGCACCGGCCCAGAAGGGATCGAATAAGCTTCGTCTATGCACATCGGAACTTTTTCCGATAGCGACGCCAATACATCTTTTTTCAATGCCTTTTGATAAGCCCCAGCGCATTACGCGCCGTCGATCGTCTGCAGGGCCAGTTCCTCCCAGACGCCCTTTGCCTTCAGGCCAGGACAGGCAACAGGGCTACAGGCAGGGCGCACGACCAACATTTCTCACCCTCCGTGATCACGGCAAGGTCTTCGTGGCCGACATGCCCCACCTGTCGGATGGGCAACTAGCTCACATTTGCAAGGAAGCCCAGGAGGTTTTGGAAAGTCTCGAACGGCGAATTCAAGACATGGAGCAGGAGCTCAGTCATGGTCCTCAGGAGCGCGACACTCTGATCAAGGCGTCCACCAAACGTGACGTCACACGCCGGTTCATCCGCGCCATTCAGGACGAGCAGGATCATCGCCAGAACAACCCTGCTCTGAGGAGCGCTGCAGGCGAATCGCTTCCGCGCACCTTTTTGGAAGTCGCCCGGCATCGACTGCCCGGGGCAACGTTTGATTCCTTGCTGCAGGAAGCCCTCGCCGCCTGCGCCCAGCAACAGGACACTCCCCCTGCCCCCACACGCTTGGAACCCTCACAGGACAAGGTCATTCCGATTCGCAATGACGGGGACAGCCTCCCGGTGGTGGTGAGCCCAGCACCTGAATCCGCCTCGGAGGCCTGAGCACAACACTCAGCGACTCTGAAAGGGATTGGCGGGCATACGCTCGCTGCAACGGATCCGGGCTTCATCCAACCGCTGACGCTCCTCAGGTGACATCGACCATTGCAGTGCAGCGGCAACATCCCTGGCCTGGTCTGGAGTTCGCAGCCCCGGGATCGGTGTTGTACCAAGAGCTCTGCACCAGTTCAAAGCAACTTGAACCATCGATGCCCCGCGTTCGATCGCGATGGCCTGGATCTCACTGCGCAACTCAAGACTGACCGGAAGCAGGCGCCGAAACAAACGGGCCCTCAACCAGGTGTCAGGGCCCCTCTCCTCAGCCCCGGGCGCACAACCCAGCACGCCGAAAGCCAGAGGGCTGTAGGCCAATACCTCCACATCAAGGTCCCTGCTGACAGCGATCAACTCGCGCAGCTGATCATCCGCAGGCGCCAAAAGCGAACACTGCACCTGAACGCTGCGGAGGGAAACGCCGCGTGCCAACAGACGGCGATGGATCAACACCAGGCGTTGAGGGCCCAGGTTGGACAGCCCCAACTCGTCCACCCGGCCAGCCAGAACGAGCTCAGCCAAACCATCGAGAAGGCCTTTCTCCTGCCAGGGGGCGTAACGCGCCGTACTCCAGTGCAATTGCACGCGCCGCAGCTGCCCCTTGAGCCGCGATCGACTGGCCTCGAAGGCAGCATCAAAGCCCCGACGCCCCCATCGCCAGGGGAATGGGGCCAACTTCGTGGCCACCGTCAACTGGGATCGGCGCAGGGCTGGCAACTCGGCCATGAAGTCGCCAAGCAGCGCTTCACTGCGTCCACTCAGGCTCCCCGTTCCATAAGAATCCGCGGTGTCGACCAAGTTGAGCCCAGAGCTGAGGGCCTGTCGAAACGTGGCACGAAGTCGAGTGTCGTCCCGCTGGGGGTCGTATCCCCAAACTGCCTTGTTACCCCAGGCCCAGGTGCCGAAACCGATGCCGTTCAACGGGGCAATGCTGCTTCCAGCCATGATCGCTGTCGACCTGCCCCGCTGCATGATGAGCGCATCCCCCACACAGGAACCTGCGACATCGACCGATCAGGCCGTGGAGGGATCAACCGCAGACGAAGAACGCATCCTCTGCAACCACTGCCGCAGAACCGCCAGCAACGGCATTCGCTGCCTGGGCATGTGCGTCGCCGATAGCGATTATTGATGATCCACCTGTGGATGGCGTCATTGCTGTTCGCCGTTCCGGCGACGGGCAATCCATCGCCGGCCTTTGGCCGTCTGGAGCACAGGCCTGCGCATTGCCGCATCGTCGTCGGGGGGCGTCCTCTGGCCTGCAAACGCCTGCAGATCAACGCCAACGGAAGCCGCGGCCTGCGGCTTCGTTTCATCGGAGACGATCAAGTAATGGGCGGCAGCTACCAGTTGAGCTTCGTCAGCCTTGATGGAGACCAAGGCAGTCCGCTCAGCTGCGACAACTCTGGCTGCCGCTTGGATTCACGCCGCTGGGATGGGAGCCTGCTCAGCACGTCATGGGTCCGCTTTGATGCCAGGGGACTCCCCACGGGCCTACCGGCAACCCGAACCGCTCAAGGTCGCTGCCGGATTGATGCGGACACCATCAGCTGCGAGAGTCACTCACGCAACGTTGCCGGCATGAGCGCGGAGGCTCAATTGTGATGAGGATTCAAAGGCGGCACCCAGATTCGAACTGGGGATAAAGGATTTGCAATCCTCTGCCTTACCACTTGGCCATGCCGCCACCCGGGAACAGCCGTCCCCATTGGGGGATCGTATCAGCCATGCCCCTGGCTCCCTGCTGTTTCTCTGCAATGGCCATGGGGAAGATCTGATCACCCTGCGGATCATCCAAGCCGTCCATCGGCGCGCACCGCGACGCCCCCTAACTGTGCTTCCTCTGGTGGGCTCCGGCCGGGTGTTTGATGCAGCAGTTCAGCAAGGATGGTTGACACGCTTGGGGCCGAAAGCGGCCCTACCCAGCGGTGGCTTCAGCAACCAAAGCCTGAAAGGTCTGCTGGCAGACGTCAGGGCTGGACTCCCCAGCCTGAGCTGGAGCCAATGGCGGTTGGTGCGCCGCCTGGGGCGTGAGCGCCAATCAATCCTTGCCGTCGGCGATTTGCTGCCACTGCTGATGGCATGGAGCAGTGGCGCTCCCTTCGGCTTCATCGGCACTCCCAAAAGCGACTACACCTGGCTCAGCGGTCCCGGACGGGCCAAAAGTGACTTTTACCACCGGCTCAAAGGCAGTGAGTGGGATCCCTGGGAATGGCGCTTGATGCGCTCGCGGCGCTGTCAACTGGTGGCCATGCGAGATCGGCTCACGGCCCGTGGCTTGCAACGCAAGGGCGTGGGTGCTCTGGCGCTGGGCAATCCGATGATGGATGGCCTTCAAATCCAACCGCTGCCATCGGCCCTGGAACGCTGCCGCCGGGTGCTCTTGCTCTGCGGAAGTCGCATGCCGGAGGCCCAGCGCAACCTGAGGCGGTTGGTGCGCAGCGCCATGGCGCTGCCCGGGCGTGTACCGATGGCACTGCTCGTGGCCGTGGGCGCCCAACCCGATGCAGAGGCCCTGAGCGACAGTCTTGAACAACTGGGTTTTCGACGCAGCCTTCCGCCTTCGGACCAACTGGCTGCCGAAGCCTGCTGGGTGAAAGGAGCCTGCTTGGTGCTGATCGGGCGAGGTTGCTTTGACCGATGGGCCGGCTGGGCAGAAGTCGGTATCGCCACCGCCGGAACGGCGACGGAACAATTGGTAGGCCTGGGCGTTCCTGCCCTGTCCCTACCGGGACCAGGGCCGCAGTTCAAGCCGGGCTTCGCCCGCCGTCAGAGCCGCTTGCTGGGGGGAGCCGTTCGTCCGTGCCCTGACGAATCCGAGCTCACCAAACGACTCGAATACCTCCTGGCTGACCCGGCACTCCGCTCCCACCTGGGACGGATCGGTACGCAGCGGATGGGGCCAGCAGGGGGAAGCGATCAGCTCGCAAGACTGATCCTGGATCGCTTCAACGGATACTGAAGGTCCCCGGTTGATTGCGATGGCCGCGATTCAGGACCCCACCCTCGTCAAACTTTGTGCCCAGTTGGCCAGTCGACTGAGCATCAGCCTTGCCAGTGCCCGGCGCCAGGTGGAACAGGCCGCGGCCCGTGAAGGTCACCGCGATGTGGAAGGACGGCGAGCGATGGCTGAATCCATGCTGGCCGCCCTCGACAAGGACAACGGTGTCCACGCCCGCCAGCTGGACGCGTTGCTCGAGAACAGCGAAGGCGACGGCAACTTCATGCTGGAAGACTGAGCTCCAGGCTCAGTGCTCAAAGATCTGGTGAAAACGCTGTCGATCCAACTCGGCAACCACCGGAACGCATTGGAAACAGCGCTGCGCCAGATCCCAACGCCCTTCCCGCCGCAACATCTGCTCCAAGCGCTCTCTGGCTGGCAGAAGGTAGCGGACGTCGTTAGCGGCATAGGCCAGCTGGACATCCGTGAGTTCGTCCACCCGGCCCCAGTCACTGCTCTGGGCACCCTTGTCCAGCTCGACACCGACTAATTCCATCACCAGATCCTTAAGGCCATGGCGGGGGGTATACGTGCGGCCGAGCCGACTGCCGACCTTGGTGCAGAACACGGGATTCACTGCAATCCCCAAACCGGCCGCAAGAGCTGCCACATCGAAACGGGCGAAGTGAAAAACCTTCTCAACGTTGGACGCCTCAAACAGGCGCTTGAGGTTAGGTGCCTCGGTCTGGCCCAGGCCAATGCGGACGCAGGCCACACGGTCCTCGGCGTCGGCAATCTGAACCAGGCAAAGCCGATCGCGCCCATGGATCAGCCCCATCGCTTCAGTGTCAACGGCAAGCCGCAGGGACTGCAGGTAGCGCTCCGTCCAAGCTGCATCGAGATCGCGATCAAAGACGGCGAATTCCGCTGGGGATGACGACTTCTCAGCCATGACTTCAGGAAGGGATGGAGCCAGTGTCGCCAACCGCCTCCACAGCAAGTCTCAATACTCTCCTCTTGAATCTCGAAATGAGATCGTTTTTGATTGGTGAAGTTATCCCGCGCCTGTGTTCTCTCGCAGAAAGCCTTCGCGCACCTGTCTGGCAGACATCGAGCAGTACTTCCATCAGCCGCCACCGCAATTCCTCGACCTGGAACTGGCTGTCTGCTGGATCCTCGAGTGCTTGCTCAAAGACGACAACTACCCATCCGCACTTCTGCAGAAACTGATCCGGGAGGAGCCACAACTGCGGCTTTCTGAAACCGTCCTGCAACAGGCCCTGGAGTTCCTTGAGCAACAGGGCTCGATCAGCACTTACACCCAACGCTGCCCGAGTCGCGGACGGCCCCGGCGCATGCTGCATCTTGAATCCGACGCACGCGGCGAAGCCGAACGACTGATGCAGCCCTGGCGCAGCTGGCTGGACTCCCACCGGTTCGCTTTGAACTAAGCGATTCTCCCTGCGAAAGGCTTAAAAAGGGTTGCCACCACCTGAATGCCATGCCTGCAGGATTCCAATCCACCCTCCTGCTGACTGTCCTGCTGGCGATTGGTCTGGTGTTCTTTCTGCGTGCAGCCAGCAAAGACCGAACCACAGTGGTGGACGTTGTATCCCCCCACCCCCCTATCACCGTGCTCGATGGGCTCAGCACCTGGCTGGAAGACCGCGGTTGGAGCCGAGATGGCGGCAATGCAGAGCGGCAGGTGCTCCGCTTCAAGGGGAAAGTGGCCTCCAGCCAACCCCTAGCCGTGTTGCTGTCGGGACTGGCGGCCATTGGCTCCGCCTGCTTCGGCTTGGTCCTGCGGCAGCTGGCACCTCAACTGCACTGGTGGCCTCTTCTGCTTATCGGCTTGGGCCCTTTGGCTGGCGCCCTATACACGCGACGAGCAGCTCGCACAGAAGCCCTGGAGCTGCAATTGCTACCGGCCCCAGAGGGAAAGGGCAGCGCCATTCGTCTACGGGCCCATCGGGACGAATTGATCGCCATCGAACTGGAACTGGCTGAGACCCTGCAACTCGCCAGTGATGGGTCCCTGCTCTCCTCCCCGATCTGAACCATGCGCCTGCCGGCCTGGATGCAACGCCGTCGCTTTGCCTCAGGTCTAGTCATCACAGCCCTGTCGCTGGGAACCCTCGCGATGACCAAAGCTGCGGAACAACGCAACTGGCTTGGCACAGCCGAGCCCAGCAACGAACCAGCAGAGCAACCCGCACCGGAACAGGCAGACCCCTGTCCCTCACCCGCCACGCCAGACCCCCTGCTGGGTCCACGCACGAAGAAACCCGGGAGCTGGGTCGGCCGTAGCCCTGTTCAAACCAACCTGCCAATCGTCGTTATGGCAGGGCACGCCGACTCCCAGGGAACCGCCAGTCCAGGAACCCCGGGATATGCGGTGCATAAGCAGAAGCGACCGCCGATGCAACCGGGCATTCGCGATGAGCTGTTCTGGAACCGCCAGGTTCAGGCCGCTGTGGTGAGCCAAGGCCAAGCCCGCGGCTTGAACATCCGCGCCTACACCCCTCCTTCCATCAGCATCGCGAACGACGACGACTCCAGCACCAACTGGTCGAAAGCCAAAGTGTTTTCGGAGCGTGGTGAATACGTTCTGGAGATCCATTTCGATGCCTACCGACCCCATGGCTTCGGCTCCGGTCTGATTCCTGTGCTCGCAAATGTGCGTGAACTGAATGTCGTCGATGAAAGCCTGGCCCAAGCATTTGGGCGCTACCCACGATTTTTCCGCGGAGGCCTTGGCGGTCCACGTCGCGGCATCGGAATTCTTGAAATCGCCATTCTCGAGCCCCCCCTCGAGACGAACCTGAGGGACCCGAGCTCAAGGGAACATACGGTGAACTGCCTGGCCGAGCGCGTAGTGAATGCAATCGTCCAAGGCGTCAGTTAGCTGATCGCGCCATGGTGGCGGCAACGCTCATCAAGCGAGTCATCACCGAGCCAATCCTGAGGCTTGGTGAACAGTTCGGTTAGCAGGGACTCCCGTGATCCAGCCTGTGCGGTGTAGCCGTACTCCCAACGCACCAGCGGGGGCAGAGACATCAAGATCGACTCTGTCCGTCCATTGGTCTGCAAGCCAAAGATCGTGCCGCGGTCCCAAACCAGGTTGAATTCCACATAACGGCCCCGGCGATAGAGCTGAAAGTTCCTCTCGCGATCGCCATAGGCCATCGGATGACGCTTCTCCACGATGGGGGCATAGGCAGGAAGGAAAGCTCTGCCATTGGCCTGCCCCAAGGAGAACAGCTGCTCCCAACTCAACGGCCTAGCTCCCAAACGGGCTGACACCTGAGCCGCAGGACCGGAGGGATCCTGGCCCTTGTAGAGCGTGCCGTTGGCATCTTGGTAGTCGTAAAAGATGCCGCCAACGCCGCGGGTTTCATCGCGGTGCTTCAAATAGAAGTACTCATCGCACCAGGGCTTGAAGACCTTGTGCAGATCCGAGTGAACCGAATCACAAGCCGCCTGATGGGTGCGATGGAAGTGACGTGCGTCGTCGAGGAAGGGGTAGTAGGGGGTCAGGTCGGCACCCCCGCCAAACCACCACACCGGGCCGGCCTCGAAGTAGCGGTAGTTGAGGTGAACCGTCGGGATGTAGGGATTGCGCGGATGCAGCACCATTGAGGTACCCGTGGCGAACCAGGGATGCCCCTTCGCTTCCGGACGCTGCTTGAGGATCGACGGGGGCAGTTCTTCTCCTTGAACCTCGGAGAAATTCACGCCGCCTTGTTCAAAAACGCGGCCCTCACGCATCACCCGGGAGCGCCCCCCACCCCCTTCAGGCCTGACCCAACTTTCTTCAACGAAGCGACCTTCACCATCAAGCGCTTCAAGGCCAGCACAGATTTCGTCCTGCAGCCCCATCACCATCGCCCGGGCCCGCTCTCTGGAATCGCTGGGGGGCAGTTCAAGGGGAGCCTTACTGACACCCACGTCCTGGCGTCCAAGGACGCGGCGAATCAGGGAGCGAATCATGTGTCAGAGACTGGAGACATCGAAACCTAACCAGGTCACCCCAGACCTGGACAAGCATCCGTCAGGGACTGTCACGGGCGGCGCCCCTAGGATCCGGCTTGCCTTTGTGAAACGGATGACCCCGGTCGAGCAGGCCAATCAGGCCCTCCAGCAAGTCAAAGATGCCGGCAGTGGCAAAACGGCCCTGGAGCTCGGCTGGATTGAACAGATCCGCATCACCCCCCCGAGGGCAGTGTTTCGCCTCAGCCTTCCAGGTTTCGCCCAAAGCCAGCGTGACCGCATCGTGGCCGAGGCACGGGGCGCTCTGATGGCGCTCGACGGCATTGAGGACGTGCAGATCGAGATCGGTCAACCGCCAAGCCAGGGGGGCATTGGCCAAGCCGGCCACGGTCAGCCGGCTGAACGCCAGTCGATCCCCGGCGTCCGCCAGGTGATTGCGGTGAGCAGCGGCAAGGGCGGCGTCGGCAAAAGCACCGTCGCCGTCAATCTGGCCTGCGCCCTCGCCCAGTCCGGCCTGCGGGTGGGACTCCTTGACGCCGATATCTACGGGCCAAACGCACCCACCATGCTGGGCGTCGCAGACCAAACGCCTGAGGTCCAGGGCAGCGGCGATCAGCAGCGGATCGTCCCGATCGAGACCTGCGGCATCGCTATGGTGTCGATGGGTCTGCTGATCGACGATCACCAACCTGTGATCTGGCGAGGCCCGATGCTCAACGGCATCATTCGGCAGTTCCTGTATCAGGCCGAATGGGGCGAGAGGGACTTTCTCATCGTTGACCTGCCGCCCGGCACTGGTGATGCGCAGCTCTCCCTGGCCCAAGCAGTGCCGATGGCCGGTGTTGTGATCGTGACCACCCCACAACAGGTGTCGCTGCAGGATGCGCGACGGGGTCTCGCCATGTTCCGGCAGATGGGCATTCCCGTCCTCGGCGTGGTGGAGAACATGAGCGCCTTCATACCTCCAGACCGTCCTGACTGCCGCTATGCCCTCTTCGGCAGTGGCGGCGGCGCCCAACTCGCTGCGGACTACGACGTTCCCCTGTTGGCTCAGATCCCCATGGAAATGCCTGTGCAGGAAGGCGGTGACACGGGGCGACCGATCGTGATCAACCGCAGCGACTCCGCCAGCGCCACCGAGTTCAAGGGCCTAGCCGAAGCTGTTCTCAAGGCCGTCAGCCAGCCCGTCTGACTATGTTCATTAGACGTGATCGCCGCAGATCGCACCGGGAGTGGATGCTCTGGGGTGTTCCACTTGGAATGGTCACCATCGCAGGGGTGCTGATCGCCAGCACCCAACGCCAGGCGGACTATGCCGACTGGTATCACCACTGGATCACCGCGGCCTTCGGAGTGCTGCTGGCGCTGGGACTGGAACGGCTGCCGCTGCAGCGTCTCCGGCCTCTTTTGATTCCCGTTTACACCCTCACAGTGATCAGCCTTGTGGCGGTGCGCATGATTGGAACCACAGCGCTGGGCGCCCAACGCTGGATCAGCATTGGCGGGGTACATGTTCAGCCATCGGAATTCGCCAAGATCGCGGCGATCCTGCTCGTGGCAGCGGTGTTGTCGCGACACCCGGTGGAACGACCGATTGATCTGATGCGCCCGCTCGGGGTGATTGCGGTGCCTTGGCTGCTGGTGTTCATCCAGCCTGATCTCGGCACATCGCTCGTGTTCGGCGCCCTGATGCTCACGATGCTCTATTGGTCGGGGATGCCGATCGAATGGGTGATTCTGTTGTTATCACCCCTGATGACAGCACTGCTCTCAGGCCTTCTCCCCTGGGCCATGGGCCTCTGGATCCCGCTGATGGTGGTTCTTGCTTACCGCTCCCTGCCCTGGAAACGTCTCGCGGCGACAGCCACCCTGGCCTTCCACGGCGCCATGGCGGCTGTGACCCCATGGCTCTGGATGAATGGTCTGAAGGATTATCAAAGGGACCGTTTGGTGCTGTTCCTCGACCCCAGTCAGGATCCATTGGGCGGGGGCTATCACCTGCTCCAAAGCAGCGTGGGCATTGGTTCAGGCGGCGTCTTGGGCACAGGTCTTCTTCAAGGACAACTGACCAAACTTCGTTTCATCCCTGAACAGCACACCGATTTCATCTTCAGCGCCCTGGGCGAGGAAACCGGATTTGTTGGCTGTCTTCTGGTGGTTCTTGGCTTCGCAGCCTTGATGGCACGGTTGCTCCAGATCGCGCGCAATGCCCGCACCGACTTCGAATCACTTGTGGTGATCGGAATCGGCACGATGCTGATGTTCCAGGTGGTGGTCAACATCTTCATGACCATCGGACTAGGCCCCGTCACAGGGATCCCCCTGCCCTTCCTCAGTTATGGGCGCTCAGCGATGTTGGTGAACTTCATCGCGCTCGGCCTCTGCCTGTCGGTGGTCCGGCAAAGCCGTCGCTCCTTGGCGCAACTCCGTTGACCGGGCCATCCTTCACCGACCTGCGGCAACGGCTGGCGCAGGACGTGCCCCAAGGCCGCTGCGATGAGATTGGTGTCCGGCGGCTTTGGTGGGCTGCTCTGGAAACCCTGCAACAGGATCTGCTCGAACAGGGCATTGAAGGTGGGATCTGGCTGGCTGCACCCCTGCCGGCTCTCTACGAACCGGAGTTGCTCAAACATCTGCAGGGATGGGTGTGGGCTCCAGATCAACTGGATCAACTGAGTCTGCATCCAACGGCACTGCCGGGACGGTCCAGCAGCGATGAGCACTGCCCCCTGCGGGGATTCCAACGCTTGTCCCTGCGGCCCGACGACGGGGATGACCCCCTGCTGCTGGTGATAACGCCCGAGGTCCAGGTGGCCCTTGCCCTTCATGGACCAGCCCAGAAGCGTCAGCTGCTGATGCGTTGCGACCCAGCAACGCTCAGTGATGTTCTGGTTCAGCTGGGGCGGCGGCTGGAGCACCAGTCACCAGCGCAGGCCGAACAGCTGCGCAAAGCGCTCGAATCGATCGGCTCCCTAAAGAGCAATGGAGCCTGGTCAGAAAAGTTCTGGCCACGTCTCACCGAGCGGCTCACCGGCACAGCCCCCGGGCTGATGCTGCAACCCATCCAGGCTGAGCGCCCACCGGAAGCTCCCAGCCATGGAGATCTGAATTTGCTGGAAGCGATCACCCATGAGGTGCGAACACCTCTGGCAACGATCAGAACACTGATCCGCTCTCTGCTGCGGCGAAAGGATCTGGCCGATGTCGTTGTGAATCGCTTGCGGCAGATCGATGTGGAATGCAGCGAGCAGATCGACCGATTTGGCCTGATCTTCCATGCCGCTGAACTGCAACGGGAACCCAATGAAGCCAATCTGGCCCGCACGGATTTGCAGGCCATGCTGAGCGCCCTTGCGCCCAGCTGGACGGAGCAGCTAGATCGTCGCGGAATCGCCCTGGAACTGGATCTCACCGCTGACCTGCCGGCCATCCTCAGTGACTCCCGGCGATTGGAACCGATGCTTGGGGGTCTGATCGACCGCAGCACCAGGGGACTCCCCTCCGGCAGTCAGCTCACCCTTCACCTCCAGGCAGCGGGTCCTCGGGTGAAGCTTCAGCTGCATGTGGAGCATCCCGACAGGAGCCAGACCGCGGAGGCCGGCTCGGCTCCCCAACGCGAGGACGTGGGGACCGTCCTGAGCTGGGATCCGAGCACCGGAAGCCTGCAATTAAGCCAGGATGCGACCCGCCAGATGATGGCCAGCCTGGGGGGCCGCTATCAACCCAGGCGAGACCGCGACATCACCGTCTTCTTCCCGGTGCACACCCCCGGAGAGTGATTGGTTTGTTGACGGGTGTGAAGCTTGCTTTCGGAGGTCAAAACAGGCACCAATGACGGTGCTACTTTCCAGCCATAACGGCTCTTGTGGATTTTTTCAGCCATGGCAGCAACGGCGTTGAACGGTCAACTTCCCCAGCACATCGCCAGCACGGGAGGCCTTCTTAATTCAGCGGAGACCGAAGAGAAATACGCGATCACTTGGACCAGCAAGACTGAACAGGCTTTTGAGCTCCCCACCGGTGGCGCCGCTCTGATGAATTCAGGAGAAAACCTGATGTATTTCGCTCGCAAGGAACAGTGTCTCGCCCTCGGCACCCAGCTGCGCACGAAATTCAAGCCCCGGATCGAGGACTACAAGATCTACCGGATCTACCCCGGTGGTGACACCGAGTTCCTGCATCCCAAGGATGGTGTGTTCTCCGAGAAGGTGAACGAAGGTCGCCCCATGGTGGGTCACAACCCCCGTCGCATTGGCCAAAACGTCAATCCTGCCAATATCAAGTTCAGCGGCCGCAACACCTTCGACGCCTGATTCCTCAACGCTGGCTCCCGGAGATCATGATCTCCGGGTCTTGGCTGCGATGATCAGGTCATGTTCAGTCCCGATCGCGACGCCTTTCATCAGGCGATTTGCAGTGGTGCCAACCTGATTCCTCTGGCTCAGAGTTGGCCCGCAGATCTTGAAACACCCCTCACCACCTGGATCAAGGTGGGCGACGGAAGACCTCCAGGCGTGCTGCTGGAGTCTGTCGAGGGTGGAGAAACCCTGGGGCGTTGGAGTGTGATCGCCTGTGATCCTCTCTGGACGGCGTCGGCCCGGAACGATCGTCTTACGCGCACCTGGCGTGACGGTCGTGAAGAGACGTTGAACGGCAATCCATTCGAATCCCTGCGCGACTGCCTCGCGCCTTACTCCTGCGTCAACCTGCCGGGCCTCCCTCCGCTTGGACAGCTTTATGGCGTTTGGGGCTACGAACTGATCCAGTGGATCGAACCCACCGTCGCTGTTCACCCTCGAGCAGCTGCAGATCCCCCGGATGGGGTCTGGATGTTGATGGACGCGATCCTGATCTTTGATCAGGTGAAACGACAGATCACCGCCGTCGCCTTCGGCGACCTCTCCAACGGAGCGGATGAGGAGCAGGCCTGGCAAACCGCTATCGGACGGATCGAGGCCCTGCGCCAGCGGATGGACACACCTCTGCCAGCCGTCAAACCACTGACCTGGGACGCGAGAAGCACAGAGCTTCCCGCTGTGTGCTCCAACCGCAGCCCTGATGAATTCGAAGCAGCCGTCGACACCGCCAAGGAACACATCGCAGCCGGCGATGTGTTCCAACTGGTGATCAGTCAGCGCCTGGAAACCGAGGTGCCTCAATCACCCCTGGAGCTGTACCGCAGTTTGCGAATGGTGAATCCATCCCCGTACATGGCGTTCTTCGACTTTGGGGACTGGCAACTGATTGGCTCCAGTCCAGAGGTGATGGTTCAAGCCGAACCGGCTGCTGATGGCATCCACGCCAGCCTGCGGCCCATCGCCGGAACTCGGCCCCGCGGCGCCACGCCCCTGGAGGACCGCGAGCTGGAAGCTGACCTGCTGGCCGATCCCAAAGAACGGGCTGAGCACGTGATGCTTGTTGATCTGGGCCGCAATGACCTCGGCAGGGTCTGTCAGCCTGGAAGCGTGGCGGTGCAAGACCTGATGGTGATCGAGCGCTACTCGCACGTGATGCACATCGTCAGCCAAGTCGAAGGACGCCTTGGCCCGAAGCACGATGTGTGGGATCTGCTGATGGCGGCTTTTCCCGCCGGCACCGTCAGCGGCGCACCGAAAATCCGTGCGATGCAACTCATCCACGATCTTGAGCCCGATGCGCGTGGCCCCTATTCCGGGGTCTACGGATCCGTTGATCTGGCGGGGGCCCTCAACACGGCGATCACGATCCGAACCATGGTGGTGCAACCACGCGAAGGCGGAGGATGCCGGGTCAAGGTGCAGGCCGGGGCAGGCGTTGTTGCCGATTCACAGCCGACGGCAGAGTTTGAGGAAACCCTGAACAAGGCCCGGGGAATGCTGACTGCACTCGCGTGCCTGAATCCACCGGAATGACAGCGCAACCACTTCTGCTGAAAGGTTTCGAGGTTGAACTGTTCACCGGTCAAACCAACGGAGCCAACGTGGGCGTCGCTCCCGACGTGGCCATGGAACTACCTGGCTTCGTGACAGAACCGGACTGTCGCAATCTCGAATACATCACCGACCCAATCCGGGATTACGCCGAACTGCCCGAGGCGCTGCTTTCTCCCCGGCGGACGCTGCGGCGGTGGCTGCAGGAACGGGAGCTGACGCTTCTCCCCGGCAGCACCATGAGCCTTGGTAACAGCAGCCGATTCGAACGCTCCGACCCCGACAACGCTTATCACGCGCTGATTGAACAGCTGTATGGCACCAGGGTCGTGACAGCCAGCATTCACATCAACCTCGGAATCACAGATCTCGACTGGTTGTTTGCAGCGGTCCGGCTCGTGCGCTGCGAAGCAGCTCTGCTGCTCGCCCTGAGTGCCAGTTCTCCCTTCTTGGATGGGCGCAGCACCAACCACCACTCTCAGCGATGGCACCAATTCCCCATAACGCCGCCTGCGGTTCCTCTCTTTAGGAATCACGAGCACTACATCCAGTGGGTGGAAGAGCAACTGGCCACGGGTGCTATGCGCAACGAGCGTCACCTGTGGACGTCCGTTCGGCCCAATGGTCCGCAGCGCCCCTACGACCTCAACCGGTTGGAGTTACGGATCTGTGATCTGGTCACCAATCCCCATGAGCTGCTGGCGATCACCTGTCTGCTGGAGCTGAGGCTGCTGGCCCTCAAGAACAACATCGAAAGCCTCGATCCGCTCTGCAGCAGCTCCCTTTCCGCTGACGAACTAGTCCAACTGGCCGACAGCAATGACGCCGCCGTCGCCCGATCCAGCCTGAACGCTGAACTCCGGCATTGGCAAGATGGCCGTGCCATCACTTGCAAGGACTGGCTTCTTGAGCTGATTGATCAGATAGCTCCCCTGGCTGAATCGCTCCAGCTCAGCGCCTGCCTAAGGCCCTTGCATGGCCTGCTCGCCGATGGGAATCAAGCCATGCGCTGGGAAACGGCGCTTGGCCAAGGCCAATCCATCGAAGACCTTCTTCAAGAAGGCATCCAGCGGATGGAGGAGGAGGAAGGGATCTCCACCGGGGAAGCCTATTTGGGATGATCATGTCGAGTTCGTCGCAGCGTGGAGACTTCATGCCCGAGTCCACCACCCCTGTCTCCGAGCAAGAGACTGCACGCTTGAGCGGTGGCGGATCGGGCGCAGGGCAGCTTCTTCAGCACCGTCTTGATCTAATTGAAGACCTCTGGAAGTCGGTGCTGCGCAGTGAGTGCCCACCGGAACAGAGCGAACGTCTGCTGAGGCTCAAACAACTCAGTGACCCCGTCTCTCTGGAAGGGCGGGACGGCGACAGCACGAGCGATGCGATCGTCGAGCTGATCAAGGCCATGGACCTTTCGGAGGCCATCTCAGCCGCCCGTGCCTTTTCTCTGTATTTCCAGCTCATCAACATCCTTGAGCAACGGATCGAAGAAGACAGCTACCTCGACAGCCTCAGGCCCAATCCCAGTGCTGACACGGCCCAACGGGATGCCTTTGATCCCTTTGCTCCGCCCCTCGCCAACCAAACCGATCCAGCCACCTTTGGAGAGGTCTTCGAGCGGCTGCGTCGAATGAACGTCCCCCCCGCACAGGTGGAGCACCTGCTGCGGGAGCTAGATATCCGCCTGGTGTTCACCGCCCATCCCACGGAGATCGTTCGGCACACAGTGCGTCACAAGCAGCGACGTGTGGCCAACTTGCTCCAACAACTTCAATCAGACACCCCTCTCGCGCATCAGCTGCGCGAGGACTGTCACGACCAATTGGAAGAGGAAATCCGACTGTGGTGGCGGACCGATGAACTCCACCAGTTCAAACCCACAGTGATCGATGAGGTGGATTCGACTCTGCACTACTTCCAGCAGGTGTTGTTTGAAGCGATGCCGAAACTGCGTAAGAGGCTGATCACTGCCCTGCATCGCCACTACCCCGATGTCCAGGTCCCCCAGGCGTCGTTCTGCACCTTCGGCTCCTGGGTGGGCTCCGATCGAGATGGCAATCCCTCAGTGACACCCGACATCACCTGGCGAACAGCCTGTTACCAGCGTCAGCTGATGCTGGAGCTGTACATCCACTCCGTCCAGTCACTCCGGCAGCAGCTGAGCATCTCCATGCAGTGGAGCCAGGTGGCACCATCACTGCTGGAGTCGCTGGAGATGGATCGACTCCGGTTCCCAGAGATCTACGAGCGCAGAGCAGCCCGATACCGACTGGAGCCCTACCGGCTGAAGCTCTGCTACGTGCTCGAAAAGCTTGAGCGGACGCTCGCCCGCAACAATCAGCTGTCGGAGGCGGGATGGCAGATGCCCTGTGAAGCCCTGGCCGATCCCCAGGACGGACTAGGAGGAGCCGATGTTCTCCACTACACCTCGGTAGATCAATTCCGCAGTGACTTGGAGTTGGTCCGCAACAGCCTCGTCAGTACCGAATTGAGCTGCGAACAGCTCGACACGCTGCTGCACCAGGTGCACATCTTTGGGTTCTCTCTGGCCAGCCTCGATATCCGTCAGGAGAGCACCCGCCACAGCGATGCGATCGATGAACTCACCCGCAACCTGGAACTGCCCCAGGCTTACGGGGACATGGACGAAATGCAGCGGATGGCATGGCTCCTGCAGGAACTGCAGACCCGCAGGCCCCTGATTCCGCCAGCCGCCAGTTGGTCGGAGCCAACAGCGGAAACGTTGGCGGTGTTCCGAATGCTGCAGCGCCTCCAGGAGGAGTTCGGTCCGCGGATCTGCAACTCCTATGTGATTTCGATGAGCCACACGGCATCGGATCTCTTGGAGGTTCTGCTGCTGGCGAAAGAGGCGGGCCTGGTGGACCCGCCGAACAAACGGGCCTCCCTACTGGTGGTGCCGCTGTTCGAAACCGTGGAGGATCTCCAACGGGCACCTGCGGTGATGGAAGGGTTGTTTAAAACGCCGCTCTACCGCGAACTCCTACCGGTTGCAGGCCAACAGAAACAGCCGCTGCAAGAGCTCATGCTGGGCTACTCAGACAGCAACAAGGATTCCGGCTTTCTCTCCAGCAACTGGGAGATTCACCAGGCTCAGATCGCACTTCAGGCGCTCGCCAGCCGCCAGGATGTGGCGCTTCGCCTCTTCCACGGCCGCGGTGGGTCTGTCAGTCGAGGCGGAGGGCCGGCTTACCAGGCGATCCTGGCCCAACCCAGCGGCACCCTGCAGGGCCGGATCAAAATCACCGAACAGGGTGAAGTACTGAACTCCAAGTACAGCCTGCCCGAGTTGGCGCTTTACAACCTGGAGACCGTAACCACGGCCGTGGTTCAGAACAGCCTGGTAACCAACCAGCTGGATGCGACACCAAGTTGGAATCAGCTGATGAGTCGCCTCGCCACCCGTTCAAGGGAGCATTACCGGGCGTTGGTTCACGACAATCCCGATCTGGTGGCGTTTTTCCAGCAGGTCACGCCGATCGAAGAAATCAGCAAACTGCAGATCTCCAGCCGACCGGCCCGACGCAAAACAGGTGCCAAAGACTTGTCCAGTCTGCGGGCGATTCCCTGGGTCTTCGGTTGGACCCAGAGTCGATTCCTGCTGCCGAGCTGGTTTGGCTTCGGCACAGCGCTGTCGGAAGAAGTGGGCAGTGATTCCGAACAGCTCGACCTGCTACGGCGACTCCATCAACGTTGGCCCTTCTTCCGGATGCTCATTTCCAAAGTGGAAATGACCCTCTCCAAGGTGGATCTCGACCTGGCCCATCACTACATGAACAGCCTGGGGCACCCCGAACAACGGGAGGCCTTTGAAGCGATCTTCCAGGTGATCGCCAAGGAATACGAACTCACCCGCAAACTGGTTCTGGGAATCACAGGACAGAACCGACTGCTGGGGGCTGATCAAGGGCTGCAGTTGTCTGTTGATCTGCGCAACCGCACCATCGTTCCCCTGGGCTTTCTTCAGGTTGCACTTCTGAAGCGGCTGCGTGATCAGAACCGGCAACCTCCCATGAGTGAGACACCAGGCGCCCCCGAGGACACCCGCACCTACAGCCGCAGTGAACTGCTTAGGGGAGCCTTACTCACCCTCAACGGCATTGCAGCCGGCATGCGCAACACCGGTTGATCCACTGTGCTGTCGTTCCTTCAACAACCCTCGATTCCACCCTTGCCTGAGGGAACGCGACTCGAAACATCGACCCCTCCCACCTCCCAGCAGCTCAACACCCTGCTGATGTCCTGCGGGGAATCAACCCACCCTGAGGAACGCTGGGAGCTCGCCCTTCAGCGCAGCCTTTGGCAAATCAGCATCCTGGATGAAGCGAATGGGGAACTAATCGGGTTTGTTCGGGCCACCAGTGATCTTGCCCTCAACGCCAATCTTTGGAACCTGGCCGCAAAACCAGGGCCAAACCAAGGGGCCCTTTTTGCCGTTCTTGTGCACCGTGCCCTGCAGATCCTGCGCCGGGATCTGCCAGGCTGCAGCCTTTCGATCTCCGCCCCTGCAGATGCATTGGAGGCTCTCAAACAACAGGGTTTCCTTATTGATCCCAACGGCATCCGCGCCATGGGACTCAGCCTGAGCTGAGACGTAAGGATCAAACACGAGCATGGAGGGACTCGAACCCCCGACCCTCAGAACCGGAATCTGATGCTCTATCCAACTGAGCTACATGCCCACTGATCGGCGTTAAGCCGCAGTGATATCGAGCGGCAACCGTCCCGATACAAGTACCTTACTCACTGGTCGCCCCAGCACCCATCCGGCTCCACAGGCTCCAACTGCAGGGCTTCCGGAACCACACCGTTCTGCAGCTGGAACTGACGCAGCCACGTCTGCTGGTGATCGGACCCAATGGCATTGGCAAGTCCAACCTGCTCGAGGCAGTTGAGCTGCTAGGCAGCCTGCGCTCCCATCGCTGCAGCAATGATCGAGACCTGATTCAATGGGACACACCCCAGGCCCTGATCCGGGCCGAGGTGGGAGATGGGGATCGCCTGGAACTGGAACTGCGGCGCCAGGGAGGCCGTCAGGCCAGACGAAACGGAAAGCTGCTGGATCGCCAGCTCGACCTGATTGGGCCGCTGCGCTGCATCGGCTTCAGTGCCCTCGATCTTGATCTGGTGCGGGGCGAACCCGCCCTACGCCGCCAGTGGCTTGACCGGGTGGTGCTGCAACTTGAACCGGTGTACGCCGATCTGATGGCACGGCTGAACCGGTTGTTGCGACAGCGCAGCCAGCTCTGGCGCCAGAGGCAGATCTCCAGTGCCGAACGCCACGCACTGCTCGACGCGTTTGACGTTCAGATGGCGCTGGTGAGCACCAGAATTCACCGGCGCCGGCAACGCGCCCTGCATCGGCTGGAACCGATTGCCCAGAGCTGGCAAACCCACCTCAGCGGGGGCACTGAAGCCTTGGAACTGCACTACAAACCTGGTAGCCGGCTCGATGGTGAGGATGCCGAAGAACCCTGGCGACTCGCCATCGAGGAGCAACTGCGCGAACAGCGGGAGGAAGAGGAACGGCTGGGCAGCTGCCGTGTGGGCCCGCACCGGGACGAGATCGCCCTGCTGCTGGGGGGTAGCCCGGCACGACGGTTTGGTTCAGCCGGCCAGCAGCGGTCGCTGGTGCTGGGCCTGAAGCTTGCCGAACTGGAGCTGGTGACCCAGCTGTGTGGGGAGCCACCAATGCTGCTTCTCGATGACGTGCTTGCCGAACTGGATCCCACCCGGCAGCAGCTTCTGCTTGAGGCCGTGGGCGAATCGCATCAATGCCTGGTGAGCGCCACCCACCTCGAAGGCTTTGGCGGCGGATGGCAGCAGCAGGCCCAAATTCTTGGAGCAAGAGAACTGAGACCCGACCTGCAGATCGGATAAGGTGGCGGACCTGTTTTTCTCTCATCGCCTGATGGAGCAGACCCTCTCTGAACTGCATCCCAACCCGGGATGGGGGGCACCTGAGATTCATGCCACCGACATGGTTGGCAAACACTGCATTCTTGAGCTCTACGACTGCGATCCCAGCCGGCTCGACGACGAAGCATTCATCCGTACAACGATCACCTCAGCAGCCAAGGGCGCTGGTGCGACGCTGCTGAACCTGATCACCCATCAATTTCAACCCCAGGGCGTCACGGGCCTGGCCCTGCTGGCGGAATCCCACATTTCCATCCACACCTGGCCGGAATCCGGCTATGCCGCTGTTGATGTGTTCACTTGTGGGGACCACACCATGCCGGAGCAGGCCTGCGCCATTCTCTGCCGTGAGCTTCAAGCGAAACGGCACGCGCTGAAAAGCTTTCTGCGAGAAACGCCTGCGGCCATTGCCACCGGAGTAAGAGAACCTGTGGAAACGCCAAGTCAGCTCCCCAGCTGAACAGGGCTACGCCAGATCAGCGGCGGTTCAACTTGCCGCTGACCAGACCTTCGAGATCCAGGTTGACGGAGGTGAAACCAAGGGAGCGAAAGGCCTCGACCAAGGGTTCGCTCTCCGTAAGCGCGAGCACAGCACGAATCTGGTCACTGGGCACCTCTATCCGTGCGGCGAGACCATGGGATCTCACACGGACGGTGCTGAACCCCCTGGAGATCAACCAAGCTTCCGCCTGGCCCACCCGCTTCAACCGCTCGGCGCTGATGCTTTCGCCATAGGGAAAGCGAGAGGCCAAGCAGGGCTGCGCCGGCTTGTCCCACCAGGGGAAACCAAGGGCACGAGACAAAGCACGGATCGCTGCTTTGTCGATCAACAGTTCAGCCAGGGGGGAACGAACCCCTGCCTGTCGGGCCGCGTCAATGCCGGGACGGTGATCGCCGAGGTCATCGAGGTTGACCCCATCAATCACCAAGGCATCACCCGCCGCCGCAGCAATGGGCTGAAGGTGGTGGTGCAGTTCACGCTTGCAGGCAAAGCAGCGATCCACGGGGTTGCTGCTGTAGTCGGGGTCGTTCAACTCGGCCGTCGGACACTCCCGATGCGGAATACCGAGCCATGAGGCCTGATCACGGGCTTCCCGCAACAGATGCGGCGCCAGGGCCGGGGAGACCCCCGTTACTGCCAGAGCGGCATCGCCCTTGGCTTCATAGGCCATCGCCGCCACCAGGGTGCTATCGACACCGCCGGAATAGGCCACGCATAGGGAAGACTGCAAAGCCATCCAGTGCCGCAGGTCCGCCAGCAGCTGCTGCTCTCGATCGGCCAAAGTCTCCTGCAACCGAAACATCAGCGGGGAAAACCAGTTGAGCTAGGTAGGCTCCAACGGTAAGAGCTGTCCCCATGCCTCGAAGCATCGGCATTGTCACCGCAGCGGACAGCCGCGAGCGCAGCCACGGACAGCTGCACATCTATGACGGCGAGGGCAAGGGCAAAAGCCAGGCGGCCCTCGGCGTTGTGCTGCGCACCATTGGACTCGGCATCTGCGAGCAAAGGCAGACCAGAGTGCTGCTGCTGCGCTTCCTCAAAGGCCCAGGACGGGCCTACGACGAGGATGCGGCAATCGAGGCCTTGCAACAGGGTTTCCCCCATCTGATCGACCACCTGCGCACCGGACGAGCCGATCACTTCACCGCCGACGAGGCCACCCGATTCGACCGGGACGAAGCCCAGCGGGGCTGGGTGATTGCCAAGGGGGCAATCGCTAGCGCCCTTTATTCAGTTGTAGTCCTGGACGAACTGAATCCTGTACTGGACCTCGGCCTGCTGGATCTTGAGGATGTGGTCAGCACCCTCAGCAACCGGCCAGAGGGGATGGAAATCATCGTCACCGGTCGGGCCGCACCTGCCCCACTGGTGCGTGTAGCCGACCTCCACTCCGAGATGCGGGCCCATCGCCGTCCGGGCATGAATGACAACCGGGTGGTGCCTCTCAATGTGAGCAGCGGTATCGAGATCTACACCGGTGAAGGCAAAGGCAAATCAACCAGTGCACTTGGGAAAGGGCTGCAGGCCATCGGCCGGGGCATCAGCCAAGACAAGAGCCATCGGGTCTTGATCCTGCAGTGGCTCAAAGGCGGCAGCGGCTACACCGAAGATGCGGCTATCGCCGCTCTGCGCGAGAGCTATCCCCACCTGGTGGACCACCTCCGCTCCGGCCGCGATGCCATCGTTTGGCGCGGGCAGCAGGAGCCGATTGATTACGTGGAAGCCGAGCGGGCCTGGGAGATCGCACGGGCTGCCATCTCCAGCGGCCTCTACAAAACCGTGATCCTCGATGAGTTGAACCCCACGGTGGATCTTGAGCTGCTGCCCGTCGAACCGATCCTGCAAACCCTGCTGCGCAAACCTGCGGAAACTGAGGTGATCATTACGGGGCGGTGCAAAAACCCGCCCGCCTACTTCGATCTGGCAAGCATCCATTCAGAGATGGTGTGCCACAAGCACTACGCAGAACAGGGAGTGGATCTCAAGCGTGGCGTGGATTATTGAGGCCTCGAGAGGGTTTGTACGAAGTTTGTATATAGGACTGCTAATCGCACAAGACCTCTACAAATCACGCCCAACTGCCGGCGGCTCATGACATCAGTGCTGGTTAACAGACGCGCTGGTAGTCACCCAAGCCATGACTCAACACAATCCGAACAAGACATTGTTTCTGGCATGACTGTGCTGCGTTGGATTCAGACCTTGCTGATCCCAACGGGCCTGGCACTGCTCTTGCTCTTCAGCCCTGGGCCAGTGGTTGCCTGCGTGGAAGGCTTGACCTGGGGGATGCCGCTCGAGCAGGTGACGAACCATCTGGGCGAAAGCCAACCCATCGATAAAGAGCAAACCAGGCGTTTTATTGCTCGCAATGTGTTGTTGGATCGGCTCCCCGCCTCTCGAGCCACCTTTGATGTGGACCCCGACCAAGGTCTGACGAACCTCGCGTATGAATTCGCCATCGACGACATGACAGAGGTTCTGGCGGGTCTGCGTGCCAGGCATGGACAACCACTAAGCACCAACCTGGAACACAGGAGCCACAACGAGCAGATTTGGGTCTGGAATACCGGTGAAGACCTGATCACCGCCGTAAAACAGGATTTTGCCGGTCAGCAGAGCTTCCTTCTTTCCTACCGACCCAGTCGGTTGAGGCCAGAAACGCTATGAGATGGAGCCTCTGACCTATCTGAGCAAATCCACAAAGGCGATAGGAAGCTAGTGACAGCAGGGGAACGCAGAGGCGCAAACAGGACCAGTAAGCGGGCTAATTCCTACGCCGAACAGGGCGTCGACCTGAAACGACGGGTGGATTACTAACCCTCGGGTTCAGTAGCGAGGAATTACAGGATCCACCTGCTGCGACCAGGCATCAATTCCACCGGTCACATTCGTGGCCGCGATTCCCTGCTGACCCAACAGCTCAACGGCACGCGCAGAGCGCCCACCGAGCTTGCAATGCACCAAAAGACGCCGTCCCTCCGCCAAAGCGCGAACGCGATCGATCGCCTCTCCACTCTCCAGCGAGGCCAACGGAACCAAGTGACTTCCTTCAATCGAAGCCACCTCTGCCTCAGCAGGATTGCGCACATCGACAAGCGCAATCTCGTCTGGAGCGGAATCGAGTAGGGCCTTCAGTTCCGTGACAGTGATGGCTTCCATCTCCGATGACGCCGGACGGCAAAACTGGCGGTAGTCAATCAGGCTCTCAACCTTCGGTCGGTCTGGATCAACGCGGAGGGTGAGTTCCCGAAATCGCATCGCCAAGGCATCAACCACCAGAATTCGACCGTCCAGGCAGTCACCGATGCCGGTGATCAGTTTGATCGCTTCGGTGGCCTGGAGCAAACCGATCAGCCCCGGCATCACACCCATCACACCAGCCTCCGAGCAGGATGGAACAGCGTCTGGCGGAGGTGGTTCCGGCAGCAGATCGCGGTAGTTGGGGCTCGTCGGCGTGCTGTTGAACACGCTGACCTGGCCGTCAAAGCGCTGCACGGAGCCATAGACGAGGGGTTTCCCAAGCAACACACAGGCGTCGTTGATCAGATACCGGCTGGGAAAGTTGTCAGTGCCATCACAGACCAAGTCGTAGTCACCGATGAGGTCCAGGGCATTGCTCACAGTCAGCATGTGTTCATGCACCTCCACCTGGCAGTGGGGATTGAGATCGTGGATCCGCGCTGCGGCCGAGCGGGCTTTGGAACCACCAACCCCGCTGGAGCTGTGGATTACCTGCCGCTGGAGATTGGAGAGCTCCACCACATCTCCATCCACGATTCCGATGCGACCCACACCTGCCGCGGCCAGGTAAAGCAGCAGAGGAGATCCCAGTCCCCCGCTGCCAACACAGAGCACAGAAGCAGACTTCAACCGGAGCTGACCGGCAGGACCAACCTCGGGAAGGATCAGATGGCGGGCGTAGCGCCCCCGCTCATCAGCACTCAGCATCGGTTGGTCATGCATGGTTGTGAGTGTCCCAGAGCTGAATCGGGATTTCATCCACGCTGCGGTCACCATGCAGCCACCAGGCCCGCAGGCCATACGAGAAAGAGAGAATCAGCATCAGACTTTCAGCCTCCCCCCAGCGCCGATCGTGGGGCGAGGGAACGGGCTCGGACGCCGGATGGGAGTGGGCCACACCAAGACAACGTTGATGGCGATCCCGGGCCCATCGCTGGGCGGCCAACTGCTCCCTCGGATCCACCAGAAACCTTCTGCGACGATCGTGGACAGGCCGCTGACCAAATGCTCCTCGTCCCCAGACATTGCAACAGGGCCAGATCGTGATCAGCCTCAAACAGCCTGAATTCGTCCGTTCTCCCAGCAGCAATGCACAGCCTTCTTCGGGGTGAGGCGCCAACAACATGCGGCGCAAATCCGTGTGGCATCGGTAATCAATTTGCAGGACGGATGGCGTAGACCGCGCCGCACCGATACGCTCAGCTGAAATTGTGAAGGATTTAGTCGTTCTCATGAGTGACGCCCCCACTGAAGTAAAGGATGCCGCCACAACTGTGACGACACCCGTCGACGCTCCAACTCAGGACGACACCACCTCATTTGCTGAGCGCTACAGCGACGTTCTCGGCAAGGTGAACGAAACTCTCGATGGGGTCGACTGGAGTCAGATGGGCCGCATCGGCAAGATCGTCGGCATCTTTGCGGCCGTGATTATTGCTCAGATCCTGATCAAGGGAATCCTCGACACGATCAATCTGCTGCCAATCGTTCCGGGGCTGCTCGAACTGCTCGGCGTGGTGGTGGTAGGCCAATGGAGCTGGAAAAACTTGACCACGAGCGAAAAGCGCAATGCTCTGGTCCAGCGTGTTCAAACCCTCCGGAAGGAGTACCTGGGCTGATGCTCAAAGCCGCCGAGCCAGTTCTCTGAGACTGGCTCGGCATTGGCTCACGTAACTCCCCCCAAACAAATTGGCGTGGTTGAGCAGGTGGTAGAGGTTGTAGATCTCCACTCGACCGTCAGCGCCTGAAGCCTCGGGTAGCACCTCCCGATATCCCGATCGGAAGTCTTCTCCGAAGCCCCCGAACAGCCGGGTCATGGCCAAATCAACTTCCCGATCAGCCCACCAGCTGGCGGGATCAAAAATGCTCCCCCGTCCATCGCTCAGACAGGCAGCATTCCCACCCCAGAGATCGCCGTGAACCAAGGCCGGACGCGGTTGATGCTCATTCAGATGATCTGCGAGGCGTAGCAACAAGGGATTGAGGTCCGTTGAAACCTGCTTCAACCCATTAAGGGCTTCCATTTGCGGGCGCAACCTGAGCTCCACGAAGATCGATCCCCAGTCATCGCACCACCCCCCCGGTTGAGGTCCAGCGCCGATGAAGCCGTCACGATGCCAGCCGAAACGACCTGGGCTGGATGACATCGACGATTGATGCAGCAGTGCCAAACCCCGGCCGAGGGCCGTTTGGTCGCTGCCACCGCAATCCAACCAAGGCAACAGCAGCACAGCACCATGGGGCAGTGCTGCCAGAGCGATGGGCTGCGGCACAACCAGGAACGAGGCATCGGCTTGGGCATGCAAAGCCTCAAGGGCCTCCGCCTCCACCTCAAACAAGGGCAACGCGCTAGCGCCACCGCTTTTGGCAAACAACACCTGACCATCAAGCAGGTGCAGTTTCCAGGCCTGATGAATGCTTCCACCGCCGACGGGGGAGACATCCGTGATGACAGCCCCCGCCAACGGGCCGTCTTCCGCGGTGAGATCCCGACGCAGTTCGCTATTCATCCTCAGCAAGCCCCCTGTCTTGCCAGCATGGCTCGATTCTTCTGAGCGTCGTGAGCGATTCCAGCGTGATCGTGGTGGGCGGTGGGATCGCTGGCTTAACCGCAGCGGCACTGCTTGCCCGCGATGGCGTCGACGTCACGCTGCTGGAAGCGCATCAACAACCGGGGGGATGTGCCGGAACGTTCCGGCGTGGTCCATGGGTGTTCGATGTTGGGGCGACCCAGGTCGCCGGGTTGGAGCCCGGTGGCAGTCATGCGCGACTGCTCAAGCATCTGGACATGCCTCTGCCCACGGCCGAGCTTCTGAACCCAGGTTGTGTGGTCGACCTGGGCGATGGCTCCCCTCCCATTTCGCTCTGGCATGACCCGGAAGCCTGGGCCGCCGAGCGTGAACGTCAATTTCCCGGCAGCCAACGCTTCTGGAGTCTTTGCCATCAGTTGCATTCCAGCAACTGGCAGTTCGCCAACCAGGACCCCGTGGTGACACCGCGCTCCCTCTGGGATCTCGGCACATTGCTGCGGGCCCTGCGTCCCGCAACGCTGGCATCGGGACTGTTCACAGGTCTGACCATCGCCGATCTGTTGCAGCTGTGTGGGTGCGGTGAAGATCAACGGCTGCGGCGCTTTCTCGACCTCCAGCTGAAGCTGTACTCCCAGGAGCCGGCCGATCGCACGGCGGCGCTGTACGGCGCAACCGTCCTGCAAATGGCCCAAGCACCTCTCGGGCTGTGGCATCTGGAGGGATCGATGCAGGTGCTGAGTAATCAGCTGGTGGCCGCCATTGAACGTGACGGCGGAACGGTGCTGATGAAGCATCGGGTCACCAAGCTGCAGCCCAGCTCATCCGGTTGGCAGGTGAATGTGAGGTCCGGCAAGGGCGCGGAACAACAACTCAGCAGCCGCGATGTGGTCTGCAGCCTGCCCCCCCAGTGCCTGCTGGAGCTGATCAAACCGGATCAGCTGCCCAAGGGCTACCGCAAACGACTGCAGACCCTGCATGAACCGAGTGGTGCACTGGTGCTCTACGGAGCGGTGCAGCGTGATGCACTGCCGAATCCCTGCCCAGGTCATCTCCAGCGGGGCTGCGCATCCCCGGGATCCCTGTTCGTCTCTGTAAGCCGCGAGGGAGATGGCCGTGCGCCAAAGGGGCAGGCCACCTTGATTGCCAGCGTGTTCACCCCAATAGGCGACTGGTGCCGCTTGCCGGAGCCGGAGTACCAACAGCACAAAACAGAGACGCTGAACCTGATCCAAGCCGAACTAAACCGCTGGCTGTCACTTGAAGACGACGCCTGGTTGCACGCTGAACTGGCAACACCACGGGGCTTCGCCGGCTGGACAGGCCGTCCCAATGGCATGGTCGGAGGCCTTGGGCAGCATCCAAGCCGGTTCGGCCCCTTCGGCTTGGCAGGACGAACGCCCATGCCTGGTCTTTGGCTCTGCGGCGACAGCATCCATCCGGGAGAAGGCACAGCAGGGGTGAGCCTTTCAGCCCTGAATGCTTGCCGTCAGCTCAGGGCGGAACGGGGACAACCCCTCAGCTTTCAGAGCTGACCTCCCCCGGTGCCCTCAAAAAATCCGGGCGCAGGGTCTGCGTTCGGCGCAGTTCCAACTCGAGCTGAGACCAGTTTTGCTGGAGAACAGCATCTTCAAGCTGCTCCAGGCTCCAGCGGTAGGCCGCCAAGCCGCGCAACACCGCCTCCCGGTTGGTGGAGGCCATCGCCACCCCCAGCTGGGGGTTCCCTCCACCCACTCGACTGGTGTCGGCAAAGCCACTGGACGCCAACACCATGGCTAGCTGCCGGATCTCCGGATCCCGTTCATCTCCAACCGCCCGCAGCAGTGCAGCACTCACCAACACCGGCATGTGGGAAATCAGAGCAACCGCCTGGTCGTGCTGGGAGGCGGTGGACATCAGCCAATGACCGCCCACGCTGACGGCCAGATCACGAACCTGGGCCAGGGCAGCGGAGTCTGTTTCTTGATCAGGAGTTGCGATCCAAGGGCGGCCGCGGAACAGATCCGTCACCCCAGCCTCAACGCCCGCCTCAGCTGTGCCTGCCATGGGGTGACTGGCTACAAAGCGGGGATGCCGCTGGCGCCAAGCCTCCAACACAGGCTGTTTGACCGAACCGACATCGGTGACCACAGCTGCTTCAGGTAGGGCGGCAACGAGCTCATCCGGTGGGTTCAATAGCAAGGGAATTGGCAACGCCAGGATCACCAGATCGCAATCCGAGAGGCTGGTGGGATCGGTCGACACCGCTCCCACCAGCCCTCGGGCCATGGCGCGATCCGCCGTGGCCTGACGATGCACGAGGCCCTGCACAGTCCAGCCCCGTGCCTGGAGATCCAAACCAAGGGATCCCCCAATCAATCCAAGGCCAACGATCCCCACACGTCCCGGTTGCACCGCCATCCCTCCCGCAGGGTCGTGAAGCCATGTTGATGGATGGATTGCCATGAACCAATCGACGGGGGGACCCTGCTTAGGGTTTGAGAATGTTGGAAGCCCAGGCCCACCATCAGATCAAAACCCTGCTTCGTCAGGAGGAATCGGACTGGCCCCACCACCTGACCCTGAGCAGGCTGGTGGCAAGAAGCCTGAGGCGTCGCGATACGACGCTCGTTCAGCTCCCCCCCAGCAGCAGCGAACGATGGTGGCTCGGTCTGCTGGTGCCGCTGTGCCTGGCTCCCGAAGCAGGAGCGCTGGTGCTGACGGCCCCTCAGCGCCGGCGCCTGCTGCAGCTGGAATTGCCCCGTCTCCGCAACCAGGGTCTGAGGCTTCCCTGCTGGCAGGGGCCAAAGCCTCCGGAGGGTCCACAGCTCTGGCTGATGGATGTTGGCGAGCTGATTCAGGCCCATCGGGACGGGCACTTGGGCCAACGGCAACTGCTGATCCCCGAGATGGATCAATTGAGCCGGAGGATGCGCAACGCTCTCAGCTTGGAGATCGAGCATCAGCACTGGGATGAGCTACGCCAGGCCTGTCCCCAGGCTGAATCCGGATTGCTAGAGCTGCATGACCGCATGAGCCGGCAGCTGTTCGCTGATGCCACGAGGCCCGGTGGCGCTTTGCGACTCGAAGGCTCAGCGGGGCAGGCCCTGCGTGACCTGCTTCAGCTGTTGCCAGCCAGCCCTGAGCCATGGAACACCCTCCGCAGCATCAACCCGGCGGAGTGGGGTCAATGGGCTGAACTGGATCACCGGCTGCTCCAGTGGTGCTGGAAGCTGGCCCCCCTCGAACCACTCCAACTGCTGAGGGGGGTGCTGCTGGATCACCCCTGCCTGATGTTCAGCAGCAATGGAGACGACGCCAGGCTGGATCTGGAATTCGAACAGGCCGGAATAGTCCCTGACGTGCGGGCAACACTGCGTGAACGGGAGCTGAATGAACCGCTCCCCCTCTATGCCCCGCGTCGCCAACCGCTGCCGAACACACGGATCTACGCCCAACATCTCCTGGAGGAGAGCAGACGGCTAATCCTTGGCCAGGCGGGGCTCACCATCGTTTTGATCAATGACGACCAGCTGCGTCGGCAGCTGACCAGCTCCCTGGCTGCGGAATTCGGACGCCGTGTAGTGCAGGAGTCGACAGCACCCGAAAGCAATGGCGTGGTGACCTGCAGCTGGGACTGGTGGCTGGAGCATCAGGAGCAGCTGCCGACCCCAGCACAGCTAATTATCGGCATGCTCCCCATCGCCAGCCTGGACAATCCGCTCACCTCGGCTCGGGTGGAACGGTTGAAGCAGCAGGGAGATGACTGGTTCCGCACCCTTCTGCTGCCGGAAGCCCTGAGCCTGATCCCTGCCGCCATTGCACCGCTGCGCCGCAGTGGTGGTCGCCTGGCCATCCTCGATGGCCGCCTCCGAGGGCGCAGCTGGGGTGATCAGGTGCTGCATCGACTGGAACCTTGGATTCCATTGCAGCGACTGCTGCCGGAGTGAACAACGCCTAACCTCCCTTCAACGTTCAGAAGTGCATGGGAGAAGCACGCCGCCGGGCTGCCCAGGGCTTATCCCCCCGTCAGCCCAAGGCCAGCACCAAATCTGTGGACACCTCCCCACGCGTGGTGTCTTGGCTTCCGCTGACCCGCAACCAAACGCAGCAGTTCATGGCGGTGACCACCCGCGGCGCCTGGATCGGCATTGGAGGGATGGTGGTGCTCTGGATCACGGTGCGCTTCATCGGCCCAGCGGCCGGTTGGTGGACACTTGCGGACACCCCCTGAGCAATCAGCTCAACCCAACCAACGAAAACAAAAGAAAACCTTTAGGCTGTGTCTCAATGGAGACTCAGTCATGTTTCCGCGCTTAGCCGAGCACTACAGATCTGTCGTTGAAGACCTGGTGATGAGCCTGCAGGCCCTCGCCAGCAGCCTTCAAAGCGCCGGTTTAACAGCCACCTGTTACTCCTGTGGCGACGGTCGCGATGGCCATGGGGCCTCGTTTGTGGCAGACATCGGCGATGGCCACATGGTGCGCTTTCTTGTCTCCGACTTTGGCATCAGCTGGGTGGAGTCCCGCAACGGCCGAGAACTGGTGAAGCTGGAAGGGGCTGAAGCCATCCAGGAACTGCAGCGGATGGCAGATCTGGCCCAAGAGGGCCAAGTCCGCACCATGCAGCCCTTGACCCAAGCTGCCTGATATCAGGCAGCTTCTGAAGCCTTCGCCGGAGCCGACTTATCGGCAGCAGCCGTTTTTGCAGCGGCGGCGAGAGGTCGCATCGAATTCGCCTTCACCTCAGATCCTTCGGTCAGTTTCTGACGCACCAGTGTTTCGATGGTGGCCGTTGCGTCAGGGTTCTCCTCCATCCAAGCGATGGTGTTGTCGCGACCCTGACCGATGTTGTCGCCCTCATAGCTGTACCAAGCGCCCTTGCGAACAACAACGCCCGTCTCCTCAGCGAGATCAAGCAGACAACCCAAGGTGCTGATTCCGCGGCCAAAGAGAATGTCGAATTCGGCAATGCGGAAGGGTGGCGCCACCTTGTTTTTCGCCACTTTCACCTTCGCCCTGATACCAAATTCCTCGGTTCCCTTCTTGAGCGTCTGAATTCGACGGATGTCGAGGCGAACCGAGGCATAGAACTTGAGCGCGTTGCCTCCAGTGGTGGTCTCTGGGTTGCCGTAGGTGACACCAATCTTGAGACGCAACTGGTTGAGGAAGATGACGGTGCAACCCGACTTGCCGATGTTGCCTGTGATCTTCCGCATCGCCTGACTCATCAGACGCGCCTGGGCGCCAACCGCCAGGTCTCCCATCTCACCTTCGATCTCAGCACGGGGGGTGAGGGCAGCCACCGAGTCGACGACGACGAGGTCAACCGCCGCGGATCGCACCAACTGGTCAACAATCTCCAGCGCCATCTCACCGGTGTCGGGCTGGGACACCAGCAGGTTCTCGACATCAACGCCCAGAGATGCGGCATAGACGGGATCCAGGGCATGCTCCGCATCCACAAAGGCCGCAACACCGCCACGCTTTTGCACTTCAGCAATCGCGTGCAGGGTGAGCGTGGTTTTACCGGAACTTTCCGGGCCATAAATCTCCACCACACGACCCTTCGGGTAACCACCACCCAAAGCGAGATCGAGGGTCAGCGCACCGGTGGAAATCGTCTCCACCCGCATGCGGGAGGCATCCCCCAGCCGCATGATCGATCCCTTGCCGAAGTTGCGTTCGATCTGACCCAAAACCAGATTTAGCGCCTTGTCCCTCTCGCCGGAGGAACGGGGATCAGAAGCGCCGGATTTCATATCTGCAGGCATGAGAAGGACCTGAAACTAAGGAACGAGAGATCCAATGCCACAGAAGCGCCGAATCGTCTCAGGTAGTACAAGCGTACCCTAGCGAATCAGTGCCATTGCGCCAGGGGGGCCTGAAAGCGATCCGGATGGATCAACGCAATTCCGGGCGGAAGACCGCTCTGATCCATCGGGCGAAGATAGCCCCAACTCACCAGAAAACAGGGCAGTTGATCCAACCCTGGTGTTGAGCGCACCGCCTCAAGCGTCACCCGGCGGTCTTCCACGAAGCCGCACAGGCTTCGCTGCCGCTGGAGCTGGAGCAGAACCTGAGGCTTAGCACCAGCCTCACGACCATCCAGACGCCAAGGATGCAGGCCAAGGCTGTTCAGCAGCTCAGCGGTGAAGGCCTGGGTTTTTGTCGTCAGAACAGCCCAGTCCACCCCCTCTGCTTCCAACTGCTTCAGCCGCTCCACCAGGCCGGGGAAAGGTCGATGCAACGCCAACCAAGCGGAACGGTTCTGCCGCACCGCTTCATCTCTGGAAGCATCGAGTGCCGCCTGCAGCTGCTCCGGCTGCCATCCACGCCGTTGCAGTGCCAAGGCCTGCGCTTCCCCATAGGAATGCAGCCAAACCTGAAGGTTCAGCGCCGGCAGTTCCGCAGCCAGCAGCACCATTTCCCAACCGTGATGCACCCACGGCCGCAGCTGACGGAAGGCGTCAGGCACCTGATCAGGGGTGAAGCCCTCTGGAGCAGCCTCAAGACGACGACAGGCGTGCCAAGCACTCCACCAGTACTCGGCCATTCCATCGACGATGACACCGTCGAAATCGAAGACCAGCAGTGGGCGAAGGTTCATGGACAAAAACTGGGCCGCTAGGATTCGAACCTAGGAATGGCGAGACCAAAACCCGCTGCCTTACCGCTTGGCGACGGCCCACTGAACCGGGAAAGACCGCAACATGCGGTTCACCGGAGCACTAATAGTTACTCATAGCAGCCAACCGTTCGTCAATCCACCAACTAACGATCAAGGAGGAAAAACCCTCAAGCGGGACAGTTCAGCCTCGCCGAAGACATCGCTGCGTAGCCGGTAACGCCGCACAAGATCGGCTTGCATCCGGAGAACACGCTCAGTTCGCGGCAGCAACTCCACCGGCCGGCCTTGCGGCATCACCACCTGTTCCACGGCAAGACGGCATTCCTCGAGAGCAGCCAATTCATCGTCCTGAGACACCCGGTCCGGCGAGATGACCTCTGCGGCCGATTCGGTGGCCTGACGGCGCAGAAGACGGGCCATGGCACGGGTCACCTGGGGCAGGGTGTCGGACTTAATCACCAGAATCGGGATCCCCAGATCCTTGGCCTGACGGCGCAGGGACGGTTGACGGCTGAGGCCAAGCCGAACGCTCAACACCACATCGGCATCACTCAAATCATCCACAACCTGCGCCTTCCAGCCGTGGGAACGGATGGCCTCCTCCACAACACGAGGAGGAACCCCGCAACAGAGAACCTGCAGGTGCTCGGCGCTGGTCTCCGGCGAGGATTGTTCGACTGCTGCACTTGCCTTCCGGAAACTGACCGCAGGCATTGGCACGGGAACTGAGACGGCCTGTTCCGTAAACGGCCGTTGGGACGGAGGGCGCAGCAAACCCGAAGACTGCGGCGGGTCCACCAGCTGAACGCCCCCCTCAGGCGTCAGCTCGCGCTCCTGAACCCTGGGCTTCAGACCCCGAAGCAGTTGGTCCACGGTGGCGGCAACGTCAGTGTGTATGGCCCAGTGCTGCCGGCTATGCATTTCAACTGCAACCGGAAAAGTCGGTTCGGCGGCGCGCTCCAACACCGTTTTCTGACTGCGACGCCGCCGGGCCTCCTCATCCCCGAGGGTGACCGTCTGAATTCCTCCCACCAGATCGCTGAGGGTGGGGTTCTTGATCAGGTTGGCCAAAGCATTGCCGTGAGCTGTGGCGACAAGCACCACACCACGTTCAGCGATGGTGCGCGCGGCCTGTGCTTCCAGCTCCGTGCCGATCTCATCGATCACGATGACTTCTGGCATGTGATTTTCTACCGCCTCGATCATGGTTTGGTGCTGCAGCTCAGGCCTGGCCACCTGCATGCGGCGGGCCCGACCGATCGCGGGGTGGGGGATGTCGCCATCACCGGCGATCTCATTGCTCGTGTCGATCACAACAACGCGCCGCTCCAGCTCATCTGAAAGGACCCGGGCGATCTCACGCAACGCCGTTGTCTTGCCCACACCAGGGCGCCCCATCAACAGCAGGGACTGCCCTCCATCCAAGAGGTCCCGCACCATGGCAACGGTGCCGAACACGGCTCGCCCCACCCGGCAGGTCAGACCGACCACCTCGCCCTGACGGTTGCGGATCGCGCTAATCCGGTGAAGCGTTCGTTCGATTCCCGCCCGGTTATCGCCACCGAACTGACCAAGCCTGGCCACCACGGCCGCCAGATCCTGCCGAGACAAGGGCGTGGAACCCAGCTCAAGGGCACGGCCTGGATAACGCGCTTCCGGAACCCGACCGAGATCGAGCACCACTTCAAGCAACTGCTTTCGCGCCTCCACAGGCTGCAACCGCTCCTGCACGGCGTCCGGGAGGAGCTCAAGAAGGCGATCCAGATCGTCGGTGACCCGTTGCGTGCCCATGGGATCTGCGCGTTTCAGCCTTCTAGCAAGAGCGCTGCAACCATGGCGTAACCAATGGACGCGCGAGAGAGAGGGCACGCTCCCAACCCTCGGGCCATTGCCACAAGGCAAGCCCACGGGTTTGCGCCTCATCCAGCACAGGCATCAGCAAGCGACGAGCCACACCACCAAAGGCGATGCCAGCCGGCCGCTCCGTCGGGTGCAGGAACTCCAGCGTTGCGGCATTGGTGCCACCGGCAAGCTGAAGCGGACCCGGCGGCGCCAGACCACGCATGGCACGCCAGAGCTGAACCGCAGCTCGCGCGGTGCCAGCGCCCACATCGCCGCTCATCGGACGCCCATCCAGCTGCCAGAGGGGCCTGTAACCGGCTTGGCGCAGGCGGGAGTAGCGACGCCAAAGCAAACCAGCAAACTGATCGGCCTTCACGCCGTGGCCCTCCAAGCCGGAGCTCACGGCCAAGCGCCGCAGGGGAACGTTGTGCTGCTGAAGGCTTTGGATCAGCGTCGAGAAGCCCTCGTCATGCCCAGACGCCGTGTGAATCTCCACAGCATCGGGCTGAATCGATTTCAGCAAGGAGATCACCTGCTCGGGTGCCAGTCGGTGGTCGCGTTCCTCAATCAAGCCATGGGGGCAAGCCGGCAAGCAGCGGCCGCAGCCATAGCAACGCTGCTGGTCGATCCCAGCAGCGGGCGGAATCGCCGCCGCCGGACAAATCCTTTCGCAGGGCCGCGGGCAGTCCACGGGGCAGTGGTCAGGATCGAACCAGGCCTTGCGGAAGTGAGCATCGATGCCATCGCTGAGACTGACCATTAGCCAGGGGCGACGCCCTGTTTGCGCCTCAGCCCAGTCCAGCCCGCGACGCGCTGCAAGGGCGACCGCTGGATCTGCAGCCACATCAACGCAATGAACACCGACAGCCGCAAAAACAGCGGTCAGATCGGCAATGGCAGGCACATCCTGGTTGCTTGCTCCACAGATGAGCTTGACCCAGCGGCCCTGATCGAGGGCCTCGTCAGGCGTCAGGCCTTCAGATATGTGGTCATCGGTTCCCACTTCAGGCTGCGAGCACCACCCATCTCCACGATGATGCGTAGACGTGGTTCGCGCTTGCAAAGATCGCAGAGCGAAAGAAGTTCGGAGCGCGACAGCACCTGGCCTTCCAGCAGCCAGAGGGCCACAGGAGCATCACCTTCAAAAAGGTCGCCGAGCTGGGGAGCCACCTCCTGCACTTCTCCCACAGCAGCACCACGACCAACGCTTTGGTGACCGAGATGGGGAGGACGGATGCCGTGCTTCTGGGTAAGGAACACCTCCGGATCACCAAGGCCGCGGGCTGATGTCATGCGGGTGCTGTAACCGGCACCGCGCAGACGTCTTAATAAACGCGTTTCTGCACCGCCTTCGAGCGGAGCCTGAACCGCCAGACAGCCATTGGCTTCGAGATCACGGCGAAATGCCTGACCGGTGAGAAGCAGAGGCATGGCAGCTACAGGGATTGGAGAGGATTCTGGCAGCAGGCAGAAGGATCAGGGGAGGGGGAAGGCCGGTGTTGTAGGTTCGATGTTTGTTCTGTCTTTCTGTGCCCGTCCGCTAGCCGGGCCTCCAGTTGGCAGAACAGATTCGGCGATTGCGCTGAATCTCCAGGCCAGTACGGAAGCTTTCTTCGGAAATCTCCGTCGGGAAACTGCAACAGCACATCGTGCAGATGCAAGTCCCAGCCTCGCTGCATCGTTCGCTAGCTCATTCGAATCAACTCCTTAGGGAGTTCCGCTTCGAACCACGTCTGCGTCCAATCGATCAGCACCTGACCCCATGCGGCTCTCCGCTTGGTGGTTGTCCACGCTGGCGCTTCCTCCCCATCCATGTCCATCGGCATCCTCGGGAAGAAGCTGGGTATGTCCCAGTTCTTCGACGAGCAGGGCAGAGCTGTTCCGGTCACCTTGATCGAAGCCGGCCCCTGCCGCATCACCCAACTCAAAAACGACGACACTGACGGTTATTCCGCAGTGCAGATCGGCTTTGGCGAAACCCGCGAAAAGCTGATCAACAAGCCCGCCCAGGGTCACCTGAACAAATCTGGTGAGGGGCTTCTGCGTCATCTGCGCGAATACCGCGTCGACAGCGTTGAAGGTCTCGAACTCGGTGGAGACATCACCGTCGGCGATTTCGAAGCCGGCCAGAAGGTGGACGTCAGCGGTGACACTGTCGGCCGCGGCTTCGCTGGCTACCAGAAGCGCCACGGCTTCAGCCGGGGTCCGATGACCCACGGTTCGAAGAATCACCGCGAGCCCGGTTCGACCGGTGCCGGCACGACCCCGGGCCGCATCTATCCCGGTAAGCGGATGGCCGGTCGCTACGGCGGCAAGAAGATCACCACACGTGGCCTGACCATCCTCAAGGTGGACAGCGAGCACAACCTGCTGGTGGTGAAGGGATCCGTGCCCGGCAAGCCTGGTGCGCTGCTCAACATCCGCCCGGCCTTGCGCGTGGGCGCCAAGCCCGCCAAAGGAGGTAAGTGATGGCCAGTTGTGTCGTTCGTGATTGGCAGGGCAAGGAAGCCGGTAAGGCGACCCTGGACCTGAAGGTGGCCAAAGAGACCACCGCCGTTGATCTCATGCATCGGGCTGTTCTGCGTCAGCAGGCCCATGCACGCCAAGGAACCGCCAGCACCCTCACCCGTTCAGAAGTGCGTGGTGGTGGTCGCAAGCCCTACAAGCAGAAAGGAACTGGTCGGGCCCGTCAGGGCTCCATCCGGACTCCCCTGAAGCCCGGCGGCGGCGTCATCTTCGGACCCAAGCCCCGCACGTACAACCTTGCGATGAACCGCAAGGAGCGTCGTCTGGCCCTGCGCACTGCGCTAATGGCCCGCATTGACGATGTGACCGTCGTGAAGGACTTCGCTACTGCGCTGGAGGCCCCCAAGACCCGTGAAATCACGGATGCTCTGGGACGCCTCGGTGTCGCGGCAGGATCCAAGGTGCTCATCGTTCTGACGAACCCCTCCGATGTTGTCCGCCGTTCCGTGCGCAACCTGGAGAAAGTCAAGTTGATCTCCGCAGATCAGCTGAACGTCTTCGACCTGCTCCACGCCAATGCTCTGGTGCTGGGCGAGGAAGCTCTCGCAACCATCCAGGAGGTCTACGGCGATGACTGAACGATTCCAAGGCCGCCTGGCGGATGTGATCCGCCGTCCCTTGATCACCGAGAAGGCCACCCGCGCCCTCGAAATAAACCAGTACACCTTCGAGGTAGACCACCGCGCCGCGAAGCCCGACATCAAGGCCGCCATTGAGCAGCTCTTCGATGTGAAGGTCACCGGCATCAGCACCATGAATCCCCCGCGACGCTCCCGTCGCATGGGTCGCTTCGCCGGCAAACGTGCCCAGGTGAAGAAAGCCGTGGTGCGCCTGGCGGAGGGCAACTCGATCCAACTCTTCCCTGAGTCCTGAGGGGTCTGAATCGTCATGGCAATCCGTAATTTCCGCCCCTACACCCCCGGTACCCGCACCCGGGTGGTCACTGATTTCAGTGAGATCA
>NZ_VTKZ01000009.1 GCF_020514115.1 Synechococcus sp. MU1642
GTAACCCAGTAAGGTCACGGGAAGAACACCCGTTGATAGGCTCTACGTGGAAGTCCAGTAATGGATGCAGCGGAGGAGTACTAATAGACCGAGGGCTTGACCAACATTTTGGTTCTTGCCTGAAGACTCATTTCTTTGTTAATTCAGACGTGCAGCGTTAGTTGCAGATCCTATGCAGTTCTCAGGGTTCACCCCTTGAGAATGTTTATCTATCCTGGTGTCCATGGCGGTGTGGTCCCACTCCGATCCATCCCGAACTCGGTTGTGAAACGCATCAGCGGCGACGATATTTGGGGGGTAGCCCCCTGAGAAAATAGCTCGATGCCAGGTAAAACATTCTCTTAATAGGCTGATGATGTGCTGGTTGCTGAAGCGATCAACATCACCATCCACGAAGAAGCCACCTCGTCATGAGGTGGCTTTTTTGTTGTAAGGTTTTAATGGTCTTTTGCGCTTATCTGTGCCGAGACGTTCGCTTCTTCGACGCTTAAGTGGGCAGATTTGGCAGGCCTGCCAGCGTTGGAATAACGCTGAATGTGTTGATTTAAGTGCTGCATTTGCTTATTTCGTTCTTCAGTCGTTCTTCCCACTGCTTTTAATCGCGTTGTCTATCGCTGCGCGGGTATTTGGCAAAACTGACAGTGTGGATAATGTGTTGGCCTCCGTGACGCAGGTCTTGCCGCCATCAGCAATAAGTCTGGTTGATTCAACTTTGCGTGGCTTGGTCGATCAAGGCTTCGGGGCTGGAATCCTCGGTGTTGTTGTTTTGCTTCTTACGGCTAGTAATGCCTATTTAACGCTCCAGCGTGGAGCTGATCGGCTGTGGTCCGACATTCTGCCGGAGCCATCAATTGGTTTGTCTTGGTGGCAACAGGTTGTGCAGTTTTGTAGAACGCGTGTTGAGGCTTTTCTGACGGTTTTTGCCATATCTGTTTTGATTGTTTTTCAACAGTTGGTTCTTAGCGTCGGGCAGCTTCCAGAAGAGATGCTTGGCGTCTTGGATGGGGTTATCCCTGGCTTGATGGGATTTGTGCGCTCCAGTCCCATTCTTCCCCTCGGGCGGATTCTGGTGCCCGCCTTGATCTTGTCCTTGATGGCCTGGCTGCTTCAGGTGGTGTTGCCCAGTCGTCGTGTTCCTTCGATTCCTCTCATTCCCGGCTCGTTGTTGATTGGATTTGGTTTGGCTTTTCTCAATAAAATTCTGAGTTTGAGTATTGTTTCCCTAGGCAATCGCTATCAGGCCTACGGCGTAATTGGCAGTGTTTTGGTCTTGACGCTTTGGGTCTGGTTGGTGGGTGTAATTCTTTATTTTGGCCAGTGTTTAAGTGTGGAATTGGTTGCAGTTCGTCTTGCCAAGCCTCGGCTCGGGGAACCGAACAGTGTGACGTCTTGAACTTTGATTCAATTCTGCGAAGCTGATTAAGCGGACCTTCTCCGTTGAAGCCAATGAATCGACCATCAGCAGTGTTGTGGATTGCAGTTGTTTTGCTGCTGCTGGTGCCAACCGCTGCCGGTCGTCTCATGCTTGATCTCGCCGGTGGTGTGCTGCTGGCTCTTTTGGCGCTCCCTCTGATCCTCTCGGGGCTTGGCTGGATTGGTTGGAAGCTTTTGCAGTCCAGGATGATTCGCTGTACCGCTTGCGGTTCCACCGGACTGAAGGGGGCTGGAGCATGTGCGCTCTGTGGAACGCCCTATCCGAGTGCAGAAGACAATCCTGCCAGTGCGGCAGCCCCATCTACTCCTGCCAGTGATCTCACCATTGACGTGGTCGCTCAGGACGTGGATTGCGATTCTTGAGCCTGCAGCTGTCGTTCCCGCAGGAACAAGAAAAACGGAGCAGCACAGGCGAATGCAACGCCAAAACTTAAGGGGATGGCCAGCCACCAGCCTTTGATCTTCTGACGTGGGCCTTCCACACATATCCATAACGTGACGGCACTGGCTCCCACCAGCAGGTCAGCGCTCAAGGAGCGTGAGGCGACTGTGCTGCTGGCATCGGCGATAAATCGTGCCAAATCAAAGGCCTGTCCGCCTCCTTCAGCGATGAACTCCAGGTTGGCTTTCCAGGGCAGGATCGCTCCCAACACAGCCAGAAGCAGATAGATCCAAGGCAGGGCTTTACGCATTGTTCGTGGCATTGAGGGTTGTGGGATCAAGTTCGATAATCGACTTTTCGACGCTGTCGAGCAGGTTCTGGCAACGCCTCAGATAAACCTCGCCGTGGAGAACTTTTTGCTGCAAGTCCGCCAAGGGAACATTGTCGTTCTGCAGCTCAGCAAGTAGCAGATCCAGAGCCTGCATGGCTTCTTCGTAGCTAAGGCCTTCGGCATCCTTTCGCCACACTTCGATGCGATCACGGTGTTCTTTGTTGACTTGGCGCTTGCTCATCAGGAGGTGGTGTTGGGTTCACTGCGCTGGATCTGATCGACCCGGGCCTCAAGGCTTCCGTCGCTCATTCGAATGTTGAGCTGATCACCGATCTTGACGGATTCCAGGCCTGAGATGGATTCGCCGGCTTCGTTGCTGATTAGGGCCAAGCCGCGCTTCAGCCAGCGTTCCGGTGAAAGCGCCTTGAGTAATTGGTGCTTTTGGGCAAGCCCCTGGCGTAAGCGCCTGATCTTCTCCAGTGGAGACTGTTGCTGCAGCGCAACGGCCTGATCCTGGAGCCTCTGACGCTCGCGATGGATCCTTCCCAGCAGTGCGTCTTTCAATCGGCTTTGCCGTTGCACAAGTCCCTGGCGTTCTGCCTCGCGGTCGGGCAGCAGTGCCACGATCGCCGCCGTTGGCGTGGCTGAGCGATGGTCTGCCACCAGATCGGCGACGGTGAGATCGTCCTCATGGCCCAGGCCAGTCACGACCGGTATGGGGTAGTGCGCCAGGAGGCGGCAAAGGACCTCGTTGTCGAACACTGCTAAGTCTTCTCGGCTGCCACCGCCGCGGGCGAGCACCAAAGCTTGAAGTCCCAGCTCGGTGGAGCGTTCGGCCAAGCTCTCCAGGGTGCTGATGATCATCGGAGCCACGGATCCCTGCACAGGAATCGGCACCACGAACAGTTGGGTAAGGGGCCAGCGTTCCGCCGCGGTGCGGAGCATGTCGGCCAGGGCGGAACTGGGCACGCTTGTGAGCACTGCGATGGAGGAGGGTTGGCTCGGAAGCGGCCTCTGACGCTTGGGGTCGATCACCCCTTCCTGTTCCAGCAGTTGACGCACCCGTTCAAAGTCGCGGAGCACCGTGCTGAGACTGGGGCGGATGTCCAGCGCCTGAACCGTAAGGCTGGCCCGCGCTGCCCAGAAATTGAGCTTGCCCACAACTGTGACGCCGTCCCCGTCCTTGGGCTGGTAGCTCAACTGCGCCAGTTTTGAAGCCCACACCACACCGGAAATACTGGTGGTGCCGTCGGTGAGCGTGAGCCAGAGGTGGCCCTTTTTGAGTTGAGGACGGGAGACCGTTGCCTCCAGCAAAAAACGCGGCGCAAAGCCGCGTTCCAGCAGGCTTCCGATGGCTGTGTTCAGCTCAGCAACGGAATAGGTCGGAAGACGATCAACGCTCAAGGCGGCTGTAGGCGTAACCCCAGTAAATGCAGACAACGGCCGAGATGCTTGTCAGCAGAACGCCCCAGTGCTGGTGGATTTGAGTGGCACCAATCGTGCAGATCACCAAGGCGCTGCTGAGCAGCCTTGATCCATCACGTCTGTTCTGAACGTAAAGCGGTGCCAACGACAGCCTCGGCGGAATCCTTCCCACTGTGCTGCATCAGCGGTGGCTGGTTGAGAGACAACAAAAAACCCCCCGATAGGACGGGGGGTTCTGTGAATCCGTGAATCGGAAATCAGCCGAGGCCAATCTGAGTCAGGATGCCTTGGCCGGTAAGGAGCTCGGTGCCGAGGCCGATAACAAAGCCCATCATGGCCAGGCGACCGTTCCAGGTCTCAGCGAAGTTGACGAAGCCGAAGCGTGCGTTGTCAGACATGGGTTGAATCGTTTGGATGTAGATCAATGTAACAAAGGTTGGAGTTTTGTTGCATGTGCTAAGGGCTACTCAATTGGGCATTCGCCCGTTTTTCAAGGTTGTCATCCGTCCGACCGGCGCTTGGTCCGGGACGTCGGCAGAGCTTCGCGGGGATCGTCGGGCCAGGGGTGCTTGGGGTAGCGCCCCCGCATCTCCCGGCGCACCTCCTGGTAGCTGCCTTGCCAGAAGCCTTTGAGGTCGCGCGTGCGCTGAAGGGGACGACCGGCTGGAGAGAGTAGTTCCAATGTGACGGGGATGCGGCCATTCAGCACGTGGGGGCCGTCGTCAGATCCGAACATCTCCTGCAATTTCACGGCGAGGATCACCTCATCGGCGGTGTAAAGGAGGGCCGCCTGACGGCCGGAGGGGATCGGAATGCGGCGCGGCAGCAGACCATCCAGTTGTTGCCTAAAGCTCCAGTCCAGATCGCCCCAAAGTGCTTCTTCCAAGGCTGTGACGCTGATGTCGCTCCAGCCCAGGCAGCTCTCCAGACTTGGACCAAGCCAGGTGTCAGCCTGCTCCAGCAGTGTTGTTAGATCGCGAGCAGGCCAGGGGGCGCCAATCTGTTGTTGCATCAATGCCAGCCGTTGGCGCAGCTGATGGCAGCTGTCCGTCCAGGGCAGGGCATCAAGGCTGGAACTCTTCTTCAGCTGCTCGATCAGCATGGTGCGGCAGAGCGCTGCCGCTGGCGAAGGCTGTGGTGTGCGGCTCACCACCAACGCCCCCAGTTTCAGCTGGCGTTCGGCGCGGACCCGCTGGCGGTCAGGATCCCAGCTGACCTCGTCCTGCCACTGGCCGTCCCGTTCAGCGATGTTCTGAAGAGTGCTCTGGCTGAGGGCCACTGCCATCTGGATCCGCGTGTCCCTGCCGCCCGTGTCGACCCTGGCAACGGCCAGGGCTGGACTGCCCAGGAGCGGATCCCAGGGCAGCAGCGTGGCTCCGCGGCCCTGACGCAGCTGATAGCGACCGGTCTGGTCTGGACGCTGTTGCGCCAGCCATTCCGGAAAGGCCGCCAGGATCAGATCGCCAGCATTGACAGACGCGCCTCGTGCCTGGGGTGAGGTGCCCAGTCGCTTCAGTTGGCGGCGGAGTTGCTGGCTGAGCTTTTGCAGGGATGGATGGCGCTGAATGTTGGAGAGCCGGGCCTCGAGATCGCTGCCGATTTGGCGGCGATCGAAGGGATCCCGTTCGCTGAGGATGGCCGCCAGATCGCATCCCAGCTGGGGGGCGCCCTGTTCATGGGCTTCCAGCAGCAGCATGCCGAGACGGGGGTGAACACCCAGACCGCAGATCAAACGTCCTCGCTCGCTGATGCGGCCGTCGTGCTCCAGCAGGCCGAGTTGTTGCAGTCCGTGCTGTCCCTCCCGCATGGCTGCTGCGGGGGGAGGGTCCAGCCACGGCAACTCTTCTCCTAGCCCAGCCCCCCACTGGGCCAGTTCCATCAGCACCGGCTGAGGATCTGCCAGCAGTAGTTCAGCGGGGTGAAAGGGTGGCCGTTTTTGTTGCTCTGCTGGTGACCAGAGGCGGATGCAGCGGCCCGGACACTGTCGTCCTGCCCGGCCTCTGCGCTGCTCCGCGCTGGCCAGGCTGGAGACCACCGTCTCCAGGCCCTCCATGCGGGTATTGGGGTCGTAGCGCAGTTGACGGCTGAGGCCACTGTCAATCACCAGGCGAACCCCATCGATGGTGAGGGAGCTCTCGGCAATGGCGCTGGCCAAGATGATGCTGCCGTCCTGGTTTGGCTCGCAGCGCTGCAGGGCTGAACTCTGTTGCTGCAGGGGCAGTTGACCATGCAGCGTTTGAATCTTCCAGTTCTGCAGGGAAGGGGCGGCCGTCAGGGTCTGCCTGCAGCGTTCAATCTCCGCTAGCCCCGGAAGGAAGACAAGAACGCCGCTCCCCGGCGGTTGGTCGAGGGTGTGTTGCTCGATGGCGCGTAACACCTGCTTTGGCAGGGGTTCGTCCGGCCGTGGTGGTTGGTGGTGGGTTTCCACCGGGTAACAGCGGCCCGGGCTTTCCAGCACCGTCGCTTCGGGCAGCCGTTCCCTCAGATCGGATAGATCCAGCGTGGCCGACATCAAGATCACGGCGAGATCGGGATTCAGCAGAGGTCTCGCCTCTCGCAGCAAAGCGAGGGAAAGGTCCGCATCACGCCCCCGCTCATGAAATTCATCGAAGATCACGCACCCCACCCCATCCAGCGAGGGGTCGCTCTGCAAGCGCCGCAGGAAGAGGCCGCCAGTGATCACCTCCACCTGGGTGCTGCCGGATCGTTTCTGTTCCCCGCGCACGGCGTAACCGATGCGCGCACCGATGTCTTCTCCCAGGCTCTCGGCAAGGCGGGCGGCGGCAGCTTTGGTGGCCAGCCGCCGCGGCTCAATCATCCAGATTTTCTGATGGTTTTTAAGAACGTACGGGCCTTCTGTCAGGGCTCCGATCAGCGCCAGGGGAACCCGTGTGGTCTTGCCAGCCCCAGGCGGCGCCTGGAGCAGAAGCGTTTGTCCTGGGCGGACCTCAGAGCAGATCTGCTCCAACAGGGCGTCGATCGGGAACTGGCTCAAAGCGGTGTTGCCGCTCGCTTCATGGGACGAGATTCATTAGGCCGAAAAGCGCAAGGCTGCTGATGGCGCCGACGGCGGCCAACAGCAGCACAAGCGGGCCTATGGAAACAGCAAGGGAGGCCATGAAGACTTTATTAAAGGCCGGATCGATTCCGGTCTAGCTCCCTTGTCTGTCGCGTCGCTGCATTCATTCGCACGCCTTTACAGAATTCCCGTGCTTGATCAGCGCACGTGGCGGGTCCCATCCACGGGGTGGTACTCCTCTCCAGTGAGCTCCTCAAACACGATGGCCGGGAGGCCCGTCTCGAACATGGTCTGCAGCGCTTCCTTGAGATAAGGGTTCCAGCCTCCAGTGCTCACCTGGCCGTGGCGGACGGTCCAGTCCCAGGTGCCCTGAAGGTCGCGGGGGATCCGACCTTCCCGGTCACGACGGGCCACTAAATCGAGAGATTCGACAAGCCCCACGGTGATGGGGTCCTTCCCGTAGGCCGGAGTAAGGCTCAACTCCAGGCGAACCGGATCTTCTTTCATCAGCCGAAGCCGAAACCGGGGGGGCAGCTTGAGGCCCTTGATGACCGCGGCAACGATGCGTGTTCTCTGATCCACTCAGGCGACCCCTGTCGACTCCAAGCGCCCAATTTATTCAGTGCCGGGTCCAGCGGCCGTCGAGGCTTCGTCATCTTCACCACCAAAGCGCACCGTGAGCAGGGCCTCTTCAGTAATACGTCCCTCGCTGTCCAGCAGTTCTGGGTGAACGGTTACCTGGCCTGTGCGGTCGCTAGGAGCGTTGCTGGGCACGCTGTTGATCGGACCACTGGCAGCGCGAAAACCTTTGCTCATCACGCGGAAGGCCTGCCACAACAGGGCCACGAACAGCGCTCCGTAGATGAGGGGAAACAGCGAACCGAGCATGACCCTCCGACCCAGCTGAATGTCTGCATCCTCACGCTATCGGGACCCCGGTCGCATGTGGTCACAGCTTTGACATGGAACTTGGCTTTTTGAGATCTGCTCTGCGTAGCGTCGAGGCAGCTGATCGCCCTTGAAGCTGTGGTCAAATCCCAGTCCCGCCCGCTTGTCGTCTCCGCTTTGGCGGGGGGATTGCTGGTGGCCGGCGTGTCGGCGCTTCCCTTGGCCGTTGCCCCTCAGCAGGCCGAGGCGCGCCCGGCGATCCGTCGTGACTCATTCGTGGCAGCCGCTGTGAAGCGCAGTGGTCCGGCAGTGGTCACCCTGGAGACGGCGCGGACCGTCAGTAAGTCCAGTGTTGCGGGTGTGCCGCCGGCTCTGATGCGGGACCCGTTGTTTCGCCACTTCTTTGGCATCCCACGCTCCACAGCCCCGCGCTCCGGGGTGCAGCGCGGCCAAGGCAGTGGGGTGATTTTCGATGCCAAGGGCCTGCTGCTGACCAACGCCCATGTGGTTGAGGGGGCAGATCAACTGTCCGTGGGCCTCTCCGATGGCAGAAGGGTGCCCGCCCGAGTGGTGGGAAAAGACAACCTCACCGATCTCGCTGTGGTGCGTCTTGAGGCCTCTGGGCCCTGGCCTGTTGCCCATCTGGGGAATTCCGACCGGCTCAGCGTGGGCGACTGGGCGATTGCCGTCGGCAATCCCTATGGGCTGGAAAGCACGGTGACCCTGGGAATCATCAGCAACCTCAATCGCAATGTTGCCCAGCTGGGAATTTCCGGCAAACGTCTTGATCTGATTCAGACCGACGCGGCGATCAATCCCGGCAACTCGGGCGGGCCACTGCTCAATGCCGATGGTGAAGTGATCGGCATCAACACCTTGGTCCGATCCGGGCCTGGGGCAGGGCTGGGCTTTGCCATCCCGATCAATCGCGCTCGAACCATTGCCCAGCAGCTCGTGTCCAGCGGTAAGGCCCGTCATCCTGTGATTGGCATCCGTCTGTCGCCGGTGCCTCGGCCCACTCCCACATCCCATGTACCTCCAGGTGCGGTGATTCGCGCGGTCCAGCCTGGAGGGCCAGCGGACCGCGCCGGGCTCAAGGTTGATGATGTGATCACGCGATTTGATGGTCAGGCTGTCGCTGACCCTGCTGCGGTGGTCAGTGCCATTGAACGTCGCGGTGTCGGTGGAACGGTTGTGCTGGAGGTGGAGCGTGGTCAGGAGCTGGTCACGATTGACGTCAAGCCGGTCGATTTATCGGCCTTGACTCCCGGCTGATGCTGCGGGCTTAGGCCTCGTCGGCGTCCCTCAGTTGTTCAACGCATTGGGTGATGCACTCGCCATCGTCGAGCGAGCAGGTGGTGATGCACTGGAAATAGGTTTCCACCGCGTCCCAGGTCTGTTCATGGGGTGCCGGGCCTGGTGCTGATGAACCGCCAACGGCTGCGCTGTTGCTTGGGCCGGAAACCATGTTCATCGTTGCTGCGGTTCAGTTTTGTCAGCTTATGCAGACGAAAACTGCAGGTAAAGAGAAATAAGTCTTCCTGCCTAAGGCTGTGTGAAGTTTTCGTTGCTGCGGTCTGATCTCAGTCAGGCCGCCTTTTTACGTCGGGCATCTCGGGCTTTCTGCTTTTCTTTGTTGGCTTTCCGCTTGGCCTCTCGTTCCACAGCCAGTTCTTTCTCCTTGGCTTCAGCTCTTTCCTCTTCTTTTTTCTCGAGGTAGTAGTTGTAACCCCCCCTGTACATCACCAGTTCGCCCTCTCGCAGTTCGACAATCCGGTTGGCCACGCGGGAGATGAAATAGCGGTCATGGGAGACCAGCAGCGCGGCTCCTTCGTAGGCCATCAAGGCGTCCTCGAGCATCTGCTTGGCCGGGATGTCGAGGTGATTGGTGGGCTCATCCAGGACCAGAAGATTGCAGGGGGTGAGCAGCATCAGCGCCAGTGCTAGTCGGGCTTTCTCGCCTCCGCTGAGCTTCCCGACCTCCTTGAACACCGTGTCGTTGCTGAAGCAGAAGCTGCCCAGCAGCGAACGAACCTGGGTCTGGGTCCAATCGGGAACCGCTTCATACATCGTGTCGATCACGGTCTTGGACAGATCCAGGGCTTCGGCCTGGTTCTGTTCGAAGTAGCCCGCAATCACGTTGTGCTCCCCAAGCCTGGCACTGCCTTCATCGGGGGGTTCTACACCCATCACCAGGCGCAGCAGGGTGGACTTGCCCGCACCATTGGGGCCGACGAAGGCGATGCGGTCACCCCGCTCAACCTCCAGTTCAGCCCCCAGGAACAGGATCTTGTCTCCGTAGCTGTGGGTGACGTTGTCGATCAGGGCGACCTGAGCTCCAGAGCGCGGAGCGGGCGGGAACTGAAAACTCGGCCCTGCCACGGATTCGCTCGGTGCCTCCACCCGTTCAACCTTTTCCAGTTGCTTCTCTCGGCTTTTGGCTTGGGTGCTGCGGGTAGCGCTGGCACGAAAACGATCGATATAGGCCTGTTGGGTGGCGATGTCTTTCTGCTGGCGTTCGAAGGCCGCCTGCGTGGCCTCCCGTTCCATTTGTTTCTGTTCCAGGTGGGCGGTGTAGTTCCCCAGATAGCTGCGGGACACCCCCCTCTCGGTAGAGACAATCTGATTGCAGACCCGGTCGAGGAAGGTGCGGTCGTGGCTGATGACGACGAGGGCAGCGCTCTGCTCCAGCAGGTAGTTCTCCAGCCACTGGATGGTCTCGACATCCAGATGGTTGGTCGGTTCGTCCAGCAGCAGCAGATCCGGTTCCTGCAGCAGGATTTTCCCTAGGGCGATTCGCATCTGCCAGCCCCCGGAATAGTCCTTCACCTGCAGCTCAGCGCCCTCCGGAGTGAATCCGATCGTGGGCAGGAGCTTGTCGATGCGGGCATCGAGTTCGTAGCCATGTAGTGCTTCGAAGCGGCTCTGCAGCTGTCCAAGTTGTTGGATCAGCTGGTCCAGATGATCGGGATCTTCAGCAGCGCGTTCCGACCCCATGGCTTCTTCCACCTGCTGTTGCCGGTTCATCACCTCGGCGGCTTCGCCGAAGGCTTGAAACAGTTCCTGGCGCACGGTGCGCTCCAGGTCCACGTCGAATTCCTGCTGGAGGTAGGCGATGCGGGGCTCCCCTTGCCGAACCACCTGGCCGCTGGTGGGCTCTTCGTGCCCGGCAATCAGACGCATCTGGGTGGACTTGCCGGCGCCGTTCACCCCCACCAGGCCGATCCTGTCTCCGGGTTTTACCTCCCAGGTCACGGCCCGGAGCACTTCCCCAGTCGGGTAGATCTTGCTGACGTTTTCGAGTCGCAGCACCGGCGGAAGGCGTGATGCCCCCCATCATCCCTGTCGGCAAACTGGTGATGGTTCCCGGAGGATGGTCGCCATGCTGAAACTTGAGCAGCTGGCCGCTCTCTTGGTGGCCGCAGGCTTGGCGATCGTGAGTTATTTGCTCTTTTTCAGTTGGGCCGGAGGTGGCGGATACGAACGCCGTCAGCGCACTGAGCCCCAGGCGTTGCTGTCATTCGAAGCTGCAGAGTTCAAAGACCGCCTCTCGCCTTGACCAGCCAGCGTTGGCTGTCTTCATCTTCGAGGCTGGCCAGATGCTCCCGCACCTCTTGGGTTGTGACGGGTAGCCCCAGTTGGTCGCCCAGGCTGCAGATGCTGGCCATGGCGCCGTTGGGATCTTGCAGCGCCTGACGGAACAGCGCCTGGGTCTGCTCCGGATTGCTACTGATTCGGGTGTACAGCTCTGCGGCGTTGGAAGCCATCGCGATCTGAGCAACTGCTCAAACGCTATTCAGTGCTGAAGGTCTTGTCAGGCGGCTTGTTCGATGCCGTCATCCTGCTGCCCCAAGGCCGATGCGTCCTTCATGCTGCGGGCATCCATGCAGAGCACCTTGCGCAGTTGGGCGTAGTTGGCGGCCTGGGTGCCGCGTCCTTCTTGGGAGGCGCTGTATTCGGCCCGTTGCAACACATGGTGCAGGTGGGTCAGCAGATAGGTGCTGATCACGGCTGATACCAGCACGTCGCTGTTTTCAGCGCTGCGACGGGGACGTCGGGACTGAGCGCGGGAGCCGGCTGGACTGCGACGGGAGCGTGGTGAGGCTTGTGTCATGGGGTACTCCGAGGAGGACCAATGCCCCCACCATAGTCATGGATACTATCCTTGACCATCTCTGTACACTTTTTAGTAGCAGAGCCTCTTCTTGGGGATCCGGTCGTGCCCACCCGTCAGACCTCATCCAGTGGGAAGCCCAAGTCCCCGAGAATTCAGGTGGTTCTGCCTGAGGACCTCTGCGCGCGTCTCACGGCGATGGCGGAGCTGGAATCCCGCACGGTGAGCAACATGGCGCGGGTTCTCATCCAGCAGGGTGTGCAACGCCATGAGCAGGAGTTGGAGGCGTCCGCACCGGCCCCGACCCGAGAGGAGCGCCTGCGGTCCGCCTTGGAATCACAGCAGCCACGCCGTCTGCGGGGCGCGCCCAGGCGCTTGCGCCTGCACCGGCCTGGTTAGGCCGGATTCACCTGCACGCCGAGCACGGCTTCCCGACTGGCTCCGGTGACGGCGGGCACATTGCCGGGATGCCCTTTGTGGTGCCACCAGGCCAATAACGCGAATACAAGGGCTTCTCGGGCTTCAGTCGGCACCCCCAGCCTGCTGCTCTCGTCCAGCCGCAAGCCTCGGCAGCGCCGCCGCAGCTCATCAATCAACACGGGGTTTTGGCTGCCACCTCCAGCTGTGATCATTTCGATTGGTGCGATGCCACGTCTTTGGCGCAGGTGCTCAAGATCCTGGGCAACTACAGCAGCGGGAAAGGCAGTCAGGGTTGCGATGGCGTCTGTCGCTGAGGCTCCATCGAGCTGACGCAGGCGCCGGGTGAGGTCGTCCTGCCCGAAACACTCCCGTCCCGTGGATTTCGGTGGTGTCAGCTGGAAGTAATCCTCTTGAAGCCAGCGCTGGATCCAGCCCTCATCCGCACGGCCCTGCGCTGCCATCACTCCACCCTTGTCGAAGGGTTGGGCTCCATTGGTGAAGTGGCGCATGCCCAGGTCGATCAGGCTGTTGGCTGGTCCGCAGTCCCATCCCAAGACAGCGCTATGGCGGTCGCTCCCACTGCCGGGGGGGATCAGGGTGAGGTTGGCAATGCCGCCCAGGTTCAGTAGTGCCCGCCAGCCCTGCGTGTGTCCCAGCAGCGCCGCATCGGCCCGAGGCACGAGCGGTGCTCCCTGCCCTCCAAGCACCAGATCAGCCGCGCGGAAGTCATGGACCACTGGCCTTTGCAGCAGATGGGCCAGCAGTGGGGCCTGCAGCATCTGCCAGCTGCCCCCCCCTGCCCCTTGGGCCGGGGGGCGGTGCCAGACGGTTTGGCCATGGCAGCCGATCAGCTCAGCTTGTGCACCCGGGTCGCAGGCCAGTGCCGCGTCGGCTTGCACCTCCGTGATGGCTTCCGCCAGCTCCAGCCAGACGGCAGCCGGCATCGGTGCGCCCTGGCCGGCTGCCACCACCTCTTGCTGCAGTTGGAGCGGATAGGGCTGATGGTGGTGGTGAAGCAGGGACCACTGAGGACGCTGGGATGGGCCGTCGAAGCGCGCCAGCACAGCATCGACACCGTCAGCACTGGTTCCGCTCATCAGCCCGAGGCAGTGCATCGGCTCAGTTTTTCGGGAGCCGTTGCAGGTCGTCCACCAGTCCCATCACCACCAGCAGATGCCCCTCCTCCAGCACGTGGGATGCCGGTGGGTTGACCATCAGGCTGCTTTGTGGTCCTGCCGCCAGCACGTTGACCCTGAAGTTTTTGCGCAAATTCAGATCCCTGAGCGAGCGTCCCACAAACGGTTCTGGAACCTTGATCTCCTCGATGCAGTGCTGTTCATCCAGGGCTAGCCGCTCCATCAGGTTGGGGCGCACCAGTTCAAGCCCCAGGCGCTCGCCCTGCATTCGCGAGGGAAAGATCACCCTGTCGGCCCCCACCCGCTTCAGCATTTTTTCGTGGAGGTCACTCGTTGCCCTCGCGATCACCTGGCGCACGCGGCTCCCCTCGCTGTCTTTGGCGATCAAGGTCGCGGTGATGCTGGCCTCGATCGGTTCACTGATTGCCACCACGACGGTACCCATTTCAAGCACGCCGGCTTCCCGCAGGGCCTCTTCGTCGGTGCAGTCCACGACGCGGGCCTCCACGCTGGGCTCCACTTGACGCAGTTCATCCACCGCACGCTCTGAACGGTCCACGGCCAGCACATCCGCTCCGTTCTGAAGCAGTTCCCGGCATACGGCGATGCCGAAACGGCCTACGCCGATGATCGCGAAGCCGAGGCGATCACTACCCTGGACGGGACTCCACTGCCACCACTCCTTCATCGCTGCCTCCCCCGCTGATCGCGCTCAGACATACAGATCCTCGCTGGGGTAACCGACTCGATTCTGGCGATTGATCTGGATTTGTTCCTGAGTCATCGCTTCCCAGATCGCACTCAGCAGCAACAGGATCCCCAGTCGTCCCACAAACATTCCCACCATCAGCACCGCTTGGCCGAAACGGGGGAGTTCAACGGTCACCCCCAGATCCAGGCCCACCGTGGCAAAGGCGGAGATGCAGGTGAACAGCATTTCCATAAAGGTGAACGAATCCTTGCCGTTCAAATTGCTAGCGATGCTGATCAGCATTGCCATGGCCATCACGAACAGCAGGGAGCCCACCGTGATGCCGACGGCCCGCAGCACCACCTTGTCGCTGATGCTTCTGTTGCGGATCACCACCACCTCCCGGCCCCGCAAGGTGGAGCGGGTGGCCGCCATCAAGGCCGCCACGGTGGTGGTCTTAATCCCACCACCGGTGCCGCCGGGGCTGGCCCCGATGAACATCAGCACCATCAGCAGTAGGAGGCTGGATTCGGTGACGGTGTCGAGCGAGAGCGGAACGGTGCTGAAGCCGGCTGTGCGTGCCGTGATGGATTTGAACAGTGCTGTGAGCCATCGCTCAGACAAGGGCATGCCTGCGAAGATCTCGCCTTGGTTCAACCATTCCGTTAGGGCCAGCCCTCCTGCTCCGAAGGCGATCAAAAGCATAGTGGTGCGCAACACAAGGCGGGAGTGCAGGCTCAGCCGCCGCCGGCCTCGCCGTCTGCGCAGCAGCTGCGTGCTCAGATCGCTGGTGACACGCCACCCCAGGCCACCGGCCACGATCAGCAGCATCACCACGGCATTCACAACGCCATTGCTGCGGTAGTGCTCGAGGCTGTTGCTCCAGAGTCCGAATCCCGCGTTGTTGTACGCAGAGATGCTGTGGAACACCGCAGCCCAGAGGCGTTCGGCGTGGTTGGGGATGTCATCGAACCCGAAGTGATAAAGGATCACGGCCCCCAGCAGAATCACCAGCGTCGCCGTCAGGGCAATGCCACGAAATGTGCGCCCAACGCCCCCCACGCCGAATTCATCCAGGGCCTGGCCCCGGTCCAGTCGGCGCCGCAGGGCTGTTCCCTGCACCACAAAGCCCTGCAAAAACGTGGTGATGGCCATCAAGCCAAGGCCCCCCGCCAGGATCATCAGAGCCAGCACCACCTGACCAAAGGTCGTGAGATCGGTGCCGATGTCGATGATCGACAGCCCCGTCACGGTGATGGCGGATGTGGCTGTGAACAGAGCTTCCCAAAGCCCAACGCGGCTTGAGGAGCACAGCGGAGTGGCCAAAAGCAGTGTGCCGATCAGCACTACCAGCAAGCCAGTCACCACGGTGAACTGGGGAACCGTGAGCCGACGATGCCAGCCCTGGCTGCGTTCGATGACCCTTCCGATCGGCACAGGCGCGCGCGAGATCTGACCAGTGTTGTTCAGGATCCGCCGTAATGCCAGAGGATCAAGGCCGGCACGAGGATGGTCATGATGACCGTGAGGCCAAGTCCGTAGCGGGTGACGTCCAGAAAGCGATAACGGCCTGGGCCGAACACCATCAAATTGGTCTGATACCCGACGGGGGTGAGAAAGGACTGACTGGCCCCGAACAGCACTGTGATCAGCAAGGCGGTGGGCGACAGCTGCAGGGACGGTGCCAGTTGCACCGCTACAGGCGCCAGCAGGGCCACCGAGGCCGCATTGCTCATCACCTGCGTCAACAGCGTGGTGCCGATGAAGACCACCATCAAAGCGGCATAGCTCGGCCAGCCCGTCAGCCCCTGCTTAAGCACAAGGGCTAGGGCATCGGCCAGGCCCGTGTTCTGCATGGCAACACTGAAACTGGTCAGGGATCCCAGCAGCAGGATCACGTCCAGCCGAATTGAGCGCTGCAGTTCACCAAGGCGAAGGCAGCCGGTAGCCACCACACTCACCATGGCCAACAGCACCGCTGCTACCAGTGGGATGGGGGTGAGAGTTGGCAGCATCAGCATCGCCAGGGCGATGCTGACGGCCACGGGCTTGCGCCGCACGGTGGGCAGGTCATCCTCAAGGCGATCCAGCACCAACAGGTCGTTGCTGGCCTGCAAACCGCGGATGGAGTCGATTGGTGCCTGCAGTAGCAGCACATCGCCTTCCCTCAGGATCACCTGGCCGAGGCGTTCTTGAACGGTCTCCTGGCCGCGGCGCAGGGCGAGAACCGTGGCGTTGTGCCGCTGCCGGAACCGTAGTTCCCGCAAACTGGCACCGGCCAAGGTAGAGCCAGCAGGCAACAGAACCTCCACGGTTTTTTGTCCACTGGCCTCTTCGGTGTTCAGGCTGAAACCAGCGTTCTGCCCCTGGGTTGTGAGCTGAACTGTGTGATCTTGCTGGAGCCGCAGCAGATCAAGGCGGGTGACCCGCAACAGCAGATGATCGCCGGCCTCAAGACGACGGTCAGCCAGGGGTGGGAGGAGTCGCTCTCCACCGCGCTGTAGTTCCAGCACGTCAACGTCGAAACGACGTTGCAATCGACTGTTCAGGAGGGAGCTGCCCACCAGCTCCGACTCGGGTGGGATGCGCACTTCGGTGCAGTAGCTGCTGGTCTTGGGGTTGCCGCCGAGGTCATCCGTGCTGGCACCTCGGTCCGGCAACAGCACCCTTGGAGCCAACATTAGATAGATGGCCCCTGCCAGCCAGACCGGCAGGCTGATCAGGGTGAAGCTGAAAAGATCGAGGGAGCCATAGCCCAGCTGTTCGCTGATGTCGCTCACCAGCAGATTCACAGAGCTTCCCAGCAGGGTGAGGGTGCCCCCCAGCACCGTGGAAAACGACAACGGCAACAGCACACGGGATGGCGAAATGCCGCGCCTTTGGCACCAGCCCTCCACCACGGGTAGCAGCGATGCCACCACGGGTGTGTTGGGAACAATTCCTGACACCGGGGCAATCACGAAGGCCATCAGCGCGATCAGACGCCGCGAAGACCGGATCCGTTCTGAGGCGATCAGATCTCTGAGTCGATCCAGGGCACCGCTTTTGAACAGTGCTGCGGAGACCGGGAACAGGCCCAACAGAGTGACCAGTGCAGGACTGCCGAACCCCGCCAGGGCCTCCTGGGGATTGAGCACCCCGGTGGCGATCAACAGGCTCAAACTCAGCAACCCGGTGAGCTCTGGTGCAATCAACCCGGTGATGAACAGCACCACTGCCAGAGCCAATACCGCCAGGGTGATCAACGCCTGAGGGTTCTGAAGAGCGATGCTCAGCTCTGCCATGGCGGCGAGTCGCCGGTCGTCAATTGTTGCGATTCTGCCCCGGGATCAAAAAATTGCTCCCGCAGCCACTGTTTTAGGCCCTGCAGCCCATCCCCCCGCACCGCCGACAGAAACAGGGCGTCGGGTTCCCGCTGATGAATCATCTCGATCTCAGTTGCTTCACAGCGGTCGATTTGATTGGCGATCACCCGTCGGAGGGCGGTGCTGCCAAGCTCATCGAGCAGCCGATGCACCGTGTCCAGGTGGCCCTGCCAGTCGGGGTCAGCCAGGTCGACCACCAGCAGAAGCACATCGGCATCCAGCGCCTCCTCCAGCGTGGCGCGGAAGGCTTCCACCAGTGGGGCGGGGAGATCGCGGATGAAGCCCACCGTGTCGGTGAGCAGTAACCGTTCGGGGCGTGCCCCAAGGCAGGGAAGGTCGAGTTTGCGGGTGGTGGGGTCCAGGGTCGCGAACAACTTGTTCTCCGCCAGAACGCGATCACTGACCCGTTTGCCGCACAAGGCATTGAGCAGGCTGGATTTGCCCGCATTGGTGTAGCCCACAAGTGCTACCCGCGGCAGATCACGCCGCTGATCCCGTAAGCGGATGCGGTGGGATTGAAGTTGGCGTTGATCCCGAAGCAGTCGTTCGATGCGCCGGCTGATGGCTCTTCGGTCTTTTTCCAGCTGTGTTTCCCCTGGACCGCGCGTGCCGATGCCGCCGCCCAGCCGCGACAGGCTGCTGCCCCGCCCCAGTAGGCGCGGCAACTGGTAGCGCAGCTGAGCCAGTTCCACCTGAAGCCGCCCTGCAGCACTGCCGGCCCGCTGGGCAAAGATGTCGAGGATCAATTCGCTGCGGTCGGAGACAGGGCAGCTGAGTAGCCGTTCGAGATTGCGGGCCTGCACGGGGGTGAGCTCCCGGTCGGTGATCACCAGGGAGGCCTGGCAGCGGCGGATCTCGAGCGCAGCTTCCTGAAGTTTTCCAGAGCCCCAGAGCGTTTGGGGATTGGTTTGGCCCCGGCGCTGGCTGGTCCGGGCCACTGGTTCGGCGCCGGCACTGCGCACCAAGCCTTCCAGCTCAGCCAGATCCCGCTGGTCGCGCTGTTCATCGCCACTGGTGAGCGTGAGCAGAAGCACCCGCTCGACTCCGGTCGTGGCACTGATGCTTTGGGGATGGGGTTCGTCCGGTATAAGAACGCAAAGATCCCGTAGGTCGCCTTGTTCAAACGATCTCCAGCCATCGGCTTGAGACGGGTCAGGGATCAACAGTTCGGCCGGGCGAGCTCCATCGCCTCCCGGGCAGGGTGCAAAGCGCAGCCAGTGCCGAGGAGCTATGTCAAGGGCGACTACGGCGTCGCGGGGATCTGAGTGCAGCCCTTTGCGGGCGAAAGGGCAGCTGATCAGTCGCCATCCCCCGCTGCTCCGCCGCGGCGCAGCCGGCAGATGCTGCAGCAGCGAATCGCTACCGGTGAGAGGCCCCAGCCAGAGCAGGCGGCAGAGGCCGCGGCCGTCCAGCACCAGATGTAATGCCATCTCCAGATCCAGCACCAGGTCGGCTAAGCGTTCGAGGCTCAGCAGATCGGCGCCGCAGTCTTCGGGATGACGGCGATGGCTCAACCGCTCCAGCTGCCGTTGCTGGCTGGGGCGCAGACCACGGCAACGCCCGCCGAGGTGGGATTGCTTCAACGGTTCAACAACCAGGCGCCTGCCGAGCGCAGACCCAGAGAGAGCCCTGGCAGGCGCGTTAGATACGTGGCCCGTCGCAACTGGAAGGCCAGGGGGCCAGCCAGGGTGAGCCCCATGCCGGTGAGGGTGGCGTCACCGACACCGAGGCTGAGCATTTCGCCTCGGTCCTCGAACTGAAAGGGTTGCGGCTCTTCCTCCACCCGCAGCTTTGCGATGGCTGCGGCAGTGGCATCGCCTTGCTGCATCGCCACCTGGGCGCTGGCGGGCCATGGGCTGCCTGGTCGGGCTGAGAGATCCCCGAGGGCGAACGTGTTGGCACAGCCCACCAGGCGCAGGTCATCGTCAACGGCCAGACGCCCTCGTTCCAGCACAGGTGTGGGTGAGATGGCAGGGATGTAGGGGCTGCTCCCTGCGGTCCAGACCAAGCCTGAATGACGCAGAACAGCACCATCGGCAAGAACAGCATTGTTGGACTTCACTTCGCTCACGCTGGTGTTCAGTTGGACGACCACCCCTTTGCGTTCCAGCGCGGCCTGGGCCCGCTCCCGATTGAACGCTGTGCTGCCGGGGAGGATTTCATCGCCCATCTCCACGAGTCGAATGCTGGCAGCACCGTCGATCAGATCTGCCAGCTTGCAGGCCAGTTCCACTCCGGTGGGTCCCGCGCCAACAATGATCAGACCGGCATCCTCAGCCCGTTGCTGTTGCAGGTTGTTGAGCCATTGCTTGAGCCGCCTCACATCGTTGAGGTCACGGAAGCCGGAGCTGTGTTCTTTGACGCCTGGAATGCCGAAATCATTGGGTTTCGAGCCCGTCGCCAGCACCAGTTGTGACCAGCTCAAGCTGTCCCCGGCTTCCAATTCGATGCTCTGGCTTATTTGATCGATGCCAACAACGCTGTCCTTGATCCAGCAGATGCCGTTGTTCAGCAGTTGGTCGTAGCGAGGGGCCACCTCCCAGCTGTGAAGTTCATCGCTGAGCAGTTCGTACAGCAGCGGTTGAAACAGAAAGCGATCCCGCGGTTCGATCAGAACGATGGGGCAGTTGGGCTGCCGTCGCTGAAGAGCAAGTGCTGTGAACAGTCCTCCGAATCCACCGCCAACGATCACCACGGCATCCGATGGGGACGAGGGTGAACGCATGAAAGGAGCCGCCGGTTTTTCAAACGATAGGAACGACACCCTGCCCCACGGCAGGAGAAGATGGCTTGATGACGGAGGTTCCTGAGGCCATGGTGCCCATGGAGGTACAAAACGAGTTACTCGAAGGGCGCAAGCTGCTGGAGGCGATGGAACCGCAGCAGCGTCTGGCCTGGGGATTGGAGCAGTTCGGTGAGAATTTCGCTCTCACCACGAGTTTCGGGATCCAATCCGCTGTGCTTCTGCACATGTTGAGCACCCTCCCAGGGGGTAATACGGTGCCGGTGATCTGGATCGATACCGGTTATCTGCCTCCAGAGACCTACACCTACGCCGCTCAACTCACCCAGCAGCTCAGGATTCGTCTGGTGGTGAGTCAGAGCGAGATGTCCCCGGCTCGGATGGAGGCCCTGCACGGGCGGCTTTGGGAGTCCGGTCGCGTGGAAGACCTGGAGACCTATCACCGGATCCGCAAGGTTGAACCACTGGAGCGAGCGCTCAACGACCTGAACACGCGCTGCTGGGCCAGCGGCGTGCGGCGTGGTCAGACCGATCACCGCCGCTCGATGACCGCTTTGGATCGGATTCGGGAGCGTTGGTCATTGCGCCCCCTGCTCGAGTGGACAAAGCGCGATGTGTACTACTACATGCAGGAGAACAATCTTCCCCAGCATCCGTTGTTTGAGCAGGGTTATTCCACGGTCGGCGACTGGCATTCCAGTGGTCCTGATGTGGGCGATCTGAGTGGTCGTGACACTCGATTTGGTGGTTTGAAGCAGGAGTGTGGAATTCATCTGCCCCAGGAGGTGAATGAAGGGCTGATGGGTGAAGGCATCTAAGTGACAGGGGCTACACGGGGCGGAGACCGCGTTCTGCTGATTGGTAACAGCCGTTGGCATTGGGCCCAGCGGCAAGCCCACGTTGTTCGCGTGGATCATGGGTCTCCAGACCCTGGTCGCATCGGGACCAACCCTCCGGTCTGGGCGGCGGTGGGGCCGGTGCCTGAGCCGCTTATGGCATACCAGGATCTGCGCATTCGCCTCGAGGATGTGCCCTTGCCCAAGGCTCCCCCGTGGTTGGGGGTGGACCGCGCTCTCGGGGCATGGATGGCCTGGCGCTGCAGTCAGGAGCAACAGCTCGACTGTTCCAAGGGCTTGCTGCTGGTGGATGCCGGCACTGTGTTGAGCCTCACCCGGGTGACGGCGGATGGTTGTTTTGGAGGCGGTCAGCTGATCCCGGGCTATCGGCTCCAGCTCCAGGCGATGGCCGAGGGAACCCTCGGTTTGCCATCAACCCCTGAGCATCCCAATAACGACGCTCTGCAAGAGGCTTTTCCGCAACAAACTGTGGCCGCCATGCAGCGCGGTGTGCTGGAGGGGATGCTGGCCTCAATTGCAGCGGCACAACAGCATGCCCAAGGCTTGCTGTGGATCTGCGGTGGTGACGCTGCCCTGTTGAAGAAACATTGGTCCGGTGCAACGGAGTTGTTGCAGCTGGAGGGTGATCTTCAATTGCAAGCACTGCTGAGCCTGGGTTCTGGGCTCAGCTCAGGCCGAGATCGCTGATAAGCGTGTCGGCCATGGTGGCTGCTTTCACTTTGAGATAAATCCGCTCGAGTTTTCCCTCTTCATCAATCAGGAAGGTGTGGCGCATCATTCCCATGTATTCGCGCCCCATGAACTTCTTCAGCCCATAGCTCTCATAGAGACTGGCGACGGCACAGGGCTCCTCATCGGTGAGCAGGGTGAAGGGAAGTTCGTGCTTGTTGATGAATTTGTTGTGGGAGGTGGCTCCGTCCTTGCTGATGCCCAGAACGGTGATGTTGTTTGCTTTCAGTTGCTCCCACCGGTCGCGGAAGTTGCAGGCTTCTTTGGTGCAGCCCGGGGTGTCGTCCTTGGGATAGAAGTACAGAACAACCTTCTTCCCGCGCAGTGAAGCGAGGCTTATGGAATCACCGTTTTGATCGGGAAGGGTGAATTCGGGGGCGGCGTCGCCGATTTGCAGACTCACGGAAAAGTCTTGTTCAGTGGCTGCAGCGTACGGCCATCAGGACAAGACTCTCCGTGCTTCCTACGTTGCAATCAACCTGCATGTGTTGGGCCATGGCGTCGCGGATCAGGGTCGAGCAAATCGCAGGTTCCCTGGCATCTCTTGTTTTTTGTACGTACCTCGCGGTCATTCCTGGACCGTTTTCAAAAGCAGGTACTCAGCAACCGGTGCGCTGGAACACGGGTGGCTCAGTTAGTACCACCACTTACAGCGAGCTCGAATCATTTCTTGTTGACGGCGAGGTCACAGATCGTGCTCTTCAGGAGGCCATTCGGATATCTGGCTGGACCGCTGAAGAGCTCCGTTTTGGTTTGAACAAGACCTATGCAGTTGACCTCGCCGGTGTATCCCGGTTCCTTTATTCCGACGCTGGTAAAGCCTTCCTGGATGATCAAACAAGGTCTTATGTCCCTTATTGGCGCCAAAAGGCGACGGCGGCAAGGGCTCTGCGGGCCGCCATCATCGCGGATGCCAAGGATGGGCTCATTAGCTCAATCGGCATCATGAAACATCTGCCCGTCGCCTTCCGTTTATCCGATAACGGACCGAATGACGGCAGGCAGAGGGTTTGTGCTCCTGACAAGGTGAGCGGAGCCCAGTCCACTTCGCTGCTTTCCTGGTACGTCTTTCTGCCTGCTTGCATCAAAGCTAATTCAGAGCTCTGATCTCTTTATTTCAGTCCTGGCTTCGGCGGTTTTTTTTGATGGCGTGCAGCGCTCGCCTTGGATTAATTGATGGCGCATCGGCAGTCGCAGGCCGATCTCGCCCAGGTCGTTCAACGATTGGCGCAACTGCGTCATCAACTCCTTGCTGATCTCCCCCATGGCCTGCCGGTAGGGCGACCCTTCGGCAAGCCATCGCTCAGCCAGTTCGGTGCCCCCTGGAAGCGTGAGATGTTCCAGCCACTCTTCACAACGGAGCTGCCAGCCGGCGTCCGTAAATAACTCGTCCGGACGCTGCTGCCGCTCAAGCCATTGCTGTTCTTGAGCCACAAGATCGCTGAACAGCTCTGTTGGATCGCCGTCTTGCAGCAATGCACCGGCGGGCCCCAGTTCGGCGCGGCTGATCAGCAGCCGTAACCCCGTTGTGGGCTCGGCATGTTGATTGATTGTCTCCAGCAGCTCCGTCCAGTTCTGCCTTTGAAGATCGGCTGCGGCGAGTCGTCCTCCGATCCAATCGAAGGCTTGGCTTTCGGGCAGAGCGTCGAGGTTGCCGGTTAACAGCTCTGGTCGATGCTCCGGCTCGAGCAAATCCATCTGCGCTTCCAGCCGGCTGCGGTCGGCTTCGTTCTCGCAAAGCACGGTCACGCCTCCTTCCGGGGTGGCCCTCAATGGATCGAGGGCCCATATCAGCGAGCGCATCCCCAGCAGCAGCACCCGATCTCGACGGGTCCAGGGGATCTCCCGCCAGAGCCGCTCGCGCAGGCGCTGCAGTCGCTCCCCCTCCTGTCCTAGTTGGCGCTGCACCCAGCGTTCCACTCCCGGACGGTCGGGCCCGCTGCTCAACAGCAAAGGCTGGTCGGCCGCCAGTTCCGCGGCCGCGGCGAGTTGGGCTGCCCGGCGTTCCGCCATCCGCTCGCGTCGTTCTCCCTCCCAACCGAGTTGTCCGGGCTGCCAGAACACCTCGCCTTGCAGGGGTGTGGGGAGGTATTGCTGCTCCACCCAGTGTTCTGCGTAGGCATGGGGGTAGCGGTAGCCCACGCCATCGCCGAAGGCGGCTCCATCCCGGTTGGCATCGCGCAAATGCCCGGGCACGTCCTGTTTTTGCGCATCGCGCACGGTTTTGAGGGCATCAAAGAAGCCCAGAACGCTGTTGCTCTTTTCGGTGCCTGCCAGGTACAACGCAGCCTGGGCCAAGGGATACAGGCCTTCGGGCAGCCCCACCCGTTCGAAGGCTGCGGCACAGGCCTCCACCACAACGATGGCCTGCGGATCGGCCAGGCCGATGTCTTCCCCCGCTGCAATCAGCATCCGCCGAAAAATGAAGCGGGGGTTTTCACCCGCTTCCACCATGCGTGCCAGCCAGAACAGCGCCGCATCGGCATCGGAGCCCCGCAGCGATTTGATGAAAGCGCTGATCGTGTCGTAGTGGGCATCGCCGTGCTTGTCGTAGAGCACAGCCCGCTGCTGAATCGATTCCTCGGCGATGGCCAGGTTTATCTGAATCACTCCGTCGCCATCGGGTTCGGAACTCTCCACCGCCAGTTCAAGGGCATTGAGCAGGCTGCGGGCGTCTCCTCCCGCCACATCAACGAGATGGTTGGCGGCATCACTGTTGATAACGATGGCGCGGTCGCCATAGCCCCGCTCGTTGTCTGTCAGGGCGCGTTGCAGCAGCCGCTGCAAATCATCCGGCTCCAGTGGCAGTAAACGAAACAGCCGAGAGCGGCTGACCAGCGCCTTGTTGACTTCGAAATAGGGGTTTTCTGTGGTGGCACCGATCAGAGTGACGGTGCCGTTCTCCACCCAAGGCAATAGTGCATCCTGTTGGGCGCTGTTGAAGCGGTGCACCTCGTCGATGAACAGGATCGTGCGCAAGCCGTGCCGTTCAAGGCGTTGGCGTGCAGCATCTACCTCGATCCGGAGATCTTTGACGCCGGCCAGCACGGCGTTGAGGCTGCTGAAATGAGCGCGGGTGTGGTTGGCAATGATCCGCGCCAGGGTGGTTTTGCCGACCCCGGGCGGGCCATGCAGGATAAGGTTGCCGACCCGATCGGCCTTGATGGCACGGCGCAGGAGCCGTCCGTCGGCCAGTATCCCGCTCTGACCTTCAAATTCCTCCAGTGTGCGCGGACGCATGCGATCGGCTAGTGGGGCCAGCCGCCGCCGTTGTTGCTCACCGTGAAAAGCGAAGAGGTCTTGAGCCAACACACCATCGGCGATGCCCCAGTGTCCCTGAAGTTCTCAATCAGCGCTTGAGCTGGTCCAAATCGGAAGCTTTTGGGGTCTGCCTCTTTCCAGGCCTGCAAATCTTCGCGGCCCGTTCCTCATGAACACCGCATAATTCCTTCTAAAGCCTTTTTGCCGTGCCTCATCTGCAGCGCCTCCTGCTTACCGTCGCGGCTCTGCTCACGGTTAGTTCCTGCAGGAGCGAAGCACCGAAGCTGCCGCCGCCGCCGAACGTTCAGGCTGCTGCTGCTCGGCTGGTGGAATTTACCGAGGGGATCGACACCGTCAGCACGCTCGAGGCAAGCAACCTTGTGGAGTTGGCCGCCCAATCGGGTGGACGAATTGAGCAGCTGAAGATTCGCCAAGGTGATGAGGTTGAGGCCGGTCAGCTTCTGCTGGTGCTTGATCAAGACGAGGAAAAGGCCAACGCAGACACCGCCAAAGCCAATTACGAGCGCTACGCCTACCTAGCTGAAGTTGGAGCAACTTCGCAGAAGGAGTTGGATCGCTACCGGACTCAGTACATCGAAGCGAAGGCCAAGCTCAGTTACAGCAATCTCACTTCACCCTCCGCCGGCACGGTTGCTGACGTGAAGGTGAAAGCGGGTGATGTGATCCAGCAGGGCCAGGTGTTCACCAGCCTGGTTCAGAACAATGAACTGGAAGCAAAGGTGGAAGTGCCTGCAATCTTCTCGGCCCGGCTGCAGGAGGGCCAGCCCGTTTTGCTGATGGCTCCTGGCAGCGAAGAAATAATTGCTACAGGTGCAGTGGAATCAATTGATCCACGCATCAACCCCAACACCCAAGGATTGCTGGTGATAGCGGCGTTCCCTAATAGCGACGGAACACTGCGAGATGGTTTGCGACTGCATACGCGAGTGCAGATCAAGGCTGAGGAGCAGTTGGCTGTTCCTTTCGCCGCTGTCACCCAGACCTCGGGCCAGAGCTTTGTCTTTCGGCTTGGAAGTTTCGATGAGCTAAGGGAGAACCCTGGCAAGGCGGATTTAAGGAGGCTGGAGCTGGGAATTAAGGCCGGCAAGCTTCCCTCAAACATGCAATTTGCCTTGCAGACGCCGGTCACGGTGGGCGAATTGGAGAACAACCTGTACCCAATCACCAAGGGCCTGAAACTGAATCAGAAGGTGGCCACCACCAACTTGCTGAACCTCAGACACGGGATGCCTGTGCAGGTGCATCCCGCCAAGGCGAACTGAGGTTGAACGATGTCTGCTTCCAATAACTTCATCACCAAACCGGTACTCAGCACGGTTTGCAGTCTTTTGATCGTGATTGTCGGCTTGATCGCGATTCCGATCCTTCCGATTGAAAACCTCCCCGACATTGCTCCTCCAACGGTGAAGGTGCAGTCCACCTATGTGGGTGCCGATGCGGTTGCCGTTGAGCAGGGGGTTACCTCCGTGCTTGAGCAGCAGATCAATGGGGTGGAGAACATGGACTTCATCACCTCCAACAGCTCGTCGGATGGTGTGAGTTCCATCTCGGTGTCGTTCGACAGCGGCACAGACGGCAATATCAACCAGGTGAACGTTCAGAACCGCGTCTCCTTGGCGGAGCCGCAGCTTCCAGAGGAAGTGCGCAAGTCCGGTGTCACGGTCAACAAGGCTTCCAACTCAATTCTGCTTGTTTATAACTTCGTCAACGAAGACCCCTCCAAAACTGAATATTCGGTGGAGACGATTAGTGGGTATCTCGATAAGAACCTCACCAACAACATCAAACGGGTGAAGGGTGTCGGAGACATTGCCTATTTTGGTAACCGCAAGATCGCTTTTCGCATTTGGCTTGATCCCGAGAAGTTAAGCGCTAACAATCTTTCGGCCACCGATGTCGTCAACCAATTACGAAGTCAGAACCGCCTCGTTCCTGCCGGAAAGATTGGCGGATCTCCCGCCCCGGAAGGTCAGGAATACACCTTCACGGTGCAGCTTCAAGGGCGTCTGACCAGCACCCAGGAATTCGAAAACATCATCCTGCGCAGTACTGAGGCCGGTGGTTTGGTGCGGCTCAAGGATGTGGGCCGCGTTGAGCTGGGTGGTGAGACCTATGGAATCGATGCCATCGATCTGAAAGGTGCTTCTTCTGTCGGCCTCGCGATCTATCAGCTTTCTGGCAGCAATGCCATTGACGTATCCAGTGGCGTCAAGGACGTACTGGCTGAGTTTGAACAGACCCTTCCGGTTGGTCTCGGGGTGCAGAAGATCTACGACACCACCGACTTCATCAACCAGTCGATCAAAGGTGTGACCAACTCCCTGCGGGACGCAGTGATTCTGGTGGTGCTGATCCTGTTCCTCTTCTTGCAGAACTGGAAGGCCACCCTCGTGCCGGCTATCGCGATTCCCGTGGCGCTAATTGGCACTTTTGCTTTGGTGCTTGCATTCGGGTTTTCGCTCAACCAGCTCACCCTTTTTGGTCTTGTGCTGGCAACCGGGCTTGTTGTGGATGACGCCATCACCGTGGTGGAAGACACCTCCGCCAAAAAGGCGGAAGGGATGACGTCGGTGCAGGCCGCCATGGAAACCATGGACGAGCTGTTCGGGGCTGTCATCGCTACCTCCCTGGTGAAGATGGCCGTGTTCCTGCCCGTGCTTTTCTTCCCCGGTGCCACCGGCACGATTTACAAACAGTTCGCCGCCACGATTCTTTTCTCGATCGGCATCTCCACCTTCAACGCACTGACGTTCTCGCCGATGCTTTCGGCGCTGTTGTTGTCTAAGGAGACAAAAGAACTCAGCCGTCAGCAGTACGCCACGGCTGGTGTGGCGCTGGGTTTCGTATACGGCCTGCTGAGTGCTGGCAATGGCTCCGCAGCCGTCATCGTCCCCACGGTGTCTGGTGGCCTGATTGGCTTCATCGCTTCCAAGATCACCGGCATGCCCTTACGGCTTCCCTTTGCAGTCGGTGGAGCGGCGGTGGGTTTGGTGATTACTGGTGTGCTCTTCTCCAATCCACTTCCGGTTCTTCTTTTCACCTCCATCGGTCTTGGAGTCGGCTATTTCATCCCAGTGATCTTTGCCAATTTCAACCGTTTTTACAGAGGTTTCGAGCAGCGTTATGCATTGATCCTGGATGCCGTGCTGAAAGCCCGTCCGATTGTGATGGCGGCTTTGGCAGCGGGAATTCTGCTGACGGGCTTTGCCTTCACCCGAATTCCCGGAGGCTTTGTTCCAATTGAAGATCAGGGCTATGCGATCGGTTTCATCCAAGCGCCCGATGGTGCTTCCAATGCGAAAACGCAGGCCATTAGCCGTCAGGTAGCAGCTGTATTGCGCTCGGAAGAGGACATCTCCTCAGCAGCCCTTTTCAGTGGCGCCAGCCTTGATGGAAACGCACCCAATAAAGGCTTTTTCTTTTTTGGTACGAAGCACTGGGATGAGCGGCCCGGCCCAGAACACACCGTTGGTGCCGTGGTGAAGCGACTCAACGCCAAGATGTATGGCCTGATCGATGGTGCTCGGGTGTTCGTCGTGGAGCCCCCGTCGATCCCCGGCTATGGCAACGGTGGTGGTTTTGAGTTCCAGCTGTTGGATAAAAGCAGTGGTGTGTACGCGTTGAACGAGTTTTTTGGTTCCGCGCGGCAAATCATGCAGGCTGGAAATGCCAACCCGATCTTGAACCGCGCTTATTCGCTTTTCTCTCCCCAGGCTCCGCAGTACAAGATCGATGTAGACCGTGAGCAGATGGCCTCACTTGGGGTCGACTTCGGCTCGGCCATGTCGGTTTTCAGCATCAACTTCGGTGGGGCCTACGTGAACGACACCTTCCAGGAAGGCAAGGTGCGTCGGGTGTATGTGCAGGCTGACGACATCAGTCGTGCCACACCGCAGAAACTTTCTGCGATCTACATCGCCAATGCCAGGGGCGAGCAGATTCCCATCTCTGAGTTCTTCACGGTCAAACAAACCGTTGGCCCCAGCGTCATACCCCACTTCAACCTTTACCGCTCGATCAAGATTGAGGGCACTCCTAAGGAGGGCAACAGTTCCGGCCAGGCCATTTCAGCGATGAAGCAAGTCTTCAGCCAGGGGAGCTTCCCCGGACTCGGTTACGACTGGACAGGTATCTCTCGCGAGGAGGTCAAAGCAGGTTCACTTGCGGTGGTGATTTTCGCCCTGGGCATCCTTGCGGTATTCCTGGTGCTTTCGGCTCAGTACGAGAGCTATACAGATCCGATCATTATTTTGCTAACCGTACCGACTGCGTTGCTGGGGGCCCTGGTCTTTCTTGGGTCGGCGGGTCAGGTGCTCAACATTTATGCCCAGGTGGGTTTGGTGATGTTGATCGGTCTGGCTGGTGGCAACGCCATCCTGATTGTCGACCTGGCCAACCAGAAGATGGGTGAGGGCGAGTCGGCGCTGGAAGCCGCCAAGTTCTCCGCCAAGTCGCGTCTGCGGCCGATTCTGATGACGGCGATCTCTTCCCTCACGGGATTCCTGCCGTTGATGCTCGCTAGCGGTGCTGGTGCCCAGAGCCAGTCATCCCTTGGTCTTGTGGTTTTCGGTGGTCTGTTGGTGGCCACCTTCCTCTCCACCCTTGTGGTTCCGGTCTTTTACGTGGTGATGAAGACTCTGATTGGGGATTTCAAGTCGAAGACAGGAGGGGACACTTCGGGTGTGATGAGCTAATGACTCCCAACCCTAAAAATCTCAATTCTGGTCAGTCATTCAGTGGAATCAAAGTTTTGTTGGCCCTCGCGATCGGTTTGCTTTTGGGCTGCGCGGTGGCTTATTTCCTCAAGGTTTTGATCGACCACAGTCCTGCCGATGTGAATCTGCGCCGCCTGAGACTTTTCTACTTGATGGTGATCAGCTCTGGTGGTCTAGGGGGCTTTGCGATTGAGATGATGCGTCAGTTGCAGGCTGGGGCTACTGATCCTGCGTATCGGCATAAGAACTCCCATCGAGGTCATCGTCGCTGACTGTTTGGCCACGGCAATCAAAAAGCCACCCCTCGGGGTGGCTTTTGCTTCTAAGCCGTGATGCGCCAGGTTCAGGTGATCACGGTGGGTTGATCCATGCCCGTGCGTTGCTTGATCTCTGCCAGGTCATTGATAGCGCTGATCATCTCGGCCAGGGCGATCTGGGGATCCTGGTTGAGGTCGCCGCTGCTGGTCACATAGCTCTCCAGGTAGACGCGAATCGTCGTTCCCTTTGTGCCGGTGCCGGAGAGGCGAACCACAACGCGGCTGCCGTCGTCCAACAGGATGCGCAGACCCTGGCCTGACGTCACGGAACCGTCGACGGGGTCGGTGTAGCTGAAGTTGTCTGCGGTGCTGATGGTGCGTCCGGCAAAGGCCTGGCCCACCAGGCTCGGCAGCATGGATTCGAGGCGGTCGTAGAGACCATGGGCGGCGTCGCTGGCGACGGCCTCGTAGTCGTGACGCGAGTAGTAGTGGCGTCCGAAGCGCTTCCAGTGTTCAGCCATGATCTCGGCGATGCTGCAGCGGCGCACGGCCAGGATCTGCAGCCAGAACAGCACGGCCCAGAGGCCATCTTTTTCGCGCACGTGGTTGCTGCCGGTGCCGAAGCTCTCTTCACCGCAGAGGGTGATCTTGCCGGCATCCAGCAGGTTGCCGAAGAACTTCCAGCCTGTGGGGGTTTCGAAGCAGTCAATCCCCAGCTCCTTGGCCACCACATCCACCGCAGCGCTGGTGGGCATCGAACGGGCCACCCCGGCCAGTCCTTCGGCGTAGGCCGGAGCCACCGTGGCGTTCGCGGTGAGAACGGCGAGGCTGTCGCTGGGATTTACAAAGCAACGCTGGCCCAGGATCATGTTGCGATCGCCATCGCCGTCGCAGGCAGCGCCGAAGCGGTACTCATCTCCCTCGAGCAGCAGTGCAGCCAGGTCGTGGGCGTAGGTGAGGTTGGGGTCGGGGTGACCGTTGCCGAAGTCTTCTAGGGGTGTGCCGTTGCGCACGCTTCCCACCGGTGCATGTAGCAGCCCCTCGAACAAGCGAGTGGCGTAGGGCCCGGTGACGGCATGCATGGCGTCAAAGGCCAGGGGGAAATCGCTGCGAATTAGCTCGCGGATCTGATCGAAGTTGAACAGCTCCTGCATCAGGGCAACGAAATCATCGACGCCATTGATCACCTCCACCTGCATCGCGCCGATGCTGTGAAGACCAGGAGCATCCAGTGGGATTTCTGGAACCTCAACAATCGTGTACTGCTCCAGGGTCTTGGTGCACTCGAAGACCGCATCGGTGAAGGAGGCGGGGGTGGGGCCACCGTTGGCACCGTTGACCTTGACGCCGAAGTCACCGTTCTTACCACCCGGGTTGTGGCTGGCGGAAAGGATGATGCCCCCTATGGCCTGACGCTGCCGGATCAGGTTGGAGGCGGCAGGGGTGGAGAGGATGCCGCCGGTGGTGACGATCATCTTGCTCAGGCCGTGGGCGGCTCCCATCCGCAAGATCACATCGATGGCACGGCGGTTGCCGTAACGGCCGTCGCCCCCCACTACCAAGGTGCCGCCCTGCACGCCCGGCAGCGTGCGAAGCGACGCTTCTATGAAGCTCTCCAAGTAATGGGGCTCCTCGAACTGGCGACTGCTCTTGCGTAGGCCGGAGGTCCCTGGCTTCTGATCAGTGAAAGGGGTGGCCAGGAGCACCTGGCGTTGGGTCGGTTCCGCAGGGGCCGAGGTGGTCATCACGACGGATGGGGGCTGTATACGGAACCTAAACATGGAAATCCATTTGCGAGGCGTCGGTCGCGACCAGTTGATGTCGCTACCCCCTCGGCCGCAACAACACAGAGGACTATGCAACGCAGAACGGCAAGCGAGCCCCTCGCTTGCCGGTGGCTTTTGGGGAGGTATTGACTGCCGTCAGTTTGTGATTACTGAACTTGGCTCAAGCCTGCCGCGATTTGAGTTTCTCCTTTTTGGTCACCGGCTCTGCGCAGAATCTTGGGATACGCCGGGCCGTGTTTGTAATGGTGTCTTTGCGTCTGAAGTCGTTGTTGTTGGCGACCTTGGCTTCGTCCATCAATATCCACAAAACGTCTTTGCAGCGTTCGGGCAACCTGGAGTGATCCATCAAAGGATCAGCAAGCTGACGCACTCGCGTGCAGGCCTCTGTTGAGTTGTCTCGGGAACATGCGTAGGCGGCCTGTTCGATGCCTCGCAGTTGCTCTTTGCTGGGCCAAGCCACATAGGGGTCAGCAGCCATAGTCGGGACAGTCATGGATAACACCATGAAGGTGCGAATCAGGACAGGGAAGTTCATGACGCTCATTATCTTTCGTTTGACCTGGTTTTTCAGTTACTCGTTACTCCGATCTCTACGGATTTTTTGACAATCGAGTTTTCATTGGATATTTGGTGCGATCCCCAGTTCAGTGCTGTCCCAGAGCCGCTCCATGTCCAGATCAAGAACTTGGCTTCTCAGAGTTCCCCGATCATTAGTGGGGCATCTCAGATGTATTCAGCATCGCAACAAACCAGAGTCCACTCAATACGAGGGCGACTCCCACACCGGCTCCGATGCTTACCCGCGCCATCACTAAAGGCACCACTAATGGAAATACCATCGCCCCCGCAAGGGGGGTGATGGCTACGAACCAGCGCAAGGACGCTGGTGCCTTGGAATCGGAAGAGTTCAGAACCACTCGGCGCGGGCTTCGCTGGCGGGGTTGCTGTTGTCTTCCGGGGTCTCACGTTTGAAGTTGAGCGTAATGTTGCGCTTCTGTTCTCCATCCGAGGCAGTCGCCTCAATGGCGTACATCTGCTCGCCATCCCGGAAGGGCACCTGGATTCGGAATGTTCCGTCGGTGGAGAGGGGCACTTCTTCGCCGCCGATGGTGAGACGAGCGGAGGGGTCGGTGGCGCCGTAGACGATCAGTTCGGCGTCAGCCACCAGCCAGAAGGAGCGTTGGCGAGGAGCCACACCACCAAGGCCAGATTCATTGCGGCCGCTTGCCCAGAGACCAGCACCCGAGTCGTTCAAGCCGCTGATGTCGCCTGAGACATCAAAGCCTTCTTGGAACTCTTCAGAGCCAACCCGACGGCGGCTGAAGTGAACCGTGGCGGTTTGGTACAGCCGTTCATGCAAACCGCTGTTGCTTGAATCAATAGGAGTGACGGGAGCTGGAGCGGATTCGGCCGGTGCCGAATCGAGGCTGAAGGGCACAAACTGATCAAGGATCTGCTCGCTGGGGTGCAGAGCGGGCACGCGCGCTACGGAGGAGAAGGCCAGAGACATCCAAGTGGTGCCGATGCGATATCCCAACTCCACCCGGTAATCCCGGTCGCAGAGAGGCACAGGCAAGTACCACTCCGTGCTGTGGCTATCTACGGGCACTTCCTGCAAGGTGTGCGGATGGGCATTGCCGTCCTGCATGCCGGTCACGTCCGCCAGGCGCAAGCAAAGTCGGCTGGCACCATCTTTTTGGGCAACCTTGCGATCTGCGTCCGAGATCTCCCAGAACACGTAGGCCCACTGAGGATCACGGGGAAGAAACACAACGCGGGTGTCGCTGCTGCCCATGGCCGGTGCGTTGAGTTCCGCCTCAATGGCCTTCAGGTCTCCACCACGCTTCTGCTGACGCTGGGCAACCTCGTCGACCAGGGTCTCTTTGCTCTTGCGGCTGTAGAGCGGCACCCCTAAGTCGCTAGCGATCTGACGCAGTTGACGAAGTGTGAGACGTGCCAGTGATGACAGGGTTGGGGACACGTCCAAAAACTCCATGTTTCGTTTGGGATCATTGTGATCCGAAAAATTCCTTTTCGAAGCGTGAAGTGGCCAAGGGTCAGTGGATGCTGACCACTGGATGAACCTCGATCCCGGGGATCACAGTCAGGTACACAAAAAAGCGGAGCCGAAGCCCCGCTTTTGTGAACAAGCTTGGTGCTTGGATCAGCGGCCGATGGTCCGGTAAGGCACCTTGGTCAAGTAGTCCATATCGGCACTGGTACTCGGGCCGACTCGTCGGGGATTGCCGATTTCGCTCACCCATGCCATGTAGTCCTGCGGAGAGCCACCCTTTTTGATCTTCGCTCGCTCTGGCAGTCGCTTGGCAGGCCCACCAGTGAAAACGAGTTGAGGGAAGCCAAGAATGTTCCGGTAGTACTCGTCGTAGCGGGGGGTGGTGATGTTGAAGGGAGTGTCACCGAGCTCGCGGCCGGGAAGCACGCGGTTGCGTTGGAAAGGAACCGTGTCGTAGCCGAAGGCGTCGAGGTACTCGGCGCTGTCGAGCAACACGTCGACAAGACCTTCCAGGCCCTTGGTCGCAATCACGATGGACCAGGAGAGCTCTTCGCCCTTGCCGTTCACTTTGCGGCCCAGGATCCGTTCGCAAAGGTGGCGGACAACTTTGTAGTTGCTGTTGAAGCCGTAGAAGGTGCGCTTGAAGGTGTCCGAGAGCAGTAGGCCGCGAATGAAATCGCGAACGGTGATCTGGCCATCCTTCAGCTGGGACTCGAGATTGACGTCCCGATCCGTTTTGAAGGCGTGGAAGAAGATCTGCCGATAGCCGGCTTCGACGACGGTGTCGAAGTTGTCCCGATCGTCCGCAATCTCCAGGGAATAAGCCCGTGATCCCTCCTCGGAGCCGACACGAAGGTTCGGAACACCTGACCTCAGAGAGTTCTGAGTGATCGGTGCGTACTCCAGAAGAGGAATGGCCACGCGAGCTACAGCATCCACTGCCGGCGATCGTAGAAGTGCTGGGTCTTGCCCCCTTCAGCTGCTGTTGCAGCGATTACATGCCGTAATACTTGATCTAAGTATTTCTGCTTACCAGCCGAAGGGGGCGAGAGCAGCTCCGTTCGAAGCAATCGCTGGGCTGGTCTGATCAACATCGTCCAGCTGCCGGGTCTCGATGCAGAAGGAGGCGTTGTTGGAGAGCCCTTGCACCGTGCTGGTGCGCAGTCGCACGTTCTCGCTGGCGAACCAGAAGCGCTCGAGCGAACTCATCATTTCGTAGTCCGTTGTGAGGATCAGGCCGTTTTCGTCGTCCATGCGGAACTTGCCCGCCACCGGTGCTTTTTCGGCGTAGCCGCGATCCCGAAGCAACAGGCCACGTCGCCCCGTTTCGTCTTCGGGGATCAGCCCGAACATGGTTTGGTCTTCATGGGATTCGCCGGCGCGATCCCAGGCCATCGATCCGCTCCAGCGCACCCAGCAGCCGCCAACTATCTGCTCGACGCTGGCGTTGTTGCGTTCGGCGATCTCCGCTAGGCGTTCGTCCCCCTTCAGTAGTTCCTCCACCACGATGAACGAGGCCCCGGCTTCGGCGCGGCGATGCAGCAGGTGGTGTTGGCTGCGCTGTGAGGTCCAGCGGCCACAGCTCAGACGAAAGAAGCTGAGGGCGTCCGAGATCTCAAGCATCGCCGGCGTTGAGGAAGTGGGTCGATGATGGCAGCCCGACCGCCTCAGTCACGACAGCCATGTCAGCCACGGCAGCGGGCTTCAGAGGCGCTGATCAGATCGTCGAGGGTCAGTTCCAGGGGAGGCTTGCCCAGCTCAAGGGCCAGTTGATCCAATTGCTCGGCGGCAGCATTGAACTGCAGCAGCAGGGTATCGAGGAACGTCGGATCTTCAGCGACAACGGGTTGCTGCTGGCACCAGAGGCGTCGTTGGCTTTCGTCGGGGATCGCGCCAGTCCTCTCTGGAGCAGCCATGGTCTGAAAGCTGTCCAGGCAGTGGCTCAACACCCGCAGGTGATGGCGATCCAGCTGGGGCAGCAGGGTGGCGTCGATGCGTTCAATCGTGGCCCTGTCGATGGCCATCAGCCCTGCGCCAACGGGGTGATGCGGAAGCCGCAGGCGTGGCCGCCCTCGAGTCGCCAATGCACGCGTTCCACCCGGCAGTCCGGCACGGTGCGTCGGATCAGCAGCAATTCCTGGTCGCACACCGCGGGGAATTCTTCGGCAATGCGTTGCACAGAACAGTGGGCTTCCTCGAGCCTCCAGCTGATGCCGTCGTCATCCCGGCTGCAGACGGTGACGTAGCCCTCGTCGCGCCGCAACAGTGCCAGGTGTTCGAGTCGAGCTTCCAGGGAGGCTTCGCCGAGGCTTTGCCGGTACTGACTGGCCTTCGACTCCGCCTGCTGGTCCAGCAGCTGGCGCACGGTCGCTTCGGGGAGATGGCTGCGCATCGAATCCAGCAGGCCGAGGGCGAAGCGGCCGCTGCCATCAGGGAACCGGGCCCGTCCTTCGTCGGTGAGGCACCAGCGGTTGCTGGGACGACCCGGACCGCTGGCATTGCTGCTGGCGCAGACCAGGCCGCTGTCGGCAAGGGAGCGCAGGTGACGCCGCATGGCTTGAACGGAAATGCCCACAGCGCAGGCCAGGGCGCCAGCGTCCTCCTCTCCGCGCTCCAGTAGTAGGGAGAGCACGGCGTCGCGGGTGCTGTCGGGGGCCGAGGCGCTCATGACGAGGCGAAACCTCCCCACACGATGCCATCGAATTGCCTCGTCTTGTCGGCCGAGTTGAGGGTCACAATGGGAAGCCCGCTGACTGGAGGGCTGTTGGCCTAGGCTTCCAGTAAGGAAACCGCGGGGTTTCGTAATTCGCCGCTCCCTCCACTTCCATGTCTGACGCCCCTCAAGAGCCGACAGCAGAAAGTCTCGAGGTCATCCGCAAGTTCGCTGAAACCTATGCGCAGCGCACCGGAACCTATTTCTGTGCAGACCCAAGCGTTACAGCTGTTGTTCTGAAGGGTCTGGCGCGTCACAAGGACGATCTGGGCGGAGCGCTTTGCCCCTGCCGCCATTACGAAGACAAGGAGGCCGAGGTCTCGCAAGCCTTCTGGAACTGCCCCTGTGTTCCGATGCGCGAGCGTAAGGAATGCCACTGCATGCTTTTCCTCACCGAGGACAACCCCTTCGCTTGCCCTGAGAAGACGCAGACCATCTCCACAGAAACGATCAACGCCACCGCCGGCTGAGCCGAATGACCAGCACCTCCACACGGGATCTCGTCAGCCAGCCGTACAAGTACGGCTTTGTCACCGAGATCGAGACCGACAAGATCGCCAAAGGTCTCAGTGAAGAGGTCGTTCGCCTGATCTCGGCCAAAAAAGAAGAGCCGGACTTTCTGCTGCAGTTCCGGCTCAAGGCGTTTCGCCACTGGCTCACTCTCGAGGAGCCTGATTGGGCTGCCCTTGGTTATTCCGAGATCGATTATCAAGACATTGTTTATTACGCAGCTCCCAAGCAGCAGGAGAAGAAGGCCAGCCTCGATGAGGTGGACCCCAAGCTGCTGGAAACCTTCGACAAGCTCGGCATTCCGCTGAGCGAGCAGAAGCGTCTCAGCAACGTTGCGGTGGATGCTGTTTTCGACAGCGTTTCGATTGCCACCACCTACAAGGAGAAGTTGGCGGAACACGGGGTGGTGTTCTGCTCCTTTAGTGAGGCGGTCAAAGAGCACCCCGAGCTGATCGAGCGCTACCTCGGGACAGTGGTCTCCAGCAACGACAACTATTTCGCCACACTGAATTCAGCGGTGTTCAGCGACGGATCCTTCGTCTTCATCCCGAAGGGCGTTGAGTGCCCGATGGAGCTGTCCACTTACTTCCGGATTAATTCTGGTGACACCGGTCAGTTCGAGCGCACCTTAATCGTGGCTGAAGAAGGTGCCTCGGTGAGTTACCTCGAGGGCTGCACGGCACCGATGTTCGACACCAACCAGCTGCATGCGGCGGTGGTGGAACTGGTGGCTCTCGACGACGCCTCCATCAAATACTCCACGGTTCAGAACTGGTATGCGGGTGATGAAAACGGCGTCGGAGGGATTTACAACTTCGTGACCAAGCGAGGCCAGTGCCGCGGTGATCGCAGCCGCATCAGCTGGACCCAGGTGGAGACCGGTTCAGCCATCACCTGGAAATACCCCAGTTGCGTGCTGCAGGGTGCTGATTCGGTGGGTGAGTTCTATTCCGTGGCCCTCACCAACAACTGCCAGCAGGCCGATACCGGTACCAAGATGGTCCATGTCGGACCTCGCACCCGCTCCACGATTGTGAGCAAGGGCATCAGTGCCGGCCGCTCCAGCAACAGCTATCGCGGTCTCGTGCAAATGGGCCCCAATGCCAAGGGCGCTCGCAATTACAGCCAGTGCGATTCGATGCTGATCGGTGACCAAGCCGCTGCGAACACATACCCCTACATCCGTTCGCAGCAGCCGCAGGCGGCCATCGAGCATGAGGCCAGCACCTGCCGCATCTCCGAAGACCAGCTCTTTTATCTGCAAAGCCGTGGCATTGGGTTTGAAGAGGCCGTCTCGATGATGGTCAGCGGCTTCTGTCGCGACGTCTTCAACCAGCTGCCGATGGAGTTTGCCGCTGAGGCTGACAAATTGCTGGCTCTCAAACTCGAGGGGTCTGTGGGCTGATTCCCTCCCCCGCTTTGTCTCTGTTTTTTCAACGACGCCTTCCGTGATTCGCCCTGACGCTGAGCTGCTGCTCGACATCCAAGACCTGCATGCCTCCGTCGAGGACAAGCCCATCCTCAAGGGTGTGAACCTGCAGGTGAGGGCTGGTGAGGTGCATGCCGTAATGGGCCGCAACGGCAGTGGCAAGAGCACCCTCTCCAAGGTGCTGGCAGGACATCCGGCCTATCGGGTCACGGGCGGCACCGTCCGTTATCGCGGCCAAGATCTGTTTGAGCTGGAGCCTGAAGAGCGGGCCCGTCTTGGGGTGTTCCTTGGATTTCAGTATCCCGTTGAAATTCCTGGCGTTAGCAACCTGGAATTCCTGCGGGTGTCCACCAATGCCCGGCGGGAAAAGCAGGGCGAGGAGGAGCTCGACACCTTTGCCTTCGAGGACCACGTGCACGACAAGCTCAAGGTGGTGCAGATGGACCCTGCCTTCCTCGAACGCAGTGTGAATGAAGGCTTTTCCGGGGGAGAGAAAAAGCGCAACGAGATTCTGCAGATGGCGTTGCTGGAACCTGTTGTGGCGATCCTGGATGAAACTGATTCCGGCCTGGATATCGATGCGCTGCGCATCGTGGCTGGAGGTGTGAATCAGCTGGCGACGGAAGACAACGCCACTCTGCTGATCACCCACTACCAGCGTCTGCTCGATGAGATCACCCCGGACTATGTGCATGTGATGGCGGCAGGTCGAATCCTGCGCACCGGAGGTCGGGAACTGGCCCTTGAGCTGGAGCAGACCGGATACGACTGGGTGGATCAGGAGCTGGCCGCTCAAGGAGCTGCTTGACCATGGCGAGCAGTGTGCTGGCGCCAGTGCAGGAGCGTGGTCGAGCCGCCCTGGAACAGCTTGGTTTGCCCAACCGCCGCCAGGAGCCCTGGCGTCTGACCGACCTCAAACGGCTTGAGGCCGTATCGGCATTGCCGGCCAGTTCCTCGCCGCTGCCGACTTCCCTGCCGGCCAGCCTGAAAGGGGTGACCCGAATGGTGATTAATGGGTTTGACGATCCCTTGGCTGGGCAGGTTCTTCCGGAGGGAATCACGGCGCTGAATGCCGAAGAGCTGGAGCAGGCCCTCGGCCATACCCTGGACCGCTGCGGTTGTGCCCAGGTCTGGCCCGTGGAGTTCAATCACGCTAAGGCCCAGCAAATCCTGGCCCTCAGGGTGCGTGGAAGGGTCGGACCGTTGGAGCTGGTCCTGGCGGCCGGTGCCGGGTTGAACGCCACGCGGGTTTTGCTGCTTGTCGAGGAAAAGGCAGAGCTGGAGCTGATGCAGGTGTTGTTGGCGGAGGGGGCGTCGGCTCACAGTCATTTGTTGGAAGTGCATCTGGGGCAGGAGGCCCAACTGCGCCATGGCGTGCTGGCAACGGCGGATGGCGCGTCATCGCTGATGGCCCATTTGGCTGTCGAGCAGGAGCCCCGCAGCTCCTATTCCCTCACCTCGGTGGTTCAGGGATGGAACCTGGGACGGCTTGAGCCTCGGGTTGTGCAAGTGGATGGCCAGGCGCAGACCGTGCTCAAAGGTCTGGCCGTGACTGGCGCCGATCAGCAGTTGGCCACCCACACCGCGGTGCGCTTCGACGGGCCTGAGGGGGAGTTGGATCAGTTGCAGAAATGCCTGGCCGGCGGCCGCTCCCACGCGATTTTTAACGGCGCCATCAATGTTCCTCGCGATGCCCAGCGCACCAACGCGGCCCAGTTAAGCCGCAACCTGCTGCTGTCTGATCGGGCCCGGGTGGACACCAAGCCCGAGCTGGAGATCGTGGCGGACGATGTGCGCTGCGCCCACGGCGCCACCGTGTCGCAGCTTCAGGACGATGAGCTGTTCTATCTCCAGAGCCGGGGCATCGCTGCGGCGGAGGCAACGGCGTTGCTGCTGCGAGGGGCCTGCCAGGAGGTGATCGCCCAGCTTCCTGCTGCGGCGCAGGTTTGGCGTCCTTTGGAGCGTGTGATGGAGAGTCTCGCCTCATGACGATCGCCGCCGAAGCACGATCTAGTGCTGATTTTGTAGATTTATCGTCTCGATATCGTGCCGATTTCCCGATTCTTGAGCAGCGTGCTCCTGACGGCCGACCGCTGATTTATCTCGATCACGCTGCCACCAGCCAGAAGCCCAGCCAGGTGCTCGAGGCGCTGCAGATGTACTACAGCTGCGACAACGCCAACGTGCATCGCGGTGCTCACCAGCTGAGTGCACGCGCCACCGATGCCTTCGAAGCCGCCCGCAGCACGACTGCGGCATTCGTGGGTGCCGCCAGTGCCCGCGAGATTGTCTTCACCCGCAATGCCAGCGAAGCGATCAATCTGGTGGCACGCACCTGGGGTGACTCTTACTTAAAGGAAGGGGACGAAATTCTCCTCACGGTGATGGAGCACCACAGCAACCTGGTGCCCTGGCAACTGCTGGCTCAGCGCACCGGCTGCGTGTTGCGCCACGTTGGCATCACTGAATCCGGTGAGCTGGATCTCGAGGATTTCCGGGCTCAGCTCAACGAGCGCACTCGGCTGGTGAGCCTGGTGCACATCAGTAATTCCCTGGGTTGCTCCAACCCCCTTGATCAGGTGATCCCCGCAGCCCATGCCGTGGGTGCCTGTGTGCTCGTGGATGCCTGCCAGAGCCTGGCCCACAAGCCGATTGATGTGGCGGTTCTCGATGCTGATTTTTTGGTGGGTTCCTCCCACAAGCTTTGCGGCCCCACCGGTATGGGTTTCCTTTGGGCGCGGGAGTCTCTCCTAGATGCAATGCCTCCTTTCCTGGGCGGCGGGGAGATGATCCAAGACGTTTACCTCGACCACAGCACCTGGGCGGTGTTGCCCCACAAGTTCGAAGCGGGTACCCCTGCTATTGGTGAAGCGGTGGGCATGGGGGCCGCGATTCGTTATTTGCAGTCGGTTGGTCTGGAGGCGATTCAGGCCTGGGAGGCCCAGCTCACCCGGCATTTGTTTAACCGGCTGGAGGCCATTGATGGTGTGCGGATCTTGGGCCCTACGCCGGATCAGCAGCCCGAGCGCGGCGCCCTGGCCACATTCCTGGTGGATGGGGTGCATGCCAACGACATTGCCGCTCTGATCGATGCCTCCGGGATATGCATCCGCAGTGGTCACCATTGCTGTCAGCCCTTGCACCGTCTCTACGACGTGACGGCTTCAGCGCGGGCCAGCTTGAGCTTCACCAGCACCTTTGAGGAGATTGATCGTTTCAGCGAGGAGCTTGCCTCCACCGTCTCCTTCCTGCGCGAACACAGCTGAGCTGGCTCAGGCCGCCAGCTGATCGTTGCTTGCTGATGATTCGCGTTGGCGCAGGGGGACAACCTTGTTGGTCTCGATGGCGTACTTCACCCAGCGGTAAGAGCGTGCGCCGGGACGGGGAGCCGCGTTGATCGGTTCAGGGCTGGCATAGCTGTTACCGCGATAACGCAGGATCCGCATCAGTTTTTTCGAAACAGCAGTCACCTTGTCAGGCTTGCCGATGTTCGATGGGTTCCGTGAGGCACAGGTTGAACATTCCTGCTGGATGCTCGCTCAACCCATCACAACTGCTGAACAGGGTTGTGTGGGTTGTAACCGTGTGGCAGTTCAGCCCTCGTTGCTGTCGGCCGGGGTTTGTCGTTCCATGCGTTTCATCGCTTTGACGATGAGGAAGAGAATCCAGGCCACCAATAACGCTTCAAACACCGTGTCAATCAAGTTGCCAACTTCAATGGCGCCGCAGAAGTAAGCAATTTTGATTTCCTTGAAGCTTCCGCTCGATACCAATGGGTTGAGCAGTGGCGTAGGGACGTCTTTGGTGATGGAGTCAATGATTCTTGTGAATTGCTGCCCCACGATGAATGCAATGGCGACGCTCAGAGCGTTTCCCTTGGTGCAAAAGAACTCAACAAATTCTCTGTGCCAGCGCCGAAAGATGGTCTGAATATAAATGTCTTTTAATCCTATTGGGAGTTTGAATTCTGTTGTTTATTTGTCTCGACCTGTCGTGATTTGAGCATTCTTGTTAGTGTTTAAGTCGGCTGTTCCGCCAGGCCCAATTCACGTCGGAAAAAGGCCTCGGTCTCCTCAAGTACTTCGATCTGGGTGGCCTGGTTGCGGAAGCCGTGGCCTTCGTCGTTGAACAACCGAACTTCCACCGGGATGCCATTGCTTCGCAGGGCCTCGGCCATGCGCTGGGTTTGTTCCGGAGGTACCACCTTGTCCTGTAAACCCTGGAAGAACAGCACCGGACAGCGGATTTGATCGGCATGAAGCAGTGGCGACCGTTGCTCATACAAAGAACGCGCCGCGGGCCATTCCCCCACCAGGCCATCCACATAGCGCGCTTCAAATCGGTGCGTGTCTTCAGCCATGGCGGTGAGATCACAGACCGCATAGCGGCAGGCTCCGGCCCGGAACACTTTGGTGAAACAGAGGGCCGCCAGGGAGGTGAAGCCGCCGGCACTGCCGCCTTCGATGGCGATCTTGCCGGGATTGGCGCGACCGGCCTCGATCAGGGCCTGGGCTGCGGCGGCGCAGTCGGCCACATCCACCACGCCCCAGCACCCGTTTAGGCGCTCCCGATAGTCCCGGCCGAATCCCGTTGAGCCGCCGTAATTCACGTCCACGACGCCCCAGCCCCGGGAGGTCCAGTACTGAATTGCCAGGCTGAGGCCGCGGCGGGCCATGGCCGTTGGTCCGCTGTGGCTTTTCACCAGCAGTGGGGCGGCCCCTGTTTGGTTGCCGCTGGGGGGGTAGTACCAGGCATGGGTGCGTTCCCCTTGATGTCCGTTGAACCACAGCGGTTCGGCCACGCTGATCGCCTCAACCGGCAATGGTGCCTCGATGGCGGGGCTGTGGCTCCAGAGCGGGGTGGCCGGTCGCAGGTCGAGTTCCAGCAGACCGGCCACGCTGGTGCTGTTGCTGGCCACGGCCACGGCGCGACCGTGGCAGGCGCTCAATCCCGCGAGGTCATCAAACGGTTGCGACAACGGCTGCACCGTTCCATCCAGACCGAGCCGTTGCAACGACCAGGCCCCGCGGCTGCAGACGGCAGCGATCAGCCTTTCGCCATCCCAGGCCGTGGTGCTCATCCCATAGATCCACTGGGGCATGGCAGTTTCGGCAGCCATTGGCCAGGGCCTCTCCCAAGCGGCGTCGGCGCTGGGCTGGAGCATCAGGTTCCACCAACCCGTGCTGTCCTCCGCCACAAGCAACTGCCCGTCGGGCAGCCATTGGGGTTGAAACACCGAGACGCCGTCACCTCCGGCCAGCTGACGGGACCTGAGCAGCCCGCCCGTGTCGCTGAACTCCGCGCACCAGAGACTGCTGCTGTCCCAGGGCATGGCGGGTTGCTGCCACTCCACCCAGGCGAACCGCTGGCCATCGGGGCTCAAGCAGCCATAGCCGGCAAAGTCCGTCGGTTGGTGCAGTAGAAGCGGCGTCTGATCCGTTGCGTTCAGCTTGAGCATCACCAGCTCGTCATGGCCGTTGATTTCACGGATTCCGATCCAGCGCTGTCTCGGCAGATCGAGGACGCCATCCGCAAGCTCCCAGTCGCCCTCCAGGCTGAGCCGTTGGGCTGCTGCCTGGGGTGTGGGGTGATCTGTGCTGGTCTGCGGCAGGTGCCAGTCCTGACACCAGAGACAGCCCTGCTCGATCCAGGTCAGGATCAACCTGTCCTGCTCCACAGCGGTGGCGACCACGCCGCCGCCGTAGTCATGCACGCGACTGCGCAGATTGCAGGGGGCCGGCGTCAGCTCCTGGGGCGTTGCCTCGGAATCGCCGAAACGGCGGATCAAGGCTGTGGTGCGGCCGCGCTCCTGGGGGCGCTGTTCCAGCCAGATCAGCCACAGCGTTGCATCGGGGCCACTGACCAGGGACGGTTCCTTGAGTCCTGGCAAACGGCCAACGGCATGTTGCGCGGATAACGGAACGGCTCCCATAACGGCTGATTCAGGCCAATTACCATGCTGAATCAACGCGGCATTGGTCTTGGCAGGAAGCTTTGCAGAGTTGGCCCGTCAGGCCGATAAGTCACGGGACACGATGCTGCTGCCCAAGACGGCCCTCGAAACACCTCCGCTGGAGATTCACACCCTGGGCGATGAGGTGTTGCGTCAATCCGCGCGCCGCATCGGCAAGGTGAATGAGCAGGTGAGGGAGCTGGCTCGCGACATGCTGCGCAGTATGTACACCGCTAAGGGCATCGGCCTGGCGGCTCCTCAGGTGGGGATCCACCAGCAGCTGCTGGTGATTGATCTCGATCTTGAAAATGCAGCCACGCCGCCCCTGGTGCTGATCAATCCGGAAATCACGGCGGCGAGCGCTGGGCTCGACACCTACGAAGAGGGCTGTCTCAGCATCCCTGGGGTTTACCTCGATGTCGTACGCCCTACTGCCATTGAACTGAGCTTCCGCGATGAGATGGGTCGGCCCCGGAAGATGAAGGCCGATGGCCTGATGGCCCGCTGCATTCAGCACGAGATGGACCATCTCAATGGCGTGTTGTTTGTTGATCGCGTCACCGATGAAGACGGTCTGCAAAAGGAGCTCAAGGAGAAAGGTTTCGAGCGCCAAGATGTGCGGAGCGTCGCCTGAGTTATGCCGATGAAACCCCTGGCCGGCGTTTTCCTGGCCCTCGCCTGTGTTCTGGGTATCGCCAGCACCGGCTGTGTGTTTGAACTTGCCTACGGCGATCCCGATCTCGGGGTCAAAACCACCAGTTGGATCTTGGCCCTTGCGGCCCCTGGAACAGTGGGGACTCTTCTGTTCGCCATTCGCCTGAACAAACCGGCCTGATCGGGGGGGACCGATCTAGGCATCACTTTTACGATCCGCTCAGTTCCTCCATGGACGTGATGGCACGCTTTCGACTCGTGGCCGCTGCCGGCCTCGCTCTCGCAGCGACCTCTGCACCGGTGGCCCTAGCCCAGGGTTCGCTGTTCACGGCGGTGCCCGTGGAGTTAGGCAATTTCGTTTTGGTGTCGGCCCCGATCGGTCAGGGCGAGCGTTCGCAGCTGAACATTTACGAGCAGCGCACCACGAAACGTCCCTGTTTCGCTGTGGCCGCAGGATCACCGGCCATGGTGGATCCCTTGTTGTCCAAGTTTGATTTCACAGGGGTCTGCAACCGCTACATCGATGGCAATGGTTATTCCCTGCGCATCGGTGGTAATGACCTCGGCACCCGATACCGGCTCAGCGTGGTGAACACCGGTAGAGATATCGATTTGCTGGCCACTCCGACAAAGAATCCTTCCCAGCCGACCATGCTCGTGGCTCGGGCCGGTGGTGCCGCAAGCGGCTTTGTTCAGCTCAAGCTTGAGCCGGGCTGGACCTTGAAGCGACGGGCCTACGGCAAGAAGAGCCTGGGCCATCTCTACGTTTATCGGGACAGCGCACCAGTGGCTGGTTCCAGCCCAAACAAGTTGCCTGCTGAGACTGAACAGAGCGAGAGTTCTACTGCTCCGTCCTACTGAGCCAGTGCAGAACCGGTGTAAACACCTGTTGTTCTTCTTTGTCAGTGATTTCACACTGAAGGAAGACCCCAGGAGGCTGTGATGAAAACAACGGTTGTGCAATGGTTCCACTGGTTCGGTGAAGCGATGACCCATGCGCTGGGGTCGTTCGATGACCGCCATCTCCAGCCCCCACCGATTGGCACCCAGCCCTACCGGGACACGCCTGATAAGCGAGCTCGCGATTACTGAGATCCAGGCTGCCTGACCAGATCTGTGCAGCGGAAGCAACTCGCTTCCGCCAGGGCGTTTCGATCGACGCTGGTCCGATCGTTGAGGTCGGCAATGGTGCGCGCCTCGCGCAACAGTTGAAGGCTGCTGCGTGTGCTCAGGCCGTGCTGGTTGATCAGCTCTTGCAAGAGGTCGAGTGCCGTTGTTTCGCTGGCTCCGCTTTGCCGCAGCGCTGCAGCCGATCCCGGATCAGGGTTGTTTCCCTTTGAGGTGCTGAACCAGCGCGCGCAGGTTGGGCGCTGTGCGGATCGCTAGCCCTTCAATCAGGCTGGCTTCATGGGCATTCTTAGGAGGAACCACCAGGGCCCGGGCCTTTTGCAGATGGGCCTTTGCGGCGAGGGCAATCACCCCGCGACAGGGCCTCAGGCTGCCGTCGAGTCCCAATTCTCCGGCGCACCAGAGGCCCTCCAGCTGAGAGCGGGCGAGCTGCCCGCTGGCCACCAACAGGGTCGGGGCGATGGGGAGATCAAATGAGGGACCTCCCTTGCGCAGATCGGCAGGTGCCAGGTTGATCACCACGCGCACCAGGTGGCCGCGGAAGCCGTTGTTGCGCAGGGCGGAGCGGACCCGCTCCCGTGATTCCTGAATCGCTTTGTCCGGCAGACCCACCAGCTGGACGCCCGGTAGACCCGGGGCGAGATCCACCACCACCGGTCTGGCCTCCAGGCCTTGCAGGGATGCACTGAGACAACGTGCCAGCATTCTGTGGAAGGTGACGCAGGAGATTCATGCCTCTGCTGTCACACCGGTCCCGCTGTTCCTTCCTTTTCGAGGCCTATGGCAGACGACACGATCTTCGGGAAGATTCTTCGTGGCGAGATCCCGTGTGATGAGGCCTACAGCGATGAGCAGTGCCTGGCCTTTCGCGATGTCGCCCCCCAAGCTCCGGTGCATGTGCTGGTGATTCCCCGCAAGCCGATCGAGAGCCTGCGTTCCGCTGCTGCTGAGGATGCGGCTTTGCTGGGCCATCTGTTGCTGGTGGCTGCGCGCGTGGCCAAACAGGAGGGGCTGTATGACTTCCGCACGGTGGTCAACAGCGGCGCTGGTGCTGGTCAGACGGTGTTTCACCTTCATGTGCACGTGATCGGTGGGCGTCCTCTGGCATGGCCTCCCGGTTGATGTCAGCGGCGAAGCGGCGCGGCGACAGCCAGACTGAGCACAGTTCAGCAGTGGCATGACCCACCAGCTTCAGAACCTGCGCAATCAGGCCGCCAAGCTGCGTCGGCTTTCGCAGCCCTACTTTTTCCCTTACACAGAAGACAACGGGTGGCAGTTCTTAGGACTGCTGGTGAGCCTGCTCTTCTGTGTGGCCGGGATCGTGCTGTTCCTGGTCACCGGGTTGATGAACGGCCTGTCGTGGCTGTTGCCTGAGTTGACCGGCCAGTACCTCGGTGGTGTCCAGTCCTCCCTGGCCATGCTCTGGTCCCGTGGATGGGGGGCGGGGATTAGTGCCCTGTTTGTCCTGGGGGCTGTGGTCTTCGCTTCCGTGCGGGGCCAACTCAGGCATCGCCGCTGGCTGCCGTGGCTGTTTCTTGGTCTGATCATTCTGATGCTGTTGAGCGTGAACGGCATCAATGCCGGCATCACATTCATCGCCAGGGATCTGACCAATGCGCTGATCTCCAAAGACGGCGATGCGTCGTATCGCAACCTCTGGATCTATGGCGCCTGTTTTGCGGTCGCGCTGCCGATTCGCAGCCTGCAGTTTTATTTCACCCAGAAACTGGGGCTGTTCTGGCGGGAATGGTTGTCGCTGAGCCTGGTGGACGACTACCTGCGGGATAGGGCCTATTACGTGCTCAATCCCAATGATGAAGCGGCCACCAATGTTGATAACCCTGATCAGCGCATTTCCGAGGATGTTCGTGATTTCACGGCCCAGGCCCTGGGATTCGCGCTGAATATCTTTGACTCGATCCTCACCTTTTCCCTCAACATCCTCATCCTCTACTCGGTGAGTGAGGGTCTCACCTTCGCGCTTCTGGCCTATGCGTCGGCGGTGTCCGTTCTGATGATTGTGGCTGGCCGCAAGTTGGTGCGGTTGAACAATTTCCAGCTGCGTTTTGAAGCGGATTACCGCTATGGCCTTGTGCGGGTGCGGGACAACGCCGAATCGATTGCCTTCTATGCCGGAGAGCAGCAGGAAGCCAAGGAGGTGACGCGTCGTCTGGCCACCGTCGTTGAGAACTTCAATCTGCTGATTGTCTGGGAGGTGCTGCTGCGGGTGCTGCAGCGCTCAAGCATCTACGCCAGCAATTTCATCCCTTATCTGATCCTTGCAGCACCGATTCTTGCCGGTGAAATGGATTACGGCGGCTTCGCTCAGGCGAACGTTGCTTACAACCTGGTTGAGGGATCGTTGTTTTTCATCATCTACAACATCGAAGCCTTGGCTCGTTTTTCGGCATCGATCAACCGGCTTGAAGGTTTTCAATCGAACATCTCCAACCTGGATCGCGAGGAGTGGAGTGATTACGTGCCGCGGATTGTGCCATCCGAACACCTGGCGCTTCAGGGGGTGACGGTCAAAACACCGCGCACAGACAACGTGCTGGTTCGTGACCTCAGTTTTTCACTGGACAACGCCGAGGGGCTGTTGGTGGTGGGGCCCTCAGGCTGTGGCAAAACCTCACTGCTGCGGGTGGTCAGTGGTCTTTGGGGCTCGCCGACGGGCACCGTCTATTCCCCGGAGCAGGGAGACCTTTTGTTCATTCCCCAAAAGCCCTACATGGCGTTGGGATCCCTGCGTGAACAGCTTTGTTATCCCCTCGATCAGGCCCGTTTCAGCGATGAGCAGCTTCGGGCTGTTTTGGATCAGGTGATGCTGGGCAAATTGCTGCAGCGTTATCCCGACTTCGACATCAAGCAGGACTGGCCGCGGCTGCTCTCTTTGGGTGAACAGCAGCGGCTGGCCTTTGCGCGGCTGCTGCTCAATTCGCCCAAGGTCGTGGTGCTGGATGAAGCCACCAGTGCCTTGGATGTCGAGACCGAATCCCGCCTGTATTCCCTGTTGCGAGACCGGGAGGTGGCCTTCATCAGCGTGGGTCACCGGCCAACCCTGAAGGACTTCCATGACACTGTTCTTGAGCTCAGCGGCGATCGAGACTGGCGGCTGATCCCGGCGACCAGCTATGACTTCGGGCGTTCCTGAACCGGCCGGATGACCTCCACTAGCGAGACCCCTGACACCACGTCCGTTCCGGAGACGTCCGCCACCACCAACGATGTGCCGGCCTTTGGCTGGAGTGGCTATGCCGAGCGGGTGAATGGCCGCTTCGCCATGGTGGGTTTTGTGGCTGTGCTGCTGATCGAGGTCCTCAGCGGCGACACGTTCCTGCACTGGGCGGGGCTGCTTCCGTGATCAGGGCAGGCGGATCAGATCCACATCCCAGCGGCCGTTTCGGCTTACCTGCACCGCCAATCGCCGGCCTGAGCCGTCCAGGCTGACGCTGCGGGGCACACCCGGTGGATCCAGGGGAAGCCGTTGCGTCGCCCCAACGTTGCGCCGGTAGAGCACCAGTTCGGTGCGGTCTTCCCGCTGCTGGACCACAGCCAAACGTTGCCCATCGGCACTGACGCTGACACTGATCGGTTGGGCATCCGCACGGTTGAGGCCCGGCAGTGGCACAGGGTTGCGACTGCGTAGGTCAATCAGTTCGACCCGCTCCCGTCCATTGCGTTGGCCCAGGCTGGCTAGCCAGCGTCCCCCCAGAGATGGATCCCGCCGGCTGTTCACCGATTGACGCAGCATGCCGTTGAGGTCGGGCCGGGGGGTGGGCCTGGGGCTGCTGCACCCGGTCATCAGCATCAGGCTTAAAAGCAGAGCGATGCGGATCATGGCTCTGACGACAACGCTGGTGTGGAGAGGCTCTGCCCCGGAGGACGGTCCGGTTCGAGCAGATCACTCAGATCCAGCAGTTCCACGCGCCACCGGCCCTGATCCGTCACCTGGAGGGCGATTTGCTGTCCATCCGGCGCCAGGCTGAGCTGCACTGGGTCTCGGCCCCCGGGGAGCGGCAGGGGATGCATCCGGCCGTTTAGACGGTCGGTCACCACAGCGAGTCTGCGGCGCCCCCGCTGGGTGATCGCTGCCAGGTAGCGGCCGTTCCAGCTCAAAGAGGGGGAGCTGTGGGGCTGATGTCGACTCAGCTGAGGAACAGACACAACTGATCTGTCGCTAAGACGGCGCAGCTGCACCGTGGGTCTGCCGCCGCGATCGCTGATGACAGCCAGCCACTCACCACTGCCACTCAAGGCTGGTGCTTGCTGACTGGTAGCGAGTAAGGCACCACCGGCCCGTTCACTGCGACCGTTGCAGCCCGCCAGCATCAGACTGGCCAGCAGGATCAGCAGCGGGCGAGGCAACTGGCTCAGTCGTCGAAGCGGGAGCTGTTGTCCCGTGGTCTGCCGGACGAGGGCCGTGAGCTGCGGGGGGGTTGGCGGTTGCTGCTGGGCCGGTTCGAGGCCAGTGGCGGTTCCGCGGATCGCTTGGAGTCACTCGCGGCACTCGCATTGGAGCTGGGGCGTCCCCGTTTCGGTACCGCACTGCTCGGCGTTGAGATGCGGCTGGGGGCGAAGGCGGCATCTTCTGCTCCTGTTGGAGCGGGTTCGCCGGAAGGACGCTCAGGGCGCCCAATCGGACGGCTGCCGCGGCGTTGTTCGTCTCGATCTGTCCTTCTGGAGCCAAAGTCGGGGCGTCGTTCATCCCTTGCTTCGCCGGCACGGAAGCGAGCCATGCGGCGGGAGCGTTCATCGTTTTGCTCCCAGCCGGAATCGCCTTGATTAGGTCCTGCGGAGCGACGGCTGGCGGCTTCCTCAGGAATGGCGGCACGGCTGGCGCGACGCGGCCTGTAGAACTCTTCTTCGGGCCGGTCTTCGGCGTCATCGTCGCGGCCGGAGAAGCGGCGTCGCACTGGTTGGGGTTCATCAAAACGGTCGTAACCGCCTTCTTCCCAACCGCCTCGGAGACCCCCTGGGCCTCCGCCTCGTTCCGGTGCCGGTTCGTCATCGAAATAGGCGGAGCGCCGAGCCTGCTCGGTGGCGACGCCGCGCAGGCGCACGCTTTCATAGGCGAAGAAAACGGTGGTTCCCGCCAAAAGGAACTGGCCGAACTGGAGAATCGGGTCGAGGCGCCATCCCTGGAAGAACAGGATGCCGCCGCAGAGCAGCCCGATGGCTGCAAAGAACACGTCGTAGTCCCGGGCCAGGGCGGGCTTGAACGACCGCATGAAATAGAGCAGAGCGCCGCCGACGGCCAGAACGATGCCGACGATGCTGGCCCAATTGAGACTGGCGTTAACCAAAGCTCTGCTTCCGCTTAGGGGTCAGTCTACGAGGGGCGCCAGGGGCAGATCAGAGCTTGCGATCGACTTGGTCGGTCTGGCTTAGCAGGAACAGGGCAATGGAGGCAGGAATCACGACGATCACGCCTCCCCAAAGGAGGCTGCTCAGGAAGTTGGAGAGGGAGGGGGTCATGGGGTTACTGCCGTCTGCATCAAAGCCGCGACGATCTTAAGAAGCGATGCCGTCTTTCTACGATGAGGAGACGATTTGCTTTGAGCTTTGTGACGCCGCTGCTGCTCCAGGCCCTGCCAGTTCTCCATCTGTTTCTCGGCCTGCTTTTGGCTGCCTGGACCCTGACATTCCTGCTGCGCATCGTGCTCACCTGGTATCCCCAGGTCGACCTGAATCAGGGGGCTTGGCCTGTGGTGGCTTGGCCGACGGAGCCGGTGCTGGCCGTCAGCCGCCGCGTGGTCGCCCCGATCGGTGGGGTCGATGTCACCCCGGTGATTTGGGTGGGCTTGATCAGTCTCGTGCGCGAGTTATTAGTCGGTCAGCAGGGGCTGCTATCACAGATCCTGATGAACTCCCAGGCGGCTGCCTGAGCTCAGGGGAGCATCTCTTGCTCCACAAACTTGGTGTGTACATCGCCGTTGATGAACTCAGGCCGATCCAGCATCTCCAGGTGGAATTCCACTGTTGTTGGGATCCCAGTGACGGCACATTCGTTCAGGGCCCGCTTCATCCGGGTCATGGCGTGGTCGCGATCCTTGCCCCAAACGATCAGCTTGCCGATCAGGGAGTCGTAGAAGGGTGGGATGTCGTAGCCGGTATAAACGTGGCTATCGACGCGCACACCCGGCCCTCCGGGGGGCAGCCATCCGGTGATTCGTCCGGGGGCGGGACGGAAGTTATGGCGTGCATCCTCAGCATTGATCCGGCATTCGATCGCATGGCCGGTGAGTTGGATCTCCTCCTGACGCACGCTGATGGGTTCGCCGCCGGCGATGCGCAACTGCTCAGCGATCAGATCCACACCCGTGACCATTTCGGTTACAGGGTGCTCCACCTGGATCCGGGTGTTCATCTCCATGAAATAAAACCCCCCGCTGCGGTCCAGTAGGAATTCCACCGTTCCGGCGCCTTCGTAATTGATGCTCTGGGCAGCAGCTACGGCGGCTTCGCCCATGCGGCGGCGCAACTCGGGATCCAGGGCGGGGCTTGGGGCCTCTTCAAGCAGTTTCTGGTGACGGCGCTGAATCGAGCAGTCCCGCTCGCCAAGGTGCACCACGTTGCCGTGGCGGTCGGCCAACACCTGCACTTCCACGTGGCGCGGCCGATCGATGAATTTTTCCATGTATAGGCCGGGGTTGCCGAAGGCGGCTTCCGCTTCACCCTGGGCTGCTTTGTAGAGGCTTTCCAGCTGACTGGCGTCTGGAACAAGGCGCATGCCGCGACCGCCGCCGCCGGCGGTGGCCTTGATCATCACGGGGTAGCCCATCTCTTCGGCAAGTGCGGCCGCCTGCTTTGTGCTGCTGAGCAGACCTGCACTGCCGGGCACCGTCGGAACCCCCACCGACTGCATGGTCGACTTCGCGGTCGACTTGTCCCCCATCGAGCGAATCGCGTGGGGGGACGGTCCAACGAAGGTGAGGCCGTGATCACGGCACATCTCGGCGAACTTGTCGTTCTCAGCCAAGAAGCCGTAACCGGGGTGGATGGCGTCAGCACCGCGGGAGGTTGCGGCCGCCAGGATGTTGGGAATGTTGAGGTAGCTCTTACTGCTCAAGGCTTCGCCGACGCAGACCGCTTCATCTGCGAGCTGCACATGGAGAGCGTCTTTATCCACCGAGCTGTAAACCGCCACGGTGGCAATGCCGAGCTCGCGGCAGCTTCGAATGATCCTGAGGGCAATCTCGCCGCGGTTGGCGATCAGCACTTTGCCGATGGGCATCCCGCAGCATGTTCAGGCCTGACGCCGGATCGTATCAGCGCAGACCGAAGATGCCGAGAGCGAAGACTTCGCCCGGTATGATCTGACCTCGACAACACCCGAGTGGTGAAGTCGACCACGCGGATGTGGTGGAATTGGTAGACACGCACGTTTGAGGGGCGTGTGGCTTCGGCCTTGCGAGTTCAAGTCTCGCCATCCGCATTTTTTTCTTTGGCCCGACCCCGCCCAGCAGAACCAGGACCGGCTGTAGTTCTTGTTTCGAACGGTCCCGGTGAGTTGACTACCTGGGTCCGCCCACTGGCCGAACGGCTGCACGCCAGCGTTCGCCTGCGTCCTCGGTCTTCTAATGCACCAGCATCACTGCATTTGGTGTTGGTGCCCTGTCCCAATGCCACTGGCCAGGAGCGTGCGGCAGCTGAGCCCTGGGGCTTGTTTGAGCGCATCGTGCCGGCAGGGCGCTTCTGGTCCCTGCTGTTGCGTCCCCAGCGCTATGGCCCATGGCCGCAAAAGGGTGTGGTGGTTTTCCTGGGCGGTGATCAGTTCTGGACTGTCCTGCTCTCGGCCCGTCTCGGCTACCGCCACATCACCTATGCCGAGTGGGTGGCGCGTTGGCCGGGCTGGAACGATCGGATTGCGGCGATGTCGGACGCGGTGCGGCGCCAGCTGCCGGTCCGTTACCAGCCTCGATGCCGCGTTGTAGGCGATCTGATGGCGGATCTGACGTCCTTCGCTCGCCGCGAGGATCCCCTCCCTGAGGGCCGGTGGGTGGCCCTGCTGCCGGGATCTAAGTCGGCCAAGTTGAGCGTTGGTATGCCCTTTCTGCTCGACACCGCAGATCGTCTGGCTCGGTTGCAACCCGGATGCCGCTTTCTGCTGCCACTGGCTCCCACCACAAGCGTTGATGAGCTGCTGCGTTTCGCCGGCGCATCCAACCCGATTGCTGCCCGCTACAGCGCCTCTGTGGCGTCGCTCGACCGGAGTGGGTCTGTGACTGAGATCGTGACTGCGGCGGGGACCCGAATTCTTCTGCTGGAGCAGCATCCGGCCCATGGCCCCTTGAGCCAGTGCGCCCTGGCCCTGACCACGGTCGGTGCTAACACAGCCGAACTCGGTGCCCTTGCGGTGCCGATGATCGTGATTGTTCCCACCCAGCACCTGGAGGTGATGCAGGCCTGGGACGGCGGGCTGGGGCTGCTAGCGCGGCTGCCTGGTCTGCGGCGTCTGATCGGAGTTCTGTTGACCCTCTGGCGTCTGCGCAACAACGGGTTTATGGCCTGGCCAAACATCAGTGCGGGCCGCGCCGTGGTGCCGGAGCGGGTGGGGGCGATCACCCCCGAGGCGATTGCGCTGGAGGCCTGCGATTGGCTGAAGGCGCCCGAGCGGTTGGAGGGGCAGCGCCAGGACCTCCAGGCCTTGCGGGGAGAGCCAGGGGCTGTGGCGGCATTGGCCGCCGAGGTGAGGGGGTTGCTTCCTCGAGAGCTCAACGCTTCCTAGGCTGCAATCGACCTTGGTTTCGACGACCATGACCCCGTCCAATCCGGTCGAACGCAGCGCTGAGGAGTGGAAGCAATCACTCACGCCGGAGCAGTTCCAGGTGGCCCGCTGCGGCGGCACGGAGCGGGCATTCACCGGGGCTTACTGGAACAACAAAGCTACGGGGATGTACCACTGCGTCTGCTGTGGTGCACCGCTGTTCAACTCTGAGGCCAAGTTCGATTCGGGCACGGGCTGGCCCAGCTTCTGGGACGGTGTGAGTGCCGAGGCGATCACCACCAAGGAGGATCTGACCCACGGGATGGTGCGCACCGAAATCAATTGCGCTCAATGTGATGCTCATCTCGGGCATGTCTTCCCCGATGGCCCCGCGCCTACGGGCCAGCGCTATTGCGTCAACAGCGCATCGTTGGACTTCAAGGCGTCCTGAACTACTTTCTGCGCCTCCGGCCCGTTCACCAGGGATCGTCGAGATCCTGGCTCCGGCGCTGGGGCGCTCTGTCTTCCATCGGTTCCACATCCAGGGGTTCGCCGGACTGCTGAACCGCGCGGCGGGAGGCTGGCATGGCCCGCCGTGGGGGCTGATCTTCGTAAGCAGCCTGTTCTTCGTAGGCAGGCTCCTGCTCGTAGGGCGCGGGCGCGTTGAAGGTCCGAGCCCGCTCAGCCGGCCGCTCGTCGTAGCGGGGAGGTTCCGCGTAGCGCTCCTCGTTGTACCGCTGGGGCTCATCGAGGTAGCGGCGTTGCTGCATGGACTCCTCCCGCCGGTCTTCCAGTTCCACGTATTCCAGTTCTGCATCAGCCTCAAGCCGCTCAGCTTCTGAAGCCTTGAGACGCCGTTGCTCTTGTTCTTGCGGTTGGCCGGAGGTGAGCTGATTTTCGACGGGTACCAGGTTGACCCGGTAGCGCTCCCGCTCCTGCTCTTCCCAGCTGGGGCCACCGACCCCCAGCTTCTCCAGTACGCCGCTGTTCAACTGTTTGAGCTTGTCTTCGGCACCCTCATAAACAATTATCCGATCCGGACCACTGCTGACGATCTCCTCCACCGGCATTTCCCAGGTGCTCAGCACCCCTTCCCCCAACAGGGGCACGCCAAGGGCTCCCATTACCACGGTGGTGAGCTCTCCGGTTTCGATGTCGAAGGCGAAGCCGAGCACCCGACCGAGCTGCTCGCCGGACTCTGTAATCACCTGGCAGTTGATCACCCGGCTGTAGCGCTCGGGGTTGAAGTTCTCACTTAGGGAGTCGGCGGAATCCACCAGGATTACGTCGCCCACCTGACGGATCCGGTCCAGCGGCATCCAGCGCGGCAGGCCGGGCAGAAAACGGGTCAGTGGGTTGTCCCGCAGTCCGACGGCGACCACTTCACGGCGGTCGATATCGACGATCACTTCACCCACCACCCCCAGGCGGCGGCCGGTGTCACGGGTAATCACCTGAGTGCCCATCAGTTCGGAGCGCAACCAGAGGCGATCGCTGGGCACGCCAGTGGTGATGGGGTCGGTTGGGGTAGGGGTCGGGGTCAAGCGCGGGCCCTCGGCCATGGACATTCAGATCATTGTGGCGCAGGGGTTCCGCCTGTCACGTTCAGATTGCACAGCGAAAACTCCGATTGTTCAGGCGGCATCCGGTAAACCCACCACCTGGGTGTGGGCGCCGCGGGCCTGGGTAACGCCGATGGTGCGCTGTGCCGCGCCGATCATGGGGCGGCGGTGGCTGACCACCATGAACTGGGCTGCCTCAGCTTGACGGGCGATCAGAGCAGCCAATCGCTCCACATTGACGCCGTCGAGAAAACTATCCACTTCGTCGAGGGCATAGAACGGCGACGGCCTGAAGCGCTGCAGGGCAAACAGGAAGCTCAGGGCGGTGAGTGATTTCTCCCCACCCGACATCGAGGCCAGGCGCCGCACGGTCTTGCCCTTGGGATGTGCCACCAGGGTGAGGCCCCCTTCCAGGGGCTCCTCCGGGTTCTCCAGTTGAAGGTGGCCATCACCATCGGAGAGCGAGGCGAAGATCTCGCGGAAATGTCCGTCCACGGCGGTGAAGGCCTCCATGAAGGCGTCCTGGCGCAGGGTGGCCACCGTTTCGATCCGTAGCAGCAGTTCCTCCCGCTCGCTGTTGAGCACCTCGAGCCGTTCGTTCAGTTCGTTGAGCCGCTTTTCCAGGGCATCCAGTTCCTCCAGCGCCAGCATGTTCACGGGCTCCAAGGCTTCCATGCGTTGCTGGATCGCCTGCAGATCGGCCTGCAACGCCTCCAGGCCAGCCAGGCGCAGGGCCTCCGGGATCTCTGGCCTCGGGTCCGGCAGGGCCTGCTCCATCTCTCGCAGGCGCACCGCACCGCTGCGCTGCTCTTCGATCAATCCTTCGCGGTCTTCCTTGAGCCGCTCCAGATTCCACTCGGCCTGCTGTAGGGCCTGACGCTGCCGGCCAACCTCGGCTTCCGCGGCATCTCTGGCCCGGCGTTGGCTGCCGAAGCGCTCCTGCAGGTCGGTCTGCTGCTGCTCGAGCTGTTTGCGCTTGTCCTGGAGGTCGCTCTGCTGCTGGCGCCAGGCCCCATGGGCGCTGGCCAGGGCCTTCACCGCCTCCTGCAACCGGGCTTCTTCGGCGGCGAGGGCCTTCTCCTGATCCCCCAGGCGTTCAATCGTCAGCTGCCGCTCGCGGCGGGCATTCAGCAGCAGGTCACGTTCACTGCGGGCCCTTTCCAGCCGTTGGTCGGCGCCTTCCTGTTCCGTCTGCAGTTGGGCCCAGGCGGCGGCATCGTCGTTGTTTCCGCTGTTGCGCTCCGCCTCATCCAAGGCCTGGAGCTCTGCGGTGAGCGGGGTGAGTGCAGCGCTGATGGCTGCCAGCCGCTGCTGTTGCTCGGTCTGATCCTGCTGCAGTTTGTTGAGCCGTTCGGCCCGCTGGCGGCTGCGTTCGAGCAGGGGGCCGTGGTTACGCCGGGCCGCATTGCGCTCGGCGATCAGGGCTGCTTGTTGCTTTTCCAGTTCGCGAAGCTGGGGTTTCTGCTTCTCGATCAGTTGCGCCAGCTTCGACTCCTCCCGCCGGCAGGCCACCAGGGATTCCCCCAGTTCCAGCAGGCGCCGCCGCAGTGGTTCGGCTTCGTCCTGATCGCTGCTGCGGCCAAAGCTGAGGCTGCTGCTGCGTTGGGAGAAGCTGCCGCCTGTCATGGCACCGCTCTTCTCCAGCAGCTCGCCATCAAGGGTCACTGCCCTGGAGCGGCCCAGCTGTTGGCGAGCGCTAGCCAGGTCGGAGAACACCAAGGTGTCGCCGAAGACGTATGCGAACACCTGGTCATAGACCGGCTCGAACCGCACCAGTTCCACGGCCCGGCCGATCAGTCCAGCGCCGCTGTCCCCACCGGGGCGTGCCCCCCGGGCAAAAGCGGCTGATCCAGCTCCACCAGGAGCTCGGATCTTGTTCAGGGGCAGGAAGGTGAGCCGGCCGGCACGGCGGCTCTTGAGCAGTTCGATGGCGTGGGCGGCAATGCGGTCGTCGTCGACCACCACCTGGCCGAGACGGGCTCCGGCGGCCACTTCCAAGGCGAGGCGATGTCGATTTTCCACCTCCCCCAGCTGGGCCACAGGTCCATGGATGCCATCGAGGCCGGCCTCCAGCAGCAGGCGCAGGGCTCCGGTGCCGCGGCTTTCCTGAAGGGCATCCCGCCGGCTCTCCACGCGAGCGATCTCCCGTTCCAAGCGGGTTTGCTCCTGTTCCAGTCGGCTGCGGGTGCGCTGTTGGATGGCCAGGGATTCGGCGGTCTGCTGGAGCGCCTGTTTTCCGTCGGCAATGGCTTGCAGCAGGGTTTGCCAGGTCTCCTCCAGGGTTGCGAGGTGTTGCTGCACGGCGTCACCGTCGGCGCCGTCCTGGTGCTGCTCCTGGGTGAGCTCCTCCAGCCGTTCCCGTTCCTGGCGCAGCCGTTCCTGCAACTGCTGCTGTTCCTCCAACAAAGGAGCGACGCTGCTTTGCAACTCCTGACGCCGACCACTGCGGCGCTTCTGTTCCTCCACCCAGGCGCCGGAGCGGCCCGCCACATCCGCCAGCCTGCGGCGGGACATCTCCACCGCCGCTTCAGCGGCTTTGCAGTGGTCTTCTGCGACGTTCAAGGCGTCCTGATGGGGATCTCGTTCCAGCTCCCGTGATTGGAGCTGCCACTGCTGGCGACGGGTGGCGAGGTCTTGGCGTTGCGCCTGCAGTTTCTGGCCTTCCTCTTGATGGAGGCAGGCCTGGCGTTCTAGTTCGCGGTTGCTGGTGTCGAGGCCAGCCAGTTCTGCCTGAACCGCCAGCAGCTGGTCCTCCCCCAGGGCCTTCACCTGCTCCTGCAGCAGGTCTAGTTCGGCCAGAGCCTTGTTCAGCTGCTCGCGGCCGTTGGCAATGGCCGCGGCGTCTCTCTGTTCCTGGGCTTCTAGCGCCTGTTGGCGCGTCGCAAGATCCTTGAGGGCCAGCTGGGCTGCCTCATGGGCCAGCACCATTTCCTGGCGGCGTCCCAGTTGCAGACGTTCTCTCAGCTCCTGGTACTGCCGGGCCTTGGCGCAGTCCTTCTCCAGTCGTTGGCGGCTGGCCAGCAGTTCCTGCTCAATGATTCTGCAGCGCTCCTGGCGCTCCTGCACGTCATCGAGCTTGCGGCGGGTCTGTTCGATCCGGGTGTCGAACAAGGCAACACCGGCCAGTTCATCGATCAGACCGCGTCGGTCGCGGTTGCTCATCGAGACGATGCGGGTGACGTCCCCCTGCATCACCACGTTGCTGCCCTCGGGATCAATCCGGAGGCGGCGCAGCTGGGTCTGCAGCTGCTGCAGGTTGCAGGGCACCCCGTCGGCGCTGTAACTGGAGCTGTAGGAGCCCCCCGGCATCACCCGTAGTTTGCGGGTGACCGTCCAATCCGTTTGTCCCGGTTGAATCCACGGTCCCTCTGACGGTACCTCCAGGCCTTCCTCGGCTGCATCGGGTGTCCAGTCGCTTAGATCAAAGCGGACACTCACTGTTGTTTCAGCGGCCTTGCCGGCTTTGAGCATGCCGCTGTTGACCAGGTCCGGCAGGCGATCTGCCCGCATGCCACGGCTGGTGGCCAGGCCTAGGCAAAACAGAACGCCGTCGAGGATGTTGCTTTTGCCGGATCCATTGGGTCCTGTTACGACGGTGAATCCCTCCTCAAGAGGGATGCTCATCGCTCCGCCGAACGACTTGAAGTGCGTCAGCCCAACCTGATTGATATAAACCAACAGGAACAGGGGCTTTCTACAGGCCGAAATTAGCGGAACCCACGAAAAGCTCAAGGGTTCGATAATGAGCAGTGCCCAGCTGCGATGCGCAGGCAGCCCTGAAGGTCGCCCTCGAGCTGCAGGGTGACGTCTGCATCCGTGGCCTTGGGGAGCACGCCGCTGTAGTTGCCGGCATGGATTCGTTCGGCCCAGCCCCGATCGCCCGAAACGGCAGCACTGCGTGGTTCCAGCCAGACCTTGCGATGGTTAGGGAGGAGGGCCGCCGGTTGAGCTGCTTCGTTGAGTTGTGGCACTGTGGAGAGCCGCCAAGTTCGGCAGCTGTCCCCTTCCTCAAGCAGTAGATCGAAATGGCATCCAGAGGGGTCGTCGGGTGCTCCGGAGTGGCACAGGAGGGCGTATCGCGGCAAAGACTTTCCCTCAGCCTTCAGTCTCTCTACTCTTCTAAAGGTTTCTGCCAACGGTCTTTATGGCCTCGCCATCACCGCAGCCCAACGGCAGATTCGAGAACCACTTCCGCGATCGGTTCGAAAGCCTGCTCCCGACAATTCAGGAGCGCTGGCCGGATCTGGCTGAGCACACCCTCGAGGCCACCAGAGGGAGTGTGGATGAGTTGGTTCGGTTGATCGAACAGAACACAGGCCTGACCCCTCAAGGGGTTCGCGAGCAATTGGAAGAGCTCCTCCATAACGCCGGTGACCGAAGCCGGGACTGGGCCGACAGTCTGGATCCCCTCGAAGAGCAACTGGAGCAGTTGCTGGATGAGTTGAACAGCACCCTGCGGCCGAAGATCGAGGCGCCTGTTCGCCAACGACCGCTGCTGGCTGTGGGTGTTGCTCTTGGTGTTGGTTTGCTTCTGGGCAGCATGCTTCGCGGGGGGCGGCGTTCCTGATGGCCGATCAGAACTCTCCCCGCGGATTTGGAGCGGCAGCTCGGGTGACGGCACTGGCGGCGTCTGTGATGGACCTGCATGTGCGGATTGCGCTGCAGGAGGTGGATCGGGAAAAACGCCGACTGATCAGCGGTGGCTTGTTCCTCGCCATTGGCGGCACCGCCATGTTCCTGGCTTTGCTGGCGAGTGAAGCCTCGTTGCTGCTATGGATCCAGGCCCAGTGGGAGCTGGATTGGATGCGTGCACTGTTGACCCTCGCCGTGGCCAATTTGGTGCTGGCGGGTATCAGCTTGCGTATTGGCGGCCAGGTACTGAAAGGGCCTTTCCTTCCTCAGACACTGGAAGGACTGATGAAAACGGTACGGGCGGTGATGGGGCGGACCTGATCAGCGGATGTCGTAATGCAGCCATCGGCAGTCGATGCCGCCGTTGCTCACGGGGATCCGTTGCTCGGCTTTAAGTCGCAGGGCTCCCGTCAGGTTGCGATTTCCGCTGAGTAACCAAAGCTTCCAGCCCTTGGCCTGGCCTTTGGCATAGTCGCCAAGCTCTCGATACAGCGCCTCCAGTTCCGCCTCATAGCCGATCCGTTGGCCGTAGGGGGGGTTGCACACCAATACCCCCGGCCCCTCCGGGAGGGGGTGATTGCTGAACGCGCCCGTGCAGATGCTTATGACTCCACTCAACCCGGCGGCTTCCACATTGGCCCGGGCCTGATCGGCAATGCTGGGATCCGCCTCGATCCCTAGGAGCAGGGGAAGGGTGAGGTCTCCCCTGCGCCGTTGCCGGGCGTGATCGACTTCCCTGTCCCAGAGCTCGGGCTGGAAATCGGCCCAGCCCTCGAGGGCAAAGCGGCGCTCCAATCCCGGGGCCTGTTGCAAGGCGGTCAGGGCGGCTTCGATCAGGAGCACGCCTGAACCACAGCAGGGGTCCACGAGGGGCTGGTGTCCATCCCAGCCCGTCAGGCGGATCAGCCCCGCGGCCAGGTTTTCTTTTAACGGTGCAGCTCCCATGGCGGCCCTGTAGCCACGGCGGTGCAGGCTGCCGCCACTGCCATCGAGGCTCAGCTGTGCTTCCCCGCGGCCGAGGTGGAGGTGCAGGGAGAGGTCCGCGTCGTCGAGATCAATGGAGGAACGCTCCCCCCAAAGATCCCGTTGTGCATCCACAATGGCGTTCTTGACCTGCAACGCCGTGAAATGACTGTGGTTCAGCCCCGGGGCCGTTCCGGTCACATCCACCCGAAAACTCATCGATGGATGCAGCCAGCGTTCCCAATCGAGGGCTTTGCGGATGCCGTCGTAAAGGTCGTATCGGCCCTGGCAGGGGAAGTACGCCACCTGCCGTAAAAGTCGGAAGGGCAGTCGAGCCTGAAGGTGCAGTCGGTACAGGCAGGCCATGTCCGCTTCGAAGCTGACGGCACGCCTGCCAGGCTTCACGCCATGGGCCCCAAGGCCGCTGAGTTCTTCACCGCTGGCTGCTTCCAGGCCTTGGGGCACAACGGCAACAGCGGATAGCCGGTTTGTTCGACCCAAGGGCGTTGTGCTCCAGGCCACCACTCCTGTCAGAATGACAGGGTCCGGCTTTGTCGGACTAGGTGATCCACACCAGTGTTTCGGACAGCGGTTCGATTCCGCTCAGCTCCATTCCCCCTCACGGGGCTGCAATGGTTTCGACGGGGCATGAGGAGGGTGACTGAAGCCTGCTCGGTGAGAGCAAACCCGTAACTGCGAACAACATCGTTCGTTTCTCCCGTCAAGCAGCCCCTGTTGCTGCCTGACCCTTAGGGGAGATGGGGTGAAGTCAGCCTTATCACCCAAATGACTACTGGGGGGTGGAAGTCCCCCTTCAACCATTCCACCGGAAGCGATCTCGGAATTGCGCCACAGGCGCCCGAGACCCATCCAGACAACGGATCCAGACAAATCCCGGCGGTCTTCGCTGGGCTGGATAAGGCCGAGGCGCTGGCGTACGTCAGCCGCCTGTTCGATGCCGCTCAGGCCGGAGCGGTGCTCTGGGGGGACAAGCTCCTCCTGAAGCGATTCCTGGAGCAGTGCTCCCGCACGGGCTCGAAAGAGACCCAGGACGGCTATCGGCGAGAGCTGCGGCACTTCGTCCGCTGGCGCGATCGGAACCACCCGCATCTGCACTTGCGGGAGCTGGATCCTGCGCTGGTGGATGACTGGGTGTCCCAACTGCGGGAACAAGTGACGGCTGGCGAACTCAAACCCCGCTCGTTCAACCGGCGGGTCAGCGCGGTGAGCGCCCTTTACCGATGGGCGTCGGAACCTACGAGATCAGCTGTGACAGGAGTGCCGCGCAACCCAATCCCCCGAAGAACAGGAATGTCGGCACCAAAGCTGGCCAAACCGCTGGCTGAGTCTGATCTGACATCAGTTCTGGGTGTTATCAGTGCCGCGAAGGTAAAAGGCTCGGCCATCGCAGCGCGTGACTACGTCATGGTCCGCGGGTCGTATTTGCTCGGGTGCCGTGTATCGGAGCTGTGCCGCCTGCGGTGGGAGGACATCGAACCGCTGGATGAGGGGGGCAACGTTCGCCTCCTCGGTAAGGGCAGCAAGCCCCGCACCATCCGCGTCAGCACCGACACGCTGAAGCTGTTCGAGTCCCTGGGCCGCGGCGAGCCAGGGGACTGGCTTTTCCCAAGTAATAAAAGGAATGGCCCATTGACCCGTCAGGCGGTGGCCGCTCGCATGGCGATGTGGGGCCGGGAAGCAAACGTCCGGCTCCACCCGCACCGTTGCCGTCACACCCATGCCACTCATGCGATTCGGCGGGGGGTGGATGTTTTCACGCTCTCAGCCACGCTCGGCCACAGCTCGACGGGAACCACATCTCATTACGTTCTTGCTGAGCCTGGTGAGAGTTCATCTCTCAAATTGGGTTGATGGTCCCTTCTGAGGTGAGGGTTATTGCGATCAAAAGCAACAGCTGTTGGGATTACAGCTCTCGTCGCTAATTTGACGTAATCCGAGTTGCGACTGTTGAAACTACTCCTGGCTGCTTCAACTGCACTTGCACTATCTGTACCGGTGCAGGCTCATCATGGACCTTTTTCTCAAGAAAATAAGGTTGTGCATGATATGCATCTAGGTGTGACACGTTCTACTAACAAAGAAGGATCACTTACTGCCTATAGCATTAAATCGAAAGGTCTAGGGCGCTTGGTATTTGGGCGAATGTCCCAGGGTGGACCAAAGGTTGAAGGATTTGAAATTGATACTAATGAGATCATTGGGTATGGGCCAGGTGGTGCCGAGACGGCAAATTCGTTTAACTCAGTCAACGCAGGTGCGGGTGTTGCTGTAGGGATGGCATTGGCTGCTCCATTAATGCTCCCAATAGCCTTGTTGACTAGTGGTTCTAGCTCTACTTCGTATTCGTATACCCTTCTTGAAATGAACGAAAGAGCAAGAGTCGTTCCAAGGCTGATAACTCTTTTCTCGGAAAAAGATGTTCAATATTTTAATGATTTTCTTGCTGCTTCGACTGGACTCTTGCCAGGAGAGCAGCCTACTGGGGCAGACCTTGATCGCGTGAGAAAAGCTAAGCTGAATAATGCGCTTGATGCGCTTTCAGATGCCAAGAAAAGGCTTATCACTTCAAACGAACAAAAGCCTTGGTGCTCAAGGCTTGACTTTGAGAAGTCCCCTGAGGATACGGCTGTTTATCGAAATTTACTTGATAAAGTAAATGCAATCAAAGCTGCACTTGGCCTGGACTCTATGACAGAAGAGGTCAGTATTTCTGGTGATGACAAATATCAAGATTACTTAGAGAGTGCTCCGCACCTAAAGGTATGGGCTGAGGCCAATCCAGTAGCAGCAGAAAAATTCAAATCTTGCCCTTCGACTTGACGTAAAACAGCTTGCGACCGATGATTTTTCTCTTCATTGTGCTTGCATCGTTATTCCCGCAGGGTGCATTGGCTGTCGAGTGGAAAACCTTTTATGATTATCATCTGTAGAAGATGGATTCTCGCTCTTTAAAAAGATCGCTTGACCGGCGTAATGTGTGGGAGATTGATATTGATATGGACAGTATTGTAAGGACCGGCGATGTTGCCAGCTTTAATACGCGCCAGACAATTATTGAGAACAACAAGCTCCAAAGCCAAACATACAAAATTGGATGGAAAATTAATTGTAAGACGCGTTCGTTGCTGATTGAGGGTGGTTATTACGATCCAAAGGGTTGGATGAAAATAAAGGAAGGGACTTCTTGGTCAGCAGCAATTGAATGTGCATGTCAACCTATGCCGAATGCTTGTGGCATCGAGTTGGAGGCAAAAAGAAGAACTTTGTCGCCAGGAGCCTACGAATAAGGTTTAGTTGCTTTGAGGCGCTGGTGCTTTGACGTAAAGCTGGTTGCGACCGTTTGCCGCTGATAAGCAAGAGACGTAAAAAAGGGGGACGGTTACTCACCAGCTCCCCTTTTTTATTGCAATCGCAGGGCACCCCTTGCATGTCTATTTTAGTACGGATTAGTGCTTATTTTGGGGTTGTTGCTGATGGGGAATCATCCCCTTATGAATGATCTCTCCCGAGCTGCGAAAGGTCGCAAGAGTCCTTGCGTCCACTCATCGGCGATACCCCGAAGCGTTGCCCGACGTGTTGCCGTTGTTTGCCGGGATCGTGCTGCTGACCCACCGCGAACTGATCGCCCACCTGCTGAATACGGAACCTGACTGGCCATGGCAAAAGCCAACGCCGAAGCCACTGCCGAGCGAGTCGATCACCTCCAAGGAATGATTCTGGCCGGTAAGCCCAACACCACTTGTCTCACATATGCGCGACAAACGTGGGGGGTCTCACGGTCCCAGGGCTACCGGCTGCTGAAGAAGGCGTGGGTCCAGATCAAGGACGACATCGATGAGAGCGGTATCGACCGGCAGGAGCTGCTGTCCTGGTCAATCCAAACGTTGATGGCAGCAGCTGGGCAGGGGATGAAGCAGGGGAACCCCGGCGCTGTGGTGGCATGCATTCGCCAACTCGATCACATGACCGGCACCGGATACAACTCCCACCGCGGCCATGGAGTACGCCGTTGATATGCGTCGTCGAAACCAGCTGACGATAGAACGGAGAGCAGTAGAAGAAGTCCAAGCTCTTAGAGCCGATTCCGGGAGGAGTTGATCAGCTCTAGTTGTCGCAGACTCTTCGTACCTTTCGGCCCATGAAACTCAGTCAAAATCACTCATAATTCGACGCAGGGACTGTTAGTTGCCTCAGAGGGTGTCGCTGCACGATCGGTCCTATCAAAGTTGGCTGCTCCAACTGCAGACCTGGGCAGCAAGGGGGAGTTTTATCTCAGCAGGCGTTGACGTATTGCGTCTGAAGCGCATCGATGAACGAAACCAGACGCTTGCGGCGGGGGCGTAACGGTGCCTTTTGTCCAACGCGGCCCCGACATCGATGGAGAAGCTGCTGGTGATCGCAGCGGCTGGAGCGTTTCCCTTTCTTCTGATGGCACCATCGTTGCCATTGGTGCACGTCACAACGATGGCAACGGCTCGAATGCCGGCCACACCCGCATCTATCAGTGGGATGGCAGTACCTGGAATCAACTTGGTAGCGATATCGAGGGAGAAGCCGCTGAAGATTTCAGTGGCGACAGTGTTTCACTTTCTCCTGATGGCACCGTCGTTGCTATTGGAGCTGAACGCAACGATGGCAACGGCGGCAATTCGGGTCACGTTCGCATCTATTCGTGGGATGGCAGTACCTGGAATCAACTCGGTAGCGATATCGATGGTGAAGCCGGTCGTGATAACTCTGGCAGCAGTGTTTCTCTTTCTTCTGACGGCACCATCGTTGCTATTGGGGCCCCTAAAAACGAAGGCAACGGCGCAGATTCGGGTCACGTTCGCATCTATTCGTGGGATGGTAGTACCTGGAATCAACTCGGTAGCGATATCGATGGTGAAGCCGCTGGTGATAACTCTGGCAACAGTGTTTCTCTTTCTTCTAACGGCACCGTTGTTGCCATCGGTGCTTACCTAAACGATGACAACGGCACGACTGCCGGCCACACCCGCATCTACCAGTGGGATTCAGGCTCCTCCTCCTGGAATCAACTCGGTAGTGATATCGATGGAGAAGCCGCTGGTGATGGGAGCGGCACGAGCGTTTCCCTTTCTTCTGATGGCACCGTCGTTGCTATTGGGGCCTATGCCAACGATGACAACGGCACATTTTCAGGCCACACCCGCATTTATCAGTGGGATGGCAGTACCTGGAATCAACTCGGCAGTGATATCGAGGGAGAAGCCGCTAATGATCAGTCTGGCAGCAGTATTTCTCTTTCTTCTGATGGCACTATCGTTGCTATTGGGGCCTCTAAAAACGATGGCAACGGCTCGAACGCAGGCCATACCCGCATCTATCAGTGGGATGGCAGTGACTGGAATCAACTCGGTAGCGATGTCGATGGGGAAGCCGCAGGCGATGAGAACGGCTACAGCGTGTCCCTTTCTAATGATGGGAGCACCGTTGCCATTGGTGCCAAAAGTAACGATGGCAATGGCACAGATTCGGGCCATGTGCGGGTCTACAGCCTTCCACCAACGGTGCAATCCGTCAGCAGTTCCACCGCTGATGGCACCTACAAACCTGGTGACGTAATAACCATCAACGTCGTCTTCTCAGAAGCCGTCACCGTCACCACCACTGGTGGTACTCCGCAATTAACACTTGAAACCGGGTCCACCAATCAGGTCGTCAACTACTCCTCTGGATCTGGCACCACCACACTCGCCTTCTCCTACACCGTTCAAGCAGGCGACACCTCTGCCGACCTCGACTACACGGCTACCTCCTCACTTGCTCTCAACGGCGGCACCATCAAAGACGCCGCAGGTAATAACGCCAGCCTCACACTCCCCGCTGTTGCCAGCAGCGATTCCCTCGCCGGTAACAGCGCCCTCGTTATCGACACCGTGAGGCCAACCATCGCCATCACTGATGACGATGCCGACAACTCCCTGAGCGCAGGCGATACAGCAACACTCACCTTCACCCTTTCAGAAGCCTCTACCGATTTCGTTGAATCCGATGTCACAGTCTCTGGCGGATCCCTCTCCAACTGGACCGCTGTTTCCAGCACCGTTTACACCGCAACCTTTACCCCAATAGCTGACAGCACCACCGATGGTGTGATCTCCATTGCCAGTTCGAAATTTTCCGATTCCGCTCGTAACAACAATAACGATGGCAGTGATGCCAATAACTCTGTAACCCTCTCAATCGACACGACGAATAAATCGTCTGGTGCGCCCTGCTTTGCTTCCGGTTCTTGCATCCTGCTTGCAAATGGTGCCGAGCAATTAGTTCAGAATCTTAGGCAGGGAGACAAGGTTATAACGCATTCAGGGATTAGAGAAATTCTTTGGATCGGAAGAAAGCATTTCAGTCAAAGTCAATTAAAATCAAATAGACGAAATTCTCCAATTGCTTTTCTTCGAAATTCACTGGGAGAAAACATCCCAGCCAAAACCCTTTACGTATCCGAAGGTCACTATTTTTATATAAACGGGAAGCTTATAGCTGCTGGATGCCTGGTCAATGGAATAAATATATTCAGAGTCAATCCAAATATGCTTAAGGATGGAGTCTGTTATTGGCATGTTGACCTTGGAGAAGAGCAGCTTGTTACATCAAATTCATGCTGGAGTGGATCATACTATTCCTGGTTCAACAGAAGAGGGTTTAGCAATTACTTGGATTACGATGGGGACCCAGATCAATGTACAAAAATGCTCGATATGCCGAGATTTGTATCCATTCATGACATCAAAGATGATTATAAATATTTAGTCAAACGAGCATTGGGCCTAGCAATAGATTAGTGTTTAATAGGCAAACGATGCTGACTGCATCTCCATGAAGTCATATGAATAATCGCCTATTGCTTGCTGAAAAGAATGGACGAAGCGGATGGCAATTCGGTCGTAACTGTCCTTACCGGTGCTCCTCTGCTGCTGTTGTGCCAAAAGCATCAACCAGCTTCCCAAGCTTTATCTCTGATTCGTACGTGGCTTGTATCCGTCAGCTTGATCACATGACCGGCACCGGATATAACTCCCACCGCGGCCACCTACGGCGCTGAATCGAATGATGGCCCTGGGCGCTGACCAGAAAGGATTCCGCGGTCACTCGAACCACCAGTACCGACGCCTCTGACTCAATACACCACACACGCTTGGAGTTGCTCCCGCAGTGTGGTGTGGTCGATGTCGCGGCCGATCAGCACCAATTGATTTTTGCGATCACCGATCCAGTCGGTGTCGTCGATGGAAAAGCGTTTGCCTGCCAGATGGAACACATGGC
>NZ_VTKZ01000010.1 GCF_020514115.1 Synechococcus sp. MU1642
GTCCTGCGTTCTTGAGTTGCTGTCCGGCTTGGACCAACACATCCAGATCAGCACCAGGGCGCTGGGCTTTCTCCCCCAGCTCCCGCCGCCAGTGCCTTGCACCACGGACACCTTCCACGAGTTGCACCAGGTGACGGCAGAGGTCCCACAGCCGGCCCCCTCGTTCGAGATGAGCCTCTGCATGGGGAAGTAGACCCTCCACAACCTCTGACGCCAGGATCTGGCGTGACTCCTCCCCGAAAATCAAGGCATCGATGCTGGTCCAGCGCAGGGGATGGCTGTAGGCAGCTCGTCCCACCATGGCGCCATCGCACCCTTCCAGTGCCTCAAGGCAGTCTTCAGGGGATTCCAGCCCCCCGTTGAGTTCAATCACCAGATCTGGGCGGCGTTGTTTAAGAGCCACCACTCGGTCATGCTGCAGCGGAGGAATCGTTCGGTTCTGCTTGGGATCCAGGCCCTCTAGCCAGGCTTTACGGGCGTGAACTGCGAAGCGGCTGGCCCCTGCCAGAGCCACTCGATCCACGAAGTTCGTAAGCAGGCTATCGCTGTCGAGATCGTCTATGCCGATCCGATGTTTCACAGTCACAGGGAGTTCCCCTGCGTTCACCATGGCCTCCACGCAGCGGGCGACCAGATCCGGTTCCGCCATGAGGCAAGCCCCGAAATTCCCGGCCTGCACCTTCTGGCTGGGGCAACCCACATTGAGGTTGATTTCGTCGTACCCCCAGTCCTGCGCCAGTCGTGCCGCCTCGGCCAGCAGGGCTGGATCGTCTCCCCCAACCTGCAGGGCGATGGGATGTTCCACCGGATCGAAATCCAGCAACTTGTTGCGTCGTTTGCTGTGGTGCAGCGCCTGGGCTACCACCATTTCGCTGTAGAGCAGGGCTCTACGGCTGATCTGTCGCATCAGCACCCTGAAATGGCGGTCGGTGCAATCCAGCATCGGCGCCACACTGAAGCGGTAGGCAGTGGTGGATCCGGCGGCAGTCATCAATCCATTAGAACCGCCCGTGATTCCTGCTTCAGCGTCGATGAGCTTGAGTGCCGCCGTTCTGTCCCGACGATCGCTGTTGTTGGCAGCAATGGCAGGGGTGTTTGGCAGTCTTTGGAGACCTCAGCCTGTGTTGGCGGCGTCCAACGCTGGTGATCCCTCTTGGGATCTCAAACCCGAGCAGTGGCGTGAGCGTTTGTCTCCTCAGGCCTATGACGTGTTGCGCAATGAGGGAACGGAACGTCCCTTCACGAGTCCGCTTAATGGAGAGAAGCGTTCCGGTACCTATCACTGCGCCGGTTGTGATGCAGCGTTGTTTTCGTCAGAGGCCAAATTCGACAGCGGCACCGGCTGGCCCAGCTTCTGGCAGCCCCTAGATGGTGCCATCGCCACGAAAGTAGATTTCAAATTGATCCTGCCGCGCACGGAATACCACTGCAGCCGTTGTGGTGGGCACCAGGGCCACGTTTTCAATGACGGACCACGACCCACTGGCAAGCGCTACTGCAACAACGGTGTCGCCCTCCGCTTCCAGCCCGCTTGATCTGATTGTTGTTGGTGGTGGTCCTGCCGGGTACATGGCAGCAATCACTGCAGCCGAGCAGGGGGTTCGGCATGTGCTGGTGCTGGAAGGCACCCCTGAGCCCCTCCAGAAGGTACGTATCAGCGGTGGCGGTCGCTGCAATGTGACCCATGCCTGTTGGGATCCCCGTGAACTGGTAACCCATTACCCCCGTGGCAGTCGACCCTTGCGGGGGCCTTTCAGTCGCTTCGCCTGCGGCGATGCGATCGCCTGGTTTGACGAGCACGGGCTCACCCTGGTGGAGGAACCCGATGGACGGATGTTTCCGCAGCAGAACCGTTCTGAGGTCGTGATTCAGTGCTTGCAGAGGGCGGCAAGGGCCTCAGGTGTAGAGCTGCGCACGAAGGCCATGGTCCAGCAGGTGCGCGTTCACCCGGAGGGGGGGTTTGTGCTCGAGGGCCGCGGCTTGGAGCCTTTGCATGGGCGCTGTTTGATGCTGGCCACGGGGGGGCATCCCAGTGGCCGAAAACTGGCGGAAGCCCTTGGTCACCACGTGGTGCCGCCGGTGCCATCGCTGTTCAGCCTCACGCTGCAGGCACCGGCCCTTACGGCCTGCAGTGGCATTGCCATCGACGATGTGGGCCTTGATCTGAAATTAGGCAACCAGCGCTTCCGTCAGACCGGGCGGGTGCTGATCACCCACCGCGGTCTGAGTGGTCCGGCCACGCTCCGGCTCTCAGCCTTTGCGGCTTGTGCCCTGCATCAGACCCGTTACCAGGGTGAACTGAACGTGGACTGGAGTGCAGGCCTGGGTCGTCAAGGGGTGGGGCAGCGGCTGCAGCAGTGGCGCCAGGAGCAGGCACGGCGAACCCTTTCAGCAGCAAAGCCATTCGAGCACTTGCCGCGGCGGTTGTGGCAAGCCTTTTTGACCATCGCTGGGGTGGAGCTAGAACGCCGTTGGGCCGATCTGCCGATCAAGGCGGAGCGTCGATTGGTCGAGCTGCTCTGCGCGCAGGGTCTGTCGATCCAGGGACGTGGGCCGTTCGGGGAGGAGTTCGTCACCGCCGGCGGTGTCGCCTTGGGGGATGTCAACCTGGTCACAATGGAGAGCCGCCGCTGTCCCGGTCTTTACCTGGCTGGTGAACTGCTGGATGTGGACGGGGTGACCGGCGGTTTCAACTTTCAGGCTTGCTGGAGCGGCGGTTGGTTGGCGGGCCAGGCCATTGCCGCAGTGCTCACTGGATCTGATCAAACACAGTGAAAATCGGCAGATACATCGCCAGCAGGATGGATCCCACGATTCCGCCCACCACCACGATCATCGCGGGCTCGAGCATCGATGTGAGTGCTTTGACCATGGCGCCGACTTCGTCTTTGTTGAAGTCGCCACCTTGCTGAGCATTTTGTCCATCTCACCGGTTTCCCCGCCGATGGCCAGCATGTTCAGAGCTATGTCGGGCAGCACCTTGTGGCGAATCTCGTGGTGGCGCTGGGTTCCCGTCGGCATGCAAGGTCCGCTGCAGATCCGCTTCGATGGCAGGGTGCAGGCGGATCGTGCGGTGTTGGTCCGGCAGCTGATCGATTAGGTGTTGCCATTCCTGGTCTCGCCATTGGCTGGTGATCGCGATGTCCAGGTGGTCAGCACCGACTGCGATCGGCATGGCCTGGAGCGAACGCCACTGATCTGGGCCCACCTCCGGCAGAGCGTTGTTGAGCAGTTTGCGACTTGCCAGCAGCAGCTCAGGCCCCGGAACCGACTGCTGCAACAGCAATTCAAGGGCGAAACGCTGCCGTGCCGTGTCGCCGGCATCGGGGGTGAGCAGCGTCTGAGTCATGGGTTGCGACCGAGGTGCGGGCTTCCGCAGCTTGTGGGAGGTAAGCGTTGCCCTTCAACATGTCTAGACAGCAATCCCTGAGCGGTCAGCATGAGCGGCGACGCCTCCACCCCAGAGCAGGACCAGACCGTTGAGTCCGGTGCTGTTCCAGCCACGCCGGAGTCTGCTTCTGATGCGCCAGAGGTGACGTCTGAACAGGCTCCTGCAGCGGTGGATCCGGCGGAGCGGATGCAGCAACTTGAGCAGGAGTTGAGCTCGCTGAAGCAGGAGCACGAGACGCTCAACAGCCAGTACATGCGCATTGCGGCGGATTTCGACAACTTCCGCAAGCGGCAGAGCCGCGACCAGGACGACATGCGTCAGCAGCTGGTCTGCTCGACCCTCACGGAGATTCTCCCTGTCGTTGACAATTTCGAGCGGGCCCGTCAGCAGCTCAATCCCGAAGGTGAGGAAGCCCAGGCGCTGCATCGCAGTTATCAGGGTCTCTACAAGCAACTGGTGGAGGTGCTTAAGCAGCAGGGGGTAGCCCGGATGGAGGTGGTCGGTCAGGAGTTCGACCCGAACCTGCATGAGGCCGTGCTCCGGGAGGAAAGCAGTGAGTTCGCTGAGGATGTGGTGTGTGAGGAGCTTCAGCGCGGCTACCACCGCGATGGTCGTGTGCTGCGTCACGCCATGGTGAAGGTCTCGATGGGTCCAGGTCCATCCGATCCAGCGTCAGCGCCTGCTGAAGCAGCACCGGATCAGACGGCGGAGGAGGCCTGATGGCCGACTTCTACGACCTGCTTGGCGTCAGTCGAGATGTGGATCCCGACAGCCTCAAGCAGGCTTATCGGCGCATGGCGCGTCAGTACCACCCCGACATCAATAAGGATCCCGGCGCTGAAGACCGTTTCAAGGAAATTGGCCGCGCCTACGAGGTGCTCAGTGATCCCCAGACTCGGGCCCGTTACGACCAGTTCGGTGAAGCCGGTCTTGGTGGTGCGGCCGGTGCTCCGGATATGGGCGACATGGGCGGATTTTCTGATCTGTTCGAGACGTTTTTCCAGGGCTTCGGTGGACCCGGCGGTGCCGGGGGTGGGCGGCCGCGGCGTCAGGGCCCCCAGCAGGGGGATGACCTTCGTTACGACCTGACGATCGATTTCGAGCAGGCGGTGTTCGGTCAGGAGCAGGAGATCAAGATCCCGCATCTGGAGACCTGCGACACCTGCGGCGGCAGCGGTGCCAAAGCGGGAAGTGGGCCCACCACCTGCGGCACCTGTGGCGGCGCCGGGCAGGTACGCCGTGCCACGCGGACTCCCTTCGGCAGCTTCACTCAGGTCGCCGAGTGCCCCAACTGCGGAGGCACTGGCCAGGTGATTTCGGATCCCTGCGGGTCCTGTGGTGGCCAGGGTGTCAAACAGGTGCGTAAGAAGCTGCGGATCAACATTCCAGCCGGGGTAGACACCGGAACACGGCTTCGCGTGACTGGCGAAGGCAACGCGGGACCCCGAGGAGGCCCGTCCGGTGACCTTTACGTCTTCCTAACTGTTCGTAATCACCCGCGCTTGCAGCGGGATGGTCTGAACATCTTTTCGGAGGTCAAGGTCAGCTACCTCCAGGCGATTCTTGGCGACACCATCGAGGTGGAAACTGTGGACGGCAGTAAGGAGCTGGATATCCCTGCCGGCACACAGCCCGGCACGGTGCTCACCCTGCCGAACCTGGGCATTCCCAAGCTCGGGAATCCTGTGGCACGGGGTGATCAGCGCGTGACGGTCACCGTGGACTTGCCGAAGCGGATCAGCGAAGTGGAGCGTGAGCTGCTGGAGCAATTGGCGGGTCACCATTCCGCCCGCGGCAAGCAACACCACCATCACAACAGTGGTCTGTTCGCTCGCTTGTTCGGTCAGAAGGGATGAACAGGAGTTCCCTGGATCTGCGGGGAACGCCCTGTCCGGTGAATTTCATTCGCTGCAAGCTCACCCTCGAGCAGATGAGCCGCGGTGACTGTCTGGAGGTCTGTCTCGATCGGGGGGAGCCTGAGGCCATGGTGCTTCCAGGCCTGAGGGATGCAGGCCATCGTGTTGAGTGCATTGATCAGACGCCGGATTCCGTCACCATTAATGTGATCTGCGGTGGCTGACACCGGCAGTTCGGCGGCTTCCGGGATGGTGGTGGCGCTCCAGGCCAACTACTTGGAGGTTGAGCTGGATGCCGCACCTGACGGATGTCCAGGCCGGCTGCTCTGTACACGCCGCACTCGGCTCAGCCATCGGGGTGAAGTCGTTTACGTGGGCGATCGGGTTTGCGTCGAGGCGATTGATCCAGGCCAAGGGCGGGCTGTGGTGGCCGACGTAGAGCCACGCCAAAGCTTTCTCACACGCCCACCGGTGGCCAACGTTTCCTTGGTGGCTGTGGTGTTAGCGGTGGAACAGCCCAGCTTTGACCCTGATCAGGCCAGTCGCTTCCTTTTGACGGCGGAACGGACTGGGCTGGAGGTGATCCTTCTGCTCACCAAGACAGACCTCATCTCAGCCGCAGCGCTCGACAGGCTTGTGGCCCGGTTGCAGGGGTGGGGTTATGACCCGCTGGCGCTTTCGAGTGAAGCTGGAACAGGCATCGACGCTCTGAGGCAGCGCTTGGCTGGTGCGCAGCTGTCTGTGCTGTGTGGACCTTCCGGGGTGGGCAAGAGCAGCCTGCTGAACCAGCTGCGTCCTGATCTTCAACTGCGTACTGCTGCGGTGTCCGGTCGACTGCAGCGCGGGCGCCACACCACCCGCCACGTGGAGCTGTTTCCCCTGGGTCCGAGCGCGAGGGTGGCTGACACCCCCGGCTTCAATCGTCCAGATCTGCCAGATGACCCCCAGGAATTGGGGGTGCTTTTCCCGGAGCTCCGGCAGCAGCTTGATCCCTGGCCTTGTCGGTTCCGCGACTGCTTGCATCGCGGTGAGCCCGGCTGCGGTGTGTCCAGTGACTGGGAACGCTATGCCCTTTACAAGGCCGCATTGATCGAGCAGAGCGGCCTCAGCCGCCCATCCCGGGGAGGTTGAGGTTCAGGCCACCGGTGAGTTCTTCCATGCGGCCTTTCATCGTGGCTGTGGATTGCTCATAGGCTGCTTGCAGGGCTTCCAGGGTTGCCATTTCGCTGGCCTGTTGGCCCTCTTGCAGCAGGGCTGGGTCCAACCGCACCCGTAGGGGTTGCTGGTTGCCCGACAGCCAAACGCTGGCACGCCCATCACTGCTCTGGCCTTCGATCTCCATCCCATCCAGTTCGTCCTGCAGTGCCTGTGCGTTCTGCTGAATCTCCTGGGCTTTCTTGAAGGCTTCGGTGAGCTGGCCGAAATTGGGGAGTCCGAACCCTGCCATGGCGATCCTGTGGGAGCCGGAAGGTTAAGCCGCCGAAGCGAATCCTAGCCGCTTCACTTCGGGGTGCAGACGGATTCCGTGCTCGGTTTCGACGCGGTCCTGCACCAGGTGGATTAGCTGGGCTATGTCCTTCGCCTGGGCATGACCGGTGTTGACGATGAAATTGGCATGCACGGTTGAGATTTCAGCGCCGCCGATCCGGGTTCCCTTCAGCCCCTGCTCTTCGATCAGCCGTCCGGCCTTGAGCGGTTCGGGATTGCGGAAGACACTGCCGCAGCTGGGTTGTTGATAGGGCTGCGTGGTAGTGCGGTGGCTGAGGTTCGCGCTGGTGACCCGCTTCAGTTCATCCGGATCGTGACCGGGCTCCAAGCGGAATCGTGCGGACAACACCACGAGGTTGCCATCTTGCAGACGGCTGTGCCGGTAGGCGAAGTCCAGTTGATCCCTGTGCAGCTCAAAGCAGTCGCCCCCCTCCAGGGGCATGACCCGTACCGACTCCAACCATTCCGCTGTGCAGCCTCCCTGGGCTCCTGCATTCATCACAGCAGCACCGCCAGCGGTTCCCGGGATGCCAACCGACCACTCCAGACCATGCAAACCAGCGCGTGCAACGCGTCTTGCCAGTGATGGGATCGGTTCGCCAGCGAGCACCTCCACGGTCCCAGCGATTTCATCAAGCTGCAGCCCCTGAAGTTTGCGTAGACAGAGCGATAGCCCGGGCAGGCCGTCATCGTGAATCAGCAGATTCGACCCAGCTCCGATTACGCGGCAGGGCATGCCCTGTTGAGCGGCCCATTCGATCCAAGCCTGGGTTTCCTCAAGGCTGGCGGGTTCCGCAAGCCATTCGGCGGCTCCTCCAACACGCCAAGTGGTGTAGTCCGCCAGGTTGACTCCGGCCTGGGGCAGGCGGGCATCGCACTGGGTCATGACGTCAGCCTTGACCACAGTCCATTCACATCGCCAGCACCCATGGCCAGAACAAGATCGTTCTCGCGGCTGTGCTGGATTACCAGGTCGGTGAGTTGATCGAGGTTATCTGCGACGGCGATCTCAAGATCCGGTTTCAGGCTGCGCACCCGATCCGCCAGAGCGTTGCTGCAGATGCCCTGCAGCGGATGCTCTCCAGCGGAATAGACGGGAGCCAGCAGCAGCAGATCACAGTTCTGCAGGGCCTGGGCGAAGCCATCGAGGAACTGCTGGGTGCGGCTGTAGCGGTGCGGCTGGAACACCGCCAGGAGCCGTTCTGGTGCTGTAGGGAGCGGGCTGCGACCACTGCTCACCATCAGGCGTGCCATGTCCAGGGTTGCCTTCACCTCACTGGGATGGTGGGCGTAGTCATCAACGATGTGACGGCCATTCCATGTGCCCCGAAGATCGAAGCGGCGGCCCGGTGCCTTCAGGCCAGCGAGTCCCTCCACCAACTGGTCAAAGGGGAGACCTTCCATCCGGCAGGCGGCCATGGCGCCTGTTGCGTTGCTGAGGTTGTGCAGCCCTGCCATCGGCAGGGTGAAGTCACCGACGGGGTGGCCGGCTTCGTAAAAACGGGCGATGCAGCGATCCCCTTCAAGGCTCAGGGGCAGGGCCGCGAAGTCAACGGATTCGGCGCTTTGGTTGGACCACCAGGCCGTTGGCTGGAAGTGTTCCTGCAGGATCGGGCAGTCGTGATTGGCCAGCACGCGATCGCAACCCCCTGCGAACCGTTGCAGGGTGGAGATCAGGTCGTCGAGGCTGGAGTAGTGATCGGTGTGATCCAGCTCCAGGTTGGTGATCACCCCCAGGCTTGGACTGAACTTCACCAGGGACCCATCGGATTCATCCGCCTCGGCCACGAGCAGCTTCCCCTGGCCAGCGTGACCATTGCTGCCGAGGCTGGGAACGATGCCTCCAATCACAGCGGTTGGGTCTTGATCGGCCTCCAGCAGCAAGGTGGTGATCAAGGTGCTGGTGGTGGTCTTGCCGTGGCTACCGGCGACGGCAATGGAGGGTTGCTGCTCGATCAGAGCCGCCAGAAGATCGGAGCGATGCCAAATCTCCAGCCCCTGCTGTCGGGCCCGCTGCAGTTCGGGATTGTTCTCGGGGATGGCTGTGCTGATTACCACCACCGGTGAACAAGCGTCTTTCGCTGCTGAGACAGCGTCAATGCAGGTTGCGTCCTGCTGGCGGAAGACCTTCACCCCAAGGGTCTTCAGTTGTTGTGTTGTCGCATTTTCACGCGGGTCCGAGCCGCTGACCGAGTGACCGCGGTCAACGAGAATCCGAGCCAAAGCCGACATGCCAATTCCGCCGACACCGATGAAGTGGACTGGTGTCTGACGATCGAGCAGGCGCGACAACGTAAGGCTTCGGTCTGGAGAAAGATAAGTCAGTTGCCGCTGCTTGTCTGCCGTGCGGAGGGCAGGATCGAGCTGATTGATGCAGGGTCGAACGAGGTATTTCTGCTGATTTCTGTATGATCGGCGGCCAAAACCCCTGCGCGGCTTTGCCGCTTCTTCCATGACCCTGCGCGTTGCGATCAATGGATTCGGCCGGATCGGTCGCAATGTTTTGCGGGGATGGATCAGCCGGGGCGCTGACACTGGCTTGGAAATCGTGGGGATGAACTCCACCTCCGACCCCGCCACCAGCGCTCACCTGCTGACCTACGACTCCATCCTTGGACGCCTTGATCCCTCCGTGGACATCAAGACCACGGACAGCTCGATGTTCGTCAACGGCAAGGAGATCAAGTTCTTTGCTGACCGCAACCCCCTCAACTGCCCTTGGAAAGAGTGGGGCGTTGACCTAGTGATCGAGTCCACCGGTGTTTTCAACACCGATGAGAAGGCCAGCATGCACATCCAGGCTGGTGCCAAGAAGGTGATCCTCACCGCTCCTGGCAAGGGTGACGGCGTCGGCACATTCGTGGTGGGCGTCAACGACGATCAGTACCGCCACGAAGACTGGGACATTCTGAGCAACGCCAGCTGCACCACCAACTGTCTTGCCCCGATCGTCAAGGTTCTGGACCAGAACTTCGGCCTCGACTGGGGTCTGATGACCACCATTCACAGCTACACCGGCGACCAGCGGATCCTGGACAACAGCCACCGTGACCTGCGCCGCGCTCGTGCTGCAGCCCTGAACATGGTCCCAACCACCACCGGTGCGGCCAAGGCTGTGGCACTTGTTTATCCCGAGGTGAAAGGCAAGCTCACCGGTTTCGCCATGCGCGTTCCCACCCCGAACGTCTCCGCTGTTGACCTCACCTTCGGCCCGTCCCGTGGCGCCAGCGTTGACGACATCAAGGCCGCGATCAAGTCGGCTTCCGAGAACGGCATGAAGGGGATCATCAAGTACAGCGACCTGCCCCTGGTGTCCACCGACTACGCCGGCACCAACGAGTCCACCATCTTCGATGCCGACCTCACCTATGCGATGGGCGACAAGGCTGTGAAGATCCTGGCCTGGTACGACAACGAGTGGGGCTACAGCCAGCGTGTTGTTGACCTTGCCGAGGTGGTGGCCAAGAACTGGAAGTGATCGTCAGCTGATAGCCCTTTTTGATCCCTCCCGGCCTGGGGGGGATTTGTTTTGCACAGGCTCCGTCGCTTTGGGCTGCTCAGGGCTGGCCGAAGTGCTCAAATCCGCTTGTGACCACTGGCTTGTGGTTGTGGCCCCAGCGGATGACGCCCGCTTCAGTATTGATCTGGCCGATGCGCTGGCTTTCGGGGACGCATTGCTGCCAGACATCGGCCCAGTCTTCGGGAAGGCTCAGCACCAACTCAAAGTCCTCTCCTCCGGAGAGGCACCAATCCATCCATGGAGCTCCATCAGGCCAGCCTTCGGCCGTTGGAAGCTGATCGTTCCGCAGCATCGCTCCACAGCCGCTGCTGCTGCAAAGGCCTGCGATAGCAGCGAGCAGTCCGTCGCTGCTATCGGTTCCTCCGGCCCGCCAGGGCAGATGCTTCGGTTTGCAGGCCAGCAGCTGTTGGACTTCCTTCAGCCGAGGTGTCGGTCGTTGGTGGCGTGCGATCGCTTGGTCCCGCAAGGTTGAGCGCAAAGCGATGTCACGCAGGCTTGGGTCGTCCTGCAGCAGGGCGAGGCCCATTCGGCTGAGCCCATGGGGCCCACTGGTGACCAGCACATCGCCAGGGCGGGCTGCATTGCGATGCAGACGCAGGGGTCCGAGACGGCCGAGCGCTGTGATCGAGAGCAATCTTTGCTCTCCTTTGGAGCAGTCACCCCCCAGCAGAACGCCGCCGTACCGCCCCAAGGCGGCACTGATGCCTTGATACACCCCGTCCACCCAGTCCCAACTGGTGTGACCTGGGGCGACAAGGGCCACGGTGATCCCGTCGATGTCGACAGCACCACTCGCGGCCAAGTCGGACAGGTTGGCGGCAACGGCACGCCATCCCACATCCATTGACGTTGTGGTGGCATCGCTGAAATGGACGCCATCCACGAGAACGTCGGTGTTGATCAACAGCGGCCGGGCGTCGGCGGCCAGGGCTGCGGTGTCGTCACTGAGCTGATTGGGCGGAGCGAAGCGAGCCAGCCGCCTGAGCAGCTCCGCTTCAGTTAGCTCCGCCAGGGTTGGGCTCATGCGTGGGGTTTGAGTTGCTCCGCTCCCTCAACCACCTTCACGGCGGTGATCCGGTCATCGACGCCCAATTCCTCTAGAACATCGAATCCATCCACCACGTAGCCGAAAGCTGCATTGCGGCCATCCACGAGGTTCAGACCAGCCGGGGTGAGCTCCGCCTCGTAGAGAAACATGAAGAACTGAGAGGATCCGTCGTCGAGGTCCTGGTCTGAATGGGCCCAGCCAAGGGTGCCCAGGGTTGCGAACGGAAGGGTTGGTGTGGCCATGAACAGGCCTACGTCTTCAAAGGTTTGGTTGTAAATAGTGTCGTCTTCGCTCGGCACGCGTATCTCAAGGGGGACGTGGCGCTCCTGCTTGGTCTTCGGATCCACGTAGCCAATTTCCGGCCCTTCAGGATCACCGCTCTGGAGCACGTAGAAGTCCTCGGCTCGGATGAAGGGCAGTCCGTCGTAGAAACCCTTAAGGGCGAGATCGACGAAGGCACCTGCGGTGAGTGGGGCGTTGAAGCCATCCACCACGGAGATTAGCTCCCCCTGGGTGGTGCTCACGCTGAGGGTGGCTCTTCCCTGCAGCCGTGGCAGGGCATCGAACTCTGCGGGGATTTCCCGTTCAAAGCCGTCGGGCACCAATAGAGCTTCCACATCACCGATGGAGCGCAACGTCCGGCGTCGATCGGCGATGAAGCCTGGTTTGTCAGTGGCTTTGACTTTCTCTTTGAGTTCTTCAAGCCCCTGATCCACGCTCTCAAACAGCGCTTCAGCCGTACCGCGCTTGGCTTCAGGGACCGCGTTCAGGATGGTGTTGCGGCGGGTGTTGAGCAGTGCTTCAGTGCGCGACACCGTCTTGCCGAGAGCTGTCCAGCGTTTGGCCCGCAGATCGTCACTGGTGAGTTCCAGCCGATGCTGCAGTTCCCTGATGTCGTCCTGATTGAAGGGAAGCGCGTCCCGAAGAATCGCGGCTGGGTCCTTCACAGCATTGCCCTGGGGCAAGGCGGCCCAGGCAGGGGCGGCGATTGTGATCAGAGCAAAGCTGATCAGAGCAGCAAGGACGGCGCTTAAACGCTGATGAACCAAGGGGGAACCCCAGTGCTGACGGGACTTTGGCACAGCCGTATAGTCCGGTGAACCGTTCGGTGGGAATGATCTCCAGTAACGACTTCCGCACCGGCACCACGATTGAGATCGATGGGGCCGTTTGGCGCGTTGTCGAGTTCTTGCACGTCAAGCCCGGCAAGGGATCTGCCTTCGTGCGCACCAAGCTCAAGGCCGTGAAGTCCGGCAACGTTGTGGAGAAAACCTTCCGCGCTGGGGAAATGCTTCCCCAGGCGATGTTGGAGAAATCCTCTCTTCAGCACACCTACATGGAAGGTGAGGACTACGTCTTTATGGACATGGCCACCTACGAGGAGACCCGCCTTAGCGCTGCCCAGATCGGAGAGAGCCGCAAGTACCTCAAGGAAGGCATGGAGGTGAATGTGGTGTCTTGGAATGACAATCCCCTCGAGGTTGAACTTCCCAACTCCGTGGTTCTGGAGATCAAAGAAACTGACCCTGGTGTCAAAGGCGACACCGCCACGGGTGGCACCAAGCCCGCCATTCTGGAGACCGGCGCACAAGTGATGGTTCCGCTCTTTCTTTCTGTGGGAGAAAAGATCAAAGTGGATACCCGCAACGACAGTTACCTCGGACGCGAAAACGGATGACCATGCAGCTGGATCACGAACAACTGCACCGCTTGCTGGAGGCACTCGGTGAGAGCGACATCCAGGAGTTCCGGTTGGAAGGGGATGATTTCCGTCTGGAAATCCGTCGCAACATGCCGGCCCAGGCCGTCATGGCTCCGGTCATGCCCGCTCCCGTTGCTGCGCCCGCTCCCGTTGTGCCCGCCGAGCCTGCATCTGCGCCGCCTGCATCCACCGCAACGCGCAGCGACCTGCTTGAAGTCACGGCCCCCATGGTGGGCACCTTCTACCGTGCTCCCGCTCCTGGCGAACCTTCTTTTGTTGAAGTGGGCAGTCGGATCAATGTCGGCCAGACGGTCTGCATCCTCGAGGCGATGAAGCTGATGAATGAGCTGGAGTCGGAGGTTGGCGGTGAAGTGGTGGAGATCCTGGTGGACAACGGCACGCCCGTTGAATTCGGTCAGGTGCTGATGCGAGTCAAGCCGGCCTGAGTCAGCTCAGGTCCCAGGCGGCCTGAATCGCTGCAGTCGTGCTCTCAGGGCTGGCGATTCCTTCGGCTGCGATGTCGAAGGCGGTGCCGTGGTCGGGGGAGGTGCGTAGGAACGGCAGTTCCAAGGTGGTGTTCACCGCAGCGTCGAAGGCCAGCAGCTTCACTGGAATGAGCCCCTGGTCGTGATACAGGGCCAAAATCCCGTCAGGACCTGGCTGGTTTTGGGTCTGCCAAGCCCGAGCAGCGCTGATCCAGCAGGTGTCTGGAGGAACGGGGCCCTCCAGCTGCACCTGAGGATGGTCCTTTCGCCATTGATCCAGTAGCGGCAGCAGCCATTCGGCTTCTTCGCGGCCCAGCTGACCGGCTTCGCCGGCATGGGGATTGAGCCCGGCGATGCGCAGATGTGGTTTGGTTGTGAATCGTCGACAGAAGACTTCCAGCACGTTCAGTTTGTGGTGCACCAGGTCTGGGGTCAGCGCATCAGGGATCTTGCTCAGGGGGATGTGGGTGGTGGCCAGCAAGGTATTCAGGCGCCAACCGCTGGTTGGAGAGACGGCGGTGAACAGCATTGAGGAGCGCTGTCGTCCAGCCAATTCAGCCAGCCGTTCGGTCTGCCCGGGATAGCGATGGCCGGCCGCATGCCAGAGATGTTTGGCGATGGGGGCGGTGACCAGGGCGCGGGACCCCCTTTCCTGCAGCAGTTCGACGGCGCGGGTGAGCCAGCGAAACCCTGCATCGGCTCCGCTGGTAGTGGGTTGTCCTGGATGAACACCGGCCTCCAGCGGTTGGTCGTCGATCCTGAGTGCTGCAGGGTCGGCAAGGGGGTGGCTCGTTTGCTGCCGCAGTCGCGCGTGGGTGCTGATCAGCGTGCGTCGGCAACACACCAGCAGGGGTTGGAGCTCTGGGGGGAGCGTGGGTGAGGCGAGGGCCTTCAGCACCACTTCCATGCCGATGCCCGCGGGATCGCCAAGAGCGATCACCAGCTCATGCCTAGGGTTCGTGGAATCGTGGGGGCCCATCGCTGTGCTGCGCTTGCTGCTGCTGGGGTGACTGTTGGTGGGTTTGGCCTCTGGCTTGAGCAATGGCTGGATCGAACTGAACCTCTCCCGTTTCCTTGAGGATGTCAGGGTTTCCCAGCCTGAAGACGAGGCTTCGATTTCAACCGTTGGCTGATCGAGGGGGAGAACGCAGGTCAGATGTAGTGAGTTTGTCCTGGTTCAAGCAATCCTGCAGCCCGACGCGGTAGTTCGGATGCAGCAACGCGTAACCGAGCTCGTGGCAGAGCTTGTGGTTGCTGACGCGGCGGTTCTCGCTCCAGAACGACTGAGCCATCGGACTCATGCTGTCCACGATCTGGGCGAACGGCTCCAGTGGCGGCAGGGTACAACCCAATAGGGCTGCCGCATGTCGCATCAGCTCGGCTGTGGGAGCCGGGAGATCATCCACCACATTCACTACGGCTGTTTTCAACACAGTCCCGTCTCGCATGGTCGCTGGAGCTCCCTGCTCAGCGCGATGCATGAGGTGCCAGCAGGCTCCGGCGATGTCCTCCACGTGGATGCGACAGAACACCTGGCCGGGCTTGTCGATCAAGCGCGCACGCCCTTGCTTTAAGCCGTTGAGCACCGATCGGCCTGGGCCATAAATGCCGGGCAGACGCAGAATCTGGATCGGCAGACCTGATCGCAACCAAGTTTTTTCGCAGTTGAGGCGGCGCATGCTGCGGTCCAGCGCCGGCGCTGGATCGTCCTGCTCCGACACCCAACCACCCTGACGATCGCCGTAAACCCCGGTGGTGGAGAGATAGCCCGCCCAACGCAGCGGCAGGCTTCTGAGCGCTGGCAGCAGCTTTGACAAGACCGGATCGTTGCCTTCGTGATCCGGGGGGATGGTGGACAGCAGATGGGTCACGCCCTCCAGGTCAGCCGGGTCGAGCTGCTCTTGACCGTTGCTATCGAAGAGCAGATCAGCCTCGGCAGAGTCGAGGGAGCGGCGGGTGCAGAGCACTGGTGTTCCCAGGGCCAGGGCTAGGCCGGCTAGACAACGTCCGCTGTATCCGCCGCCCAGCACCAGCAACTTGGACTCAGCCGCCAGCGGCTGCGACCGCTTGACAAGATCGGCAAGCATCAGTACACCTGTATTAGATCAAATGTACTGTTGTGACGTCGTCCTTTCTCCATCGCTCCCGCTCCGGGGCCATTGTGCTCCGAGCCATCCTGACGGCTGCCCTGCTCGCCAGTGCCATCGTGCTGGCACCTGAAGACCCAGGTGTTCAGGCCTCCATTTGTCAGAGGCACCACTCGTCAGATGTCTGCCGAGTTTGGTGAAACTTAGGCGGCTTGAGCAGCGATCGGGAATTCGTCGGGATCATTGATGGGGTGATCCGGTTGGGCCCACTGCAGAAGGCGAAGGGCGAGTCGTAAGTCACCATCCATCCAGGCTCGAATCGCCATGGCGCGACGTGGGTCATAGAAGCGCTGTCGCCGGTACCAGTCGAAAACGTCGGCGTCAGATTTTCGGCCGTTGCAAGACAAACAGGCCGGTACACAGTTTTCAGTAACGCTTGCCCCCCCTTTAGCCTGCGGGTGAATGTGATCTATTGATTCAGAAGGTTTGCCGCAGTAAATGCAACTTTGACCGGTAAATGTGTGAAGGGACTGTCGCCATCTTCGGACACGCAATTTGGGGCAGAGTTCGTCGAGAAAAACTGCGTCCCTGCTATGCATCCGAATGCATCAGTTGGTGCAATTCTGCCTTGAACGAAAAGACAGTCAATGTGTCGAGCGCTGCATTTTTGACAATTTTTTGGCCTGAGATGTGAATCTTGATCTCGGTGCTTGCGTGTTGATCTGAGTTCACTAAAGTGACTGTTTGTGGGGGGGCTTTAGGTGCCATCAAATCCCACATTGACTTGCTGCCTGGATCTCTCTCCAGCAGGTCTGATTCGCGTGGTCAGCCCGTTTGATGCGGTGACCCAGTCCCAGTTGCGTCGGATTAAGCCCAGGGGGCGTTGGATCGGCCCCGGCCATGGCTGGGATTTTCCCTTGGCCGCAGCCGATGCACTTCAGCAGGCCCTCGGGCGCCGTTTCTTTGTCACCTCTGCTTTGCAGCAGTGGCTTGATTGGTGCCAGCACCCCCTGCCCCCGCTGCCCCCGCACCGGACCCTTGTGGCCGCAGCAGATCTTGACGAAGCTCTGCAGGATGGTCGTCGTCCTCTGCGCCATCAACGCTCCGGTGTCCGTTGGCTCCTGGCACGTCGCGGCGCCGTTCTGGCCGATGAGATGGGGCTAGGAAAGACCCTTACAGCTCTGTTGGCGGCCCGTGCCCTGATGCGTTGCGCTGAGGTGCGGTTGCTTGTGGTGGCTCCCGTTGGTCTGCATCCCCACTGGCGGCGGGAATCAGAGGCCCTTGGGGTTGAGCTTGAGTTGGTGAGTTGGGCTCGCCTGCCCGACACCCTCCCGCCAGCGGGAACGCTTCTGGTGGTGGATGAAGCGCATTACGCCCAGTCACTGCATGCGCAGCGCACGGCTGCTTTGCTGCGTCTAGCCCGTCATCCCCGCTTGCGGGCGATCTGGATGCTCACCGGAACCCCAATGAAGAATGGTCGTCCGTCCCAGCTGTATCCCCTGCTTGCCGCCATGGACCATCCAATTGCGCGGGATCAACGCCAGTTCGAGGAGAGGTATTGCCAGGGGCACTGGCGGGAGGGTCGAACCGGCAAACGCTGGCAGGCTTCCGGGGCCAGTCAGCTGGAGGAGCTGCGTCGCCTGAGTCGACCGTTGATCCTTCATCGCCGCAAGCAGCAGGTGGTCGACCTTCCTCCCAAGCAGCGACGTCTTCACCCTGTGCTGCTGTCGGAGGCTGAGCTCACAGGCTTCGACCATCGTGTTGAGCTGGTGCTGGATGACTACCGGCGTCGGGCCCGTCTCGGAGAGGTGAGACGGGATGCTGAGCACCTGGCTCTCCTCACCTCCATGCGTCAGATCTCTGCGGAATTCAAATTGCCGGCGGCCCAGCAGCTGGTGGAGTCACTGCGCCGGCAAGGGGAGGCAGTGGTTCTGTTCAGTGGCTTTGTGGCCCCATTGCAGTTGTTGCAGCGAACCCTTGGCGGCGAGTTGTTAACTGGTCGCCAGCGCCCTGCTGAACGTCAGGAGAGTGTGGATCGGTTTCAGCAAGGTCAGAACGATTGTCTGCTGGCCACCTTCGGCACCGGTGCTCTCGGCTTCACCCTGCACCGGGCCCGTCATGTGGTGTTGTTGGAACGCCCCTGGACGCCAGGCGATCTCGACCAAGCCGAAGATCGCTGTCATCGTTTGGGTATGGGGGATGGCTTGACCTGCCATTGGCTGCAGCTCGGCGCAGCGGATCAGCTTGTGGATGGTTTGTTGGCGAGCAAGGCGGAACGGATCGAGGTCTTGCTGGGGCCTCGGCGCTTGTCGCTGCAACGTCAATCACTCTCCGCCATGGTGCGGGATTGTTTGCAGGTGCTCTGACGCACCTGGAGTTCGTGCTGCAGCATCGGGTCGACTGGCTGCCTCGACCGTTTCAGCAGCGACAGTGCCAACTCAACGTCCTCGCAGGCTTCGGCTTGATTGCCAAGCAGGGTCAAGACAAGGGCGCGGTCCCGATGCAGATCGGCCTGATCTGGTGTCTGCGCGATGGCCTCATCACAGCGTTCAACCATCAGCTTCAGGTCATCCATGCGGAAGTTGCCGAGGCAACTGGAGACGAGTGGCGTCGGTGTGTTGGCAGGTGTCGAGGGTTGTTTGCTTTGGCAGCCAGCCATCAACACAGCAGCCAGGAGAGTCAGACCCAAAAGCACTGAGGGATCAGTAGCTGTAGCGCGCGGTGTCTTCAGTGCTCTCGATGGTGCTTTCGGTGACGGAAGTGGAGGTTGCAAGGGCGGCAGCGGTGGCTGGTTGGGTGTTTCCGCCGAACAGATCACCAAGGAACTGGCCACAGTCGGGGAAATTACCGGGCTCCTGGACGACGGCTTCCGTAATCATCACCGAGGCATGCTCCGGGGATGTTTTGAACACGCCGCTGCGCTGGCGTTTGATCACGGCGTAGGCGGCTTTCCAGCTCACCTCGTGGTCGTTTCCGCTGGAGCGCATGTAGCAATAGATCCTGGCGCCCTTGTCTTCGGTGGCTTTGGCCGCTTGCAGAGGGTGAGCCACGCTACTGAGAGTGCCGATCAGGGCCGCGGCGGACAGAACCAGCGATGACCTGATGGGACCCATGACGTCAGTTGTGGAGTGGCCCCAAGGTATCGATCAGCTTCCGGCTGTCGAGGGGACGATTAGTCGTACCACCAATGGCAGCACCAGCAGCACGGTGATCAACCGAACGGCATGGAGAGCGGCCACCGCGGCACCGACGCCGAATTCTGCGCCCACAAGGCTCATGCCACTGATGCCACCTGGGGCAGCGCCCAGCAAGGCCACGATCGGATCAATGCCGAGCAAGCGGCTGGTCCACAGTCCGACGACCAGTCCCGTCAGCACCAGCGCCAGGGTGATCAGCACTGCTGGTTTCCAGAGGAGTTGCAGTTGTTCCAAGGACGCTCGCGTCAGGCCGGTTCCAATCACGGTGCCGATGCCGATCTCAAGAACGGTGCGCGTTCCCGCTGGCCATGTGGCTGGTTCCAGCTGGCCGCTCATGCTGACAATGCCTGCACCCAGCAGAGCACCTGCTAGAGGTGCAGCGGGAATGCCGCTGAACAGAGCCAGCAGTCCGATGGCGGTTCCAGCCAACAGGTATAGCGCCAGCGTTCCCAAGGAAGGCATCGGTCTCGATCGCGTCATGTCAGCTTGATCTTGAGACAGCGGCGCTCCTGTGCTGTCATCAGCGCAACCACCAGCTTTTCGGTGATGACGTCCTCCGTGTCCTTTCGGATCACCCGCACTGCGGAAGATCTCGCCCAAACCATCACAGCTCTATCCCAGCGCTTGGTGAAAATGGAACAGCGTCAGGAAGCTCTTGAGCTCCAACTGCGCCAGCACCAGAAGGATCTGAATGCTGTCCCGGACGAAGAGATCTCCACTCTCGAAGGCGTTGAAGCTCTGTTGAGAGAAACGCGGGAGCTGTTGGAGAGCACAGCTCCGATGCCTGAGGCTGAAATGCCTGAAGAGTCCTCCCAGAACCATGCTTGGGGTCAGGAGGACGAAACAGAAGCGAGTCGCGATGTCGCGTAGGGGTGGCGCGCGGTGCCAAAATGAGAAGAAAGGCAACTATGGCGATCACCATCCCTGCCTCTAGTGCTTGCGCTTCACGCACATTGCACGGCATGACCATCTGGACCCGTTCAGGTTTCCTTGAAGGTGGGCATCAGCTCGAAAAGTTGGAGTTCGCGCTCGCCCTCGCTGAAGCCAAAGGCGATCAACGCCGCTGCTCTCAGTTGAGGGATCGGATTGCGGATCTGGGGGGCAACGCTGAAGAACCTGGTACCTGAACTGATCCCAAGGAATTGAACAGTTGTTGTTCGGCAACTCCGCAGATAGCGTGTTGTGTAGTCTAAATATCAATTAGAGCTACTATTTTGTTGATAAGGGAACTCAAACGTTGACCCTGACGCTTACGAAAACAAAACAATCTGAGACGGCTGCTCAACAACGTCAGGATCACGAATCAGCTGCGCAAGCCTTGTTCGCCAGGGCTCGCCAGTGTGCTGAGGATGGTCGAATCAATGAAGCAGGTTCGTTGATCTTGCAGGCCTTGAGTCATGAACGCCGTGCTGGATCTGCCGGCCCCCAGGTTCTTCAGCTCATCAAGCCTCGCACTTGATAAGCGATTGAAATTTGCTCAAGCGGGTGACCGGATTCGAACCGGCGACGTTCAGCTTGGGAAGCTGACATTCTACCACTGAATTACACCCGCAAAGAGGCGAGATCGCTCTCACCACTTGTGTTTTAGCCAAGAGCAGCGGAGGCTGCAGCGACCCCTGCTCCCATGCTGGCTTTGTGCAGGCCAAGGGACTGAAGGGTGGATTCAATCGCAGCGACGGCGGTCAGAACATCCCGGTCGCAGACATAGCCGAGATGGCCGATGCGGAACACCTGACCTTTCAGGTGGTCTTGTCCTCCAGCCAGAAGAATGTCGAATTTCTCCTTGACGGCTTTGCGCAACTGTTCTGCATCGATGCCTTCGGGGGCCACTGCGGTGATCGCCGGGCTGCCGTAACCCTCGGCAGCAAACAGGGGCAGGCCCATTGCCTTCATGCCCGCCTGGGCGGCGGCGCGATGGCGGGCGTGGCGGGCAAAAATCGCCTCCAGGCCTTCCTTCTGCATCATCTCCAGAGCAGCTTCCAGGCCGAAGTAGAGGTTCACTGCCGGTGTAAAGGGGTTGCTGTCCTTCGCAGCTGTTTTCCGATAGGGGCCCAAATCCAAATAGAACTTGGGCAGATCGGAGCGCTCGTAGGCCTCCCAGGCCTGTGCGCTCATGGCCACAAAACTCAGGCCTGGGGGAAGCATGTAGCCCTTCTGTGCACCTGAAGCCACCACATCCAGTCCCCACTCGTCCATCGGCACGTTGGTGGCACCAAGGCTGGTGACGCAGTCCGCCAGGGTCAGCGCTGTGCCGTGGGCCTTCACGTGACTGGCAATGCTTTCCAGGTCATTGATCACCCCTGTCGAGGTTTCCGAGTGAGTGAGGATAACGGCCTTGATCGCTTTGGCGCTGTCGGCTTCCAACGCCGAGCGGAAGGCCTCCGGATCGAGGGGCTGGCCCCACTCCGCCTTGATCACCTCAACATCGAGTCCGTAGGCGCGGGCCACCTTGACCCAGCGTTCGCCGAACTTGCCGTTGTCACCGCAGAGCACCTTGTCGCCGCGGCTGAGGGTGTTGATGATTCCCGCTTCCATGGCGGCGGTACCGCTGCCGGTGATCACCAGCACGTCGCTCGTCGTCTGGTGCAGCCACTTCAATTGTTCGGTGGTGCGCCGCACGATGGCCTGGAATTCCCCGCTGCGGTGGCCAATGGGGTGACGACCCATGGCCTTTAACACCGTTTCCGGCACCGGGGTGGGGCCCGGAATCATCAGGGTGAGCTTGTCCTGCATGGCGCGGGGGATGCCAATCGGCGACTCTAGAAAACAGCTTGTCTGGTTCCATCGCCCCCTCCAGCTCTGGATTGACCCTGCCGGTGTGGGTGGCGGCGGCGGCCAAGGCGGCCCTGCAGGTGTTGCTTGGTGGGCCGTTTAACGCTGAGCAGCAGTTGAATCAGGGGTCGGATCGACCCTCTTTGCAAGTGCCTGTTAGCTCGGCAGCCCCCTTGGCGGATGGCCAAGCCCTGGGCATCAGCCGTTGTGATCCAGGGCCAGGCCTTGATCTGACGCGGGATCTTGAGGTTTGGGTTCGGGTTGCCTGGATCGCCGCAACACAGCCGGTGCTCGAGCTGCAGGCCGGAGAAGGGGTGGGCCGTTTTGGGCCTGAGGGCGACGTTTGCCTCTCAGGTTTTGCCCGTGAGCTGTTGGAGCGGAACCTGCTGCCTCTATTGCCGCCCGGTCGGGGCTTGCTGGTGCAGCCGATTCTTCCGCAGGGCCGCACCCTGGCCGAACGCACTAGCAATGCCGCCTTCGGGGTTGTGGATGGTCTGGCTTTGATCGGCACCCAGGCGGAGGTGCAACGCAGCGCTGCACCGGATCAATTGCAACAGGTGTTGGCGGACCTGAGGGCGCTCGCTGCGGATCACGCGTTTCAGGGACGCCTCGTTCTGGTGATTGGTGAGAACGGCTTGGCTCTGGCCCGCCAGCAGGGTCTCGGGCCCGTGCTGAAGGTGGGGAACTGGGTGGGGCCGGTGTTAGTGGCCGCGGCGGAGGCTGGCGTTCAAGATCTGCTGCTACTGGGTTACCACGGCAAATTGATCAAGCTGGCCGGCGGAATCTTTCACACCCATCACCACCTGGCCGATGGCCGTCTGGAGGTGTTGGTGGCCCTGGGATTGGATGCTGGCTTGTCGGCACCCCAGTTGTTGCAACTGCGCGGCGCCGCCTCTGTTGAGGAGGCCTTTCAGGTAATGGATGCTGATCAAGCCAGGGCCATCGGGCAGCATCTGGCCGCGATGGTGGAGCTGCGCAGCCAGTCTTATGTGGCCCGCTACGGCGCGTGGCCGATGCGAATTAGTGCTGCCCTGTTCGACCGCAACCGCACCCTGCGCTGGTGGGGACGGGAGGGGGAGAAGCGCTTCTTTACATTGAGGGATTGACGCTCGTCAGCGAGCGATACCTCCCAGGATCGATGTCCCAGCCCTCGTCCGACACTCAGCGTCAGCCGGCCATCGTCATTCTTGATTTCGGCTCCCAGTATTCGGAGCTGATTGCCCGACGCGTGCGCGAAACCGAGGTGTTTTCTGTGGTGCTCGGCTACAGCACTTCGGCGGAGGAGCTGCGACGCATGGCTCCGAAGGGAATCATCCTCAGCGGTGGCCCGAGTTCCGTATATGCCGAACATGCACCCTTGTGCGATCTCGGCATATGGGATCTGGGCATTCCCGTGCTGGGGGTTTGCTACGGGATGCAGCTGATGGTGCAACAGCTCGGTGGAGTTGTTGAGGCCGCCACGGGTAAGGCCGAATACGGCAAGGCGCCCCTCGAAGTGGATGACCCGACGGATCTGCTCACCAATGTCGACAACGGTTCGACGATGTGGATGAGCCATGGCGACTCGGTGAAAGCGCTGCCGGAGGGGTTTGTGCGCTTGGCCCACACCGCCAACACGCCGGAGGCGGCGGTGGCGCACCTTCAGCGCAAGCTTTATGGCGTGCAATTCCATCCCGAGGTGGTGCATTCCACCTGCGGCATGGCTTTGATCCGCAATTTCGTCTATCACGTTTGCGGTTGTGATCCCGATTGGACCACCGCGGCTTTCATCGAGGAGGCCGTAGGCTTAGTTCAGGAGCAGGTGGGCGACAAGCGTGTCCTGCTGGCTCTATCAGGAGGAGTTGACTCCTCCACCCTCGCCTTTCTGCTCAAGAAGGCGATCGGTGATCAGCTCACCTGCATGTTCATCGACCAGGGCTTCATGCGGAAAGGTGAGCCCGAGTTCCTCATGGACTTCTTCGATCGGAAGTTCAACATTCATGTGGAGTACATCAATGCTCGCCAGCGGTTCATCGGCAAGCTGAACGGCATCACCGATCCAGAAGAGAAGCGCAAGATCATCGGCACCGAGTTCATCCGGGTGTTCGAAGAGGAGAGCAAGCGGCTCGGACCCTTTGATTACCTGGCCCAGGGCACGCTTTACCCCGATGTGATCGAAAGTGCTGGCACCAATGTTGACCCCAAGACGGGCGAACGGGTTGCCGTGAAGATCAAGAGCCACCACAACGTGGGTGGTCTTCCCAAGGATCTTCAGTTCAAGCTTGTGGAGCCCCTGCGCAAGCTGTTCAAAGATGAAGTTCGCAAGGTGGGCCGCAGCCTCGGCCTGCCCGAGGAGATCGTGCGCCGCCATCCCTTCCCGGGGCCTGGTCTGGCCATCCGCATCTTGGGTGAAGTCACCGATGAGAAGCTGGATTGCCTGCGTGATGCCGACTTGATTGTTCGCCAGGAAATCAAGGAGGCAGGGCTTTATCACGACATCTGGCAGGCCTTTGCTGTGCTGCTGCCGGTGCGTTCTGTCGGTGTGATGGGGGACAAACGCACCTATGCCTGGCCGATCGTGCTGCGATGTGTGTCCAGTGAGGACGGCATGACCGCCGATTGGTCCCGCATTCCCTACGACTTGATGGAGACCATCTCCAATCGGATCGTGAATGAGGTGAAGGGGGTGAATCGGGTGGTGCTTGACATCACCAGCAAGCCCCCCGGCACGATCGAGTGGGAGTGATTCACGGCTGGCGACGGCCCTGCATCACCGATACCTTGGGCCATCGGCCTTTGGGATATGACGGCGACACAACAGCAGGAAGTTCAGCTGCAGCGCCGGTTGCAGCAGGACAGCATTCAGCTGGGTGGCCGCACGATCTACCTGAACCCCTTCCTCTATTGGCGGCGGTTCGACAGCAACACCGATCGCTGGCTGCGGGAGCCTGGACAGCTGACGGAGGATCAGATCACCGCCAATCGCAGCCGGTTTTACCCCGAACTCGACTGGGGTCAGCTGGATGATCACGCCACCGCAGTCCACGATGGCGCTGTGGAGATGTTCCTCAAGAGTCTGGAGCTGATCAGCACCTTCCATCCCGAGCTGGGTTCCGGGCAGATGCTCGAGGTGGAACGCAAGATGACGATCACCAAGAAGCGGGCCTTCGAGCGTTGGGTGGATAAGGCGATTCGGCGGCGTCAGCGCGATGAAACCCGTGAGAATCGGCGCTTTGAGCGCAGCCGCTTCTGGCGTGCCTGGCGAGAGTGGATCCTGCTGGACACCACCCAGAAAGCCTTGGTGCCTATAGCGATGCTGATGGTGCTCAGTGGGGTGATGGGCTGGTCCCTGGCGGCGGACCGTTCCGCTTGTCCAACATTGGCGCTTCCTTCGGGACAGACTGGGGTTCGTTGATCTGGCCCCATGGCCGCTGATTCCAACTCAGACAACCCCCTCGACCAGTTGCGTCTGTCGTTGATGCAGGACGTGCTTCCTGTTGGGCTGGCCGTGCTTGAGAGGGCCCGGCAGGGGGGTCCCGGAAAAGTGGTGGAGGTATTTACAGCGGGATCGGAAGACCCCATAGCAGATTTGCGTCAGGAGGGTGAGCCCGTGGCGCGTGATGTGCGAGAACGGCTGGACACTGTGAGCCCCGGACTGGGCAATCCGGTGATGCCGGTCTCGGTCTCTGTTGATGAACCGGCAATGGTTGAACAGGACAGACCCGACGACTTGCTGCCAACCCTGAGGCGGATTGAAGAGCGTCTTGAGGAGTTGCGCCGTCGCTTGCCAGCGCAGCAGCAGGAATGACCCGTTCCTCACAGCAGCGTCAGACGGGTCTGCGTCAGCAACCCCTTGTGCTGCTGGTGTTGGTGCTGCTGTTCTGCAGTGCCATGGTCAGCCGCCTGGTCTGGATGCAGCTTCTGGAGGGGTCGCGCTTTCGCGAACTAGCGGACGAAAACCGCATCCGTCTGGTGCCCCGCTCGCCGATCCGCGGTCGGTTGCTCGATCGCAAAGGCCGGGTGCTGGCCACCAGCAAACTCACCTACTCCCTGTATCTCGAGCCGCGTCTGGTCAGCGATGACGACTGGCCTGATCTGCGGGATCGCCTGGCACGGCTGCTGAATTTGAAGCCTGATCTGCTCGATCAGCGCCGGCAGAAGGGCCTGGATCGGGATGGTTACCGCACCACGTTGGCCCTGGATCTCAAGCCCGAACAGGTGCTGCGCTTTCGTGAACAGGCTCTCGGGTTGCGGGGCGCCCAGGTGGATGTCGACATCCTCCGCTCCTATCCCAACGGAACTCTGGCGGCCCACGCCCTCGGTTACACCCAACCCATCACGGAAAACGAATTCGAAATCCTGGTGGAGAAGGGCTACAAGATCCGCGACAGGATTGGTCGCACGGGTGTGGAAGCCGCCTATGAGCGCCATCTGCGCGGCAAATGGGGCGGCCAAATGCTCGAGGTGAATGCCATGGGCGAAGTGCAGCGCAACCTGGGCGATCGACCTTCCCAAGCAGGAAAAGATTTGGTGCTCACCCTCGATCTGGATCTGCAGCGGGTGGCGGAGCAGGTACTGGCCGACAAGCCCGGTGGCGCTGTGGTGGCGCTTGAGGCCGCGACGGGTGCTGTGCTGGCCCTGGCTAGTCGTCCCAGTTTTGATCCGAACTTTTTCTCCAAGCTGATCACCACCCAGAAGGAGTACGACGCCCTCTTCTCCAATCCGAAGAAACCGTTGCTGTCCCGGGCCATGAATCCCTATGACCCTGGCAGCACCTGGAAGCCGGTGACGGCGATGGCCGGTATGGAGTCCGGCAAATTCCCGCCCGACACCAAGTTGCACACCATGGCCTGCCTCATCTACGGCGGCCACTGCTTCCCGGATCACAACGGGGCTGGGTTCGGCTACATCGGGTATGCCGATGCCCTGCGCTTTTCCAGCAATACTTTTTTCTACCAAGTGGGGGTGGGAGTTGGCTCCAAGGCCCTGAAACAAGCGGCTGATCAGCTCGGCTTTCAGCAGAAGACCGGCATTGAGATCGGTTGGGAAGAGAGCGTCGGGCTGGTGGGGGATGAAGACTGGGCGGCTCGAGGCCGCGGCTGGACTGATCCCGGCACCAGCCCCTGGATCCCTGAGGACATGGCCAGTGCCTCCATCGGTCAGTCCGTGGTGCAGATCACCCCCCTGCAGCTGGCCCGTGCTTATGCGGTGTTCGCCAATGGCGGGTGGTTGGTGACGCCGCATCTCGCCGCCGTTGACATTGACTGGCTGAGCCCTGAGTACCGCACCAAGGTGGTGATGAAGCCATCAACGTTGCAGACGATCCGGGAGGGCCTGCGCAAAGTGGTGGAGGCCGGCACCGGTGCTGGCCTTAATGGGCCTGGCATTCCTCTGGCGGCTGGCAAAACGGGAACAGCAGAGGACAGCACGGGAGGTACGGATCACGCCTGGTTCGGTTGTTATGCCCCCTATCCGGACGGCAAGATCGTGGTGGTGGCATTTGCACAAAACACCCCTGGAGGTGGATCGGTCCATGCTCTGCCGATGGCCAAGAAGGTGCTGGCGGAGTGGGAGAGGACCCGGTAGCGCTAGGCGGCCGTGAGTTGAGGAGTTGAAAGCACCGTGCGGTAGTAGGTCCGTAGTTGTTCGGTGGCACCCGCCCAGCCCCAGCGCTCGGCTTCGGCACGGGCTGCAGTGCGCAGAGCCTGTCGTTCTAGGTCGTTCCCCAGCAGACGGCGGGTGGCTTCGATCAGGCTTGCAGCGCCGCTATCCGCGCCGTCGGGTTCATAAAGGCAGCCGTTAACACCGTCGCTGATGATGTCGGGAATGCCGCCACGGTTGGCGCCGACCACGGGACAACCGGCCGCCATGGCTTCCAGCAGCACCAGCCCCAGCGTTTCTGTGCTGGAGGGGAAGAGGAAGGCATCGCCGCTGGCGTAGGCCCCTGCCAGGTCTTCCCCGGCGAGATAACCGACGAAGGTGGTGGCGGTTCCTTCGAAGTGCCTCTCCAGTTGTTGGCGGTGGGGACCATCCCCCACCAGGGCCAGCCGTGCATCGGGGAGGGCCTCCAGAACGGGGCGGATCCGTTCGATCTGCTTCTCTGCAGAAAGGCGGCCGACGTAGAGCAGCAGGGCACCGCGGTCGTCATGCCCCCCGAGAAGCCGCTGGCGCAGTTCCGGGCTGCGCAGTTCGGGACGGAACAATTCCGTGTCGACGCCTCTCTGCCACAGATCGGTGTGCTGAATGCCCTTGTCGCTGAGCTCCTTCACCATGGCGGTGGAGGTGCACAGATTCAGCAGGGCCTGGTTGTGGGCGGCCTTGAGCATTTCCCACAGGAGCGGCTCCAGCATGCCCAAACCGTAATGCTCGAGGTATTTGGGCAGATGGGTGTGATAACTGGCGACCAGAGGAATGCCCTTGTTCTTCGCGAGCCAGATGCCGCCGAGACCCAGCACCGCCGGATTCACAACGTGGATCAGATCGGGCTGAAATGAATCGATCGCCTCCGACACAGCTGGGCGTGGCAAGGCCAGTTTGAGCTCGGGATAGAGCGGCAGCGGCATTGCCGGCACGCCAATTAGGCGTGCACCCATGTACTGATCCGGACAGCCTTCCGGACAGAAGACCACCACCTCATCGCCGGCGTCCACCAGATGCTTCACCGTCTTGGTCAGACGGGTGACGATGCCATCGACCTTCGGCAGGAAGGTTTCGGTGAAGAAGGCGACTTTCAAGGATGAAGCTCGATCAGGACGCGGTGCCGATGGCCTGGGCCTGCGTTTTGGTCCAGGCGGAGGTGCAGAGGATGCGGTTGCGGTCGCAACGGTCGGCATAGCGGGTGGCAATCTCCACCACCTCCTTCAGCAGGCCGTCATCAAGGGTGGTGGGGTTGAGGCCCAGTTCGATGAAGCAGCGATTGTCAACGATCAGATCGTTCTCAACGGCCTCGTTACGGGGGTTGGGCAGGTTGTTGACCTGAGCACCGGTAATAGCGGCCACCTTTTTGGCCAGTTCGCCCACCTGATGGCTTTCGGTCATTTGGTTGAAGATCTTCACCCGCTCTCCTTGCTCCGGAGGGTTCTCCAGCGCCAGCTGAACGCAGCGCACGGAATCGCGGATGTGGATAAAGGCGCGCGTCTGACCTCCGGTGCCGTGAACGGTGAGCGGATAGCCGATGGCGGCTTGCATTAGGAAGCGATTCAGCACTGTGCCGTAATCGCCGTCGTAATCGAAGCGATTGGTGAGCCGCGGGTCACGGTCGGTGGCATCGGTGTTGGTTCCCCAGACGATGCCCTGGTGCAGGTCGGTGATGCGGACCTTGTCGTTTTTGTTGTAGTAGAGGAACAGGAGCTGATCGAGCGTCTTGGTCATGTGATAGACGCTGCCAGGGCTTGCCGGGTGGAGGATTTCCTCCTCGAAGCGGCTGCCGTCGGGCTGAGGCACTTCCACCTTCAGGTAGCCCTCTGGGATGGTGGCGCCGCGGTGGGAGCCATAGCCGTAGACGCCCATGGTTCCGAGATGCACTACGTGGATGTCCTGACCGCTTTCAACGATCGCGGCCAGCAGGTTATGGGTGCCGTTGACGTTGTTGTCGACGGTGTAGCGCTTGGTGGCGCTGCTCTTCATCGAATAGGGCGCTGCCCGCTGTTCCGCGAAGTGGACCACCGAATCCGGGCTTTCCTCCAGCAGTAGATCGAGCAACCTTTGGTACTCATGGGCGATGTCCATGTGGACAAACCGCATCGGCTTGCCGCCGGTCTCCTCCCAGGCTTTGAGGCGCTCGCCGATGCTCACGATCGGAGTCAGCGACTCAACTTCAAGGTCGATATCGATCTTGCGACGGCTGAGGTCATCCACGATCAGAACATCGTGGCCCTGATCCGCCAGGTTCACCGCACAGGGCCAGCCGCAGAAGCCGTCACCGCCGAGAACGAGAACTTTCACCCCAAACTCCTGCTGGAACGAGCGTGATGCTCAGTCTTGGCAAGCTACTACAGGGATTTTCAGTGTGAACTGTCTCAGCTGATGGCGACGGTCACCGCCACCATGGCAGCTACCAGCAATCCACCGGTCACCAGCATCATCATTGAGCTGCGGTTGCGGCTTTGGCTGGAGGCGAAGTCCATTACCTCCATACGTGGCTCTTTGGCGAAGGCGTTGAGACGACCGCCGTCTTCGGTGGTGACCGACATGGGTCCAATGCGACTGGTCGGACCTTATGAGTCCAAATGCTTATTGCCTGCCTTTGTGAAGCAGGCTTGACCACACTTCATTTCTCTTCACTTCATCGGGGTGACCGCACCATCCCCGTGGACGGTGAGCTGGCAGAGGCCTGATCCCTCCGCGGCAAGCGCCCGGAGAGGTGGGCTGTCCGCCCAGCCATCACCGCCTGGCCCATCGCCTCGGCCATGGCTGCGGGGTCGCCGGCCAGGGCGATGGCGCTGTTGACCAGGACGGCATCGGCGCCCATTTCGAGGGCCTGTGCCGCCTCGCTCGGAACACCAATGCCAGCATCCACCACCACAGGCACCTCGGCGTTTTCGATGATTAAACCGATGTTGGCGGCATTGTTGAGCCCCTGGCCCGAGCCGATCGGAGAGCCCAAAGGCATCACCGTGGCGCACCCCACTTCTTCCAGTCGTTTGGCCAGTAGGGGATCTGCATTGATGTAGGGCAGAACCGTGAACCCTTCCCTCACCAATTGTTCTGCAGCGTTCAAGGTGCCGATCGGATCTGGCAGAAGATGTCGGGAGTCAGGAATCACCTCTAGCTTCACGAAGGTGTTGTCCTCCTGCCCCGCCAGCTTGGCGAGCTCCCGTCCAAGCCTTGCGACACGCACCGCTTCTTCGGCATCGGTGCAGCCCGCCGTGTTGGGCAGCATCCATATCCGCTTCCAATCAATGGCTTCCATCAGGCCCTCATGGCCTGCTGCAACGGTCTGCACCCGGCGCACAGCCACGGTGACCATGTCGCAGCCGGATCGCTCGATGCTCTGCTGCATCGATTCCATTGATCGATATTTGCCTGTTCCCGTGAACAGGCGGCTGTTGAACTGACGCCCGCCAATGGTCAGGGGGTCGGAGTAGGGGAAGGGCGAATCCATGACGCGTCTGAGCAAAAGGGCCTACCGTTCCTTCATCATCCATCGTCTTCAATGCCGCTCCTGTTTGCCATGGATCTCCCGGTTGGCAGCCAGGTGCCGTTTCAGACCAATCCCCAGTCGCCCCTGGATCCGATTCAGCTGGCGGTTCCTCTGGAGCTCGATCAAATCGAAGTGGAGAGGTTCGACCCGGTCGCACGCGCTGCTGAACTGGCGGCATCTCTGCCCCGCCAATGGTGCGGTACTTTTGAGCCCTTTGATGGCAATCCCACCGTCGATGTGATGTTGGTCATCACTCAGATGACGGCCATTGGCCAGATGGTGAATCTCCGGGGAAAGATGACCCTTGGCTCCGTCATCACACCGGTTCAAGGCAATATCCATGCCAAGTCAGATCAGCTTGAACTCATCCCCTTGGCGGATTCTCTGATTGCGGGCCTTGAGCCTGGTGGCGTCTTCCTTGGCCTGCAAATGTTCAGTCCCACCAGCTGGCAGGCGCCTCGTCTCGTCAACATGGCCAACCCCAGCAGTGGAGTGGGCGGACGTCTGGCCATGACCAGCGGCTGTCAGGAGGAGCCTCCTGTTCAGCCGCTCTGGTGACCACATCTTTAATGGCATCAAAGGGTTTTTAAGAAACTCAGCTGTTCCGACGTTTGAGTTTCTTCAACCCTTTCTTCGCGGTCGAGTTGTTGGGTTCCAGTTGAAGTGTCTGCTCATAGAGGGAGATCGCTTCAGCGTCCTTCAGTAGCTTTTCCTGGGCAAAAGCCAGGTTGTTGAGGGCGACGGGGTAGTCCGCTTTCGCCTTCAGAGCCAGCTTGTAATGCTTGGTGGCACTGGAGTAATCCTTTTGTGCGGCCAGAGCAAAGCCGAGCGCATTTTCAATCAGCGCACGGGCTTCGTCAGGCTCACCACTCAAGCGTTTCAGTGCCTGCTTCAAGGTGGCAGCTGCCTGCGGATACAGCCGCTTACGTAGTTGAACTGATCCGAGCTCGTAGAGATCAGACGCCTGTCGCGAAGAGGCTGTGTCGGATTTCTCGAGTTCAATCAGCCGTGCTTCGTCACGGCGCACACGAAAAAATTGTCGGCCCACCACCACCGCAACGATGGCAAGCAGGCCGACCAGGCCCAGCAGGTAGGTCTGGGGCAGCAGGTTCACGGTTTGAAAATTCAGCTCTTGGCTGCAGTCACAACGTTGGTAAAGCTGCCGGGGTCTACGACCGCCAGTTGAGCCAGCATCTTGCGATTCAGGCGCACATCTGCCTTTTTAAGGCCGCCCATCAGACGGCTGTAGCTCACGCCATTCATTCGGGCAGCGGCGTTGATGCGTGCAATCCAAAGGCGACGGAAATCGCGCTTGCGACGACGACGATCGCGGTAAGCATTGCAGAGGGCTTTCATCACCCGCTGGTTTGCTGTACGAAACAGAGTTCCGTTGCCACCACGGAAGCCACGGGCCAGCCGCAGGATTTTGTTGCGGCGTTTACGGGCGACGTTGCCTCTCTTGACGCGGGCCATGAGGTTGGAAGGGTTGGATCAGGTCTTGTTGAACGGTCTCGTCTGAGCAGCTGTGCTCAGGCGTAAGGCATCATCAGGGTCACGCGCTCCTCATCCGTGCGGTCCACCACGGCCTTGGTGGCCAGATGACGCTTCTGCTTGGGAGTTTTGTGGTCCAGCAGGTGGTTTCGGAAGGCGCGACGACGCAGAAATTTGCCAGTGCCGGTTGCTTTGAACCGCTTCGCGGCAGCTTTGCGGGTCTTCAGCTTGGGCATTGGTCTGCTCGCTCGGACACAAACGACAACAATACGTCCCGACGTGCCCCCTGCTGAATGATTCGGCTCCTGACGCTCACATTGCTGCTTTGCATGGGTCTGGGCTGCCGTGCCCGCGAGCAGGTTGATGCTCTCCAACCCGCTGTGGTGGAACCGGCTCAACGGGTGACTCACCTTGCCGTCAATGAACCACCGCCGGTTGAGGGTCATGAACCGGTGCTCTGGGTAGCTTTGGAGGATCACCTCGGTGCCACGGCAACCGCCGCTCCCTTAAATCTGCGTGCCTTTGCTGGATCGCTCAGCCTTCGCGACGCCACTGGGGAGTTAGGCAGTGGTTCGGGTTTCGTGATCACCTGGCGAAACGTTACTTTGGCTCGTCCGCTGAAGTTGGCTCGCCGGATCGCAGGCCCCTACTCCAGCTTTGAATCGGCCGATCGTGTCGCCTCCCGTTGGGGTGCTCTTGGTGTTGCGGCCGAGGTGGCCCATCCCAAGGAATGGGAGGTGTGGGCGCCGGAGGGTTCGCCTGTGCCGGAGGGCTTGGCCGTGCGTGATTGGCAAGGCACCCTCACCAACACCGTCGAACCGGTGTTGCAGACGCCTGAGGGGGGACGCCCCCTGCAGGAGTATGTCTTGATTAAGGCGTCTGATGGTCTGCTTTGGGCTGGTGGACGCTTCGAAGGCCCCTTCCGCCTGCAACGGGATGCCTACGGCAGCTGGACCCTGGTGGAGCAGGTGCCGGTGGAGCGCTATCTGGAGGGGGTGGTTCCCCATGAGATCGGCGCCGGTTCACCGATGGCGGCCTTGCAGGCCCAGACCGTTCTGGCGCGCACCTGGGCCTTGGCCAACAGCCATCGCTTCAGCATCGATGGCTATCACCTCTGCAGTGACACCCAGTGCCAGGTCTACAGCGATCCCCGCCATGCGGGAGCTGCTGTGCGCGAGGCGATTGCAGGAACGCAGGGCAAGTTGCTCAGCCTGAACAACCAGCCGATCAGCGCTGTGTATCACGCCACCAATGGCGGGGTGATGGCTGCCGGGCCTGAAGCCTGGGCCATGCAACCCACCATCTATTTGCGTCCGAAACCGGATGGGGACGCGAGATGGAGCAACAGTCATCCCTTGCCACTGCAGCAGCGCCAGGCGGTGCTGGCGTTGCTGGCAGATCGCTCCGGGGCCTATGGCGCTCAGCATCCTCGCTTCCGCTGGAGCCGAACCCTTTCCGGTCCGGGCCTGCGTCAGGCCCTGGGAGCAGCGGCAGGGCCGCTGGTGTCTCCCTTGCAGTTGCAGGTTCTGGAGCGGGGTGCCAGTGGCCGTGTACTGGCGTTGCAGATTTCCGGAAGCGGAGATGCCGCACCGGTCGTCCTCAAGCTGGATGCCATCCGTCGCACCCTCCGCACCCTCCCCAGCACCTTGTTTGTGGTTGAACCTCAGGGGCCTGAACGCTGGTTGGTGGTTGGTGGTGGCTTTGGCCATGGGGCCGGTTTGTCGCAGGCTGGAGCCATTGATCTGGCCTGGCGTGGCTGGCCTGTGGAGCGGATCCTGAGCCATTACTACCCAGGGACTGTCTACAGCCAACTCTCAACACCAGCGCAGCCCCCTTAAAGTCCTCTCCACCTGGGCAGCTGGATGAGCTCGAACGCCACATCGGGTGATCACCGTCGGGTGAAATCGGCAGCGTTCCTGTTCGCCTGTGGATGTGCTGGTGCAGCTCCTCACTGGCTCGACCCCGCCCGTTCGCTCTGGCCCGCCATCAGCCTTGCCTTGATGCTTGGGGGCTATGGCCTTCGTTCCGTCATGCGTGGGCAGCTGAAGCCTGGGTCATCGGAGTCCACACCAGCGATCGATCCGGCGCAGCTTCCCAGCCTTGATGTGGTGGTGGCGGCTCGCGATGAAGAAGCGGTGGTATCGCGTTTGGTGGAACGGCTCACTTCACTGCGTTATCCGTCCGGACAGCTCACCACTTGGGTGATCGACGACGGCAGTCTTGATCGGACCGCTGAGTTGCTGGATGATCTGGCCACCCAGCACCCTGAGTTGAATGTCATTCATCGCCAGCGCAATGCTGGTGGTGGCAAGTCTGGTGCGCTCAACACCGCCTTGGATCGACTCAAGGGTGAATGGTTGTTGGTGCTTGATGCAGATGCCCAGTTACAGGACGACTTGCTCGAGCGTCTCGTCCCCTATGCCCTGGAGGGTGGCTGGTCGGCAGTGCAGCTGCGCAAGGCCGTGATTGATTCCGATCGCAATTGGTTGACTCGATCCCAAGCGATGGAGATGGCTCTGGATGCGGTGATCCAGTCGGGGCGACTGGCGAATGGAGGGGTGGCCGAGCTGCGGGGGAACGGACAGCTGATCAAGCGCTCGGTGCTCGAGTCCAGCGGCGGTTTCAACGAAGACACCGTGACCGATGACCTTGATCTCAGCTTCCGCCTGCTGACCCACGGTGCCTTGGTGGGATTGTTGTGGGATCCTCCGGTTCAAGAAGAGGCGGTCCCCGGTCTTCAGGCCTTGTGGAAACAACGACAGCGCTGGGCAGAAGGTGGATTGCAGCGCTTCTTTGATTACTGGCCGGTGCTTACTTCAGCCCAGCTCAGTCTTCGCCAGCGCTGGGATCTGACAGCATTTTTTCTGCTCCAGTACGTCCTGCCGGTGGTGTCTTTTGCAGATCTGAGCACGGCTTTGATCACCCGAAGCGTGCCGGTTTACTGGCCCTTGTCTGTGGTGGCCTTCAGCGTTTCGGGTCTGGCCTATTGGCGCGGCTGTCACGGTGGCAGCGAGGGGCCTGAGATCCCCCCTGCGAGCTTGGCCAATCTCCTGGTAGCGATTGCCTATCTGGGCCACTGGTTTGTGGTAATTCCTTGGGTGACGCTGCGGATGTCACTGTTCCCCAAACGCTTGGTCTGGGCCAAAACCAGCCATGGTCAGGAGAATCCGGTTCAAGCCTGAAGCTGTTTCCTTTTTGATTGCACCACCAGGTAGAGGTCCGATCGTTGGACCTTCCCTTAATTGGTTTCGTCAACGTCGAGTACCTGACCGTTGAAGAAGTCCGCCAGGTTGCGGGCTTGACGGTCCAGCCCTGAGGGGGGATTGGGTTGAGTGCTTGGTTCTGCTGGTGCAGGTGCTGGATTGGCGTCCACCGGTTTGGCTTGGGTGCGCGGCAGTTCTGGCGCTGGCACTGGAGCTGTTGTTGCTGCAGGTGCCGACATCGCTGCTGGAGTTGGCGCTGGAGTTGGTGTGGGGGGCTCGACCGCTGCTGGGGCTGTTCCAAGCGGAGGAGGCATGGCGCTGTTGCTGGCCTCAAGTAACAGCTGCCTTGAGCCGCCGAGAGCTTTGGCCACCGCCTGTTCGAGTAGGGACGCCCGGCTCTGAACCATGCCCATCCAGTTGCCAGCCACCTGCACAACAGCGCGGTTGGCATCCAGGCGCACCAGTTGGGCCTGTTGCGACAGCAACATCCGGGTGGAGGGCAGTTCAAGGCTGCCCAGGATCTGTTGCCACAGCTCGGGCAGGTTCGTGCTGGGTGCCGGCGCAGGGGTGGAGACCGTCGGTAGTTCCGGTGATGTTGCCGGTGCAGGTTTTGGACTGGGGGCGGGGGCCTCTGTTGCTGGGGCTGCGGCGGCAGGAGCAGGAGGGGCGACTGGGGTTGTAGCTGGTTGTCTTGGGACTGGGGCTGCCGTTGTGGGTTGAGCCGCCACCGCTTCCGCTAGCAACCCTAAGAGCAGCACTTCCAGCCACAAGCGCGGCTGCACGCTTTGGCGCAGTTGTTGCTCGGTGCCGCGCAGCTGGGCCTGCCATTGCAGCAAGCGGGCCCTGCCGATCGCTTTCGCGAGGGTGGGCAGTTGATCACGGAACTGGGGTGAAACGCTGGTGAGCTCCAGTCGGTCTGGAGCGGCGGCCATCAAGACCAGATCCCGCAGCATCCCGGCCAGACCCTGCAGCACGGCCCCGGGATCCCGACCTCGGTCCAGCAGGTTGCGTGTGGCCTCGAGCAGTTGCACCGGTTCGGCGCTGCTCATCGCCCCCACCAGCTCCAACAGCTCCTGTTCGGGCACGGCTCCCAGCAGATCCCACACAGCAGCGGCTTCAATCGGTGGTGGCAGCAGACTCAGTTGATCCAACAGGCTTTCCGCATCCCGCAGTCCTCCCTGGGATCGCTGGGCCACCACATGAATGGCTTCAGGCTTGATCTCGATCGCTTCCTGTTCGGCGATCCAACTCAGATGTTGGTTCAGGGCATCGAGCGGAATGCGCCGGAAATTAAAGCGTTGGCAACGGCTGAGGATCGTCGGCAGCACCCGTTGCGGGTCGGTGGTGGCGAGTACGAACACCACCTGCGGTGGTGGTTCTTCAAGAGTTTTCAGCAGGGCGTTGAACGCTGCGGTGGAGAGCATGTGGCACTCGTCCACCACGTACACCTTCCAGCGGGCCTGCACCGGTGCGAAGCGAGAGCGTTCGATCAGTTCACGGATGTTGTCAACACCGGTGTTGGAGGCGGCGTCGATCTCGATTACATCGAGCGCGGTTCCGGCGGCAATTGTTTTGCACAGCTCGCAGGTGCCGCAGGGCTCTGGCGTCGGCCCCTCGCTGTTCAGGCAATTGAGCGAGCGGGCCAGGATGCGGGCGCTGGAGGTTTTGCCGGTGCCGCGGGGGCCACTGAACAGATAGGCCGGGGCAATCCGATTGCTGGTGAGGGCGTGGCACAGGGTGGCGGCGATCGCCTCCTGCCCCACCAGCTGATCAAAGCGCTGGGGCCGGTATTTGTGATGCAGCGGCTGGTAGGCCGAACTCATGCGCCGCGAGCGTTGAAAGGAGATTACTCAGAGGATTCGGAGCTTGGAAGGGCGGGGTGCTGTTGGAGCAGGGCATCAATCCGCTGTTTCAGGTCTTCGACGGCGGCCAGTTCATCGGCCAGGCTCTGGCCCGCGAGCAACAGCCGGCGATCGGTTCCCTCGCCTGCACCTTCCAGCAGACCCTCCAACTTGTGCAGCAGCGAGAGGCGCAGACGTTCCAATTTCTCGACCCCCCGTATGGCCATCGTGCGGGCGTCGTCATCGAGCAGGCCCTGTTGCACCAGGAGTTCCAGTCCCTTCAGCAGGGCTGATGGCATCAGGCCGCTCCAGTTGCGGGCCCGATCCAGGAATGAATCCACCTGCTCGCTGCGATGGCGCCCGGTTTTGCACCAGGTGGCGAAGTGCTCGCAGTTGTTGAACAGCAGGTTGTAGTCCTGTTCCCCCAGGCGTCCCATGGCCCGGCGCAAGGTGACACCCACCGGAGAAGCTTCGATATGGCTGATCACCTGCAGTGGTTGCCCCTGGCTGAACTCCTCCAATGGGCTGCGCAGAATTTCACGCCCCTCCAAGTAGTGGGCGACTGTCCCATCGCCGAGGTCGATGCCGTGGTGGTTGAACAGGCCGTGCTGACGCGGCACCTCCAAGTGGTCAGCGGCAGCCAAGACCTCAGGCCGTTTTTTGTTGTTCCGTGCCAGGCAGGGGGAGCACCTTCCCACCGGTGTGTTCTTCCACCATCGCTCGGGTGACTGTGAACTCCTTCACCGACGTCTGCGATGGCAGGTCGTACATCAGATCCAGCATCAGTTCCTCAACGATGCCTCGCAGGGCGCGGGCACCGGTCTTGCGCCGGTGGGCTTCCTGGGCGATCGCTTCAATGGCGTCATCGGCGAACTGCAGTTGCACATTGTCCATGCTCAGCAGGGTGCGGAACTGCTTCACCAGGGCATCGCGGGGTTCTGTGAGGATCGACTGCAAGGCACTTTCGTCCAGGGGCTCCAGCACGGCACTCACCGGCATGCGGCCGATGAATTCTGGGATCAGGCCGTAGCGCACCAGATCGTCTGGCTCCAGGTGCCGCAGTACTTGGGCGGCCTGAAGGTCGCGGTTGGTGCGACTGCGTCCACGGCCGTCGCTGGGCATGAAGCCGATGGCGTTGCGGCCCATCCGTTTCTGAACCACGTCTTCTAAGCCGACGAAGGCACCACCGCAGATGAACAGGATCTGGCTGGTGTCGATCTGGATGCAGTCCTGATAGGGGTGCTTACGGCCTCCCTGGGGCGGCACGTTGGCCACCGTGCCCTCGAGCATTTTCAGCAGTGCCTGCTGCACACCTTCGCCGGACACATCTCTTGTGATCGAGGGGTTTTCGCTCTTGCGGGCGATTTTGTCGATTTCATCGATGTAGATGATGCCCCGCTGGGCCTGGTCCACATCCATGTCGGCCTTCTGCAGCAGCCGCAGCAGGATGTTTTCCACGTCCTCACCCACATAGCCTGCTTCCGTGAGGGTGGTGGCATCGGCCACGGCGAAGGGCACATCCAGCATCTCCGCTAGGGTCTGAGCCAACAGCGTCTTGCCGCAGCCGGTGGGTCCGATCAGCAGGATGTTGCTCTTGTGCAGGCGGGTGGCGGTTTCCTCGGTCTCGCCGTTGCCATCCCCCTGCCAGGCCAGACGTTTGTAGTGGTTGTAGACCGCCACCGACATCACCTTTTTGGCGGCGTCCTGGCCGACCACCTGCTGATCTAGGAAGCTTTTGATGTCCTGGGGCCGGGGAATGGAGGCCAGGGTCGGGGCCGGTTTGCTGCTCTTGCGAGCAGCTGGTGTGGCCTTGCGGCTGGGTTCGTGGCTGTGGCGTGGGTTGCCCTGGCCATCCACCAGCTCCTCATCCAGGATCTCGTTGCAGAGATCGATGCATTCGTCGCAGATGTAAACGCCGGGTCCGGCGATCAACTTGCGCACTTGATCCTGGGATTTCCCACAGAACGAGCACTTCAGATGGGCGTCGAACTTGGCCATCGAACGCTGGGCACCACACAGGAGAACAACTCAGGAATCAACCGATGGGGCCTCCCTGAACACACAGGATCGAGAACGGAAGGGCGTCTGTCAGCCTTCCGTAATGATTCCTTCGTCCCCGGAACTGTCCACCACACGATCGATCAAGCCATATTCAACCGCTTCTTCGGGCGAAAGGAAGTAGTCGCGGTCAGTGTCTTCCGAGATCTTGTCGAGGGGCTGGCCGGTGTGGTCGGCCATCAGCCCGTTCAAGGTTTCCTTGAGGTAGAGGATCTCCTTTGCCTGGATCTCGATGTCCACCGCCTGGCCCTGGGCACCACCGAGGGGTTGGTGAATCATGATCCGGGCATTGGGCAGTGCGAGACGCTTGCCTTTGGTTCCTCCGGAGAGCAGAAAGGCGCCCATGCTGGCGGCTAGGCCGTAGCAGATGGTCACCACGTCAGGGGCGACCTGCTGCATCGTGTCGTAGATCGCCAGGCCAGCGGTGACGGACCCTCCCGGTGAGTTGATGTAGATCTGAATGTCCTTCTCAGGATCCTCGGCTTCGAGGAACAGCATCTGCGCCACCAGGGCATCGGCAACGGCGTCATCCACACCCGTGCCGAGGAAAATGATTCGCTCCCGCAGCAGGCGAGAGTAGATGTCGAAGGCGCGGTCTCCGCGACCGGACTGTTCCACAACCGTGGGCAGTGGCCCCGGTGCCGAGACGGGCATGGCGGCCCGCCAGCGGTTCTGGATGGGGTGGTGACTGCGGGCTTCGATCACGCGATCGGTGTGCGGTGAAGTTTGGTCAATCTATGGGCGTTGCTCAGTCCTTGGCGTCCGCCTTGGACTTGCTCTCGGCCGAGGTCTTCTTGGCGGAAGGCTTTTTTTTGGCTTCAGCCTTGCTGTCGTCAGCTGCCGGAGCCTTTTCGGTGAGGGTGCTGTTCTCCTCGAGCCAGCCCATCAGACGATCCTGCATGAGGTCATCCATCACGGCTTGACGCAGGCGCTCGGGATCGATCTTGGCGTCGGCGGAGAGCTCTTTCTTTACATCTTTGATCTTGGCGTCCACGTCCTTGTCGTCGAGCTTGATGTCCTCCGCTTCGGCCAGGGCGGTGAGAGCAAAACTTCGGCGCAGACGCTCTTCAGCCTCGGGGCGGGAGTTCTGCATCAAGTTGCGCACCAGGTCAGGGGTGAACAGTGACTTCACATCCATGCCCTGCTGGGCGAACTGGGCTGCGGTCTGTTCCAGCAGGTTGCGGCTTTCCTGTTGGATCAGGGCTTCTGGCAATTCCACCTCGAGCTGCTCCACCAGTGCGGCGACGAGGGCATCGCGGCGGTTGCTGGTCTGACGCCGGTCAGCGTCGTCCTTGAGCCGTTGCTCCAAGTCCTTGCGCAGGTCCGCAAGGGTTTCCTGTTCGCTGGCCTGCTTGGCGAAGGCGTCGTCCAGCTGGGGCAGTTCGCGGGTTTTGAGGTCTTTCAGTTCGATCTCAAAGGTGGCCTTGCGTCCGCGGGCGTCTTCCTTTGGGTAGTCGTCGGGGAACTGGCACTCCACGGTTTTGTTGTCGCCGACCTTCATGCCGATGACCCCTTCGATGAAGCCAGGGATCATCCGGCCGTTCTCCAGGTCGACATCCATGGAATCGGCACTGCCGCCCTCGATTTCGCTGCCGTCATCGCTGTAAGTGCCTTTGAAGCCCAGTACCGCGATGTCGCCATTCTTGGCAGCGCGACCTTCCACTGGAACGACCGTGGCCATCTGCTTGCGGGAGTCCTCGAGCATCGCGTCGACCCTGGAGGCGTCGTAGGCGACGGTTTCGAATTCCGCCTTCAGCCCCTTGGTGCTCTTCAGTTTCGGCGTAGGAGCGACATCGGCTTCCAGGGTGAAAGTGAGCTCCTTGCCAGGCTCAAAGCTCTCCAGCAGGCCGTCGAAACCACTGCTCAGGTCGGGCTGGCTGATCGGTTCCAGTGATTCCTGCTTAATAGCGTCGCGCCAGGCGTTGTCGATCAGCTTTTCCAGTGCCGTGGCCTTGATCCGCACGCCACCCAGCTGCTGCACCAGCACCGTGCGCGGCACCTTGCCCTTGCGGAAGCCCGGCAGGTTGATGCTGCGGCTGAGGCTGGTGATCGCGTCTTCGTAACTCGTCTTGCAGCGCTCCCCAGGAACTGTGACCGTCACCGACAGGCGGCTGCTGGGGCGGGCTTCGGTGGTCACCTTCAGGGCTGCAGCGCTCATGAGGGAAGGAAAAGGGCAGCCCAGCACTTTATGCAATCAGTGAATTGAGGCTGGATCGGTAAGCTGAGCCCGTCGCATCGCGACATCACGATCTCTGCACAGTGATGTCGGTTTCGAGAAACGACAAGTTTTCGTTCAGATCGTTCACTTCACCGCTTGTCTTCGACTCTTCCCAACCGTCCTCTCAACGTTGCTGTTCTGGGTGCCAGTGGTGCTGTTGGCCAGGAACTGCTGCTGCTGCTTGAGGAGCGCCATTTCCCCGTTGGTGAGTTGAAGCTGTTGGCGTCGGCCCGTTCGGCCGGTCAGACCCAAGCCTGGAACTGCCGCAACCTCACGGTAGAAGAGGTCTCGGCCAAATCTTTTGAAGGGGTCGATCTGGTGCTGGCGTCGGCCGGTGGTTCTGTTTCTAAGCAATGGCGCGAGGCCATCACCGCTGCAGGTGCGGTGATGGTGGATAACTCCAGTGCCTTCCGGATGGAGGACGGTGTGCCTCTGGTGGTGCCCGAGGTCAATCCCGATGCGGCCTTTGCCAACTCCGGAGTGATCGCGAACCCGAATTGCACCACGATCCTGCTCACCTTGGCTTTGGCTCCCCTGGCAGCGAAGCGGGCAATGCGCCGTGTGGTGGTGAGCACGTACCAATCAGCCAGCGGTGCAGGTGCCCGGGCCATGGAAGAGCTGAAAAATCTTTCGCAGACGGTTCTGGACGGCGGCACTCCCAAGGGAGAGGTGCTGCCTTACTCCCTGGCTTTCAACCTCTTTCTGCACAACTCTCCCCTGCAGACCAACAGCTATTGCGAAGAGGAGATGAAGATGGTGAACGAGACCCGCAAGATCATGGATCTTCCGGATCTGCGCTTCACCGCCACTTGCGTGCGGGTGCCCGTGCTGCGGGCTCATTCCGAAGCGGTGAACATCGAGTTCGAGAGCCCCTTCCCAGTCGATGAAGCGTGCGAGCTGCTTTCGGCTGCCCCCGGTGTTGAGTTGATTGACGACCCGGCTGCGAACCGTTTCCCGATGCCAACGGATGTGACCGGTCGTGACCCGGTGGCGATCGGACGGATCCGTCAGGACATCAGTGACCCCAATGCTCTGGAGCTCTGGCTGTGTGGTGATCAGATCCGTAAGGGAGCGGCGCTTAACGCTGTTCAGATCGCTGAACTGTTGATTCAAAAGTGATGACCCAGGCCGCCACCCTTTCGCCAACGCCCTTCGGCCGTGTCGTCACCGCGATGGTGACTCCCTTTGATGCCACCGGTGCTGTGGATCCCACCGTCGCCGCACAACTTGCTCGGCATCTGGTGGATCAGGGCTCTGATGGACTGCTGGTGTGCGGCACTACCGGCGAATCGCCAACCCTCAGCTGGGACGAGCAGCTGCAACTGCTTCATGCGGTTCGAGAGGCGGTGGGCAGCGATGCCAAGGTGTTGGCGGGTACCGGCAGCAATTCCACAGCTGAAGCGGTGGAGGCCACAAAGAAAGCAGCAGCCGCCGGCGCGGATGGAGCTCTTGTGGTCGTGCCCTATTACAACAAGCCTCCTCAGGGGGGCCTAGAGGCCCATTTTCGGGCCATCGCTGAGGCCGCTCCTGAGCTGCCCCTGATGCTCTACAACATTCCTGGGCGCACCGGCTGCAGCATCGCTCCGGCCACAGTGGCGCGGCTGATGGACTGCCCCAATGTGGTGAGTTTCAAGGCCGCAAGCGGCACCACTGAAGAGGTCACGGCGCTGCGCCTGGCCTGCGGTTCGCAGTTGGCGATCTATAGCGGTGATGATGGTCTCACCTTGCCGATGCTTGCGGTGGGTGCCGTGGGCGTGGTGAGTGTGGGCAGCCATGTGGCAGGCCCTGAGATCCGCGCCATGATCGAGGCCTATCTGAACGGCGATGGTGCTTCAGCACTCGCCTTGCACGACTCGTTGATCCCCCTGTTCAAGGCCCTGTTCGCCACAACCAATCCGATTCCCGTCAAGGCTGCCCTGGAACTCAACGGCTGGTCTGTAGGTGCGCCCCGTCCACCTTTGTGCCCTTTATCTGATGACATGAAACGTTCGCTTTCCAATGCCATGGCCGCCTTCCGTCAGACCTAGCTCGGTCCGGCTTATCGGCTTACGCAACCCGTTCTTTACACATCGTTTTTAATGGCCAACAACGCGCGTTCCAGCAAGGGTCAGGAGCCCTGCCTTCGGGTGATTCCCCTGGGTGGTCTGCACGAGATCGGCAAGAACACCTGCGTGTTCGAGTACGGCGATGACCTGATGCTTGTGGATGCCGGTCTGGCCTTCCCCAGCGACGGTATGCACGGAGTGAATGTGGTGCTGCCCGACACCAGCTTCCTGCGTGAGAACCAGAAGCGGATTCGCGGCATGATCGTCACCCATGGTCATGAAGACCACATTGGTGGTATCGCCCACCACCTCAAGCATTTCAACATTCCGGTGATCTACGGGCCGCGGCTGGCCCTCTCGATGCTCACCGGCAAGATGGATGAGGCCGGGGTCCGCGATCGCACCACCCTGCAGACCGTCGGTCCGCGTGATGTGGTGAAGGTGGGTCAGCACTTCTCCGTGGAGTTCATCCGCAACACCCACTCGATGGCTGACAGCTTCTCGCTGGCCATCTCCACACCGGTGGGAACCATCATTTTTACGGGAGATTTCAAGTTCGACCACACCCCAGTTGATGGCGAAAACTTCGACATGGCCCGCCTCGCCCACCACGGCGATAAGGGCGTCTTGTGTCTGTTCAGTGATTCCACCAACTCCGAGGTTCCTGGCTTCTGCCCACCGGAGAGATCGGTATTCCCCAACTTGGATCGCCACATCGCCAATGCCGAAGGGCGGGTGATCGTCACCACCTTCGCAAGCTCGATTCATCGGGTGTCGATGATTCTGGAGCTGGCCCTGAAGAACGGCCGCAAGGTGGGGTTGCTGGGCCGCTCCATGCTCAACGTGATCGCCAAGGCCCGGGAACTGGGCTACATGCGCGCGCCAGATGAACTGTTTGTGCCGATTAAGCAGATCAACGATGTGCCAGATCGCGAAACGCTGCTGCTGATGACCGGCAGTCAGGGAGAGCCGCTGGCTGCCCTAAGCCGCATCTCCCGCGGTGAGCATCCCCAGGTGAAGGTTAAGACCACCGACACGATCATTTTCTCGGCCAGCCCGATCCCTGGAAACACGATTTCCGTGGTCAACACCATCGACAAGCTGATGATGCTGGGCGCCAAGGTGGTCTACGGCAAGGGTGAAGGCATTCATGTCTCCGGCCATGGCTTCCAGGAAGATCAGAAACTGATGCTGGCCCTCACCCGGCCTAAGTTTTTTGTGCCGGTGCATGGCGAACACCGGATGCTGGTCCAGCACTCCCGCACCGGCCATTCGATGGGTGTTCCAGTGGACAACACCCTGATCATCGATAACGGTGATGTGGTGGAGCTCACCCCGGATTCGCTCCGCAAAGGCAGTGCGGTGAAGGCGGGCATAGAGCTGCTGGATCAATCCCGCAACGGCATCGTCGATGCCCGGGTGCTCAAGGAACGCCAGCAATTGGCGGAAGACGGCGTGGTGACAATCCTGGCCGCCATCAGCACCGATGGCGCCATGGTGGCTCCGCCGCGGGTGAATCTTCGCGGTGTGGTCACCACAGCCGATGCTCGCAAGATGTCGTTGTGGGTGGAGCGTGAAATCAAGTGGGTGCTCGAAAACCGCTGGAAGCAGCTCTGCCGCAATACCGGTGACAAGGCACCGGAGGTGGACTGGATGGGTGTGCAGCGTGAAGTGGAGGTTGGCCTTGGCCGCCGGATGCGTCGTGAACTGCAGGTGGAGCCGCTGATCCTCTGTCTGGTGCAGCCGGCTCCTGGCGGCACACCGGTTTACAAGGGTCGTGCCGATGCCGAGCCCGATGACCGTCCGGCTCCCCGTGGTCGAGGTGGTCGTGGCGGTGGCTCTCCCTATGGCCGTCGTAACGGTGGTGGTGGTGGAACCCCTGCTCCGGTGCGGAACGCTCAGGGCAACGTCCGTTCTGGCTCGGCAACCCCTGCCCCCGTTCGTGCAGCGGCGGCAACGGCAGTGGTGGAGAAAATGGCTCCTCAACCGGTTGCTGAAAAGTCGGCCCCGGCTTCTCAGGAGCCGGAGATGCCTGCAGGCCGTACTCGTCGTCGTCGTTCAGCGGCCAGCTGAGCGGGCGATCGCTCCTTTGATCCTTTTGATCAGCCCCATCGGCTCACTCGAGTCGGTGGGGTTTTTGATTGCAGGTTGAAGTTGTCTGCGGAGCCTGAATCCTCCAGGAGATCCTTGGCTGCAGGCTCCTGGGGTGTGGGCTCGACAGCGTCTAGGGGTGGTTCTTCTTCTCTGAGTACTGGTTCCTTGTTCGCCATCTCCAGGTCTGAATGCGCTTCAGGGCTGAGCGTTTGCTTAGGACTTGGGACCGGAGCCGAAGTTGGAGCGGGAGTAGCCGGGGGTTCATCGACACTGGACAACCACGGCATTGCGGTGACCACATCAGCCAGTGGTGGCTTGGCTTGAGCGGAATCTGTGCTCAGGAAGGGATCCTTCAGCAGATCCGGGATGGCGCCATCGGTTGCGGGCGTCGCGCCTGCTTTGCTGGAGATGTGTTCTGACCGGTAGTGCTCCAGCCCCTGTTCCCCCAGTGCTGCTCGAAATCGGCGTCCACGCGTTGGGGGGCTAGTCCCCGTTGTAGACCGTTAGTCGGGGTCGTGCGGTGAAGCGGTGCCTTGGGCGGTGTGACGCTCTTCACCTCCCAGTCCGAATCCGGCGTGCACCACCTGGAGGGCCTGAACCCCAGCATCTTCCGCCACCACACAGCTGGTTCTGATTTCGCTGGTGGCGATCAGGCCGATGTTGATGCCCGCATCTGCCAGCGCGCGGAACATGCGCCCCGCTGTGCCTGGCGTTGCCGGCATCCCCGCGCCCACAGCACTCACCCGGGCAATGGCCTCACCATCCTCCAGCGCTGCACCGGGCCACTGGGCCAGCAGGGGGGCCAGGGCAACATCGGCGCGGGCGCGGTCGTCTTTGCGCAGGATGAAGGTGATGTCGCGCGATCCGTCGTTGTGCTGACGTTCCGATTGAACGATCGCATCCAGGCTGATGCTGTTGTCTGCAAGGGCTGAACACAGCGCCGCTGCGGTGCCGGGTCGATCGGGCACGTGGCGAACACTCAGTTGCACCTGGTAGCGGTCGAGGGCGACGCCGCGCACTTCAGGTTCCCCGCTGCCGTTGTCGGTGGGATTGATGCGGATTTGCGAGTCCTCCAGGTCGAAGGCCTCCTGCACGGCTTGAACCGCTTTGCTGCCGGTGCCGGAGTCAATCACGCAGCTCACCTTCACCTCACTGGTGGCGATCAGGCGGAGGTTGATGCCTTGTTGACACAGGCAGTTGAACAGGCCGGCGGCAATCCCAGGGCGCCCCATGATTCCGGCCCCGCTGATGCTGAGCTTCGTCAGCCCTGCCTCGGATGCCAGATCGCCGCCCAGTTGATCCAGAACCTTCTGGCTCACAGCGCGGGCCAGCTCGAGATCCGCTTCCGCCACCGTGAAGGTGATGTCGTTGCTGCTGCCCTCGTGGGTGGCCTGAATGATCAGGTCCACATTGATTCCCGCCTCGGAGAGGGTTTCAAACAGTCGTGCGGCAATCCCGGGTTGATCGGGAATGTGGGAGAGGGCGAGCACGGCCTGTCCGTCCACTTCCTCCATCCCATCCACAGGACTACCGAGCTCCAGGCCGCTGCTGCTGATTGGACGGGCTGAACGGCTGGTGATCCGGGTGCCGGGGGCATTGCTCCAACTGGAGCGCACTACAAGGTTTACGCCGTAATTACGAGCGATCTCAACGGCCCTGGGATGCAGCACAGAGGCCCCAAGGCTGGCGAGTTCCAGCATTTCGTCGCAGCTGATCGTCTCCATCAGCTGGGCATCGGGCACCTTGCGGGGATCGGTGCTGAGAACACCTGGGACGTCGGTGTAGATCTCGCAGGAATCGGCACTCAGGGCAGCCGCCAGCGCTACAGCGGAGGTGTCGGAGCCCCCGCGCCCGAGGGTGGTGATTTCGCTAAGGCCATCACTGCTAGTGCTGGTGCCCTGGAAACCGGCGACCACTACTACCTGGCCAGCAGCGAGGCGGTTGTTGATTCGGTCGGTGCGAATCCCGAGGATCCGGGCCCGCCCATGGGTGGATTCCGTGGCGATGCCTACCTGTGGACCAGTCATCGATGTCGCACTGACCCCTTGGGCGTTCAAGGCCATCGCCAGCAAGGCGATCGACACCTGTTCGCCACTGGCCAGCAGCATGTCCATCTCCCGCTGGGTGGGGGCAGAGGTGATGGCGTTGGCCAGACCCGTCAATTCATCGGTGGTGTGGCCCATGGCGGAGACCACCACGACCAAGTCGTGCCCCTCCTCACGGCAACGTCCGATCCGATCGGCCACCGCCTTGATGCGTTCCACGCTGCCGACGGAGGTGCCCCCGAATTTCTGCACCAGGAGGGCCATGGACTTTTATCCAATGCGACATGATCTCATTTTGCCGCTTCACGAGCCTGAACAAGCATGATTTAAGTTGTAAATAAGCCATCTATATTTTCAATCGATAGTCATTATCGCCAATATCTAAATTTTTTAAATCAAGTCGTTGATGATGTTTGAGTATTTTTGAAAGCGCTCGGGCCCAGCTCCTGCAAGATGCAAAAAGTGGCTTTTATTGAAGATTTGACGAATAAAATCATCCTCATAGTTTGTGTTGTTTATTGCATCTAATAATGCATTGGTAATTTTTTTGGTTTTTGGTGAGCTCCACGCGCAGCTCCAGGGAAAAGCAAGTCTGTTGTATTTAGGATCAAGTATTTGGTATTGACTTGCTTGAATTGCAAGGTTGACTGGAATCATTTCGCCCCAAAGTGTGTCAGCGCCACCTTCCTCCCAAAAGGCATAAATATCCTGAAAAAATTTTGAATGTATTTTTGGCGAGAAGCCAACTAATCCAGTATTGAATAAAGGTCGTTTTTGACTGTTGAAACCCCAGCTTTCAAAATAGCCTCTTTTCTCCCAAGAAATATTATTGTTGGACGCTTTGTACGCCTCAAGCCAGCTTTGTTTAATGGCATATGGCTCTTGTGAGTATGGGCTGCCCGTCTCGATCGTGACGCTTATTTTAGTTGTATCTATGTTTTTGGTTGGATCTGGAGCCTTTGGATTGATGAAAATATCTGCGTCGATCCAGTAGCAATAGTCAAAGCCTTGTGACTGGGTGCTTGCCATCGCTAAAAGTTTTTGCCAAGCATGCGATCTATGTTTTGCACGATCCGAGGTATCTAGTTCATTCTTAAAGCGAATTATTGAATAGTTATTTTTTGTCGCCCATTTGCCCCATGAGCTTGAGCAAGAATGTTCCCAAATCTCATTGTAATGCTGAGTTGTAAGTGTTATCAGTGCTTTTTTCATGATTCGAGTAAGACGTTTTTTGGATTAGTGGATAAAGAATTGTTCGGCTTTAGTCGTAGATTGTTGCCGCCGACTATTGAATACGTTGATATTCGACTGTTTTGAAACTTGGCTTCTTGTTCTGCAGTCTTAGCGGCTGGTTGGTCGCTCTTTTATTGAAGTAGCCCGTCGCGGAAAGCATCGCCTGGCTGGACGCCGCGTTTTAGCTGTGCTTCTACTGTAAGTATTCGGTCGAGAAGTGAGAGGAGGCGCTTGGGCGGGCGACCCTGCAGCTGCTTGCGCATCACATATATGCGTTTGGGATTGCTGATCCCAGCGGCCTTGGCGATCACCGCCACATCCCGTTCCCCTTGCTGTTCCAGCAGGCTCACCCAGAGCCAGCCCCGGATCTGACCGGTGAGGGTGGCCACGATGCGCAGGGTTGGTTCCCCCGCTTCGATTAGGGCATCCCAGCGGGCAATCGCTTCGCCGGGGTCGCCCTCCAGCAACGCATCGCCCACGGCCAGGGCGTTGGTAGAGCGTCCTTCCACCAGCTCCTGCACTCGAGCGGCGGAAATCCTGGTGTCCCGCAGGGATAGCTTGCGCAGTTCCGATTCGAGCCTTGCGCTGTCGGTACCGATGGCCTCTACCAGCGCATCGATGGCATTCGGCTCGACCTTTAGGCCCAGAGCCTCCGCCGTGCGTTGCACCAGCTGGCGCTGGCCGTTTCCATCCCAGGCCGCGGGCAGCGGGAAGCTCTGTTCTTGATCGACCCCGTTTTTGATCCGTTTCTGCAGTGCTTTGGTGGTGCGCAGGCGACCATCCGGTTTGGCTGGGTTCACCAGCACCAGGTGGCTGGTGTCGGGGATGAGCTCGAGGGCAGCTTCAAACCGGTCGGCCAGTTCACTGGGGCAGCCATTGCAGAACGGACTGCGCTGCAGCAGCACCAGCCGTTCGCCAATGGCGAAAGGAGGGGTACGCGCCTCCTCGAGGGCCTGCAGGGCCTGACCAGCATCCGCCCCATCCAGGCGGCTGAGGTTGAGGCTGCTCCAGCTGGGGTCGACAACCTGGCCGATCAGAGCATCGATGGCCCGGTTACGCGCAGCGGCGTCATCACCCCAGAGCAGATGGATCGGCATGGGTCGATGATGGCGTGGATGGCCCAGGACCACCCGATCTTCACTGAAAGCATCCGGCGGATCCGTGCGGCGCTGGGGGATACGGGCCTGCCGCCGCTGCAACAGAAGGTGCTGGAACGGCTTGTGCACAGCAGCGGGGATCTCTCCCTGGGAACACAGCTGCGGTTCAGCGAGGGGGTCTGTGAGCAGGGTTTAGAAGCGCTCAAGAAGGGGGCGCCGATCCTGACGGACACTGCGATGGCCGCGGCTGCGGTGGCCCCGATGGCACAGCGCACCCTCGGCAGCGCCGTGTACACGGTGCTGGACTGGGCACCTGAGACGGTGCCGTCGGGTTCAACGCGTACGGCGGCGGGAATGCAGAAGGCCTGGCGCAGGCTTGCTGTGGTGTCACCTGCTCCCGTGGTGTTGATCGGCAGTGCGCCGACCGCCCTCGAGGTGCTGTTGCAGCAGGTGGCCGCTGGAGCCCCGGCACCCAGCCTGGTGATCGGCATGCCGGTGGGTTTTGTGGGGGTGGCGGAAAGCAAGAAGCATCTGGCGGACAGCGGCCTGCCCCAGATCCGTTTGGAAGGCAGCAGGGGTGGGGCCGGCCTGGTGGCTGCGGCGGTCAATGCTTTGCTTCGCGCTGCTGCAGCATCAGCTCCCCCCCTTTCCAGCTGACTTGCCAGCCCCCGGCAAGATCGGCAGCACCGCCGGAAGCACCCTTTTCAAGTCTCCGGCTGAGCTCGTCCAGCTGACTAGCCGATAGGGCAGACACTCCTCGATGCTGCAGCCACTGCGCTAGCAGCAGTCGGCGGCTGGCTGGGCTTAATGCACCCAGGCCGCGGCGGTCAAGGCCAGCTGGGGTTTGCAGAACCCCCAGGACCATCTCGCTGAGTTCCTTCTGACTGTCCCGCACTTGGGACACTCGTTCGGCCAGATCACTAAACCGCCCAGTGCAGCCTGGGTGCAACTCTTCCAGTACCGGTAGCACCTCTTGGCGAATCCGGTTGCGGGCGAACTCAGACGATTGGTTGCTGGGGTCCTTCCAGATGGGCAAGTCCAGCTCCTGGCAGATTTGGAGGGTGTCGTCGCGCTGCAGGTGCAGCAGCGGCCTGCGCAGAAGGGGCCCTTCTGGACTGAGGGGGCGGACGCTGGGCATAGCCGCCAGGCCAGCTAAGTCGCTGCCGCGGGCCAGCTGAAGCAGCATCGTTTCGGCCCTGTCGCTGGCGGTGTGGCCTGTCACTACATCGGCGCCTGCTTCGCGGCCCCTTTGTTCCAGTCGTTGGTAGCGCCATTGCCGGGCTTCGGCTTCGCTGGGCACCTGTCCCGGCGCTGATTGGTCCACTTGTAGGGGAAGCTGCCGCTGCTGGCACCAGGCTTTCAGTTCCGCGGCGATCCGGCTGGAGTCCTCGTGCCAGCCGTGATCGCCGTGCCACAGGTTCAGGCCCCAGCCATGCAAGGGCGCAAGATCCTGCAGCAATGCCAGCAGGGCCATTGAGTCTTGTCCGCCGGACACCGCCAGCAGAAGGGAGCTGCCCTGGGGCAGCAGCTGCGGCTGCATCAGCAGGCGCCGATGCAGGCGGTTATGCCAGGACGTCCAGTCCAAGGAGTAGGGGTGCGTTTCCCCCACGGTGTGAGAATCAGGGCATCGCTGTCCAGTCCCCCATGACCCGTCTTCAGCAGCTGCCCGTTTCTCTGCAGCGCAGCCTTGAGCAGCGCTCTGCGCTCAAGGTGATCGCTGGCTTGATGAATTTCGATGCCGCCAGTGTGGAGCGGATCGCCCGTGCAGCAGGGCGTGGCGGTGCTGATCTGATCGACGTGGCCTGTGACCCTGCTCTGGTGCGTCTGGCGATCGAGGCCTCCGGTGGCGTGACCGTTTGTGTGTCGTCGGTGGAGCCTGATCAGTTTCCCGCTGCGGTTGAAGCCGGTGCGCTGATGGTGGAGATTGGCAACTACGACGCTTTCTATCCCCAGGGCCGGATCTTTGATGCGGCTGAGGTGCTGGAGCTCACCCGCCGGACCCGCAAACTGTTGACCAACGTGGTGTTGAGCGTCACCGTGCCCCACGTGTTGCCTATGGATGAGCAGGAGCAGCTGGCTATCGATCTGGTAACGGCCGGTGCCGATCTAATCCAGACCGAGGGTGGCACCAGTGCCAAGCCTTTCAGTGCTGGTCACCTGGGCCTGATTGAGAAGGCTGCTCCCACTCTGGCGGCGGCCCACAACATCAGCCGCGCCGTCGATGTGCCCGTTCTTTGTGCTTCGGGCCTGTCCGCGGTGACTCTGCCGATGGCCATCGCGGCTGGTGCGGCCGGAGTTGGTGTTGGTTCTGCCGTGAATCGCCTGCAGGACGAGCTGGCGATGGTGGCGGTGGTGCGTGGTTTGCGTGACGCCCTCGGCAGCGCTGTCGCAACCCGTGTCTGAACCTGAATGATCCGCTGAGCGGAGGTCTCTTCCCCTTCATGGTGTGAAGAGTGCTTCGCTCGCTCGCGGGAGCATCATCCCGCGTGTGAAAATCGACCTCTGACTTCCAGCTCCATGCAGTTCATCAACACGCTGACCGTTCTGGCCCTGGTGGTGGCGTCCTTTGCCTTGATCGTTGCAGTGCCGGTGCTGTACGCCTCCAGTGAGGACAGTGGCCGTTCCAACCGTCTGATCCTGCTGGGCAGTGCTGTGTGGGTGGCGCTCGTGCTGCTCAACTGGGGTGTGAGCTTTTTTGTCGTCTGAGCTCAGCTCTCAGCGCGAACCTGGCGGGTGCCACGATGGCTAAGATTCAGTCGGCACCCCAATGGCCACGTTCGAAGGACGTTTCTCTGATGCAGCTGGGCTGCACGTCGGTGTCGTAGTGGCCCGTTTCAATGATCTCGTCACCGCCAAGCTGCTGAGCGGTTGTCTCGATTGCCTTAAGCGCCACGGCGTAGATGTGTCGGAGACCAGCTCACAGCTCGATGTGGCCTGGGTGCCTGGGTCGTTTGAACTGCCGATCGTGGCCCAGCAGATGGCCCGCTCCGGTCAGTACCAGGTGCTGATCACCCTCGGGGCGGTGATCCGCGGGGACACGCCCCATTTCGATGTGGTGGTGGCGGAGGCCAGCAAGGGCATTGCGGCTGTGGCTCGCGACACTGCTGTGCCCGTGATCTTCGGGGTGTTGACCACTGACACGATGCAGCAGGCACTGGAGCGGGCGGGCATCAAGAGCAACCTCGGCTGGAGCTACGGGCTGGAGGCCTTGGAGATGGGAAGTCTGATGAAGGCTTTGCCCTGACTTCGGGATGTCATGGAACGGATGTTTGCTGCCACTGGCGTTCCCGCTGAGCGTGTTGGTGATTTGCACCTGGCGTTTGGCAGTACTCGACCTTGTTCCTTTACCGCAGCCAGCGTTATCGGGTTCCGCTCAAGCCCAAGGCCCTGACTACAGCCAAGCTCCTCCTGGGACCTATCCCAATTGCCAACAGGATCCGGCCTTGGCTGATTTGCTCCTTGTCGAAGGCCGTCGACTGGGAGTCACTCTGAAGGCTGCACAACCAGAGCTACCAGGAAAGGACGCCACCTATCGGGCCGAATCTGGTCGGTTGGGTTCAATCACTATCAAGCAACGACCTATGAGCCCTGCAGTTGCTGTGTGTTGATCAACCATGAATTCATTCATGTGCTGCAGCATCTTCAGGGGGATTTGCGGGGAGTTCCGCTTCTGGGCTGGACGACTGAGCATCCCGATCAGATCCCGCAGGAGTCAGAGGCCTATGGGCATCAGCAGCGGGCGAGGTATGTGCTGTGCTTGCTGAAGCAGACGGAGAGGCCGAGTAGATTTTGGCTGATTTTGTGCCGGACTTGGATGTTGTGATGAGCCTTGAGATTCTTTAGGTTTTTGAGGATTCAGCTTGCTGGGGTTAGCATTTTCGTGCCCTCTCGGACAACAGTTGTTTTGCATCCAATACTGCACTGATAGGTCATTTGAATGGGAAAAGCCTTTTGTTTTGGCAAAAGTTGATCGTTAATACTTGCGTTCGGAATGGGTCAAATTCTCTCAATGCTGGTGTGGATGAGTAATGGTTGATTTTCAGGGTTTCTGGCTCAATCTCGATCGATGTGAGGAGCGTGCGATCTGGGTGCAGAGTCGTTTGGCCGAATTGCATTTGTCGGACCAATATCTACGCATTTCTGGAGTGGAAGGAGACGCTAAGGAGGCTGCTTCCCGAGGTTTGAAACCAGGAGAGTGGGGTGCTTGGCAGGGCTGGATTCGAATGCTCGATCAAGCGAGTCGATCGTCTTCTCCTTTTGTGCATTTGATGGAAGATGATGTCGACATCTCTGATTTGTTTCTCAAGCTTGTTCAGGACGATCTTCTGCTTGGGCTATTGGGTCGGCAGAAAGTTGTGTGTACAGATGCTTACGTCTCTCCGCGTCAATGCTTAGAGTTGCTTAATGCTCTGGCTGAAGCCAAGCGTCATGGCCGTCAATGGTTGGAAATAAGTTGTGGATTGAGGATTCCTTGCCTTAATTCGATTTTGTTGACTCCCGATGTTGCTCGACGGCTCTGTCGAGATCTCCAGGCGGCTGTGATAACTGATGATTCATTGCACGCAGTTGATGTTGAACTTGCTGAAGTGTTAAACGACTGGAGCACGATTGCTCCGTTTGTAACCAGTCCAAAAATTAATCTTGCTTCGGTGGGTGCAACGCGTGCAGAGACAGAGGATGCTTTGTTGTTCAGTCGTGATGCATTAACGCTTTTAAGACGTGCTCTGTTTTGTAAGGCTGATGATCCCGATTTAAAGCTAGGCCTCGCTGACTTGATGATTCAACTCGCAGACGTTGGCGTTCTTCAGCCGTATTGATTTTCCTTCGGCTCATGCCGCTAGTTGATCCAGCACCTCACGGGCCCTTTGCACCACGGGCTTGGGAACGCCGGCCAGGCGTGCTGCTTCGATGCCGTAGCTGCGGCTGGCGCCGCCGGCCAGCACCTGATGGAGGAAGACCAGATCCTCACCGGTTTCCTCCACCAGCACCTGGAAGTTGGCGACGTTTTCGCGTTCCGAGGCAAGGTTGTTGAGCTCGTGATAATGAGTCGCGAACACCGTGCGGCTGCCCAGATCGCCTGCCAGGTGCTCGCTCACGGCCCAGGCGATCGAGAGGCCATCGAAGGTGGCGGTGCCCCGCCCGATCTCATCTAGCAGCACCAGGGAACGGTCGCTGGCGTGGTGAAGGATGTTGGCGGTTTCGGCCATCTCCACCATGAACGTGGACTGGCCGGCGGCTAGATCATCCACGGCACCTACCCGGGTGAAGATCCGATCGGCGATGCCGACAGTGGCGGATCGGGCCGGCACCCAGCTGCCGATCTGAGCCATCAACTGGATCAGGCCGATCTGGCGCAGATAGCAGCTCTTGCCACTGGCGTTGGGGCCTGTGAGAACCACCAGATCGGTGCCTTCACCGAGCTGCACATCATTGGGGGTGAAGCTGGTTTCCACCAGCCGTTGCTCCACTACCGGATGGCGGCTGGCCTCCAGCTGCAACGCGCGGCCGTCGGTGATGGTCGGTGCGCAGTAGCCACCGCTGGCGGCCACATCGGCCAGGCCGGTGAGGGCATCGAGTGCCGCAACGGCGCGGGCCGCCTTGCGGATCGGGGCGGCCATGCCCCCAACCTGCTCGCGCACCTGACAGAACAGCTCGTATTCCCGCTGGCAAGCCCGGGCCCGCATCTGGAAGATGCGGCCCTCCCGCTCCTTGAGATCAGGGGTGATGAAGCGTTCCTCGTTGGCCAGGGTCTGGCGCCGGATCCAGTGGTCCGGCACGGCGGTGGCCTTGGCTTTGCTCACCGCCAGAAAATAGCCGAAGGTGCGGTGGTGCTGCAGCTTCAAGGTGCTGATGCCACTGCGTTGGCGTTCCTGCTGCTCCTGGTGGCTGAGCCAGGCGTCCTGATCGTCCAGCTGGTTGCGCAGTCCATCCAGCAGCGGGTCGACGCCGTCGTGGATGAGATCTCCCTCTGAGAGGGAAAGCGGTGGTGTCTCGACCAGCTTGTGGCGAATCGTCCGGGCAAGCTCCGCCAGGGCTGGATCGGGGCTGAGGAGCAGCTGCAACCACTCCGGCCCTGCGTTGATAGCAGCTTCCAGTCGAGTGGTGAGCTGGGGCAGCCTTTCCAGGCTATCGGCGATGGCCACCAGATCGCGGGCACCGGCATGGCCCGCTCCGGCTCTGCCGGCCAGCCGCTCTAGGTCGCCCATCGGTCGTAGAAGCTGGCGGATCGCCAGCCGCAGGCTGCGTGCGCCCACAAGGCTGCTCACTAGATCCTGGCGCTGCTGAATGGCCTGGCGGTCCATCAACGGTGCTTCCAGCCAGCGTCGCAGGCAACGGCCGCCCATGGCGGTGAGGGTGCGATCGATCGCCCAGAGCAATGACCCTTGCAATCGGTTGTCGCGCTGGGTGGCGGTGAGCTCGAGGTTGCGGCGGGTCTGGGCATCCAGCACCAGGGCATCGCCGCGGTGCACGATCGCCGGCACTTCCAGGGGAATGCGGCTGTCCTCCTCCAGGGGTTGGGTCTCCTGCATGTAGCGCAGCAGGCCGCCGAGGGCCTGCAGGGCCAGGGGATGTTCCGGCAGGCCCAGGCCATCGAGGCTGCTGAGGCCGTAGTGCTGCTGCAGGGTGCGCTCCGCTTCCGCTGGGCTGAAGGGGGTGCTGGCCATGGGGGTGAGCCGTAGCCGTTCAGGGCACCAGGCCGGTCGCTCAGCATCGAGGGTGGCGGCCCAGAGCAGTTCGGAGGCCTCCTGCTGGTCCAGCTGCTGGTGCAGGGCGCTGCTCTCTTCGCGCTGCATCACCTGCACCTCGCCGGTGCTCACGTCGGCGCTGGCCAGGCCCCAGCGAAGGGGCTGCTTGCCCTGGGCCGGCTCCACCACCACCGCCGCCAGCCAGTTGTTGCGGCGGGCGCTGAGCATGCCCTCCTCCAGCACCGTGCCGGGGGTCAGAACCCGGGTGATGTCCCGCTTGAGCAGGGCTCCCTTGGTAGGGGTGGTTTCGAGTTGATCGCAGAGGGCCACGCTGTAGCCCTGCTTGATTAGTTCGGCGCAATAGCGCTCAGCGGAGTGGTGGGGGATGCCTGCCATCGGCACCCGGCCGATGGCCTTGCCGCCTTCCTTGCCGGTGAGGGCGAGTTCCAAGACGCGGGAGAGTTCGATGGCGTCTTCGAAGAAGCACTCGAAGAAGTCGCCCAGGCGGTAGAGCAGTACCCGCTCGGGATGGGTGGCCTTGAGCTCCACGTAATGGCGCAGCATCGGTGTGAGCTGCAGCGGATCCAATTGGCTGTGGTGGGCCCAGGCCGGTTCGTCGCTGTTGGGTTCGGAATCGGTTGCACCTGACGATTCGCAGCTGGTTTTGTGTGACGTGGCCTGCCGCATTCGGGGCCGGGCAGCGGCATCGGCTCCAAGTTCGTCGTCGCTGAGATCGTGGCTGGCCGCCTCGGGTTCGCTGGCGGTTGCCGCTGATGGTGGGGCTGCCGGTTCAGGGGCGCCGAACAGATTGCCCTGCAGTGCGTCGTTCTGGGGCTGGGACGCGGACCGCGGCATCGGCTGCACTCTCGGATCCGGATCGTACCGAGTTTCTGGGGTTGCTCCCTGGCTCAGCGACGCAGCACCATCAGCTGCTGGGGGTTCGCATCCTGGAAGCCCAGTTGCCGGTAGAAGCCGGCACTCTTGGTGGTCATCAGATACACCCGTTCCACGCCCACCACCGGCGGGGTGTGAAGCAGTTCTTCGATCACCCGACGGCCCAAGCCATGACCCTGCAGATCGCCGGCCACAACGATGTCCCACAGCACCGCCCGGCTGAAACCGTCGGAGGTGGCCCGGCCGAAGCCCACCAGCCGCTTGCCGCGCCAGAGGCTCACCACGGCGTCGCTACCGGCGAGTAGGCGCCGCAGCTGGGAAAAGCTTCGACCGCGTGCCCAGAAGGCATGGCGATCGAACAGCCGTTGCAGTTTGAGCAGCGCCCGGCTGGGGCGGAGGTCCGGTCCGAGGCCAAGCCAGCGCAGGCCGGGGGCACCAGGGGCATGGTGAACCAGCCGGATCGGGGTCACGGGTCGGTGTGCCTCAGCACTTCATCTTGCTCCCCGGTTGCAGCAACGCCAAGTCCTCTGATCAAGGAGCCAGGGCAGCTTTCAGAAGTGCTTTGAGATCCCAATAGGGCGGAGGTTCGACAGGAATGCTTTTGAGTTTGTTGGGCTTCGCGAACAGCCTCTGCACCAAGCTTTCCAGTTCCTCGATGGAGTTGGTCCAAAACAAATCGGAACGATTGATCAGTGGGCAGTTGTTTCCCAGCAGGCTTCGATCACCAAAGATCACCTGGGGTACTCCAGCGGCCATCACTTCATACAAGCGGTGGTTGAGGTCTTGGTTCAAGGGCACATTGAGGACCAAGGCGTATTGGGAGTAGAGCCGAGCTGCTTCATCAGCGTTTGCCGTGGTGGCGTGACGGAACGGCACCTGTTGTCGCTTGATGAGGGCTTCTACCAGCTCACGGCGGCGGGGGTGATGGGGGCCAAGGCTGCCAACGTGCAGCAGTTCTAGCCTTGGTCTCAGGCTTGGTGTTGCGGCTGGGTAGCGAAAGAAGGTTGGGGCCAAGCAGCGCACCGGCATGGGTAAGCGCTTTTGCACGTTTTCCAGCAGCGCCGGATTGAAGGTAAGCAGCACCGCATCGTGAGGTTCATCGACGCTGTATTGCTTCAGGGTTCCGATTGGATCGGGGCCGTGATGGAGATCCCCGCAGGCGAGCAGACGTGGTCCGGGCCACTGGCGGATGCCGTGCATCGGGATAGTGCGGAGCAGAAACGGATCGGTGTACTGAATCAGTACTCCCCTTGAGGGCAAACCCCGGCGCTTCAGAGCGTTTTGCAGCCCAGTCACCGACATTTCCATCAGCCGCAAACTCTCAGGCCCATCGGCGATCTGGGGCCCCACCTGGATCAGCCCCGGTTGTTGCCAGAGCGGCTGGTAGGCCCCGTGATGGATCAGCAGGGTGGGCGTTCGCATGGCATTGCTCGTCCCAGCGATAATTGCGCTTCGTCGTTTGGCCTCGCAACCCATGCCCGCCTACGACCTCACGGCGCCTTACACCCCCAAAGGCGACCAGCCGACGGCGATCAAGCAGCTGGTGCAAGGTGTGAACGATGGGCAGCGTTATCAGACTCTGCTTGGGGCGACGGGTACCGGCAAGACGTTCACGATGGCCAACGTCATCGCCCAGACCGGCCGCCCGGCGCTGGTACTGGCTCACAACAAAACCCTGGCGGCGCAGCTCTGCAATGAACTTCGGGAGTTCTTCCCAGAGAACGCCGTCGAATACTTCATCTCTTATTACGACTACTACCAACCGGAGGCTTACGTCCCGGTGAGCGACACCTACATCGCCAAGACGGCTTCGATCAACGAAGAGATCGACATGCTGCGCCACTCGGCGACGCGATCGCTGTTTGAACGTCGCGACGTGATAGTAGTCGCCTCGATCAGCTGCATCTACGGCCTGGGCATTCCCAGTGAATACCTCAAGGCAGCCGTGAAGTTCGAGGTAGGGGAGACCCTCAACATCCGCGGTCAGTTGCGGGAGTTGGTGAACAACCAGTACAGCCGCAACGATACCGAGATCGCCCGTGGCCGTTTTCGCATGAAGGGGGATGTGCTGGAGATCGGCCCAGCCTATGAAGATCGGCTTGTGCGGATCGAGCTGTTCGGCGATGAGGTGGAGGCGATTCGCTATGTCGACCCCACCACCGGCGAGATCCTCCAGAGCATGGATGCGGTCAATATTTATCCGGCCAAGCATTTCGTCACTCCGAAGGATCGTCTGGATTCCGCCATCAGCGCGATCCGCTCGGAACTGCGGGAGCGGCTGGATGTGCTCAATAGCGAAGGCAAGTTGCTGGAAGCCCAGCGGTTGGAGCAGCGCACTAAGTACGACCTGGAAATGCTGGGGCAGGTGGGCTATTGCAATGGGGTTGAGAATTACGCCCGCCACTTGGCCGGCCGCGAGGAAGGCACTCCTCCGGAGTGCCTGATCGATTACTTCCCTGACGACTGGCTGCTGATCGTGGATGAGAGCCACGTCACCTGCTCGCAGCTGCAGGCGATGTACAACGGCGACCAGGCCCGCAAGAAGGTGCTGATTGAGCATGGCTTCCGCCTGCCAAGTGCTGCCGACAATCGCCCGCTGAAGGGTGCAGAGTTTTGGGAGAAAGCCCGCCAGACGGTGTTTGTTTCAGCGACCCCTGGCAACTGGGAGATTGAGGTGAGTGGTGGCGAAGTGGCTGAGCAGGTAATCCGTCCGACGGGAGTGCTCGATCCAGTTGTTGAGGTGCGGCCCACTTCAGGCCAGGTGGACGATTTACTTGGAGAGATCCGTGATCGGGCTTTGAAGAACCAGCGGGTGTTGGTTACGACGTTGACTAAGCGGATGGCTGAAGACCTTACCGATTACTTGGCTGAAAACAAGGTGAGGGTCCGCTATCTGCACTCTGAGATTCACTCGATTGAACGTATTGAAATAATTCAGGACCTTCGCTTAGGCGAATATGACGTGCTGGTGGGGGTGAACCTTTTGCGAGAGGGACTGGATTTGCCTGAAGTAAGCCTCGTGGCCATTTTGGATGCCGATAAAGAGGGCTTCTTACGCGCGGAACGTTCGTTGATTCAGACTATTGGTCGGGCCGCTCGTCATGTGCAAGGTATGGCGCTTCTTTATGCCGACAACATGACTGAATCGATGGTTAAGGCTATCTCCGAGACCGAACGCCGTCGGGCGATTCAGCAGGCTCACAATGAGAGGCACGGCGTTGTACCTACCGCAGCTGGGAAGAAAGCTAACAATTCAATACTTAGCTTCTTAGAGCTTTCCCGAAAGCTAAAGCAAGACGGTCCAGATGCAGATTTAGTTGAAGTTGTCGGAAAAGCTGCCCAGGCTCTTGAAGATGATGCTGATGTTGGTTTAGCCCTGGAGGCGCTTCCGGAGCTAATCAATCAGCTTGAGACTAAGATGAAGGACGCTGCTAAAAAGCTTGATTTTGAAGAAGCCGCAAGCCTTCGAGATCGTGTAAAAACACTTAGACAGAAGTTGCTGCATAATAGTCAAAAAATTTGAGTCAATGTTGATTTAGCCTGGTTGGTAAACATGGTAGCGGTTGCGCCATCATTATCATCTTGCGTGTCAAGGCACGAGAAAATATGTTGGGACAGATTTATACATGTTTATTATATGCTGAAACGAATGATCAATAATATCCAAATATAGTACTAAATGGCTAATATATCTAAGCAATCAGAAATAGTTTACAAATTCTAAAAAGTTAGTTTTGATATACTGAAGAAGGATTATTGCCTATTTTGCTTCCATGCGAGAATGGAGAATTAATAATACTAAGCCCCGGCAGGCCGAGCACTTTTAATGCAACTTGGAATTGCATATCAATCGGTAGTGAATATTCTTTCATTGAATTATATAATTGATAGGCCGTCTCGGGAAATATCGCATAGGCCATTAAGGTCCTAGTAATAGCGATTGAACGCATAGAGAACTTCAAATTTCCAGAATTAAAAGCTCGCTTTTCGTTGCAATTTACAGGTATAAATTCGTCCGTAAGATCGAAGAAAATATGTTGTTTTTTCCAATCATTAATAAAATTAATTAACTCAAAGAAAAGATTTTCATTTGCAACAATTGCATCATCTTCCAAGACTATACATGGAGATTGACTATTGGATATCATTTTTAGTGCATAAAGATGTCTTCTTGCAATTGAATGCTCGCTTTTGGTTAATTGCCTGGCGGGAAAAGCTGAGGAGGGACTAATATTTTCAATGTAATTAAGATTATGATTATTCGCTGATTGATCGATTGATGCATATATATTTTGCAAGAAAAAATCCCAACCTAATAAAATATCACTATCCCAATTGTCAGGATAATATCGACTATGGACACATCCGCCAAGCTTGGCATCACTCATGCATATAATCTGAACACTTGATATGAGGCCTGATGAGATTGACGAGTTTATGTATGAAACTTGATTCACCAAACGATGGTTAACAAGCTGTGGACACGTTACGATAATGAGATTCATGATCAGAATATGTTTGGTAGGCAATGGTTTGGACCTGGAAGCCAACTCGCACTTGATGACCAAGCCCTGCTATTTGAAAAAATACTTCGAAAGAGGGAATTCAGCAAGGCTATAGAAGTTGCAAATTTACGTATACAGAACAATGAGGCGATAGGCTATAAGGGCTACTGGCTGCGCCAACGTTCAAGAGCGATAAGGCTACAAGGAAGATCTATAAATAGATCTGTCATAACACTGGCATTTGATGGATTTTGGAATGGATTTAATTCTCACAATAACGAGATACTTAATTTATTAAAACATTGCGCATATTTAATAGGATCACGAATAGAAATAGATTCAGAAGATCCAGACATTTTAATTTTTTCATGCTTCGGTGATGTTTCATTCAATAAATACAAGAACTCAACACGTATTTTATATCTGGGCGAAAATGTGCGACCCGACTATAGTCAATCCGATTATAGCTTAAGTTTCGATATCTCCGAATATTGTGGGCGAAATATATATCTTCCTCTTTGGCTTCTAAGGTCATCTAAATACGCAATAAATACACAAGATTATAAGATGTATAATTCTACCGAGCTGGAAACACCAAGATTGGTAAATAATGCCGGAAATACTGTGGCTTATATAGGGAATAACTCTACACCAAATAGAATCGAGGCAATAAATGAACTTGCAAAAAATGGTATTATTGTGGATTGCTTTGGTTCACAGACACGTCCGGTCACAGATAAGATTGAGACTTTACAAAACTATCAATATTCATTGTGCTTTGAAAATACGTATACTCCTGGTTATGTAACTGAAAAATTAATTGACTCTTTTATTGGTGGGACGAGACCAATTTATTGGGGAGGTGCTCCACATAGTATTTTCAACCTGAGTGAGCATTTTGTATGCGATCCATATCAAGATATGAAAACTAATATTAAAGACTTTCTTGTTTGGAAGCAGTACAATTCAGGTAAGTACCTGCCTCAATTATTAAAAACAGGAGCTTTTGAGAAAACAGAATCTTATCTCACACTAAAGCTAAGTAAAATCATGATGGATCTCTTTTGAGGCACTAGTATATTGCCGATAGAATCCTTAATAGATGTCTTAGTCATTTTTGTGAGATATTTGATATTAATGTACCTCACTAGCTTTGACTAATATTAATAACGTTGACAGGATTGCTTGTTGTAAGGCCTAATATTGATAACCAATGATATTTAATTTTTTAAAGTGAATAAATAGGGGGTATGCATGATGAGTAATCAACATAGTAAATGATTAGTCCTTGCAATCGGACAAAACTTTTACTGGTTTTCCATTTTCATAAGTTATTCACAAAATAAACAAAAGAATGAAATTTTAGTCAGCAGTTAGTTTCTTATCAGCAGTTAATGAGAGTCAATCAAGAAAGACTGTATTTTGATTGATATTCCCAAGGATATCATTTTTGATTTCTTCATTGTACGCTCCAGCTTTTAAAATCACCAGTGGGTCTTCCTTATTAGACAATATCTTAGGGGAAGCAACCTGTAGACCTGTACCGTATAGACGTTTACCCTGTTTAGCGACATCATTATCTAATACACATTTGATCCGATTTGTATCGAGACCACTTGCTATCAGATATTGAGAAAATATATGAGCACCAAATAAATAGAGTTCTTTCCTGCTGTCAAATTTTGCAATTTTTGCATTAAGTCTGTCTATGAGATTCTTATGATAATCTATATACTCTAAATACAGTTTTATGTTCGCTTCATATAGATTTGAAGGTAAATTTGTCTGCAATAGTGTGTCATCACGTTCACATGCGTAAAAAATACTATGATCCTTTAAAAAGTATTCACGCTTGAGAATTTTAAATTTATTTTGAGAGAGGAGAAATTCAATGTATGGCTCAGTCAGAAAAATAGTATGCTCAAAATTGATGCAATTGGTATATTTATTGGCTAGCATTTCTTTCATGTTTGGGACTGAAAATAGTAAATACTTTCCGTTGTCGAGGGAATTGGAAATATGCTCAATAAACATTTTGGGCTCATAGATATGTTCAAAAACATGAGAATGCACTATTGCGTCCACTTTTTCCTCTAAAGTAAATTTCTCATTAAAGAATCCCTTGATAAAGTTTGCTTTTACACCATCGACTGGAATTGGATCGGGTTCTATGATTGTCCAGCTAGTATCTTTGTTACTATTTTGATATAACATACTCAATATACCGTGAGCACCTCCAATCTCTAAGATGGTTTTTGGATTATACTTACTTATAAAAGATGCAAAAGCTTTGTGGTGTTTCATCCAAACATCACCTACTGCACCTGAGTGATTATTACCAGCGTATAAAATATCTAGAGGGATTAGTTTTTTTAGTTGGAGCAACCCATTATGTGGGGAAATATGCCACTCTAAATCCCTAAATATATCCTTTTCTCGTGGATGTTCAACACAGCCCATATATATGGGAAAATTTTTAATGCCGCCAAGATCTTCCATGGCGGTTCCGAAGATGACATCAGTAGATCTTTCTTCACTCCTCATAATTTTTCAACTTCTTGGTGAAGCATTTGTTTCCCTAGAGCATAGAGCAATAGTGAATATGGGTAGTGGTGCAAAGCAGCAATATTAAGATAGATTAAGGCAGTAAGAAGCCTCACCTTTGAAAAATCAAAATTATTTTTGTGGCACCAAATAGATAAGTACTTCTCACATTCGACGTGTATGTAGTGTCTGTGTAGGTTAAACTTTATCTCTTCACTAGTCCATTTAATAGTGAATGCATTTGCGGCAATTAAGTCATGTGAAACGATTAAGCCATGCAATAACTTAGCAAGATCATAGTAGATATCACCAATTTCTAAGTCTCCAGCGAAGTCTTGCCGCCAATCAAGAAAAGTAAAAGAACTACTTTTTGGATTCCATATAATATTCTCGAAATGAAAGTCTCCGTGATATCGACCAGGTAACCCTTTCGATATGTTCTTCCAGTCTATTCTTTTAAAGAGACTTGAAAGTGGTGGCATTGGCTCCCCATTGATATTCTCGCAACCATCACTTTTACTGAAATTCTGATAAAACGTTTCAACACGATTGATAGTCTTAGACTCGTAAAATTTCTGACAATTATTCTCAAATATTGAAATTTTTGACTGAGATGTTGGGGCTATTTCCCAAAATTCTTTACAATGCTCGAGAAATTGTTTGAATAAAGGAAGTGTGATTACCTTCGACAGAACCTCCCCCTGCACCTTTTTGTAACTATACATATGTTCGCTATGTTTTGTTATTTCAGGTACAAATCTAGATAGTGTTGAAGATCTAATGACACGATTGGCAATAAACTTTCTGTCATCTGAATACTTTATGACGTTATTATCTATAAACCATATTGCTTCATTTTCTTTTTCTAGAATATTTGGTGCATCAGGCTGACTGTAGACAAGTCTTGTACGCTCCAAACCTACTTGTGAACCTGTGTCATACCAGGTAAAGAGTCTGGCTTTTAAATTATGTTTATCTAAAAGACAACGTAAGCCATAAGCTTCACCTTGCTCGATTGCAATATTGTTTCCTTGGTGCATCGCTGACCAGAATTCAATGTAATGTCGTATCCCTGCCATGCCAATATAAGGATATAGATTTTGCGAATTACATTCTCCCTTTTCTAGAATAGCTTCAACATTTCCATCTTTTACGCTTACAGTGCGATAAGATTTAATGTCATCTACTTGAGAATATCCAATCCAATCAAAACTTGGAGAAGGGATTTGCTCTTTGACTAAAGTGTCACAAGAAATGAAAATAAAAGGCTGCTGTAAATATTGCTCACAACAAATTAAACTATAGCCAAGCCCTGATCCCTTCCCTATATAGGGATCGACCTCGGCAAATATAAATGTTCGACTTGGGTATGCCAACTCAATGAATTCACGAACTAAATTTCCTTTGTAACCTAGTGCTATAACAAACTCACAATCTTCTGGAAATTGTTCAATCAAATGACAGAGCACTGGTCGATGTGCAATGCTTACCAATGATTTATTTATGTATTTAGTTAAATTACCTAGGCGTGAACCAATCCCAGCAGTTGGAATGACTATTCGGTAGCTCATAAAGTTTCAGCGCGGTTGTAATCGTCTGACAGACGTACGACATCATCCATTTCCGGTGTACTCGCCTCGAGATAAATACTATCCTCAACTCCTTCCATACGGTGCACTAAACCAGGCTCTAATGTGATTGATTCATTTGGACCATAGACTTTTTCTGATAAATTTTCTTTTGAAGGTCCAACAAAAATCCGAAGTCGGCCACTAAGAACGTAAATAGTTTCCTTTTTGTGGTTGTGAAACTGAAGACTGCATCGATGATTTTTGTACATTGTAAGTTT
>NZ_VTKZ01000011.1 GCF_020514115.1 Synechococcus sp. MU1642
TTGAAGGTGTTGGCCAGAACAATGCGGTGTCGCACGGCCAGCACCAGTTTGTGCAGCTCGTCGTCGTTGACCAGATCAATTCCGTGGGTGAGGGCTGCGGCGTAGCGCTGCCGCCAGGTTTCCGGTTCCGTTGCCGCCACCAGCGCCTGTGGCTTGAGCGGGGTTGGCGTGGCTGGCGTCTTTACTAGCTGTTCGTGCTTAAGCCAAAGCTGTTCCGCCAGCTCGCGGCAGTCCGCTGCACTGCTCACTACCCCATTCAGCCGCAGCCAGCCGCGGCGTCCCTGACGGCTCAGCTGCCATCGAGGCAGCACCGCCTGCACTGATGGCACCACCGCTTCACTGCGGCGGCGCTCACTCACCTGATCGAAGAAGCGAAAACGCAGCAGCACCCGAGGTCGCGCATGGGCTGGGCTGTCCGCTGCCGTGTCGTGCAAGCGGCTCAGGCAGAGGTCGGCGAAGCGCTGGGCCTGCTCAAAGCGACGACTGCCCGCCAGCTCTAATTCCTGGCAGGGCCCTGCAGCGGCCAGGCAGAGGCCCGGGGCGCTGTCCCACAGCACTTGCAAACTTTCCTGTTCCGCCAGCTGCGGCAGGGCCAGAAGCGGGTCGATTCCTTCGATCGGCAGGGCCAGGCTCAGCAGCGCTTCATCGCCGTCACAGGCCAACCATCCCCGCTGGGCAGCGGAGAGGAGGGTGCTGAAACAACAATCAGCCGACATCCGCGGCGTTTCCGGCCAGGGTTACTGCTCAAATGTATGGGTCTTCGCCCTGCGGGAACGGGTCCTGTCCATGTCTGAGCCGCAGGCTGTCGCATCCCGTTACGCCGATCGCCGCCGTTTGTGGAAGGCAGCGATCAAGTGGCCGATGTATTCCGTCGCCGTGATGCCAGTGCTGGTCGCCGCTGGATGGCAGTTCGGGGTGGCGGGCTCTCTGCGATGGCTGCAGTTGGGGGGCTTTGTGCTGGCGGCCATCCTGCTGCTGCTTTGGGAAAACCTCAGCAACGATGTTTTTGATGCCGCCACGGGTGTGGATGCCACCGGCAAGCCCCATTCCGTGGTGAACCTCACCGGCCGCCGGGACCGTGTCGCCCAGGGGGCGACCACCGCGCTGATGCTGGGATTGTTGTTGATGGGGGGGTTGGCCTGGAACAGCAGCGGGGCGGTGTTGTGCCTGGTGTTGGTCTGCTGCGGCCTGGGTTACGTGTACCAGGGCCCTCCGTTCCGCCTGGGTTACCGCGGCCTGGGTGAGCCCCTGTGTTGGCTGGCCTTTGGGCCTTTCGCTACCGCAGCGGCCTTGGTGGTGTTGCAGCCCAGGGGGGCAGCATCGATTGCTTGGGGCACGGCCTGGATGTTGGGGGCAGGCCCCGCCCTGGCGACCACCCTTGTGTTGTTCTGCTCTCACTTCCATCAGGTGGAGGAGGACGCCGCCCACGGCAAATGTTCGCCGGTGGTGCGTTTGGGCACGGCCCGGGCAGCGGCTCTGGTGCCCTGGTTTGTGGCCCTGACGCTGGCATTGGAGTGGGTGCCCGTGCTGCATGGGGACTTGTCTCCGACGGTGTTGTTAAGCGCTCTCGGGCTTCCTGCTGGTGTGCAGCTAATGCGTTTGCTCCAGCGCCACCACGACCGGCCGGAGCTGATCAGCGGCAGCAAATTTTTGGCCTTGCGCTTCCAGGGCTGGAATGGTCTGGGCTTCAGTGCTGGTCTTGCCCTGGCTCGCTTCTGGACCGGCGGATGACGCTCCGATTGCAGCGGCGCCGCTTCCGCTTTGCCCTGCTGCAGCCGCTGCGCACGGCAGCTGGCGTTCTGCAGGAGCGCTGTGGCTGGTTGCTGCGGCTGGAGGCTGATCAGGGATCCGTGGGCTGGGGCGAAGTGGCTCCGCTTCAGCAGCATCAGTTCACGGCCTGTGAGCACGCTCTCGCCTCGCTGCCAGAGGAGCTTCCTCAGGCTCAGTTGGTGGCCCTGCTGCAGGAGGTACCGGGGGCATTGGGTTTTGGCCTGGGAGCGGCGCTGGCGGAGCTGCAAGGTGTGGTTGGTGCTGCTTCGCCCCAGGGATGGCTGAAGGCGCCTGCCCCTGCTCTGTTGTTGCCGGCTGGCGAGGCCATGCTTGCGGCCCTAGAGGCTGCGGCAGCATCGGCGGGTGGCCTTGAGGAGCGCACCTTCAAGTGGAAGGTGGCAACGGAGCCCGATCCCCTCGAACGTCAGCTGCTCGAGCAGCTGCTTAAGCGGCTGCCCACCACGGCCCGGTTGCGGCTGGATGCCAACGGCGGCTGGGACCGCAGCACGGCCCAGGCCTGGATGCAGCGGTTGTGCGATGACCCGCGCCTGGATTGGTTGGAGCAGCCGCTGGCGGTGAAAGATCAAGCCGGCCTGGAGCAGTTGGCGGCGCTGGGGCCGGTGGCCCTCGATGAATCGCTCGACCAGCACCCGGAGCTGTGCCGCAGCTGGAGCGGCTGGCAGGTGCGGCGGCCTGCGCTGGAGGGGGATCCCCGCCTGCTGTTGCGGGAGCTACAAGCGGGGATCCCCCAACGGATGCTGAGCACGGCGTTTGAAACCGGCATCGGTCGGCGTTGGTTGGAGCATCTAGCCGGGCTTCAGGCCCAGGGGCCTACGCCGACGGCACCGGGCCTGGCCCCCGGCTGGACGCCATCGGGGCCCTTGTTCTCCACGGATCCAGAACAGGTCTGGGCCGCAGCAGCATGAGCGAGTTCGCGCGGCTGGAGCAGGGGCTGGCGGCGGGGCACTGGGTGCCCCTGTCGCCGGAGGCGGAAGCGGCACCCATTGATCAACTGCCGCCAGGCCCGGGTGTGCTGGTGCGCAGTGGTGGCAGCAGTGGCGGCAGCCGTTGCTGCGCCCAGCCGTCGCTGCATTTGGACCGTTCGGCTGCAGCCACCGCCCATTGGTTGACAAGGATCGGCCTTGACCCCGCCGCCACCCTGCTGCTCAATCCACTGCCTCACACCCATGTGAGTGGTCTGATGCCTTGGTGGCGCGCCGGCTGTTGGGGCGCGGGGCATCAGCCACTGGCGCCGGGGTTGATGAAAACCCCCACCGAATTGCTTGCGTTCTGCCAGGGCCTGTCTGCCTGGCGGACGACCTCTGCATTGCTGTCGTTGGTGCCCACGCAGCTGGCGCGTCTGCTGGCCCATCCCGACGGGGTGGCCTTCCTGCAGCAGCAGCAGCTGATTTGGATCGGTGGCGCTGCCCTCCCGCCTCCGTTGGCAGATCAGGCTCGGGCGTTGCAGCTGCCGCTGGCGCCCTGTTATGGCTCAACGGAGACGGCGGCGATGGTGACGGCATTGCCACCAGACCGCTTCTTGGCAGGCGAGCCGGGGTGTGGCGACCCGCTGATGGATGTGGAGCTGCGGCTGGCCGCTGATGGGGCGCTTCAGGTGCGCACTGATCGGTTGGCCCTGGGCCGTTGGTGGGCGGATCAGCCCGATCGGTGGGAACCGCTCAGGGATGCCGATGGCTGGTGGCGCTCCGGGGATCGGGCCATGTTGACCCCAGGCCTCCAGATTGCGGGCCGGATCGATGGCGCCATCCACTCCGGCGGAGAAACCGTGTTTCCCGAGCAGCTGGAGGAGCGTTTGATGACCCCGATTCAGGCGGAATCACTCCCGGTGAGCGCCGTGCTGTTGCTCGGTGTGGATGATCCGGAGTGGGGACAGCGGTTGGTGGCCCTCGTCGGCAGCACGGACGCTGCGGTGTTGCCGCGGCTTGAAGCCCTCACACTGTCCTGGTCACCGGCGGAGACGCCTCGGCGTTGGGTCGTATGCCCCGACTTGGCCCCCTCGGCGCTGGGGAAATGGCAGCGCCAGCGCTGGCGGGAGTGGTTAGAGCGGTTGGATGCGGCCGAGGCTTGACGCCTCCAGCCAACGGTCCACGCCATCGGGCAGAGCACAGCGGCGCCGGGTGTTGACGTCGATGGCCACATGGCGCAGGCAGCCTGTGGCGACAAGCTTGTCCTCTAGCAGCACCTGACTTTTCACCGCAAAGCTGCTGGGATCAACCCGTTCCGGTTCCAGGCGGATCAGCAGCTTGTCGCCCACCTGCACCGGGGCGCGGAAATCGGCATGGCAGTGCACGATCGGCAAGGCCACGCTCGGTTGCTCTCCGCGGCCGCCAGGGAAGACTGAAGCCGCTGGTAAACCAAACCGCTCTAGGCTTTCCTCCCAGGCCTGGTGGCACCAGCCCAGTAGCTGCTGAAAGTGCATCACGCCAGCGGCATCCGTGTCGCTAAAACGCACGGTTCTGCTCAACTCCAGCCAGGGGGCAGAGGTCATGGCGATGTGTTGTTCAAGCCGGTGCCGACTGTCACCCTGACAGAAATCCCGCACCAAGCATGGCCGCGCCGATCGCCTTCGAGCCTCCGTCCATCCAGAAGGCCTGGCAGGCCTTCTTGCAGCACATTCCCGTGGTGCTGATGAGCTGGGTGGGCTCGATCGTGATGTCGCTGCTGGCTGTTCTGGTGTATGGCCTGATCATCGTTGTGGTGTCGGCGATCATCGGCAGCAGCGATGCGGCGTTGGGGCTCGGAGCGGTGCTAGCCCAATTGATTCAGTTGCCGTTCTCCATCCTCGCCAGCCTCTTGTCGGTGCTGTTGGTGGCCGTTCCTGCCCTCTACTACGAGCGTGGCGAGGTGGTGACGATTTCAGCTGCCGCTCAATTGCTCACAGGCCGTTGGTGGCGTTACGTCCTGGCGGGGCTGTTCTTCTCGCTGGTCACCACCATTGGCTTTCTGCTCTGCATCCTTCCCGGCATTGCCGTGGCGTTGGTGACGCCGGTGTTCATCAATCGCATCTTCGTCACCGACATGGGCATCGGCGAAGCGTTCTCCCAGTCGTTTCAGGTGGTGTATCGCTCGGAGAACGGCTTGAGCTTTGTGGGCCTTGAGGTATTGACGGGCATCGTTGTGGGGCTGCTGGCCCTGGCGACCTGCGGTTTGGGGGGATTTGTGGTGATCCCCATGGCCAGCTTTTTTCTCCAGAACGTCGCCTATCAGCGCGGCTTGTTGCGCTGATAGGCCTCAGCCGCTTGGCCAGCTGTTGGTGCTCAGGCGAAGCAGCCAGTAGCTGATCAACCCTCCACCTACAACGGGAAGGGCCCAGAGGGGCAGGCCCTTTGGGATGAGCCGCCGTTGCTGGAGCGCCAGCACACTCCAGAGCACAAGCCCCAGGGCGGCAATGGGGCCAAATAGATGCCATTGCAGCGATCCGCTCAGATCACCGGTGAGTGCTGCCCCCATCGCGCGGGTCAGAAAGCAGGTGGGGCAAGGAACGCCGGTGAGGGCACGCAACGGACAGCCCAGGCCGGGAAGGCTTGGATGCAGTCCCTTGAGCCACAACGCACCAGTGAGAGTCGCGGGCAGCAGGTATCCCGTGCGTTGCAAACGCCGTAGAAAACGGTTCAGAGATCAGCGATCCACCGATCCCATGATCACGTCGATAGAACCGAGGATGGCCATGATGTCGGCCACCTTGTGTCCCTTGAGGATGTGGGGAAGGATCTGCAGGTTGTTGCTGTCGGCAGCGCGGATCTTGAAGCGCCAGGGGGTGACGTCGTTATTGCCCTGGATGAACACGCCGATCTCACCCTTGCCAGACTCCAACCGCGTGTAGAGCTCGCCGTTGGGGATCTTGAAGGTGGGAGCCACCTTCTTGGCCACGTACTGGAAATCGAAACCAGCAGCGTCGCTGCCCTTGCCTTCGTTTAGGCGCTTGGCTTCGAGGTTTTCAGTAGGGCCGCCGGGAATCATGTCGCAGGCTTGGCGCAGGATCTTGAGCGATTGGCGCATTTCTTCGATGCGCACGCGATAGCGGGCGTAGCAGTCGCCTTCCTTCTCACAGGCCACCTGCCAGTCGAAGTCGTCGTAGCACTCGTAGTGATCAACCTTGCGTAAATCCCAGGGCACACCGGAGGCGCGCAGCATCGGGCCGGAGAGGCTCCAGTTGATGGCGTCTTCCTTCTCGATTGTTCCCAAACCTTCAATCCGGCGCCGGAAAATCGGGTTGTTGGTGATCAGCTTTTCGTATTCATCGATCTTGGGGCCGAACCAGTCGCAGAAATCACGGCATTTCTCAAGCCATCCCCAGGGCAGATCAGCGGCGACGCCGCCGATGCGGAAATAGTTGTTGTTGATCAGCCTTTGACCAGTGGCGGCTTCCCAGAGGTCGTAGATCATCTCCCGCTCGCGGAAGATGTAGAAGAACGGCGTCTGGGCTCCCACATCTGCCAGGAAGGGTCCAAGCCAGAGCAGGTGATTGGCGATGCGGTTGAGCTCCAGCATCAGCACCCGGATGTAGCTCGCCCGCTTGGGCACAGGGATGTTTGCCAGTTTTTCCGGGGCGTTCACCACGATCGCCTCGTAGAACATCCCCGCCGCGTAGTCCATGCGGCTCACATAGGGCACGAACATCACGTTCGTGCGGTTCTCAGCGATCTTCTCCATGCCGCGATGGAGGTAACCGATCACCGGTTCACAGTCGACCACGTCCTCACCATCGAGGGTGACGACGAGCCGCAGCACTCCGTGCATGGAGGGGTGGTGGGGCCCGAAGTTCACCACCATGGGCTCCGTGCGCGTTTCCAGCTGCGTCATGGGAGCGGTGGTCCGATCGATGTGTAGATCTTAAGGAGTCTTCGCCTGTGGCTTGTGCCCCCCTTCAGCCATGTGCCTGTGCTGGCCGATGCGGTGCTGGACGCAGCCCGGCAGATCCCACGTCCGGATGGCTTGTTGATCGATGCCACCCTCGGTGGTGGCGGCCACAGCGCCCTTTTGCTGGAACAGCATCCCGGCCTTCGATTGATCGGCTTGGACCAGGACGCCACGGCCCGAGCAGCGGCGGCGGAGCGTCTGGCCCCCTTCGGCGACCGCGTCTCGATCGTGGCCACCAACTTTGCCGACTATGTGCCGCCCGAGCCCGCCGTGATGGTGCTGGCGGATCTGGGCGTGAGCAGCCCGCAGCTGGATGTGGCGGAGCGGGGCTTCAGTTTTCGCCTCGATGGTCCCTTGGACATGCGGATGAATGCCGGCGGTGAGGGGGAGACCGCGGCTGAGTTGATTGATCGCCTGGAGGAGAACGCGCTGGCGGATCTGATCTATGGCTACGGGGAGGAGCGGCTCTCCCGCCGCATCGCCCGGCGGATCAAAGCCGATCTCAAAGACAAGGGCTCCTATGACGGCACCGCGGCCTTGGCCTACGCCGTGGCGGGTTGCTATTCCCCCAAGGCGCGGCGGGGGCGGATTCACCCCGCCACACGCACCTTCCAGGCCCTGCGGATTGCTGTGAACGATGAGCTGGTGGTGCTGGATCGCCTGCTGCAGCAGGCCCCCGACTGGCTGGAGCCCGAGGGCATGCTGGGAATCATCAGTTTTCATTCCCTGGAAGACCGCCGCGTCAAAACCGCCTTCCTGCGCGATGAGCGCTTGCAACGGATCACCCGCAAGCCGGTGGTGGCCACCGAGCAGGAGGAAGAGGCCAATCCCCGCAGCCGCAGTGCCAAATGGCGGGTGGCCCAGCGTTTGGCTCCTGCTTAGCGACCGCTGAGGAACCCGGCGGCAGCAGCGGCGTCGGTGATCGCGGCAATGGCTTGATCCACTTCGGCGGCTGTGGTCTGGCGCCCCATGCTCAGCCGCAGGGAGGCTTCGGCTTCAGCGCGCGAGCGACCGATCGCCTGAAGTACGTGGGAGGGCGCTCCGTTGCTGCAGGCGGAGCCACTGCTGCAGGCCAGTTGCGGGCGCAGGGCCCTGTGTAGGCGGCTGCCGTTCACCCCGGGCAGGCTGATGTTGAGGTTGTGGGGCAGGCGCGGCTGCAGCGCTCCATTGAGCAGCACGCCGGGGAGGCGCTGCTGCAGGCCCTCCCAAAGCTGATTGCGTAAATGCTCAAGCCGGTCGTTGCGCTGATCCTGCTCCTGCATTGCCAGGCGGGCTGCTGCGGCAAAGCCCACGATCAAGGCGGTGGGCAGGGTGCCGGCCCGGAGCCCCGCTTCCTGGCCGCCCCCCCACTGCAGCGGTTCGATGGCAATGCCCTCCCGCAGCACCAGGGCGCCGATGCCCTTTGGCCCGTAGAGCTTGTGAGCACTAAGGCTGAGCAGGTCAACCCCCAGGGCATCAGGTGCTAGCGGCAGCGTCCCGAAGGCCTGGGCCCCGTCGCTGTGCAGAGTGATGCCGTGGGCCCGGCAGAGGGCACCCAGCTGCTCGAGCGGCTGAAGCACGCCGATTTCGTTGTTGGCCGCCATCACGCTCACCAGCCGCGTCTCGGGGGTGATCGCCGCCTCCAGCTGCTCGGGGCTGATCAGTCCATCGGGGCCTGGGTCCAGCAGGGTGACGTTGAACCCCTCCCGTTGCAGTTGCTTGAGCGGATCGAGCACGGCGTGGTGTTCGGTGGCCACGCTGATCAGATGAGCCTTGCCTAGGGCGCGGGCATGGCCCAACAGGGCCAGGTTGTTGGCTTCGGTGGCGCCGCTGGTGAACACCAGCCGTTCCGGGTTCACCCCCACCGCCTCCGCCAGCTGGCGCCGCGCCACTTTCACCGCGGCAGAGGCGCTCAGGCCGAGCCGATGCTGGCGGCTGGATGGATTGCCCCAATCCGTACTCCAAAAAGGCGCCATCGCCTCCACCACCTCGGCCGCACAGGGGGTGGTGGCCTGGAAATCAAAGGAGAGAGCCGAGCCGCTCAGGACGATTCAGGCAGATGTTGCGATCATGGTGCTGCATTGCGAACAGCACTGGCATGGGTCTGCGAACGCCGATGGCTCTCCTGGGCTTGGGGGGGCTGGTCTGGGCGCAGCCCGTGAGTGGTTTCGATCGTGAGCAGGTGCTGGAGCAAATGCGGCAATCGCGGCCAGCTGATCTCAAGGTGCTGATCGAACGCCCGGCCCCTGTCGGCATCCTTTCGATCGGAATTTATGGGGTCAAGCCAGCTTCGTCGAATCCCGACACCCGCAGCTACAGCTTGTGGGAGGAGTCGGCGTCGGATCTGAACGTCTATGTCGAAAGCGTCAACTGCTCCACCACCAAGCCTGTGCGGGTGAAACGCACCCCGATGGCGGTTTACGTGCGCACCCTCAATCCCGGTGGTCCGATCACCGATGTCAACCGGGAAGATCACCTGGTGTGGTGGGCGGCCTGCGTGCCGGAGGTGGCGGGAACCGACCCTGCCACGTTGCGGCAAAAGGCCCTGGATCTGGGCTTTTCCACCCTGATTCCCGAACAGCAGGAGCAGTTACCCGCACTGGCCCGTTGAGCGCGTGCTCCATACATTGCTGCAAGAGCGATTCCGGCCATGAGCGACGCGCCCACTCCCACCGCTGAATCCGTCGAGGCCGCGGCGCCCGCCCCGCGCCTGTTGCTGGTGGACGACGAGCCGGGTCTGCGTACGGCGGTGCAGGCCTACCTGGAAGACGAAGGCTTTGATGTGACCACTGCGGTGGACGGGGAAGAGGGGTTCAGCAAAGCCCAGCAGATGTTGCCGGATGTGGTGATCAGCGACGTGATGATGCCGCGGCTGGATGGCTATGGCCTGCTGCAGAAGCTGCGCGCCGATGAACGGCTCGGCGGCACTCCGGTGATCTTCCTCACCGCCAAGGGCATGACGGCGGACCGCACCCAGGGTTATCTGGCCGGGGTAGATGACTACATCCCCAAGCCCTTCGATCCCGATGAGCTGGTGGCGCGGGTGCGCAACGTGGCCCAGCGCCAGCAACGTCTGCTGCAGGAGGCGGCGCGCTTCGCCGATACCGATATGGGCCAGATGGCCAAGCAGATCACCGAGATCCGCTCGCTGCTCGCCCAGGCAGAAGCGCTGCCCTCCACAGAGCCTGTGGTGCACAGCTTCACGCCGCGGGAGGCGAGTGTGCTCCAGCTGGTGGCTGAGGGCCTGATGAACAAGGAGATTGCCCGTCAGTTGGAGACCTCGATTCGCAACGTGGAGAAGTACGTGAGCCGCCTGTTCAACAAGACTGGCACCTCCAGCCGCACGGAACTGGTGCGTTACGCCCTGGAGCACCGTCTGGTGACTTGAAGCCGGCCGCGCTCAACGACGGCTGGACCTATCGCGACAAGGTGCCGCGGGCCGATGCCGGCACCTTGGTGAGCGATTGGCTGGCGGACCGCTACCGTCACTCCGATAGGTTGGTGTGGCAGCAGCGAATTGCGGCTGGTGAGCTGGATTGGAACGGCGCATTGCTCACCGGTGATCTAGCACTGCAGGAAGAGGACACCCTCTGTTGGCGGCGTCCGCCCTGGCTGGAGGAGGCGATCCCGGACCAATGGGAGACGATTCACGACGACGGCGATCTGTTGGTGATCAACAAGCCCTCCGGCTTGCCGGTGATGCCTGGTGGTGGCTTCCTGCGCCACACGCTCACGGCCTTGCTTGAGCCCACCGGTGCCCGGCCGGTGCACCGCCTGGGGCGCTTCACCTCCGGCCTGCAGGTGTGTGCCCGCACGCCGCAAATGCGCGCCCTCTGGTCGAAGCGATTCCGGCCGGCCGGCGGTTGCCGCAAGGTGTATCAGGCCTGGAGCCATCGGGTGCCGGGGTTGGAGCTGGGCCAGTGTTTGATGGTGAGCAGTGATGTGGTGGAACGGCCGCATCCGCTCTTGGGTTGGATCTGGGGGCCGGAACCGCTCGACGATGAGCCGATCCGCAAACGGTTCTCAGCCCGCTCCGAGCTGGAGCTGTTGGAGCGCACGGCTGACGGCGATCGCTTGCAGGTGACGATCACCACCGGCCGGCCGCATCAGATCCGGATTCATCTGGCGCAGCTGGGTAGTCCGCTGCTGGGGGATCCGCTGTATCTCCGCAATCGCGAGATCACAGCGACAGCAACCCCCGGGGATGGCGGCTACCGGCTGCACGCTTGGCGGCTTTCGGGTCTCCCTCACTTGGGGGAGACAACACTCCAGGTGGATCCCCCAAGTGAGGGAGATCAGGCTTTGCGGAACTCGATCAAGCGCGAGAAGTAGAAGGGGGCCTTGTTCAGGCTGCGGCGCACCAGCTTGAAGCCGCAGGCTTCTGCCGCTTTGACGATGCCGTCTTCTTTGAGCGTGTAGGCCCGGGTGGTTTTGCTCGGGCCAGGGAACAGTTGGCCAATGCCCTTCAGCAGCGCCAGCAGCGGGGTGTATGGCGCAAAGCTCACAATCAGGCGCTTTTCGGTGAGGCTGCAGAGGTGTTTCACCATCTCCTCAGCCGGTTGCTGGGGGTAGTGGATGAACACATCCAGGCAGCACACCGTGTGGAAGGAGCCGCTCAGACTTTCCAGGTCACTGGCGAAGAAGTTCAGCTTGGCCATGTCGAGGCCGGCCTCGCGGGCCCGGCGCTCCGCTTCCTGGGCCATGGCCTCGGAAATGTCGCTGGCGTTGATGGATCCAGCGCCCATGGCCGCCAGCAGCAGGCTCAGGCTGCCCACACCGCAGCCGGCATCGCAGAAGCTCACCTGGCTGAGTTCACCGCTTTCCTTGATCCAGGCCAGCACCTCATCAACGGTTTTCTGGTGACCGATGCGGATGTTGCGCTGCACCTTGTTCACGTCGTCGCTGTCGCTGTAGATGCGGTTCCAGCGGTCGAAGCCAGTGGTTTCGAAGTAGCCCTTCACCTCCTTCTTCTCGGCCTGTTTCTGCTCCAGCAGCTGATCGGGGGCCATGGCGGAAGGTTGCGTCGGCGGGATCCTAAGCAGCGCAGGTCCAGTGCAGATCACCGTTGTCCTGGCGCCAGCGCAGCAGCTGCGTCAGTGACCGTCCCATCAAGGCGTCCATGCACCCCGTTGCATCGCCGATCACCCGCCTCGGCGCCACCGTGGCGCTCCAGATCGCAGCACTGGGGCTGTTACTCCAGCTGGCCAGCCGCTTCACCCCCTCCAGTTGCGGCAGGGTCACCCCCGCCAGGGTGCCGTCCTCGAGGCGGCAGGTGCCGTTTTCCACTTGCAACACCCGCTCGTCCCAGCGGTGCTCCCCGTCGGCCAGGCCGTAGGGGGCCAGCGCATCACTCACCAGCACTGTCTGCTCCGGCGCCAGCCGTTGCAACAGCACCGCCATCGTGGGGTGGACGTGCACGCCATCGGCGATCAGCCCCAGGGCAATCCCGCCGCGCCGGCAGGCTTCTCCCAGCGGCCCCGGTGCCCGGTGGTGCAAGCCCGGCATTGCATTGAAAGCGTGGGTGAGCATCTTTAGCCCTTGATCGAAACCGGCGCTGGCTTGTCCGGCAGTGGCGGCGCTGTGGCCGAGAGCCACGCTGATGCTCAGATCCCGCAGCCGCTCGATTACCGCAGCGGCCCCCTCCAGTTCGGGGGCCAGGGTGACCAGGGCAATCTCCGTTTCGAACCCACCGATCCGTTCGTCCAGGGCTTTCAGGCTGGGGCGCGCCAGGTGCTCACGAGGATGGGCACCGCGGCGGGCCTCCGCCAGAAAGGGACCCTCCAGATGGGCTCCCAGCAGCCGGCAACGGCCTCGACGGTGCTGTTGCCGGGCCTGCCGCAGCACTGCCAGGGCCTGGCGCAGCGGTGCGATGCCGCAGGTCACCAGGGTTGGTGCGATCGCTTCGACCCCATCGCGCCACAACAGCTCGAGCAGTTCCTCAAGCCGTGGCAGATCCGCCGCACTCAGTTCCGGGAAGGCCAGCCCCAACCCGCCGTTGATCTGCAGGTCAACACCCCGGGGGCTGAGCCAGTCGCCGTTCCAGTCTTTATCCGTCTGTTGAGCCTCTGCGCCCATCGCGTCGATGCGGCAGATCAGCCCTTGGTCGTCGAGGTCGACGCCGTAGCGCTGGTCTCCTTCCCCAGGAAAGGGAACCGGCAGACGAACGTTGGTGATCCGGTGCATCAACGCAACACTGGCCGCGGCAGCCATGGGGGGAGACGATGGCAGTCTTGCCCTTCTGCGTTGTGCCGCCAGTGCTCCCCCGAGTTGCCGTTGTGATGGGAAGTGACTCCGACTTGCCCACCATGGAACCCGCTGCCGCCATCCTGCGCGAGCTGGGAGTGGAGGTGGAGGTTCGGGTGCTCTCGGCCCACCGGACACCTTTGGAGATGGTGAACTTCGCTCAAGCCGCCCGGGATCAGGGATTTGGGGTGATCGTCGCCGGTGCCGGTGGGGCGGCCCATCTCCCCGGCATGGTTGCCGCCCTCACCACACTGCCCGTGATAGGGGTGCCGGTGAAAAGTCGGGCGCTGTCCGGCGTCGATTCCCTCCACTCGATCGTGCAGATGCCGGGGGGGATTCCCGTGGCCACCGTCGCCATCGGTGGGGGCCTCAACGCTGGCTTGCTGGCGGCCCAGATCCTTTCGGTGGCCGATGCTGGCTTGGCCCAGAAACTTGAGGCCTATCGCATCAGCCTCCACGATGCTGTGGTTGCCAAGGATGCGCGTCTGGTTGATCTCGGCAGCACGGATTACCTCTCCCAGATGGATTCATGAATGTTCCTGTTCGTTCCACCCTGCGTTCCACGCTGCTTTGGGCGGTGGTGCCTGCGGCGATCGTCTATGCGGTCGCCCTGGTCTGGAGCGCCTCAGAGGGCATCAGCGCCAAGATGGTGTTGAGGGATTTGGCCCAGTCCTGCAACGTCCCTCTCGGAGAAGGTTTCCTCTCCAGCGTGGGCTATCTGCTTTGGATGGCGGCGGCTGCCATTGCCTTGTTTGCAGCGTCCACCCAGCAGATCCAAGGCTCCGTTATGAACCGCCAATTCGCATTCTGTGGTGGCGGCTTCTCGCTTTGGCTCTGCCTCGACGACATGTTCCTGGTGCATGACCGCTACCTCGGCGAGGCCTTCCTCTACTACACCTACGCCTTCTTCACCGGGCTGTTGTTATTTCGGTTCCGTGGGCCACTGCGGCGCTTCGGTGGTGACACCTTTTTGGTTTCCGTTGTGCTGTTGGGTCTGTCGGTTCTGACCGATGCCCTCCAGGGACTGTGGCCGAATTCCTACGAGACGGTGCAGATCTTTGAGGAGGGTTTCAAGTTCCTCGGGATTGCCGCCTGGCTCAGTTTTTGGTGCCATTACGTCAGTTCCGCTTCCAAGCCGGCTTCCCTTGAGCAGCACTGATCGATTCGCGTCATCGTTTCGATGACGCCCTGGCCGGCCTGGTTGCGACTTGGTCTTCTGTTGCCGCTGCTGGGCTTGAACGCCTTTGTGTTGAAGCGTTTGCTTGTGCAGTTCGCCCCATTCCCTGGGCTGTTCCTCACCGCTGCTTTGATCGCCTTTTTGTTGGACCTGCCCTGCCGCTGGCTCGCGCAACGGGGCCTTCCCCGCGCCTGGGCCATCGTCAGCGTGGTCCTGGTGACCTTGGGGCTTCTGGTCTGGGCGGCTTTGACCTTGGTGCCTCTACTGATTGAACAGTTGAGCCAATTGATCAGTGCCTCGCCGTCTCTGCTCACGGCGGCAGAGCAGTGGATCGATCGAGGTCAGCTCTGGGTGCTCGACCATGGCCTGCCTGCAGATTTCGCTGATCTCAGCAGTGATCTGGTGGCCCAGTTCAGTCGGCTGGCCACGCAACTGAGCCAGCGCCTATTGGGCCTGTTGGGGGCAACGGTGGGCACCACGATCAATGTGGTGATCGTGCTGGTGCTGGCAGTTTTTCTGCTGTTGGGGGCGGATCCGATCGTCGATGGCCTGGCCCGTTGGCTGCCTGATCGTTGGCGGGATCTGGTGCAGACGACCCTCGAGCGCACCTTTCGCGGCTATTTCGCCGGCCAGGTTGTACTGGCACTGATTCTCAGTGGTGGTCAGCTTCTGGTCTTCACCGCCCTGACAATTCCCTACGGCGTGTTGTTCGCCGTGCTGATCGGCTTCACCACATTGGTGCCCTATGCGAGTGCCGTGTCGATCGTTTCGGTGAGTGCGGTGCTGGCGGTTCAAGACCCCCGTACAGGCCTTGAGCTGCTCGTCGCGGCGATCGTCGTCGGTCAGATCGTCGATCAGGTGATCCAACCGCGGCTGATGGGCAGCATCGTCGGCCTGCAACCGGCCTGGTTGCTGATCTCTCTGCCGATCGGCGCTCGGGTGGGCGCCATCTTCGGCTTCGGTGAGTTGCTTGGACTGCTGTTGGCAGTTCCCATGGCCAGTTGCATTAAGACCCTGGCGGATGCCGCCCGGGGCAGTGACGGCGAACTCAGGCCGCCGGAATCACCCCATGCTCCTGGAGCGCTTTGATCACCAGCTCCACAGAGTCGGCCAGATCCTGCTTGCCGGTGTCGATTTTGAGCTCGGGTGTCTCCGGTGCTTCGTAGGGACTGGAGATGCCGGTGAATTCCTTGATCTGACCCGCCCGTGCCTTGGCGTAAAGACCTTTGGGATCGCGGGATTCGCAAACCTCGAGATCAGCGGCGCAGAACACCTCGAGGAAGTCACCGTCCTCCACCAGGCCCCGAGCCTTGTCCCGGTCAGCACGGAAGGGAGAAACAAAGGCGGTCAGCACGATCACGCCCGCATCCAGGAACAGCTTTGCCACTTCACCGATGCGGCGGATGTTCTCCTCACGGTCGGCATCGGAGAAGCCCAGGTCTTTGCAGAGGCCGTGGCGAATGTTGTCCCCATCCAGCACGTAGGTGGCGAGTCCCCGCTCAAACAGAGCCGCGTTAACGGCATTGGCCAGGGTGCTCTTGCCGGAGCCGGACAGTCCGGTGAACCAAAGAATGGTGCTGCGGTGACCGCGCTGCTTCGAGCGCTCGTCGCGGCCCACCGAGGACTCATGCCAGGCGATGTTGGTGGACGCACCCTTGTTCGTTAGTTCTCCGTAGGTGGGGCTGGCTGTCATGGCCACGGCATGAAGTGGCGGCCATTCTCCCTTAACCCCCAGCTCGTTTCGGCCGGTATCCCTCCTTGCTGAGCAGCTCGAGCGCCAGATTCACCTGATCCCCTTGCAGTTCGATCACGCCGTCCCTGGCGGTACCGCCACTGCCGATGCGTGTTTTGAGCTTCTTCAGCAGCGCCTTGAATCCCGCAGCATCCAGCTCCAGGCCACGGATCACCGTCACGGTTTTGCCACCTTTCCCTCCGCGGGTGGGCTGTACCCGCACCATTTGCTGCGCCTTGGCTGAGGGCTCCGCCGCAGGGCCGCTCGGTCGCTGCAGGCTCTCGGCATTGCTGAATTCTTGCCAGCCTCCCTTTGGCATCCATCCCGTCGCAACCGGCTTGCATTGTCGATGACTGCCCATGCGGCGCCCCATGGCGTGACCGCCTGCTTACGCTGACCCGACGCTCCGCCGTGGATCCGTGACCAGCACCCTGTCCAACACCAGCACTCCGGATCCCTCCAGCCTGCGGCCAGCGGTGCGTCCCGGAGCCCACGGTCGCTTTGGACGATTCGGCGGCCAGTATGTGCCCGAGACCCTGATGCCGGCGTTGGCAGAACTGGAGCAAGCGGCGGCCCAGGCCTGGAATGATCCCGCCTTTACTTCTGAGCTCAATCGCCTGCTTAAAAACTATGTCGGCAGGGCTACACCCTTGTATGAGGCCGAGCGTCTCACCGCCCATTACCGCCGCGCCGACGGTGGCCCCCGCATCTGGCTGAAGCGGGAAGACCTCAACCACACCGGTGCCCACAAGATCAACAACGCTCTGGGGCAGGCCCTGCTGGCGCTGCGCATGGGCAAGAAGCGGATCATTGCCGAGACCGGTGCGGGGCAGCACGGCGTCGCCACGGCCACGGTCTGTGCCCGCTTCGGTCTGGAGTGCGTGATCTACATGGGCGCGGAAGACATGCGCCGTCAGGCCCTCAATGTGTTCCGCATGCGCCTGCTGGGCGCCACGGTGCAACCGGTGACGGCCGGCACCGCCACCCTCAAGGACGCCACGAGTGAAGCCATCCGCGACTGGGTGACCAATGTTGAGTCCACCCACTACATCCTGGGATCCGTTGCGGGTCCGCACCCCTATCCGATGTTGGTGCGGGATTTCCATGCCGTGATCGGCGAAGAGTCCAAACAGCAGTGTCAGGAGGCCTTCGGTCGGCTGCCCGATGTGCTGATGGCCTGCGTTGGCGGTGGCTCCAATGCCATGGGCTTGTTCCATCCCTTTGTTCAAGACACGTCTGTTCGTCTGATCGGTGTCGAGGCCGCAGGTGATGGTGTGGCCACCGGTCGCCATGCCGCGACGATCACCGAGGGCCGTGCCGGTGTGCTGCATGGCGCCATGAGCCTGCTGCTGCAGGACGGCGATGGCCAGGTGATGGAGGCCCACTCCATCAGTGCAGGCCTTGATTACCCCGGGGTGGGTCCGGAGCACAGCTACCTGCGGGAGATCGGGCGTGCTGAGTACGCCGCAGTCACCGATCAACAGGCCCTCGATGCCCTGCGACTCGTGAGTGAGCTTGAGGGCATCATTCCAGCCCTGGAAACCGCCCACGCCTTTGCCTGGCTTGAGCAGCTTTGCCCCACCCTGGCCGATGGCATGGAAGTGGTGATCAACTGCTCTGGTCGCGGCGATAAGGACGTCAACACCGTGGCGGAGAAGCTTGGGGATCAGCTCTGACGGTCGGGCTTCAAGCCAGCAGCAATTCCAGGTGGCGGGCCACCCGCTGTACCGCTGCCCGTGCCGTGGCATAGGCCATGCGCATCGGGCCCACCAGGGCCACATGACCCAGCCCCTCGTTGCAGCGGTAGGGGGCCTGAACCACGGCACAGGCCTCCAGCGCTGGTTGCGGATGTTCGTCCCCGATCCACACCCGTGCGGATTCACCGCGGCTGATCAAGGTCCCAGGCTGCTCGTCGATCAGTTCCAGTAGCGGTCGAAGGCTGGATGTGCTTTCAAATTCCGGTTCGCTCACCAGTCTGGAGAGGCCATGTACCACCACCTGCGTGGAGTTGGTGGGCGTCGGCTGTTCAAGGGCGTTGCGCAGCACAGCGCCGCTGCTTTGCAGCTGCCTGGGCAGAGCCTCCCAGTTCAGGTCTCCCTGCTCGAGCTGTGCCGAAGCCCAACGTTCCATCGCGGTGAGTTCGGTTTCAGCCCCGTGGGGCAGGCGCAGGTTGAGGTGGCTGGCCCGGCCACTGGCTTCCACCAGCATCACCAGCAGTCGATCACCGCTAGGCACCAGACGGATCGTCTCCAGTTGGCGGTTCTTCTGCTGCGGTTGGGTGATCAGGCTCATCAGGCCGGTGAAATCCGTCAGCCGCCGTGCCACATGCATCAGCAGGTCGTCCAAACCGGCCCAACGAAGACTGAGTCCGGTGAGCTCCCGTTCCAGGTGTTGAACGGCGATGCCGGGTTCCGGCAGCAGCGCATCCACGTAGTGCCGGTATCCCATCGGACTGGGAACGCGTCCTGCGGACGTGTGCGGTTGCTGCAGCAGTCCGCGGCGCTCAAGCGCCCCCATGGCGGAGCGAACGGTCGCGGAGCTGGCAGGGATGCCGAAGCGTTGCACCAGGGTGCGGCTGCCCACCGGCTCCATCGTGTCGACGTAGTGGTGCACCGTCGCCTGAAGCACCTGTTCTTGCCGAAGGGACAGGGGCTTGCTCATCAGTAGCGGGGAATGCTGGGATCCACCTGAAGGCTCCAGGCATCAATGCCTCCCTCAAGGTTCCACACCTCAAGGCCCCAGGGTTGGTCCAGCAGCCACAGGCCGAAGTGGTAGCTGCGCACGCCGGCATGGCAGACCACCACGACGGGTTGATCGGGTTTGAGGTCGGCCTGCAGTGTTCCCAGCCATGCATTGGATTGGCTGAGGGGGCGGTGCAGCACCGCACCTGGGAAGGCAGCGATCGCAAGCTCAGCCTCCTCGCGCACATCCACCAATTGCGGGGAAGGTCGCTCGCTTTGCAGCCATTGCTGCAGTTCAGAGGCTTGGATTGGTTGTGGTTGTTGGGATTGGCCCATGGCGCCATTCTGCGGTGATGGACAAAGATGAGGCGACCCGAGACCGCCGGCCCATGAAGGCCCGCCCCTTTCTCAGCGCTGCCGGCGCTGTGCTGTTGTCGCTGCTTTTGCTGGCCGTTGGCCTGCTCTGGACCATGAACCGCCAGAGCCCCCTGCAGCTGGCAGAGCAGCCGTTGCATCTGCCTCGGGCGGCCCGGTTTGTGCCCAGGGATGCTGATTTGTCTCTCCATTGGCTGGCCGATCCAGGACGGTTGCCGGCCTATGCCCAGGCCGTTGCCCCTGCCTCCCAACGCCGCGATGCCCGTGATGGCGCTCGGCAGTGGCGCGAAGGCGTCTTTGCCTTAGCGGGCCTCCAGTTCGGTCTTGAGTTGGAGCCCTGGCTTGGTGAGGAAGTCAGCCTCACCCTCATCGATGGGGACACCAACGCTGGCTGGGTGTTGGCTTTAACCAGTCGGGATAACGATGGCGCCCGGCGCTTTCTGCAACGGTTCTGGCAGACACGCAGCCTGGCGGGCACCGACCTGCAGATCAGCAGTTATCGCGGTATCGGTGTGATTAGCGGCCAGGGAGCGTTGGTGGGGCATGACCCCCAACCCCTGGCCACGGCGTTGATTGACGACGATTTGCTCCTCGTGGCCTCAGGCCGGGGCGTGTTGGAGCAGGCCCTCGATGTCTCGCAGCTCCCTGATCAGCATCAGCTGGGGGATCAACGCCTGCAGCGTCAGGTGGCTGAGCTCGGCAAGGGCGTGGCTCTGCTGACGGCATCTCCCCACGCCCTTGAGCATTGGTTGCAGCTGCCGGAGCTGGTGGCCCAACGGGACGACCTGAGCGGACTCGTGGCATCACTGCGGCCGGAGGGTTCAACCCTGGCGGTGGATGGGCGACTGGGGTTCCAGCAAGCCCTTGGCACCGCCCCCTGGGCTGGGCTCACGGATCTGACCGCTTCGGCTGGCGGCCATGCCCGCTGGCTGGCTCATCTGCAGAGTCCAGCCCGTTTGTTGGATCCCAGTGAAAACCATCCGTTGGCCCAGTGGTTCGCTCCGATGCTGGAGCAGCACTTGGCGGACCAGCCGGCGGCAGATGCTGTTGTTGAAGCCGATCACGGCCCTCTTCTCTGGCAGGACCAGCCCGAGGGGTGGCTGCTGGCCACCCGCCCGCAAAACCCTGCCAGGGATGCGGTTGACGCCCGTTTGCAGGAGCAGGGTCTGACCCGTTCTGAGCTGGAGGGCGATGGCGAGGTGTTGAGCGTTTGGACGCGCCTGGTGCGTCAGCGGGGACGCCAGCCGGGGGTGGACGCTCAATTGGCCGTGGCTCAGGTTCGCTCATCAGGGTTGAATTGGTGGGGGGAGTCCTTGATGGCTCTGGCGCTGCGCCAGAACGGGCGTGCCCTCCAGCCTCGCTTGAACCAGTGGCAGGAGCTCACAGCGTCTTCCCAGCCCGCGCAGGCCCTACTGCTGGCGGATGAGCCTGCCCGCGCATTGTTGGGGCAATGGCGGCCATGGGCCCTTCTGCAGGTGATGGCTGGGCGGCCCCTCCAGGACCAGGTCCGTGGCCTTGCGTTTGCCATCGACGTTGATCATCAGGAGCAGGGCGGTACCGAGATTCCATTGCATGCCCGGCTCGAGCTTGGCTGACCTGGTTCTGTTGCGGCATGGCATCGCTAAACCCCGCCAGGCGGGCCAGGACCATCCGGAACGCCCCTTGACCGCCGCCGGCCGTCAGCGAACCCAGCTGGTGATGGCGGCCCTGGTGCAACGGGGGCTGCGGTTGGATCGCCTGCTCTCGAGTCCGTACCGTCGGGCTTTGCAAACGGCGGAACTGGCTAAAGAGGCGGGGCTCGTTTCAGAGCTCGCGGTGGACGATCGCCTTCAACCTGGAGGCGCCCTTAAAACGTTGCTGACGCCGTGGGATGGACACCTTGGTCTGGTGGGCCATGAGCCGGACCTTGGCGATCTGGCCTGCGCTCTTCTGAGGTGTGCCCCCGGTGCCCTGGTGCTGAAGAAAGCTGGTGTGATCCAGCTGCGTCGTTCCGCGGGTCAGTGGCAGTTGCAGGCCTTGCTTCGGCCAGCACTGTTGATTGACGATTTAGGTTGCTGTTAGAGGCAATCAGGCGGTGGCCCAGCAGCAGACAGGCGACCTGCGCCATGCGCGGACCGGTATCGAACTGCGACCAGGCCTCGATGGCGTGCCGGCAACCCAGTCGGCGATCTGCGATATCGATGGAGAGAAGGGGCTGCTCACCTATCGCGGTTACCCGATGCAGGATCTGGCGGCCAACAGCAGCTTCCTGGAAACGGCCTACCTGCTGATCTGGGGAGAGCTGCCCAGCCATGACCAGTTGGCGGAGTTTGAGCACGCGGTGCAGATGCACCGACGGGTCAGCTTCCGGGTGAGGGACATGATGAAGTGCTTCCCGGCCAGTGGCCATCCGATGGACGCGCTGCAGTCCAGTGCCGCTTCCCTGGGGCTTTTCTATTCGCGCCGGGCGATCGATGACCCGCAGTACATCTATGACGCGGTGGTGCGGCTGATTGCCAAGATCCCCACGATGGTGGCTGCCTTTCAGCTGATCCGCAAAGGCCAGGACCCAATCCAGCCCAGGGATGATCTGGCCTACTCCGCCAATTTCCTTTACATGCTCACTGAACGTGAGCCGGATCCCCTGGCGGCGCGGATCTTTGATCGATGCCTGATGCTCCATGCCGAGCACAGCCTTAACGCCAGCACCTTCAGTGCCCGGGTCACCGCCAGCACTCTTACCGACCCCTACGCCGTGGTGGCTTCAGCCGTTGGCACCCTGGCGGGCCCACTCCACGGCGGCGCCAATGAAGACGTCCTTGCCATGCTCGAGCAAGTGGGGAGTCCCGAGAATGCTGGTGCCTTTTTAGATGAGGCCATCGCGGCCAAGCGCAAAATCATGGGCTTTGGCCACCGGGAATACAAGGTGAAAGACCCCCGTGCCGTGATCCTGCAGGCCCTGGTGGAGGAGATGTTCGCCAGCTTCGGCCATGACGACCTCTATGACGTGGCCCGGGCGATCGAAGAGGAAGCAGCGTCCCGCCTTGGCCCCAAGGGGATCTATCCCAACGTGGATTTCTATTCGGGCCTGGTGTATCGCAAGCTCGGCATCCCCAGGGATCTGTTCACGCCGGTCTTCGCCATCGCCAGGGTCGCCGGCTGGCTGGCCCATTGGCGGGAGCAGCTCGGGGCGAACCGGATTTTCCGGCCTTCGCAGATCTACTCCGGATCCCAGCCACGCTCCTGGATGCCCATTGAGGAGCGCGTCTCGGCTCCGGCCGCCTAAGTTGCACCCACTTCCGTCGACAACATGGTGAGTCCGGGACTGGACCTGGAATTGAGCTTTAGCCAGGCCCTGCAAGGGTTTGGCTTCTCCCCAGAGGTGGCAAGGCTGCTTTGGTTGCCGCTGCCGATGCTGCTGGTCCTGGTGGCTGCAGTGGTGGGTGTGCTGGTTTCGGTCTGGCTGGAACGCAAGATCTCCGCCGCCGTTCAGCAGCGAATCGGTCCGGAATATGCCGGCGCTCTTGGTGTGCTTCAGCCCTTGGCCGACGGCCTCAAGCTGCTGGTCAAGGAAGACATCATTCCTGCGCGGGCCGACAGCCTGCTCTTCACCCTCGGCCCGGTGCTGGTGGTGGTGCCGGTGATCATTTCCTGGCTGATCATTCCCTTTGGTCAGAACCTGCTGATCAGCAATGTCGGCGTTGGGATCTTTCTTTGGATCTCCTTCAGCAGCATTCAGCCGATCGGCTTGTTGATGAGCGGCTATGCCTCTAACAACAAGTACTCGTTGCTGGGGGGACTTCGGGCCGCTGCTCAATCGATCAGCTACGAAATTCCCCTGGCTCTGGCGGTTCTTGCCATCGTGATGATGAGCAACTCGCTGAGTACGGTCGACATCGTGGGCCAGCAGACCGGTGCCGGCATTTTGAGTTGGAACATCTGGCGTCAGCCGGTGGGCTTCCTGATTTTCTGGATCTGTGCCTTGGCCGAGTGTGAGCGGCTGCCCTTCGACCTTCCCGAAGCTGAGGAAGAACTGGTCGCTGGCTACCAGACCGAGTACGCGGGCATGAAGTTCGCCCTCTTCTACCTGGCGGGTTACATCAACCTGGTCCTCTCGGCCGTCCTGGTCAGCGTTCTGTATCTCGGTGGCTGGGGCTTCCCGATCCCTGTGGAGTGGCTGGCCGGCTGGTTGAACCAGCCCATCGATGCACCTGTGGTGCAGGTGATCACGGGCACCGTTGGCATCGTGATGACGGTGCTCAAGGCTTATCTGCTGGTTTTCGTGGCGATCCTGCTCCGCTGGACCACCCCCCGCGTCCGCATTGACCAGCTGCTCGACCTGGGCTGGAAGTTCCTGCTGCCCCTGTCCCTGGTGAATCTTCTGGTGACAGCAGCCCTCAAGCTCGCTTTCCCCGTTGCATTCGGCGGCTAGGTTTTCCTACCTAGGATTTCTGCGTTTCCGTCTCCGCTTCGTTCTCTCCCCTTCAGACCATGTTCGGCTTCCTCAAACAGGTCGGTGATTACACCCGGGATGCAGTCGATGCAGCTCGGAATCTGGCCCAAGGCTTTTCGGTCACGTTTGACCACATGCAGCGCCGTCCGGTCACGGTGCAGTACCCCTACGAGAAGCTCATTCCTTCCGAACGTTATAGGGGCCGGATTCACTACGAATTCGACAAGTGCATCGCCTGTGAGGTGTGCGTCAGGGTGTGCCCGATCAACCTTCCGGTGGTCGATTGGGTGATGAACAAAGCCACGAAGAAGAAGGAGCTGCGCAACTACTCCATCGACTTCGGCGTCTGCATTTTCTGCGGCAACTGTGTCGAGTACTGCCCCACCAATTGCCTCTCGATGACGGAGGAGTACGAGTTGGCGGCTTTTGACCGCCACAGCCTCAACTACGACAACGTTGCCCTCGGACGTCTTCCCACCAGCGTCACCACCGATCCCTCGGTCGTTCCCCTGCGGGAACTCGCCTATCTGCCGGCGGGCGAGATGGATCCCCACGGTGTTGCTGCCGATCGCCCCCGTGCGGGCCAGCTGCCGTCTCAGGTGTTGGAGACGCTCACCCCTCCCGCCAAGCCCGCTCCCAAGAATGAGGGACAATCCTCCAGTGAGGCAAAGGAGGGCGACGCATGACCATCGCGACAACCACCGAGCTGATCTGTTTTCTGGTGCTGTCCGCCGTTGTGGTGATCGGCGCCCTGGGTGTGGTGCTGCTCAGCAACATCGTTTATTCCGCCTTCCTGTTGGGCGGGGTGTTCACAGCCGTTGCAGGGCTCTACCTGCTGCTGAACGCCAGTTTTGTGGCCATGGCCCAGATTCTCGTGTACGTGGGCGCGATCAATGTGTTGATCCTGTTCGCGATCATGCTCGTGAACAAGCGGGAAGACCTCAAGGCCATCGCCAATCTCACCACACGCCGTGCGGTCTCCGCTGGCGTCTGCGCCGGTCTGCTGGCGTTGTTGGTTCGTGTTGTGGTCACCACCCCCTGGTCGCTGCCCGGTCCTCCCGCTGTGGGTGAAGAAGCCACGGCCCGCATTGGTGAACATCTGTTCACCGATTACCTGTTGCCGTTTGAGGTGGCATCGGTACTGCTGTTGATGGCCATGATCGGAGCCATCGTGCTGGCCCGTCGTGATGTGTTGGCCACCGATGTGGTCACCGGTGAGGTGGCCGATCAAGGCCTGATTGAGAAGGCCCGTACTCCACTGCTGATGAACCGAGCGGAATGATGAGCGATTTTCTTGCCACGCTTCCATCCCTTCAGGCCTACCTCTTGGTGGCCGCCATGCTCTTTTGCATCGGTGTTTGGGGCCTCATCAACAGTCGCAATGCGGTGCGGGTGTTGATGAGCATTGAGCTGATGCTTAATGCCGTGAACATCAACCTGATGGCCTTCTCCTCCTTCGTGGATGGTGATTTGATTCGCGGCCAGGTGTTCGCTGTCTTCGTGATCACGGTGGCTGCCGCTGAGGCAGCCGTCGGTCTGGCGATCCTGCTGTCGCTTTATCGCAATCGCGTTACCGTCGACATGGAGCAGTTCAACCTGCTGCGCTGGTAACCCTCGCACACCTGGGTCATGCGTCTCGATCGGGTCTGGGTGATCTATCGGGCCGACAGCCAGCCTGCCCAGCGTGAAGCTCGGCAATGTGCCAAAGAGCTGAAAGCTCTCGGAACCCATGTGGTCTCCGCGATGTCGGGACCACGGGTGAATCCTTTTCCAGGCTTACTGGCTGTTGAAGAGTCGTTGCCCGACCTGGCGCTGGTGCTAGGGGGGGATGGCACGGTGCTGGGAGCTGCTCGCCACCTGGCGGTGCATGACATCCCGATCCTCAGCATCAATGTGGGAGGCCATCTGGGCTTTCTTACCCACGACCGCCGTGTGTTGCGTGGCGATCAGATCTGGCAACGCCTTCAGGACGATCAGTTCGCGATCGAACGGCGCATGATGCTTCAGGCGATGGTGGATCGCCGCTCTGCAGAGGACCGTGCCGCCTCCCCCGGTCTGCTGCAACAGCCGGATCTGGAAGACGATGAAGAGCACCACTTGGCCTTCAACGACTTCTATCTCCGGGCCTACCGCGATGAGATTTCGCCCACCTGCACCCTGGAGCTCGAGATCGATGGGGAAGTGATCGACCAGGTGCGTGGTGACGGTCTGATTCTCTCCACCCCCACGGGGTCCACCGGGTACGCCCTTGCAGCAGGGGGGCCCATTCTTCATCCCGGCATCGATGCCATCATCGTTTCCCCGATCTGTCCCATGAGCCTCTCCAGCCGAACGCTGGTGGTGCCGCCCCGGGCCAGGTTGGCGATCTGGCCGCTGGGGGCTGGGGATCACCGCATCAAGCTGTGGAAGGACGGTGTGGGCTGCACGGTGCTTGAACCAGGAGAGTGCTGTGTCGTTCAGCAGGCGCGCCACCATGCCTTGATGGTGTTGCTTAATCAAAGCCCGTCGTATTACCGCACCCTGTCCCACAAGCTGCACTGGGCGGGAAGCCTGCATGCGGCGCAGCCATCGCAGAATTGATCCATGGCCTTCGAGATTGAACGCCGCTTTCTGGTGCGCTCAGATGCCTGGCGCAGCAGTGCTGGCCCCGCACAGCCGCTGCGTCAGAGCTATCTGGCTGCCAGTGCCGAAGGTGTGACAGTGCGGGTGCGCCTGCGTGGTTCGGATCAGGCCTGGCTCACCCTGAAGGCTGCTGCTGATGCCGTTGGCCTGGTACGCCATGAGTTCGAATATCCGATCCCTGTGGCGGATGCCGAAGCCCTCTGGGAACTGGCGCCCCACCGCCTTGACAAAGTCCGCTACGCCTTGGATTGCCCAGGTGGTGACTGGGTGGTGGATTGTTTCCAGGCTCAGAACGCTCCCTTGGTGCTGGCCGAGGTGGAGCTGGCATCGGCCCAGGAGGATCTGCTGATTCCGTCCTGGTGTGGAGAGGAGATTACCGGAGAGTCTCGCTGGAGCAATGCGGTGCTGGCCCAGCATCCGTTTCAGTCCTGGCCCGAGGAGCAGCGTCGCCGCTGTGGCTGGTCCTAAGGCCGGACTGGATTTGTCTACAGGTTTCCTTTAGATTTGAGGTGTCTGATTGGTGGTTTTTCCCAGTGGTGGGTCTGTACGACACAACTGGAATGCTTCGCTTTGCGGGATCCAGTGTGGAGGCTTGCTTGGAATACGCCACCCTTTTTCGAATTCCTGTGGGTCCCACGTCCCTGCAAAGCCTGCCGGAGCCCGTCAGCTCCTCAATCAGGGTGAAGGGGGATCGTTTTCTGGAAGGACGCAGCAGTTGAAGCCGTCCCGGCAGATTTTGCCGTTGTCCATAGCCCAGTTGAGCAGTGCCACCCGGTTTTTAGAACCGGTCTTGGTGAACACGTTGCTCACATGGTTGTCCACCGTTCGTTTGCTGATGGTGAGACGGTCAGCGATTTCCTGATTGGTCAGTCCTTCTGCCACGAGCTCGATGATCTCGACCTCCCTGGCCGAGAGGGAGATCTCCAGAGGATCCGTACCGTCATGGGAGGACATGGCTGGCCACCGTTGGGAACATGGTAGTCCGGACGATCGGTCTGATCCTGCATAGTGGGCCGGTGAAATGGAACAGGACTTGAAGACGGCGCTGCAGCGCGCGATTGAGGCCGGCGATCAGGTGCTCACGGCCGAGGTGATGCCTCCGCGCGGAGCCGATCCGACGCACATGTTGGCCATGGCCGCATCGCTGCAAGGCCGTATCCATGCGGTGAATGTGACCGATGGCAGTCGGGCCGTGATGCGGATGAGCAGCTTGGCCTCCTGCAAGTTGTTGCTTGAGGCGGGTCTGGAGCCGGTGTTGCAGATGGCCTGCCGGGATCGCAATCGCATCGCCCTTCAATCCGACCTGCTCGGGGCCCATGCGCTGGGGATCCGCAACCTGTTGTGTCTCACTGGAGATCCGGTGCGGGCGGGCGATCAGGCGGATGCACGGCCGGTCAATGAGTTCGAGTCGGTGAAGCTGTTGCAGCAGGTGGAAGCCCTCAATCGGGGCGTGGATCCCGTGCAGGGCACCCTGCCGGATGGGGCGACCACCCTCTTTGCCGGGTGTGCCGCTGACCCACAATCCAGGAGCTGGAGCGGTCTCCAGCGTCGGTTGCAGCGCAAGCAGGCGGCGGGAGCCCGCTTCGTTCAAACCCAGATGGTGATGGACCCTGAAGCGCTCGAGCGTTTCCAGCGCGAGCTGGCCGGCCCCCTGGGTCTGCCCGTGCTCGCTGGAGTGTTCCTGCTGAAGTCAGCCAAGAATGCCCGGTTCATCAACCGCGTTGTGCCAGGAGCCTGCATCCCCGATGCGTTGATCCATCGGCTTGAGTGCGCCGAAAATCCCGCCATGGAGGGCGTGGCCATCGCCGCTGAACAGGTGAAGCGCTATCTCGGCATCGTGCGAGGTGTGCACCTGATGGCGATCAAGGCTGAGGAGCGCATCCCGATGATTCTGGAGCGTGCCGGACTCAGCTCGCTGCCTGGGTGAGGTCTGTTCCGAGCAGCTCCGCCATGGCTTTCTGCTGGGGCGAAGGCTCCACCAGGTCCTGACGACGGGCGTCGGTGATCAGCCAGTCCAGGGAGGCTTCCTGCAGGTCGAAGTGATCGCCGTCCTTGCCCACGCAATAGCGCCCGAACACCAGTTTCTCCAGTAGCTGCACGCCGGGGCCGATGCGCGAATAGTCGAAAATGATCGAGTTGTCGATCGTTGCGCCCTCACAGATGTGGCAGCTCGGGCCGATCATGGTGGGACCAATGATCGTTGCGCCGTCTTCGATCTTGGTCATGCCGCCAACGTAGACGGGGCCGCTGACGTTGATCTTGTCCCAGTTGGCGGCCACATTCAGACCGGTGTAAACCCCGGGACGTACCTCCTTGCCGGGGATGCCCACCTGACGAACGTCACCCATCAACACGCTGCGGATGGCTTGCCAGTAGTCGGGAACCTTGCCGATATCCACCCATTCGAAATCCATCGGGATGGCATAGAAGGGTGCACCGAGCTCGGCCAGTTTGGGGAACAGATCCGAGCCGATGTCGAAGGACTGCCCCGAAGGGATGTGCTCAAAGATCTCCGGCTCGAAGATGTAGATGCCGGTGTTGATCGTGTCGCTGAGGGCTTTGTCGACGCTGGGCTTTTCCTGGAAGCTTGAAATTCTGTTCTGCTCATCGGTGACCACAACGCCGTAGCTGCTCACCTGATCCTTGGGGACCCGTTTGGTAACGAGGCTGGCGATCGCGCCCTTTTCTCGGTGCTTGCGTACCGCTTCGCTGAGATCAAGGTCGATCAGCGCATCGCCGCAGAGCACCACGAAGGTGTCGTCAAAGAAATGCTGGAAATCCTGGATTTTTTTGAGCCCGCCAGCGGACCCAAGGGCACTACCGATCAGTTCACCGTCTTCAATCCGTCCTTCAAAGCTGTAGGCAATTTCAACCCCGAAACGCTGGCCATCCCGGAAGTAATTTTCAATCTCTTCGGCCAGGTGGGAGACGTTCACCATCACTTCGGTGAAACCGTGCTCCTTAAGCAGTTCCAGCAAAAATTCCATCACCGGCTTTTGCAGGATCGGAATCATCGGCTTGGGGATCACATGGGTGATCGGTTGGACCCGCGTCCCCTTACCAGCCGCCAGAATCATCGCCTTCATTGGCGTTTGGTCCGGTCAATACAAGGTAGTGACCATAGACCGGGTATTAGGCCGCCACGACCGTCCGGGTCGGCGACGGATCTGGCACTTGAAGGCTGCGGATCGGCAGTTGCGTTGCAGTGCCACTTGCGGGGATGAATTTCAGTCGCAGCGGACCGTGGAGCCAACCCTCTTGCTCCAGCTCAACCCGGCCCTGGGAGGAGAGAAACAGCAGGGCCCAGAACACCCCGACACGGTCACGGTCCAGGTCCGCGGCGGCGGCCACCTCCCATTGCTCCACCAGTTGATCGAAGTCCACCCAGTCCAGGGCGGTCTCCCAACCGTTGAGAAATACTCCTAGTGCAGCTGTCGTTTCCGGAAGTTTTTCACGATGGGCCAGCCCGGCCACCTGGGCGATGGCTTCACGGTTGCTGTAGCGCTTCTGCCGTTTGCGGCGGCGCGCCTCGAGTTCGTCTGATTCCAGCTGCTCGGCAATCGATTCCAGCTGTTCGATCAGCTCCCCAAGGGTGACGGGGCGACGTAAGGGCGGTGGCGCCACGGGACGCCGCTGCAGATGGCGTTCCGGCCGTCGGGGTAGATCAAAGGCCGGATCCAGCCAACCTTGCTCATCGAAGTCGGCGTCGAATTGATCTTCGACTTCGGGAGGTGGCGGCAGCATGCTGGTTTCGAGCATCTCCGCTTTGAGGCCCACCAGCACGGAGGCAGCCAGGAAGGCCTCGCTGCTTTCGGCCAGGTCCCGCTCGTAGCTACCTCCCCGTCGGGCCAGGGCGGCTGCCACCTGCCCGGGAACTTCGATGCGTTGCCGGAGTTGATCCAGAAAGCCGTCGATGACGGCGATTACATCCACATCCCAGGGATCGAGATCGCCCCGCTCCGCTGCGTGCTGCAGCAGCCGAATCGCAAGGCGAGCTCCAGCATCAGCGCCGTCGTTGGGGGCCACCTGGAGCAAGTCGATTCACCCTTTTCCGGCAAGGTATCGGCCCCAAACCATCGTCGCCAGTGCTGCCTTAAGCCGCACTGCTGGCATCGGTGATCTCAGCTTCATCGCTGTCGTCGCTCTCAGCGCTGCTCGCGCTCACGGTGGTTGCGGGGAGGAGACCCAGCTGGGTTTCAACGGTGGAGCGGTAGCGGTTGAGGTCGGTCTCTAGTTCCTGGATCCGCACCTGCTGGGCTTCGTATTCGTTCGCCTTGCTGAACTGTTCAACGTTGTTGAGCATGCCGGTCCAGGCGGCGAAGAACCAGGCTGAGACTGCTCCTAATCCCGCTGCCAGCAGCAGAAGACCCGCCAAAGGCAGGGTGTACTCGATCCCGGGCAACACATGAACCGTTGTGGGATTGGTGTTCGCCAGGGTGAAGAACACCGTGATGAGGCCGAAGCTAAAGATCAGGCCGAAGTTGATCTGACGCATGGCAAGGGAGCGTTCCCCTGGAACCTACGGACGGTTGGGTGGGAATGAATCGGAATCGATACGTGATTTATGACGCGCCCACGGCAGGGGCTTGGATTACCGCAGGAACCGGTGCTTGGCCTCGAATCAAGGGGGCCGTCGGTGAGATCACCTGTTCCATCGCACCCAGGTTGCGGTTCACCAGGGCTTCAATCGAGCTGCGGTAGCTGTCGGTCATCAGCTTGGGGTACAGCCCGATTCCGATGATCGGCACCAGCAGGCAGCCGATGATGTACACCTCGCGCGGCTCTGCATCCACGAGGTTGGTGTGTGACACCAGCTCCTCCTTTTCTTTGCCGAAGAAGATTTCCCGCAGCATCGAGAGCAGGTAGATCGGTGTGAGGATCACGCCCACAGCGGCCAGCCCGCAGATCACCACTCGGAAGGGCAGGGTGTAGGCCTCATCGGTCGCGAAACCAGCGAACACCATCAATTCACTGACGAATCCGCTCATGCCTGGCAGTGCCAGGGAGGCGAGGGCACATACCGTCCAGAGCGCGAACATGATTCGCATCTTCTGGCCAATGCCTCCCATCTCATCCAGCTGAAGTGTGTGGGTGCGGTCGTAGGTGGCACCCACAAGGAAGAACAGGCTGGCCCCGATCAAGCCGTGGCTGATCATCTGCAGCATGGCGCCACTGGTGCCAAGGGCACTGAAGCTGCCCACGCCTATCAGTACAAAGCCCATGTGGCTGATCGAGCTATAGGCGATCTTGCGCTTGAGGTTCCGCTGGGCGAAGGAGGTGAGGGCGGCGTAGATGATGTTCACCACTCCCAGCACGATCAGCAGTGGGGCGAACTGGGAGTGGGCTGCTGGCAGCAGTTCACAGTTGAAGCGCAGCAGGGCATAGCCACCCATCTTCAGAAGGATGCCCGCCAACAGCATGTGCACCGGTGCTGTGGCTTCGCCATGGGCGTCCGGCAGCCACGTGTGCAAGGGCACGATCGGCAGCTTCACGCCGAAGGCGATCAGCAGCCCTGCGTAGCAGAGCAGTTGAAAGCCCGTGCCGAAGTCTTTGGCCGCAAGAGCGGTGTACTCAAAACTGGGGGTGCCGCCGCCGAAGAAGCCCATGGCCAGGGCGGCCAACAGGATGAAAAGTGAGCTACCGGCGGTGTAGAGGATGAATTTGGTCGCGGCGTACTGGCGTTTCTTGCCGCCCCAGATGGCCAGCAGCAGATACACCGGGATCAATTCCAGCTCCCAGGCCAGGAAGAACAGCAGCATGTCCTGAACGGCGAAGACGGCGATCTGGCCGCCGTCCATGGCCAGCAGCAGGAAATAAAACAGCCGAGGCTTGAAACTCACCGGCCACGCTGCCAGGCAGGCCAGGCTGGTGATGAAGCTGGTGAGCAGGATCAAGGGCATCGAAAGCCCATCGGCTCCCACTGCCCAAGTGAGGCCAAGATCCGGCAGCCAGCTCACTCGTTCGGAAAGCTGCAGGCCGCTCAGGCTGGGGTCATAGCCCGTGAGGTATGCCGCAACGGTGATCAGGAAGGTGATCAGCGTCACGATCAGGGCGTACCAGCGCACCTTCTTGCCATCGCCGTCGTCGGGAACCAGCGGAACCAGCAGGGCACCCACAATCGGAACCAGGATCGACAGGCTCAGCCATGGAACGGTGGCCTGCACCGGCTCACTCACCCCGGCGACTGCGAATTCGAACACTCTGTGAATCCGATCCTTACTGGTTGGATCGTAGAAATCATGGCCGCTGTGTCATCACCTCGATAGGCGATGACACACATGGGCGATGGGCTAGGCGATTGGTCCGCCGATCACGCCGAACAGCACAACCAGGCCGATCACGCCGGCGAACACAATCAGGGCATAAAACTGGGCCCGTCCCGTCTCCAGATATTTGAGACCTTCTCCGCTACCGAGGGTGAGCAGTCCGGTGAGGTTGACAACGCCGTCTACCACTTTGGCGTCTACTTCGAGAACCTCCCGCGCCAGTTTGCGACTACCCCTTACAAACAGCTTCTCGTTCACCACATCGAGGTACCACTTGTTCGCGAGGAAGGCATTCACCGCCGGGAAGCGGCCTGCCACAAGGCGCCCCAGATCTATCCGTCGCAGGGCATAGGCCAGAACAGCCAGTGTAATGCCGGCAACGGAGATGGCCACGGAGGCGCCTGCCAGGGGCAGAAACTCGCCCCAGCTGAAATGTTCGGCCATTTCTAGAGCTTCCTCGGGGTTGAGAAGGCCTGCGAAGCGGCTGTTCCAGGGGGTGCCCAGCAGGCCAATCAGCACGGAAGGCACCGCTAGCACTGCCAAGGGGGCCGCCATAGGCCAGGCTGACTCATGCACGCTGCCGCCATGGGCGTGGTGTTCGGAAGGATCTTTGCCGACTGCGGTCAGCAGCTGCGCCTGCATGGCGGTGTCATTGCCGCGGAAATCCCCTTCAAAGGTGAGGAAATAGAGTCGGAACATGTAAAAGGCCGTCATTCCCGCCGTCAGGAAGCCCACTACCCAGAGCAGCGGGTAGCTGTTGAAGGCCTGACCAAGAATTTCGTCCTTGCTCCAGAAGCCAGCCAGGGGCGGAATGCCACTGATGGCGATGCAGCCAATGAAGAAGGTGATCGAGGTGACGGGCATCTTCTTGCGCAGGCCGCCCATCAGGCGCATGTCCTGGGCGAGAACGGGCTCGTGGCCAACTACCTCCTCCATGGCGTGGATGACGGAGCCTGATCCCAGGAACAACATCGCCTTGAAGAAGGCATGGGTCACCAGGTGGAAAATGCCGGCGACCGGTGCACCGCAACCCATGGCCAACATCATGTAGCCGAGCTGGGAGACGGTGCTGTATGCAAGACCTTTCTTGAGGTCCATCTGGGTGAGGGCAATGGAGGCCCCCAGAAAGCAGGTGATCGTGCCAACGACGGCGATCACGGTTTGTACGACTGGGAACTGGGCGTAGAGGGGATCGAGGCGGGCTACCAGGAACACCCCTGCGGCCACCATCGTGGCGGCGTGAATCAGTGCAGAGATCGGCGTCGGGCCCTCCATGGCATCGGGCAGCCAGACGTGGAGGGGGAATTGGGCCGACTTGGCCATCGGACCCATGAACACCAGAAGACACAGCAGCAACGCCGCCCATGGCGCCACCGTTCCGGCGGTTAGGCCGTTCTGAAGCCCATCGGCGATTCCTTGGAAATCGAAGCTTCCGGTGGCCCAGAACAGGCCAAGGATGCCCAGCAGTAGGCCGAAGTCACCAACACGGTTCACCACAAAGGCCTTCTGAGCGGCGTGGGCGGCACCGTCGCGGTCGTACCAGAAGCCCACCAACAGGTAGGAGCACATGCCCACCAGTTCCCAGAAGACGTAGATCTCCAGGAGATTGGGGCTGATGATCAGTCCCAGCATGGAGCTGCTAAACAGCGCCAGGTACGTGAAGAAGCGCACATAGCCCTTGTCGTGGGCCATGTAGCCGTGGGAGTAGACCAGCACCAGCAAGGCGATGGTGGTGACCAGCGCCAGCATCACTGCCCCAAGTGGATCCACCACGTAGCCCATCGGCAAAACGAAGCTGCCGGCACTGGCCCAAACGAACAGATGCTCGACGGGCGGGGCGCCATTGAGCTGGTTGAACAGGATGCTGTAGCTGAGGGCCGCAGCTGCGCCGACACAGGAGATCAATAGCAGCGCAACGGGTTTGCGCAACCGGTTGATTGTGCGGTTAAAGCTGATCAATCCCAACCCGGTCAGCACAGCGCCGAACAGTGGCAGAACGGGAATGAGCCAGGCGAGTTCCTCGGCCGAGGGCATCCGCAAAGAGCAGGTAAAAGCGAGTGTAGGCAGCTCAGCCCAGCAGGTTCTGGAGTGCTGAATTGCGCATTAACTCTCCAGCCGTCGGAATGAAGCGATGGGCCCACCAGAAAACGCCGACGGCGATGGCGATACCCAACTGCGCCGGTCGGACGAATTCCTGCCACTGCAGCTGCTGGCGTCCATCCAGCACTGCAGCGAAGGGCACGATTGAGGTGCTGGCCTTGAGCTCTTCAAAGGCCTCGCCGAAGCGGGCCTTCAGACGCCGATCGCCATGCCAGACAGCAAAGAGGTGATGCCCGATCAGGCCCATGCAGGTCACCAGCATGAAGCTGCTGCCGATCCAGAGGGCGTGGGTGAGGCACCAGAGAATTTGCCCAATGGCCTGGGGATGGCGGCTGATGCGGATGATCCCAGTGGCATAAAGACGCACCTGCGGTTTCAACACCGCCGGGATCTCCAGCAGGTTGTAGGTGGCTGGATAGAGGAAGAGGAAACTGATGGCGGTTACGACCCAGACGAGTGGAATCACACCAGGCACGCCCTGGAGATTCCACAGCCGAACTCCGTCGTAGCGATGGGCCAGGAACCATCCGATCACCACAAAGGCCGAGGGAATGCTGGCTGCCGCGAAGATCAGGCGCCAGGCCCGTGCTCCGATCACGGTTTCAGCCCGGCTGCGCAGCGCAGCCCCACCGCTGTGAATCACCGCAAACAGGATCAGCAGCACCAGCATCACGACGCTGCTTTGGTGGGTGGAGGCCATGGCGGCTGCGTGGGAAGGGCGTGATTCTGGCTGGCGGACGTGGCGGTCTTAAATTTCCGTTGTTCCTCCGGGTGTTCCGCGGTGGCCGATCTGCCGTTCACCCTCGACCAGCTGCGGATCCTTCGCGCGATTGTCAGTGAAGGCAGCTTTAAGAAAGCCGCCGATAGTCTTTACGTCACCCAGCCCGCCGTCAGCCTTCAGATCCAGAACCTGGAGAAGCAGCTTGAGGTGTCGTTGTTTGATCGCGGTGGGCGCAAGGCGCAGCTCACCGAAGCTGGTCATCTGCTGCTGAGTTACTGCGACCGGATCCTGAGTCAGTGCCATGAGGCCTGCCGGGCCTTGGATGATCTCCACAACCTCAAAGGCGGATCCCTCATCGTGGGGGCAAGTCAGACCACCGGCACTTATTTGATGCCCCGGATGATCGGCTTGTTCCGCCAGAAATATCCGGAGGTTTCCGTGCAGCTCCAGGTCCACAGCACCCGCCGCACGGGCTGGAGTGTCGCCAACGGTCAGATCGACCTGGCGATCATCGGTGGTGAATTGCCGGCGGAACTCAATGAACTGCTGCAGGTGGTGCCCTACGCCAGTGATGAGCTGGCGCTGGTGCTGCCGGTGAAGCACCCCTTGGCCCGGCTGGCTGAACTCACTAAGGAAGACCTGTATCGCCTGGGTTTTGTCTGCCTCGATGCGCAATCCACCACCCGGAAGATGGTCGATCAGCTTTTGGCTCGCTCCGGCCTGGATGTGCAGCGCCTGCGTATCGACATGGAGTTGAATTCGCTGGAAGCCATTAAAAATGCAGTTCAAGCTGGCCTTGGTGCTGCCTTTGTTCCCGTGGTGTCGATCGAGCGGGAGTTGTCGGCGGGCACGATTCATCGCCCCCTGGTGGCTGATCTTCAGGTGCGGCGCCAGCTCAAGCTGATCACCCATCCCGCCCGCTACTGCTCTCGTGCGTCGGTGGCCTTCCGCAATGACGTTCTGCCCGTCTTCGCCAGTGCTGACAGCCCGATTCGCCAGGCAGCAAAAGTCGTGCCTGAAGCGATCGGGGAGCAAGTGGTTCAGAACTGATCGGCCTCTGGCGTTACGCCCACAGCGTCGTCTGCCACGCCTCGGGTCAGGAATTTGTTCTCACTGATATCGGTTTGGTAGACGCATCGCACCACGGGTTTGTCCCGAACGGAGCCGATGTAGGCAAAAGTATTCATCCGTTGTTTGCACTCACGCTCTTGCACGGCGGTGATGGCCCCCTCCTTGCGTAGCACTGACCAGTTTTCCCGACGGATTACACAACCTGGTTGCAGTGTTGGCTGGGTCACAAAGCTGCTGGAAGGGTTGAGCGTGGTGTACATCTCGATGTCCATGACAAAGGCGCTCGCACCCCACTGCCGGCAGAATTCCGGGTCGGGCACGGCCATGTCCAGTTGCTGGGAGCTGGCGATGTTCCCCTGGTCGCCCTGGGTGGTGCTGGTGACAGCGCTGCCGATGCCGATCCCCACCACGAGAACCCCTGCCAAGACGGCCACGGTGAGTGTGCTGAATTGAAAGGGGCCCTGGCTCCCTCCGCCACCTGGTGGGGGGGCGGGTGGACGGCCGTATCCGCCGCGAGGCGGAGCGTCATAGCGATCACGCTCACCGCGGTCGTAGCGGCCATCCCGCGGTCTGCGTCCGCCGCGGTCATAGCGCGAGCCGGTCACAACAGTTCAGGGGTGCGGGGCAGGCCCATGGAGAAGTTCTGCACACGGACATCAGGGTTGTAGCTGAGTTCTCCGGCCTGGAGCAGTTGCCGGATGAATCCTTCCAGGTCCGTACCAATGCGGCGCAGGGTGTAGTCACTCAGTTCGCCGCCGGCCGCAGCATCCACCAGTTCCTTGAAGCGTCCCTGCACCTTGGCGAGGCTGGCGGCATCCCACAAAAATTCGTTGTCGGGATCAAGATCCAAGGTCAGCTGGTCGTCTGAGGGAACCAGATCCTCGTCCTGAAGCGTTGCTGTGAATAGGCGCACGTGGCGGGTGGTGCACTTGAGAAGGGTGTCAGCCAAGACGCGCCCACGGGAAAGCTGACACGACTTTAAGAAGCAAACGGGGCTCGAGCCCTTTTAAGGTTGGTTTCACTTTCGAGACGGCCGCATGCGCGTCGCTATTGCCGGAGCTGGTCTTGCAGGACTCTCCTGTGCCAAATACCTGGCGGATGCCGGTCACACCCCCATCGTTGTGGAAGCCAGGGATGTTCTCGGCGGCAAGGTGGCGGCCTGGAAAGACGAGGACGGCGACTGGTATGAAACTGGCCTGCACATCTTCTTCGGGGCTTACCCGAACATGTTGCAGTTGTTCAAGGAGCTGAACATCGAAGACCGGCTGCAGTGGAAGAGCCATTCGATGATCTTTAACCAGCAGGACGAACCAGGCACCTACAGCCGCTTTGATTTTCCTGATCTGCCAGCCCCTGTGAATGGTGTGGCCGCGATCCTGGGCAACAACGACATGCTGAGCTGGCCTGAGAAAATCAGCTTTGGCCTGGGCCTTGTGCCTGCGATGCTTCGGGGTCAGGGGTATGTCGAAGAGTGCGACAAATACTCCTGGACCGAGTGGCTGCGGGTCCACAACATTCCTGAACGGGTCAACGACGAAGTGTTCTTGGCGATGAGCAAGGCCCTGAATTTCATCGATCCCGATGAAATTTCTGCCACGGTTGTGCTCACAGCGCTCAATCGTTTCCTGCAGGAGAAGAACGGCTCCAAGATGGCGTTCCTCGATGGGGCACCCCCGGAGCGGCTTTGCCAGCCTGTGGTCGAGCACATCGAATCACTTGGAGGTGAAGTGCACCTCGATAGTCCCTTGCGGGAGATCAAGCTCAATGCCGATGGTTCTGTGGCTGCGTTCCACATAGGTGGTGTGAAGGGCAAGGAGAGCTTCGACCTCACCGCTGATGCCTACGTCAGTGCGTTACCGGTGGATCCCTTCAAGCTGCTTCTGCCTGAGCCCTGGACGCAGATGGAGGTCTTCCAAAAGTTGGATGGTCTTCGGGGTGTCCCCGTGATCAACCTGCACCTCTGGTTTGATCGCAAGCTCACCGATATAGACCATCTGTTGTTCAGCCGCTCCCCCCTGTTGAGTGTTTATGCCGACATGAGCATCACCTGCAGGGAGTACGAAGACCCCGATAAGTCGATGCTCGAGCTGGTTTTTGCTCCTGCCAAAGACTGGATTGGTCGTCCTGACGAAGAGATCATCGAGGCCACCATTGGTGAGCTCAAGAAGTTGTTCCCGATGCATTTCGGTGGCGACAACCCCGCCACCCTGCGCAAATACAAAGTCGTCAAGACGCCGATGTCCGTTTACAAGACGACCCCCGGTTGCCAGCAGTTGCGCCCGGATCAAACCACCCCGATCAAAAACTTCTTCCTGGCTGGCGATTACACGATGCAGCGCTATCTCGCCTCGATGGAGGGTGCCGTTCTCAGCGGCAAGCTCTGCGCTGGTGCAGTGGACCGCAAGACAGGTCAGCTGGCATCATCGACCTCTTCCAGTGAGCCTGTGACGGCCTGAGCCATGCCCCTCGCCTCCCCGGATCTCGACGCAGCCTTCGAGGCTTGCCGTCGGGAGACCGCCGAGTGGGCCAAGACGTTCTATATCGGCACGTTGCTTCTGCCTCTGGAGAAGCGGCGTGCCATCTGGGCGATCTATGTCTGGTGCCGGCGCACTGATGAGTTGATGGATAGCCCGGAGGCCCAGGCTCGTCCGGTGGAGGAGCTTGCAGAGCGGCTTGATCGTTGGGAAGAGAAGACCCGGGCCCTGTTCGCTGGCCGGATGGAAGACGACTTGGATGCGGTGATGGTGGACACCCTGGAGCGTTTCCCCCAGGACATCCAGCCCTATCTCGACATGATTGAGGGGCAGCGGATGGACCTCACCTGGACCCGTTATCCCAGCTTCGAAGACCTCAAGCTCTACTGCTATCGAGTTGCAGGCACCGTTGGCCTGATGACCCAGGGGGTGATGGGTGTCGATCAGGCCTACACCTCAGCCCCCTGGAGTGACTGTCCCGACACCTCTGATGCTGCCGTCGCCCTCGGGATCGCCAACCAGCTCACCAACATCCTCCGGGATGTGGGGGAAGACCGGGGCCGTGGTCGCATCTATTTGCCGCAGGAAGATCTCGAACGTTTTGGCTATTCCGAGGAGGAGCTGATGGCTGGAACTCTCAACAACTCCTGGCGTGCGTTGATGCGATTCCAGCTGGAGCGAGCTCGCGATTGGTTCGCTCGCTCTGAAGCCGGAGTCCGTTGGTTGTCCGCTGATGCACGCTGGCCGGTGTGGACTTCCTTGCGGTTATATCGGGGCATTCTGGATGAAATTGAGCGTGTCGATTACGACGTGTTCAATCACCGTGCCTACGTAGCCAAGGTCAACAAGCTGCTTGATCTCCCCCGTTCGTTCCTGTTGGCTCAGTCACGCTAAAAACCCCCAGTTGGTATGACCGGCAGGGGGTGATCAGCTGTTTCCTTCAATCAGATCAGCTACGGATCAGACCGCCGTCTTCTGGTTGCCCAGGAGATCCTTGAGCTTGGAAAGTTCGCCGGCCCAGCGGGGGTCAGGAGCGCCCTCGCTCTTCGCATCGCTGTGAACAACCTTGTTCACGGCTTTGCGAGCCACTTGAGGCTGGCCGGCCGCATTAGGGGCTCCCCGACGGTTGCCGCCTGCATTGTTGTCACGACGTTCGGAGCGCTCGACCCGCAGAGCGCTGCCACCGAACTCCTTGCCGTTCAGCGCTTCGATCACGGCATCGGCCAGCTTCGGATCGTCCACGTTGGCGAAGCCAAATCCGCGGCATGCACCGGTTTCACGGTCGAGAACTGTCTTGAACCGGATCCCTTCTCCCACCGACTTGAGCAGAGCCACCAGCTCCTGTTCTTCAAAGGTCTGCGGCAGGTTGCCGATGTACAGGCGGATGCTCATGAAGGAAAGAAAATGCGATCTGTCGGTGTCTGACCGTCATCATTGACACTTGCAAAGTTAATCACAGAGCCTCGCTTTCACGGGTCAAGAAATGTTTGGCCTCCTTCAGTGCCTCGCTGGGGGTCTGGATGCGCCCAAAGGCATGTTCCAGCTTCAGATGGTGCAGCAGGCGTCCGAGACGGGGCCCGGGTTCGACCTCCAGGGCCGTGAGCAGGCCGTTGCCGTCGATCGGGGTTCTGGGGTGGAACAGAGGGTCCTCAGTGTTCCGCCATCGCCGCAGCCAGATCTTTTTCTCGGGCATGGGCAGTTGCAGGGCCAGGGCAGGGAGATCACCTTCCAGTTCCTCGTGCAATTGCAGCCGATCGCTCTCGGATAGCGACTCCGGTGCCTGACAGATGCGTTGCTTCCAGGCCCGCAGCCGTTTGCAGCGCTGGCGCAGAGCGCGACTGGCGCGGAGTTGGCTGAGGCCTTCATCGCTGACCAGGGCCGTCAGCCGCGCCAAGGGCACAGCCGCAGCGGCTTCTTCTTTGCTGAGGCCTTCGATGTTGCCGGGAGTTGGAGGTTGCCCTCCGGCCGCCCAGGGGTCCAGCAACGGCAGGCTTGTTAGGGCTGCGATCGCCGCGTCAGCGTGTTCGCCCCTAGCCAGGCGCTGCAGCTCCGCCAGGATTCGCTCCGGCGCCGCTTCCGGAAGCCGTGCGGCGTGGCGCTCAATCCAGCCCATGGTCTGGCTGGATATGGTGAGCGGGATTTCCGCCATCAGCCGCAATCCCCGCAGCAGCCGCAGAGGGTCATCGGTGAGGTTGGCTTCCGCGACGGCCGTCAGGCACCCCTGATGGAGATCGCTCAGTCCCCCTGTAGGGTCCCACAGCTCTCCCCAGGGCTGGAGCGACACGGCGATGGCATTGAGTCTGTAGTCGCGCCGCCAAAGGTCGTCTTCGATGCGGTCACCGTCCTGTTGGGCGATGTCGACCGTCCAGCCCCCAAGCACCAGCCGAGCAATGCTCCGTTCCGCGTCCAGCACCACACAGGTGCCGTGGAGCTCCTCAGCTAGGGCCTTGGTCAGAGCGATGGCATCCGACGGGACCACAAGGTCAAGATCTGGCTGCTCCTGGAGACGGTCCAGCAAGCCATCCCGCACGGCGCCACCCACCAGCGCTGTGCCTTCGGGAAGCCGAGCCAGGGGGAGAGGCCACTGGGCTGGCGCCAGTCGCTCTCGCAGCTGGTTAAGCAATGCGTCGCCGGAGCCTTGGGCCATCAGAATGGGGAGAATGAACGGCCTCGGGAGGCATGTGCATCTGCGTGGATTGCAGCTGGGTTGACCGTTGTCAGGCCTATCACGCAGTTGAGCGTCAGCATGGTGTTCCGCATTTGGCGGAGAACCCGGATTTTGAGCCAGAAGCGCCTCGCATTCACGTCTCGGTGATGGATCTCCCTAATGGCCAGGCCGGGATTGAATGGGATGTGCGTTCCTGCTCCAGCTTTAAGGCGGATCCAGGACGGTGGCAGCGTTGCCGTCCTGGACAGGAGCTGCCCCGATGACGGCCCTGCCGCTCCTGCTCGCCCTCCACAGCTGTTCCGACAGCTTCGGCATGGCGCTGTTGGATCCCCAGCAGCCAGGGTCAGAGCCCCTGGTGCAGGTCCATCCAGATGGCCGGGGCCTTTCCAACAGCTTGATTTCGCGGGTTCAGGCGCTTCTGCCCCCTGAGCGTTGGCCCCAGCTCCAGGGCCTTGCTGTGGCGACGGGACCAGGAGGCTTCACTGGCACCCGCCTCACGGTGGTATTGGCCCGCACCCTGGCGCAACAGCTTGATTGCCCCCTGCTGGGCGTGAGCAGTTATGCCCTGATGGCGCCACGATTGGTGCGGCAACTGCCCCAATCGATGCAGGGGGAACCGTTCTGGATCACCCATGAGTTGCCCCGCCGGGGTGTGGTGGGTGGTGAGTACAGGATCACGTCGGGACAGGTTCACGAACTCAGCCTGCCGATCTTGCTGCCGCAGGGGGCATCTCCCCAGCCCGCCGTTGGGCCACAACTGGATGTGGCAGAGGATGTGGCGCGGTTGCTGCAGCTGTTGCAGCGCAGCCATGCTGCTGGGGCAGCGATGCCTTGGGCTGAGGTTTTGCCGATCTACCCCACCTCACCTGTTGGACAGGTCTGATGGCAGGCGTGCGTACAGGGCTGCTACTGGGTGCTGGTCTGATGGCCTGGCTGTTGGGGCCCGGACCGCTATCGCCCTATCGGCGTGCTTTGTTGGATCGCAGCCCTCCGCAGTTGGTGCTGGTGCTCGGGGGGGATGTGGACCGGGAACGGATGGGCGCTCGGTTGGCACGTCAGTTCGATCTGCCCCTGCTGGTGAGCGGTGGCAGCAACCCTGAGTACGCCAAATGGATGCTGAGTGAGGAACACTTCAATCCCGATCGCGTAACCCTCGATTACCGGGCCCATGACACCCTTAGCAATTTCACATCTGTGGTGGATGAGCTGCAGGCGGACGGCGTTCGCCACGTGCTGCTGGTGACCAGCGAAGACCACCTACCTCGCTCCATGGCAGTGGGCCAGGTGGTGGCAGGCAGCCGTGGAATTCAGCTCACCGGCGTGCCCGTGGCCTGCCGCGAGGACTGCACCCGCGAGGGTCGCCTCAAGCAGTGGAGCGACTGGGTGCGCGCGGTGGCGTGGGTGATGACCGGTCGCGACCTCAGGGATGCTGCTGACTCTGATCCAGCAGAGCGTTGATGCGTTCCTGCAGCAGGGTGGTGGTGGCATCCAGTTCGGGCCTGCGGCGACTGGCCGGGGCTGGGATGGGGTCGCCGATGCGCAGCTGAATCGGCACGAGGCGTGGCCAGCTGCGTCCTGTTCCTAAGGCGCGGTGGCTGTTGCAGATGGCCACCGGCAGCAGCGGAGCACCCGTGCGAGCCGCCAGCAGGGCCGCTCCGGGGAGTGGGTTGTTGATTCGGCCGTCGCTTTGTCGGGTGCCGTCCAGGAACACGCCGGTGGCCCAGCCCTCCTCGAGCCGTGCCGTTGCGGTGCGGATCGCTTCGCGATCGCTGGCACCTCGGCGCACGGGATAAGCACCACAGGCCCGGATCACGCGTCCCAGCAGCGGGATGTTGAACAGTTCCGCCTTTGCCATGAAGGCCACGGGGCGCCCCAGGGCATGGCCCAGCAAGGGCGGGTCCAGGTGCGACCCATGGTTGGCCACCACCACGAGCGGCCCTTGCATGGGCACTCTGTTGTTTCCGGCAGTCGATCCGCGGAACAGAAAGCGGAAGACCGGGAACACCAGAAGGCTGCTGACCAGCCGGTAAGTCAAGCTCGGCTTGGGGGTGCGGACGAGGCTGGAATGACTCACTGTCCGAGGTCCCCCGCCCCGGAGATCTGGGCTGTGGTGACACCGCTCATGCTGCGTTTGGCCAGGCCGCTGAGCACGTTGCCCGGTCCGATTTCCACCAGGGTGTCCACGCCGCTGTCGGTCATTGCCGCCATGGTTTCGCGCCAGCGCACGCCGGTGGTCATCTGCTGCTTCAGGCGCAGTTTGAGCTCGTCTGCGCTGGTGCTGGCGCTCGCGGCGCTGTTGCTGAGCACCGGCACGCGGGCATCGAGGAAGGGCACGTTGTCCAGCTCCGCAGCGAAGCGTTCAGCCGCTTCCGCCATGAACGGGGAGTGGAAGGCTCCGGAGACGGCAAGAGGGATGGCGCGCTTGCATTTCAGAGCTCCACTCACGCTCTGCACGGCCTCTGGAGAGCCAGAGATCACCACCTGGGCATCACTGTTGTCGTTGGCGATGCTGACGCCGTCTATGGCGGCCACCAGGTCGTCCAGCTGAGTGCGATCGAAGCCGATCACAGCCGTCATGGCGCCGCCACCAGCGTTCGCCATTAGTTCTGAGCGGGTTTTCATCAGCTGCAGTCCGGTCTCCAGCCCAAACACCCCTGCGCTGTACAAAGCAACGAGTTCGCCCAGGCTGTGGCCGGCCACCAGCGCAGGCTCGCGACCCTGCTGCTGAAGGTTGTCGGCCAGCACCGATTCGATCACGAACAGGGCGGGCTGGGTGTTGCGCGTGTCGTTGAGATCGTCGGGCCCATCACCACCACCGTTTTCCCCCTGGCATATCGCCAGCAGGTCGCGCCCCAGCAGCTCGGAGGCCATGGCGAAACGTTCGCGGCTGCCATCGATGCTGAGCAGTGCTTCTGCCATGCCCACCTTTTGAGAGCCCTGACCGGGAAAGACCCAGGCGATCGCCATTTTTGTGTTCTGCAGACCCTGCCGGAGATTACGCGGGCCCGCTCCAGCGGAAGAGGGCTGCACCCCAGCTCAATCCCGCACCGAATCCACTGCTGGCGATGCGGTGGCCGGGTTGGATGCTTCCACTCCGCACAGCTTCATCAAGCATTACGGGAATGGTGGCTGCCGAGGTGTTGCCGTAGTGGGCCAGGTTGCTGAGGACTTTTTTGGTGGGCACCGAGAAGCGATCCGCCACGGCATCAAGGATGCGCTGGTTGGCTTGATGCAGCAGCAGCCAATCCAGGGAATCTGCGGCGACACCATGCTGAGCAAGAAGCTTTTCGAGAATTGCTGGCACCTCGCGTACAGCGAATTTGTAGACCTCCTGACCATTCATCTGAATGGGATCGAAGCCGCCGCACTGATGGCTGGCGTCCCCCACCAGGGGCTTGCGCTGGCTTACCTGGGGGAGCTGGAGCACCTCGCCGCGGCTGCCATCGGAGCGCAACAGGAATCCATCGAGATCGTCCTGGCCGTTCTCCGAAGCTTCCATCACCACGGCACCGGCCGCATCACCGAACAGAACACAGGAGCGTCGATCGTCCCAGTTCACCCAGCGGCTGAGTTGATCGGCACCCACCACGAGTATGCGACGCATCGCCCCACTGCGCAGGTATTGGGCGGCGGTGACAACGGCGAAGAGGAAGCCGCTGCACGCAGCGGTGAGATCGAAGGCCGCGGCATTGGTGGCGCCGAGGCGAGCCTGCAGGCGTGGCGCTGAACCGAACAGGTCGTCTGGGGTGGAGGTGGCCAACAGGATCAGATCGATGCTGTCGGCCGACCAACCAGCCATCTCCAGGGCCCGTTCCGCCGCCAGTCCGCTCAGTTCTGCAAGAGACTCGTCGCTGTTGACCACCCTTCGTGCGGCAATTCCGGTGCGACTGCGGATCCATTCGTCACTCGTCTGAACCCGCTGGCCAAGCTCAGCGTTGCTGATGGAACGGCTTGGCGTCGCGCTGCCAGACCCTCGGAACAACACCCCCCTGGTTGTGCTGAGCGGCTCGACCAAGGCGGAGGTTGATTGACGTGGCGTCAGTCAATCACAACCCTGTTGCAGCGTGGCGAGATCCTCCATCACCCCATGGCTTGCTGCGGAGTGGGCAATGCGCAGGGCACTGACCACCGAGAGGGCCTTGCTGCTGCCGTGGCCGATCACGGAAATGCCGTTAACTCCAAGCAAAAGAGCACCACCGTGCTCGGCATGGTCGAGTCGCTTCTTGATGCGTTTCAGGTTGCTGCGCAGAAACGCTGATCCCACCTTGCCGCGGCGCCCTCGGGGCAACTCCGCCCGCAGCACCCCCAGCAGAACACTGCCGACGGACTCCAGGAACTTCAGCAGCACATTGCCGGTGAATCCATCGCAGACCACCACATCGAACTCGCCCGACAGCACATCACGGCCTTCGCAGTTGCCGGCGAAGTGGAGCCTGGATTCGTCCCGCAACAATTCGTGGGTCTTCAGGGATAGTTCGTTCCCCTTGCACTCCTCCTCGCCAATGTTGAGCAGCCCGATGCGTGGGCGTTTCACCTGCAGCACATCCCGGCTGTAGATGTTTCCCAGCAGGGCGAACTGATGCAAATAGGTGGGTTTGCAGTCCATGTTGGCGCCCACATCGAGCACCAACACCGGCTGGCCTGGATCCTTGGTGGGGAATAGGGCACCGATGGCGGGTCGGTCGATGCCCTTCAGCCGTCCCAGCCGAAAAATGGCCGAGGCCATCACTGCACCGGAATTGCCGGCGGAGTACACCGCCGTGGCCTGGCCCCTCCTTACAAGGTCCATGGCCACATTGATGCTGGCGTCCCGTTTGCGCCGCACCGCCGTGGCCTCGTCACCCATGCCGATGGAGGGGCCACTGGCCACCAGGTCCAGATGTCCTGCTGCACGCGCACTTTCCAAGGCTTCGCGCAGGCCGAGGCTGTTGGCGGCGGCCATGACCTGTTCGACTTCCCCCACAAAGCGGATCTTCAGAGGCAGCCGGTCAATGGCGTCCAGGCATCCTTCCAGGATGGGTCCCGGTGCATGGTCACCGCCCATGCCATCGACGGCCACCCAGAGACGCTCTGCATCGTCAATCTCATCGGTATCGGTTCCCCCCTGCAGCCAGCGCAGTGGATCGAACACCAGCGGTTGGAGCACGCTGCTGGCCACCGTGCCGGCTCCGGAGACAACGGTTCCCGCCACGCTGCCTGCCATCGAACCCGCTGCCGTTGCGGAGCTGGCAGCGCCATCGACGATGGTTGTGACGGCGGCGTTGCGCCGATACCAAATCACCAGGCGACGGATCGCCCGAGGACGGTTGGTCTTGTGCCGCGGCTGAGGGGCCGGGGTGGGGTCAGGAACCTTCGGAGGCAACGGAATCGACGATGCGCTGGAACAGGTAGCCGGTGCCCCGAGCCGTGAGGATCAACTCGGGATTGGCAGGATCATCCTCCAATTTGGAGCGAAGGCGAGAGATATGAACATCCACGACCCGGGTATCCACGTGGCGCTCTGGGGTGTAACCCCACACTTCCTTGAGGATCTCGCCGCGGTTGAACGGTTCACCGGAACGGCTCACTAGCAGTTCCAAGAGGCTGAATTCCATCCCCGTTAGGCGGATGCGTTCATCGCCTCGGAATACCTGGCGTTTGTTGGTATCGATTCGCAGGTCGCTCACCTGGATGACGCCGGAGTTGGGAATGCCCGCCACCTGCTCCTTCTCGACCCGGCGCAGCACGCAGCGGATGCGGGCTTCCAGCTCCTTCGGGCTGAAGGGCTTCACCACATAGTCATCGGCGCCGAGCTCAAGCCCGGTGATCCGGTCGGCCACGTCGCCGAGTGCCGTAAGCATCACGATGGGAACGTCGGATTCCTTGCGCAACTCCTGGCAGACGCCATATCCGTCCAGCTTTGGCATCATCACGTCCAGCACCACCAGGTCGGGCATGCAGGTGGGGAACAATTCCAGAGCTTCGGTGCCGTCGCAGGCAGTCACGACGTTGTACCCGATCATGGATAAACGGGTTTCCAAGATCCTTCGGATCGATGCCTCATCGTCGACCACGAGGATCGTTTCCTTGGTGGGAGCCGTGGCCGTCATGGGCACCGAGGCGTTAGTCACTTCTCGCCACAAATAAAAGGGCAGCCCCCTGCTTCGTTCATTCAACGGCAACTTTCTTCACAGTTCGCAGTGCCCAAATCCACCGCTGTTTTCATCTGTCAGGTCTGTGGAGCCCGTGCCCGACAGTTTTTTGGTCGTTGCCCGGAGTGCGGCAGCTGGAATTCATTGGTCGAGCAATCCCAGCCTGCCGACGATGGACGCCGCCGCCGCAGTGCCCCGGATCCGGAGCTGGCCGCTGCCCCGCGACGGTCCATGGCCATTGCCTCGCTGGAGGATCAGCCGCTACAGCGTCTGGCGACCGGGTCGGCGGAATTTGACCGGGTCCTGGGTGGTGGTCTGGTTCCCGGTTCGCTGGTGCTCGTGGGAGGCGATCCGGGAATTGGCAAGAGCACATTGCTGCTGCAGAGCGCTTCAGCGATGGCAGCTGGTGCATCAGTGCTCTACGTGAGTGCTGAGGAATCAGCTCAGCAGGTGAAGCTGCGCTGGCAGCGGCTTGCCGGGGGGGCGTCTGAGCTGCAGTTGCTGGCCGAAACCGATCTGGAGCTGGTGCTGGAGGAGCTGGAGGCACTGCGCCCCGCTGTGGCGATCATCGACAGCATTCAGGCGTTGCATGACGCCAACCTCACCACTGCGCCGGGGTCGGTCGGTCAGGTGCGTGAATGTGCGGCCGCCCTGCAACGGCTGGCCAAACGCCAGAACATTTCTTTGTTGTTGGTGGGCCACGTCACCAAGGAAGGCATGTTGGCCGGTCCGAAGGTATTGGAACACCTCGTGGATGCGGTGCTCACCTTTGAGGGGGACCGCTTCGCCAGTCATCGCCTGTTGCGGGCCATCAAGAACCGCTTCGGTGCCACCCATGAGTTGGGTTTGTTTGAGATGCAAAGCGGTGGTCTGGCCGAGGTGGGCAACCCCAGTGAGCTGTTCCTCAGCGATGCTCGCGCCTCCGGTGTCGCCACGATCGTGGCCTGTGAAGGCACGCGTTCGTTAGTGGTGGATCTGCAGGCCTTGGTGAACGTCACCAGCTACGCCAGTCCGCGACGCACGGCCACAGGGATCGGCACCAACCGTCTGCACCAGATTCTCGCGGTGCTGGAGAAGCACATGGGACTGCCGCTCTCCCGCTTTGATTGCTATCTCGCCGTTGCCGGTGGCCTTGATGTGGAGGAACCGGCGGCTGATCTGGGAGTTGCTGCAGCGGTGGTGGCCAGCTTCAGAGATCTCACCCTGCCTGCGGGCACGGTGTTGATCGGCGAGCTCGGTTTGGGAGGGCAGTTGCGCCCTGTGGGTCAGCTGGAGCTTCGGCTTCAGGAAGCGGCCCGGCTGGGGTTCCAGCGTGCTGTCGTTCCCCGGGGCAGTGGCCTGGGCGATCTGGCCTCGGGTTTGGATCTGGCTCTTCTGGAGGCCGACAGCGTCACCGAGGCCTTGGTGGTGGCGCTCGGTGAGGCCGTGCAGCCCGACCAGGACTGATTCAGAAGTAAACGTCGACGTTGCTGCGGCCCGTGGACTTCAGCCAGTTCTCGATATCGAGATAACCGCCGGGATTGAGGCGTACGGCCTGGGTCCAGACGTCAGCGGCCTTGTCAAACCAGCGATCTGCTGTGTCCTGTTCACCGCCTTCCTCGGCGATGCGGCCTCGCTTCTCGTAAATCAGTCCCATGTTCTTCAGGCATGAGGGCTGGTTCGGGTTTGCCTCGAGAGCCTTGCGGTAGGTCTCGATCGCCCGATCCTCTTCGCCGTTGGACATGTAAATGATGGCCATGTTCTTGAGGGTTTCGCTCCGGTCGGTGGAGTTCTCCTCAAGCTTCAGGGCCTCCTCGTAGTTCTCCAGCGCTTCGGCGTAGTCACCATCGTTCTGGGCGGAGAGGCCATCGCGGTAGTAGACGTAGGCCTCCTTGGATCGGGCATTGATCGGCAATAGCTTGACGATCAGGTCCGCCATCACCGTGAAGCTCTTGTCAATGAAGTTGTCGTTGCGGTTGCTGCGGGGCACGGCGCTCCGGCGGACGGACCCCCATCCTGACGGGACCGGAGCCCGACCTAGCCTGTCCGTAAAGATCCCTGTTGCGTAAACACCTGTGAGCCCTGCGGTTCAGACCGTCGTCCTGGATGTGGAAGGGATGAAATGCGGCGGTTGCGTCCGCGCCGTGGAAACCACCCTGTTGGATCAGCCCGGTGTCCAGCGCGCCGATGTGAATCTGGTCAGCCGCTCGGCCTGGCTCGATCTCACCGCCGGTGAGAGTGATGTAGGTCGTGTCTTGAAAGCCCTTGCGGACAGGGGCTTTCCAGCCAAGGAGCGCGCCTTGGATGACCCCATCGGTGCTGCTGCTGGGCAAGCGCTGCCGGGTTTGTGGCAGCAATGGCGACAGCTGATGGTGGCCTTGGTGCTGCTGTTGCTGTCGGTGCTGGGGCATCTCAGCGAGGCAGGTCATCTTTCGCTCCCCCTGATTGGCACACTGCCTTTTCACGCCACGCTGGCCACGGTGGCTCTGCTGGGACCGGGCCGTCCGATTCTGATGGGTGGTGTTGCGGCGGCTCGAGCAGGGGCTCCCAGCATGGATTCCCTTGTGGGACTGGGGGTGAGCAGTGCCTATGTGGCCAGCTTGGTGGCCTTGGTTTGGCCCCAGGTGGGTTGGCCCTGCTTTTTCAATGAACCGGTGATGTTGCTGGGGTTCGTCCTGCTCGGACGTTTCCTGGAGGAACGGGCTCGTTTTCGGACTGGTCAGGCCCTACAGCAATTGGCCGAGCTCCAGCCGGAAACTGCGCGTCTGCTGTTGACCGACGGGGCGATTCGTGAGGTGCGTGTTGGCGCTCTCAGGCCCGGCGAAACTGTGCAGTTGCTGGCCGGTGACCGCATTCCGGTGGATGGGGTGGTGCTTGACGGGGCCTCGGCCGTTGATGTGTCCAGCCTCACCGGTGAACCTTTGCCGCTGCAGGCGGAGCCCGGCACGGAGTTGTCCTCCGGCAGCCTCAATTTGGAGTCAACCCTGGTGCTGAAGGTCACCCGAGTTGGTGCTGAAACCGCCCTGGCCCGGATCATTCGTCTGGTGGAGCAGGCCCAGGCCCGTCGGGCCCCCATCCAAGGCCTGGCCGATCGTGTGGCAGGCCGCTTTTGCTATGGCGTTATCGGTTTGGCCCTCGCCACATTTTTGTTTTGGTGGTTGTTCGGTGCTGCTCACTGGCCTGAGGTCCTGCAGGCTTCAGCGCCTGGGATGCCCATGCCCCATGAGATGTCCCATGGGATGGACCATGGCCATGGCATGAATCACGGTGGCTTGGGCAGTGGAGCCAGCACCCCGATGGGTCTGGCTCTGCAACTGTCGATCGCGGTGCTGGTGGTCGCCTGCCCCTGTGCCCTCGGTCTGGCGACCCCCACCGTGATCACGGTGGCCACTGGCCTCGCAGCACGACGCGGCTGGCTGTTTCGCGGTGGTGATGTGATCGAAACCGCCGCCGGTTTGGAGCATGTGGTCTTCGACAAGACCGGCACCCTCACCTTGGGTCGCCCACTTGTGACTGATGTGTACGGGGATGACCCGGGTCACTTGTTGCAGCTGGCGGCCAGCCTCGAGCAAAGCAGCCGGCATCCGTTGGCCTATGCCCTGCTGCAGGAGGCCCAGGGCCAGGAGCTCGCTCTGTTGGAGTGCGAGGACGTTCGCACCCTGTCTGGTCAGGGTCTCGAGGGCCATGTGGACGGTGCATCGGCTCGGGTGCGTGTGGGCAAGCCCGACTGGTTGGTGGAGCAGGGTGTTGCCATTGCCCCCGCAGCCCAGGACTGGCTGGCCGCCGCTGAAGGCTCGGTGGTGGCGGTGGCTGTGGGAGATGTCCTGGTGGGGCTGGTTCAGATCGAGGATCAGATGCGCCCGGACGTTGCTCCAGCGCTGCAACGCCTGCGCTCTCACGGTCTGGCGCTTTCGGTGTTCAGCGGTGATCGGCAGGCTGCCGTGCAGCGTCTTGGTCAGCAGTTGGGCTTTGCTGCACAGAATCTGGGCTGGCAGATGCTGCCGGAGCAGAAGCTGCAGCGCCTCGAGCAGCTGCGGCAGGAGGAGCGGGTGGCGATGGTGGGCGACGGTATCAACGATGCGCCGGCCCTGGCCGCGGCTGATCTTGGGATTGCCATTGGCACCGGAACCCAGATCGCTCAGGACTCCGCTGGTCTGGTGTTGCTCGGCGATCGGCTCGACAATCTGCCTGAAGCCCTCAGCCTTGCGCGCCGCACCCTGGTGAAGGTGCGGCAGAACCTGTTCTGGGCTTTCGGTTACAACCTCATCGTTCTCCCGGTGGCCGCAGGTGCCCTGCTTCCTAGTCATGGGCTGCTGCTGTCCCCCCCGCTGGCGGCGCTGCTGATGGCCATGAGTTCGATCACTGTGGTGCTCAATGCCCTGGCTCTTCGCTTGCCATGAAAGGTCGCTTCATTGTTCTGGAGGGCATCGACGGCTGTGGCAAGACCACGCAGATCCAACATCTGGTCGAGTGGTTGCCCAACAGCGGTCTGATGCCGAACGGCGCTGCCCTGGTCTGCACCCGTGAGCCGGGAGGCACTCCCCTGGGGCGCTCGATCCGTGAACTCCTGCTTCACACAGGAGACCAGGAGGCACCAGCTCCCACCGCTGAACTGCTGCTGTATGCCGCCGATCGGGCGCAGCATGTTGAAACGTTGATCCGTCCTGCTCTGGAACGTGGTGATTGGGTGATCAGCGATCGTTTCGCGGGATCGACCCTCGCGTATCAAGGCTATGGCCGTGGGTTGGATCGGGACTTGATTCAGCGGCTCGAACAGATCGCCACCTCGGGGCTGCAGCCGGATCTCACCCTCTGGCTGCGCCTTTCTGTTCAAGAGAGCCTGCAGCGCCGTCTCGGCGATAAGGAAGACCGAATCGAAGCTGAGGGAGCCGCATTCTTGGAGCGGGTTGCGCAGGGTTTTGCCCAGTTGGCTCAGCAACGTTCTTGGTGCGCCGTCGCTGCAGATCAGTCAGCCAGTGCTGTTCGTGCTGCTCTGGAACGTCAGCTTCAGGAGCATCTGGCTTGAGCGCGCTGTTTGAGGATCTGATCGGCCAGCCCCTCGCCGTTGATCTGCTCGCGGCAGCCCTGGCCCAGGAACGCGTGGCCCCGGCCTACCTCTTTGCCGGCCCTGAAGGGGTGGGACGACAGTTGGCGGCGGTGCGCTTTCTGGAGGGACTGCTGGCTGATGGTCAGCCCTCGGCTCGGAATCGCCGACGCCTGCTGGAGCGCAATCACCCCGACCTGCTTTGGGTCGAACCCACCTATCAGCATCAGGGCCGTTTGCTGACCCGCGCCGAAGCCGAGGAAGCGGGTCTCAGCCGCCGCACCCCACCCCAGTTGCGGTTGGAGCAGGTCCGCGACATTGGACGCTGTCTGGCCCGGCAGCCGGTGGAGGCGAAGCGCGGCATGGTCGTGATTGAGGCCGCCGAGGCGATGCCGGAAGCGGCGGCCAATGCCCTACTGAAAACGCTTGAGGAGCCCGGCCATGGGGTGCTGATTTTGTTGACGTCAGCCCCCGAGCGGCTCCTCAGCACGATTCGCTCTCGCTGTCAGTTGATCCGTTTCCTCCGGCTCAACCCCGAGACCATGGCTCAGGTGCTCGAGCGCACCGGTTCCACAGCTCAGGATGCTCCCGAACTTCTGGCCCTGGCCGCCGGGTCTCCAGGCGCTCTGATCGACCATCGCCGCAGTCTGGCTGATCTGCCTGAAGGGTTGGTTCAGCGCTTTGATTCTCTTCCCGCCACTCCGATGGAGGCGCTGGCGTTGGCACGCGATCTCTGCGAAGCCCTTGACGGTGAGCAGCAGCTGTGGTTAATCAACTGGTGGCAGCACCGACTCTGGCGCTCCGGTAGTTCCGCCGCCATGCTTAAGCGCTTGGATACTCTTCGCGGCCAGCTGATTTCGTTCGTTCAGCCTCGATTGGCATGGGAGGTGGCGCTGCTGGACTTCACGCCATCCTTCTCAAAGGCCAACTGAAATGGTGATCAGGCTGATGCCCGGTCATTTTGTTGCTTGCGTTCCTCGCGGGCCATGGCCACTACGTCCTCAAGACCATCCATTTGCGCACTGGTGGGCAGCTCGAGGCAATAGCCCGCTCCATACACCGTTTTGATGAACCGTGGCTTGCGCGGATCGGGTTCCAGCTTGGTGCGCAGGTGTCTTACGTGCACGCGAATGGTCTCGATGTCGTCGTCGGGCTCGTAGCCCCACACCTCTTTGAGGATCAGTGAGGGAGCCACGGTCTGACCGTGACGCTGCAGCAAGCAATGGAGCAGTTCGAACTCCAGGTGCGTGAGCCGCACGGGTTGATCGAACCAAATAGCTTCAAAGCGCTCGGGCACAAGGGTGAGCGGCCCGTAGCTGAGGATTTCGTTGTGGTTAGTGGATCCAACGGGCGCTCTGTCACTACGACGTAGCAGTGCTTTGATCCTCACCTGAAGCTCCTCCAGGTCGAAGGGTTTGGTCAGGTAGTCGTCGGCTCCTGAATTGAAACCGCTTACCTTGTCTTTGGTGCCGCCGAGAGCCGTGAGCATCAGGATCGGAATCCCTGCTGTGCGGTCGTCCCGTCGCAGGCGCTGACACAGGGTGAGGCCGTCCACTTTGGGCAGCATCAGATCGAGCAGGATCAGATCCGGGGTGTATTGGAGCGCAAGGGCCTGACCTTTGATGCCATCGTCGGCCCGCTGCACATCGAAACCACTGTGCTCCAAATGGCCGCTGACCAGGTCGCGCATGTCCTGGTCATCTTCGATTAGCAGGATGCAGGGCTTCATCGGTTCGGCGGCAATTCGGCTGGAGAGATAAAGAGCGCTTGTCTGTAGGGATTAACGCTGAACGGATTCTCTCAAGCTTTTCAAGTGTTTGCAGATTTCCAGTGAAGAGCCCATTGTGGGCTTGGTTGTCTCAGATCGCTTGCAGGATAAGCGATCTGAAGCTTTTTTCCAGTTATCTTTCGCCGGTGCCTGTTTAGGAAGTCTTCCGCTTCGGGCAATCCCCCGTCACGAATTTTCTCTTTTCGTCAATAAAAAAGCCACAGCATGAGCTGTGGCATAAAAGCTCCCCGGGCGGGATTCGAACCTGCGACCAATCGATTAACAGTCGACCGCTCTACCGCTGAGCTACCGAGGAATGAGACCCAGAGACCTTACCCCTCGAATGTGCCGCCCTGCAAGCGCCTTTGCAGCTCTGAACCACGGGTCCATGCTCCAATCCGACCGTCTTGCATGCGGGCAGCGCCGTCGGCGAACGCCAATTCCCCGAGCCTGTGGGTGATCCACAGCGCCGTGATCGGGTTGACGGGGTCTTTGCAAAGCCGTTGCACGGTGATCAGCACCGTGGTTTGGCTGGTGGGATCCAGCAGGGCGGTCGGTTCATCGAGCAGCAACAGCCCGGCGTCACTCGCGAGGGCTCCTGCAATGGCCAGGCGTTGTTTCTGGCCGCCGCTGAGGCTGTGAATCGGTCGGTTCTCCAGTTGGGCGAGGCCGAATTGGCACAGTAAGTCGCGCACGGTGCTCTGGCGATGCTGCTGAGGCCCTTCAGGGTCCATGCCCAGCATCAGATCGCTGCCGCAACTGGGAAGCAAAAGCTGATGGTCTGGGTTTTGAAACACCAGGGCCGTTTTGGTGCGGCAGGCGATGCGCCCGCTTTGAGGTTCTAGAAGTCCGGAAATCAGGCGGAACAGGGTGCTCTTGCCGCTTCCATTGCTACCCACCAACATCCAAAGGCCTGGGCCCGGGATGACCAGGTTGCAGCGATTGAGGGTCTGTTGGCCGTTCGGCCAGCTGTGGCTGACGTCCTCAACGCTCAGTTCGGCGGAAGAGGTGTCAGGAATCAAAGGAAAAGCCGGGACGCTTGCTGCCACCCGACGCCGAAGCTTTTTCATAAAGCTGAACCGCCAGAACCTCACTGACCAACAGCGTCACTTTCTTGCCTTCTACTTTCTCGCAGGTGAGCTCCAGCAGCCGCGGTTGACCGTTCTCAAGGGCCTGACGGATCTGCTGATACAGCGCATCGGCATCTGCCTGCTCCTTGCGCTGAACAGACACCGGGACAGGACTCATGCGCAGGGCCAGTTCGATGACGTACACAGCGTTGGAAAGAATTGATGAGTCATCTTCGCGGAGGGATCGGAATCCCGTCGGTTCAAAAATGCGCATTTCTACTCATCCCGTCGAAATGGGTGTGGGGAGCCGCCCCATTTCTGTGATCAACCCCTAGGCTCATTCGTGTAACGGATCATGAAGCACTCTCATGACGATCGCTGTAGGACGCGCGCCACAGCGGGGATGGTTTGACGTCCTCGATGACTGGCTCAAGCGCGACCGCTTCGTTTTTGTCGGCTGGTCCGGCATCCTTCTTCTCCCAACGGCCTAT
>NZ_VTKZ01000012.1 GCF_020514115.1 Synechococcus sp. MU1642
GCGGAAGATCTCAGTCCTTCTGACCAAGGAAGTTGCCGTTGCCCAGTGCAGGCTCCACTTCGCGGTGGGGGCGGGCAATGATGTGAGCAGCAACCAGGCCGTCACCGACGCGCTCGCAAGCATCAGCGCCAGCGCGCACAGCAGCGTTCACAGCACCGGTTTCGCCGCGCACCAGAACGGTGACGTAACCGCCACCGACAAACTCGCGACCAATTAGGCGCACTTCGGCAGCCTTGGTCATGGCATCAGCTGCCTCGATGGCGGGGACCAGACCGCGGGTCTCGATCATGCCGAGGGCGATGCCCATGGTTTCGTTAGCCATTGCCTACCGGGAAATGAGGTGGAATGTTCGCTGGGGACATTGCTTTGCCAGAACCCTTCCCGTCAAGCGATTGGGGCAACTTTCTCGATCACTGTCCATAGTGAACTAAATAAGCCAGGCTTATCACCCAGTGCCTCACTGTTCCGGTCTGCTGTGGTGGTTCCTGTGATCACATCCGCACAAGTCGTTGTCGAGTGCGATGAAGCTCCATAGGTTCACAGTGCGACACGCTTCCCGAAGCATTGCTGAGGGGTGGAATGTTCAACCCAAACGCGAGTCGCAGGGTCGAATTCAGAGATTTTTAAGTCCTACCCCCCAATCAGCCCGCACAATGGAGGCCCTCGTTTGCCGGCCTTCCTTGGCGCTTCAGCTCACCATTGCCACGGGCAACCCCACCAAGGTTGCTGAGATCGAGGCCATGCTGGGTCCACTCCCGATCAACGTTCAGCGGCAACCCGACGATCTGGACGTCGAGGAAACAGGGAGCACTTACCGTGAAAACGCTGAGCTGAAGGCCTCTGCGGCAGCACTACGAACAAACGGTTGGGCGCTGGCAGACGATTCAGGACTTGAAGTCGACTCACTTCAATGCGCACCTGGACTGTTCTCCGCCAGGTATGCCGAAGGCAACGACGCCAAAATTCAGAGAATTCTGTCTGAGTTGGGCGCGTCCCTCTATCGAAGCGCCTGCTTCCGCAGCACGATGGTGCTGTGCGACCCCACAGGCACCTGCCGAGCGGCGGCAGAGGGCATTTGCTGGGGTGAGCTCCTCAACGCACCGGCCTACCCAGGTGGCGGCTTTGAATCCTTGCTCTGGGTGCGTGAAGCCCGTTGCACGTACGGCGAACTAAACCCGTCACAACTCAGCCGACTGGGCAGTCGTGGCAAAGCAGCACGGGCTTTGGCACCTCAATTGCGCCAACTTCTTGGCCTGAACTGAGCTCAGCGATCAAAGCGATCGTGCATTTCGATTGACATGGTCGATGGCGCGCATCGCAGCTGCCGCAGCTTCCTCAACATCACCTTCCCGCCCCACCAGAGTGAGGCGTCCAAAAGCACCAACCGCTTTCACGTCCACCAAAGTGATGTTGGAGGCTTTTTCAGCCTCGTTGGCAGCAATCAAGACATATCCAGCCGGCTCAGTCTCCAGGATGAACATGCTCATTCCCGCCTCAATCATGGAACCGCGTCGGTTCTGGCGGTTGATCAACACAGCATGGTCCGGAGTGATCGCTCGAATGACTTCCGTCCAGCTCACGTCCGCTGGAGAACGCTGCTCAATGGTGCTGCCGATCGCTTCCAGCACCACATCCCCGGAATGGAGGACAGTGCTCTGGTCACGGTGATAAAGAGCCATCGAACCAAAAGCCCGCTCCACCACCATCTGGCCGAGGCGAACATTGCTGGCTTTCAGCGCAATGTCGGTCACGCGATGAACCGCCATGCCCGGTGAAACCTCCATCCAGAGGCAAGCGTCTCCAGGAATGGGCAGGAATCCTTGACTCACTGTCCCCATGTAGGCCGCAAGTTGGGGCTGAAGGGAGTCGATGAAGACATGCGTGCGCAGTTCGATCGACTGCACATGGCTGTTTTGGCGAAGCAGCCTGGGTGACTCAGAATCCGTCGTGACAACACAACTTGCCCCGCCCTGCTGGGAGGTCACCTCAGTCCCGGTGACGAGAGCACTACCGCCGCGTCGCCGCTCCCGAGCATCGAAGCTGGCAAAACGGGTCATGGCGGGGAGTGTACCGGACGAATTCAGCTGAAACGGCCCAATAAAGAGTTGGAGCCTGCGGTCTTGCGCCTTGAAAAACAGCCGATACCGTCCGGAGAACCCCTCTAGAGACCTTGCAATGACTGAGCAATCTTCTTTGAAGCCCGTTGATCTCAACGCTGATCAAGCCCTTGGGATGGTGAGCTTCGGCCTAATGCAGCGCCTTGCGCAGGATGGACAGGTGGATCTGCCCTGGCTGGAGGGATCAGGAAATGCAGACAGTGAGCGTCTGCGTCAGCTGCGTCAACGGCTGGAACTGACGTCTTTGGCCATCGAAACCGGTGCTCCCCTCACCACCGCGGAGGTGAGCATGCTCCTGGGAGCCCGCCCTGGAACGGAACGGGTGGAACGCGGTGGCCTCGTCGCCCGCCGTGTCAGCCGCAACGTCTGGCGGTTGAGCAAAGCAGAGGAGAGCGATCGATCCGAGCGTTACGACGGATTCCGTCGCCGCCTTTGAGCTCTAGCCAAGGTTGACCTGCAATAAGCGATCCCAAAGAGTTTGAGCGACCTTTCCACTCCCCAGCGAATTTATTTGCAGCCTGGAGAGGTTGATCATCAAGGGAGCGGCCGATGGCCGGGCCAACGCTGCTGAAAGAATCGGGGCCGCGCGAGGTGTTCTGCGGCCTCACATCGATTGTGTGGCTGCATCGGCGCATGCCCGATGCCTTTTTTCTTGTAGTGGGATCACGCACCTGCGCCCATCTGATTCAAAGCGCTGCAGGGGTGATGATTTTCGCCGAACCTCGTTTCGGCACAGCCATTCTCAGCGAGCGAGATCTGGCTGGCCTCGCGGATGCCCATGACGAACTCGACCGGGTCTGCAAGGAGCTGCTGCAACGTCGCCCCGAAATCCGCACGCTGTTTCTGGTGGGGTCCTGCCCCAGCGAAGTGATCAAATTGGATTTGGCCCGGGCCGCCGAACGGCTCAACGAAGAGCTGTCCGGCCGGGTGCGGGTGGTGAACTACTCCGGCAGCGGCATTGAAACCACGTTCACCCAGGGAGAAGACGGGGCGCTCGCGGCGCTCGTGCCTCTGCTCCCCGCCAGCGATGAGCGGCAGTTGCTGCTGGTGGGGACCCTCGCCGATGCCGTGGAAGACAGGCAGATGCACCTGTTCAAGCGGATGGGCATCGAGACGATTCACAGCCTGCCGCCCCGGCAATCGACCGACCTGCCAGGGGTGGGAGCGGGAACCACGGTGCTGCTCACCCAACCCTTTCTCACTGAAACCGCTCGCCTGCTGAGCAACCGCGGCGCCACGGTGCTCACGGCCCCCTTCCCTCTAGGGGCAGAGGGAAGTCGCCGCTGGATGGAGGCTGCTGCTGATGACTTCCATCTCCCCAATGAGAGGGTCGCTGCCGTGCTCGATCCGTTGATGAAGCGGGCCGAGAGCGCCCTGGCCCGCCATCGCGCCGTGCTGGAAGGCAAGCGGATCTTTCTGCTTCCCGAATCCCAGCTGGAACTGCCCCTGGCCCGGTTTCTGCAACGGGAATGCGGCATGGAGCTGGTGGAGGTGGGCACGCCTTATCTGAACCGTGAACAGATGGCTGCCGAGCTGGCCTTGCTCCCCGATGACGTCCCGGTGATGGAGGGGCAGCACGTGGAGCAACAGCTCGACCGGGTTCGCGCCAGCCAGCCCGACCTGGTGGTTTGCGGGATGGGCCTGGCCAATCCCTTGGAAGCCGAAGGCATCGCCACCAAATGGTCGATCGAATTGGTGTTCAGCCCGATTCACGGCATCGACCAAGCCGGTGACCTGGCGGAACTGTTTTCCCGGCCGTTGCATCGCCGGCAATTGATTCGCCCCGGTCTGCATCCGAGTAACCCCGACACCCCCGTGCACGCCTGATCCCATGCAACTGACGCTCTGGACTTACGAAGGGCCACCCCATGTGGGGGCCATGCGCATCGCCGCCTCGATGCACGGCGTGCACTACGTGCTCCATGCCCCCCAAGGGGACACCTACGCCGACCTGCTGTTCACGATGATTGAGCGGCGCGGGCAACGACCGCCGGTCACCTACACAACCTTCCAGGCCAGGGATCTGGGGGGTGACACCGCAGAACTGGTGAAACGGCATGTACGCGAAGCCGTGGACCGCTTCCAACCTGATGCCCTTCTGGTGGGTGAAAGCTGCACCGCAGAGTTGATTCAGGATCAACCGGGCGCCCTGGCCCAGGGCATGGAACTGACCATGCCGGTCGTGAATCTTGAGCTGCCGGCCTACAGCAAAAAGGAGAACTGGGGAGCTGCGGAGACCTTCTATCAATTAATCCGCAACCTGCTCAAGGCGCAGGTCCCCACAGACATCAACCATGACCCCAAGGCGTGGCAACAGGAGGGGCGCCGACCCCGGGTGAACCTGTTGGGTCCATCACTGCTCGGTTTCCGCTGCCGCGACGACGTACTGGAAGTGCAGAAGCTGCTCACCTTGCACGGCATCGATGTGGGCGTGGTGGCGCCCCTGGGTGCAGGAGTGGAGGATCTGAAGCGGATCCCCGATGCCGATCTGAACGTTTGCCTCTATCCAGAGGTGGCCGAATCCACCTGCAGCTGGCTGGAGCGCAACTTCGGGATTCCCTTCAGCCGAACGGTGCCGATCGGGGTCGGCGCGACCCACGATTTCCTGGTGGAGGTGCACAGTCTGCTGGGGATGGAGGCGCCCGCTCCAGATGAGGGATATAAGCGCTCACGCCTGCCCTGGTATTCGGAATCCGTGGACTCCACCTACCTCACCGGCAAGCGGGTGTTCATCTTTGGCGACGGCAGCCATGCCCTCGCCGCAGCAAGAATCTGCAGTGAAGAACTGGGCTTCACTGTGGTGGGGCTGGGCACCTACAGCCGGGAGATGGCCAGGCCCGTACGGGCAGCCGCCAAGGCCCTGGGCCTGGAGGCCTTGATCTGTGACGACTACCTAGAAGTGGAAGCCGCCATGGCCGAAGCGGCACCGGAACTGGTGCTGGGAACCCAAATGGAGCGCCACAGCGCCAAGCGTCTGGGGATTCCCTGCTCCGTGATCAGCACACCGATGCACGTGCAGGACGTGCCCGCCCGGATGAGCCCCCAGATGGGCTGGGAAGGGGCAAACGTGATCTTCGACGACTGGGTGCACCCGCTGATGATGGGGCTGGAGGAACACCTGATCGGCATGTTCCGCCACGACTTCGAATTCGTGGATGGCCACCAGAGCCACCTCGGCCATGCCGGTGGTGCCGGCGCCGCCGACAGTTCCGCCTTGAGTGATATCCCCGTGGAGGGCGACGGTGCCCTGCATTGGACAGCCGATGGGGAAGCCGAACTGAAGAAGATTCCCTTTTTCGTGCGGGGCAAAGTGCGACGCAACACCGAGGCGTATGCCCGCGATACTGGCTGCCGGGAGATCAGCAGCGAAACGCTGTATGACGCCAAAGCCCACTTCAAGGCATGAGCATTTGCACTCATTTCTTTTTATTTAACTGAAAGAAATTCTGCTTTTACAACTCAGCCCAGACGCAGATCTTTCATTTCTTGGTGAAAACCAACCACTGCACATCTCCTGCTGTTGAATGAAACTGACTTCTCTTGAACAGGTCGCCGAATGACCACGACTCTGACGCGACCGGCGGACGGCGAAGGCAGCGTGCAGGTCCACCAGGACCCGGAAATGAACATCCAGGAGGAGACCCTGGTGATCGCGGTTTATGGCAAAGGCGGGATCGGCAAATCGACCACCTCCTCGAACTTGTCAGCCGCCTTTTCCAAGCTGGGCAAACGGGTGCTTCAGATCGGCTGCGACCCCAAGCACGACAGCACCTTCACCCTCACCCACAAGATGGTGCCGACGGTGATCGACATTCTCGAGGAGGTGGACTTCCACAGCGAAGAGCTGCGGCCTGAGGATTTCGTCTTCACCGGCTTCAACGGGGTGCAGTGCGTCGAAAGCGGCGGCCCACCGGCGGGCACGGGCTGCGGTGGCTATGTGACTGGGCAGACCGTGAAGCTGCTCAAGGAACACCATCTATTGGAAGACACCGATGTGGTGATCTTCGATGTGCTCGGCGATGTGGTGTGTGGTGGTTTCGCCGCCCCGCTGCAACACGCCAACTATTGCCTGATTGTGACCGCGAACGATTTCGATTCGATCTTCGCGATGAATCGCATCGTTCAGGCGATTCAAGCGAAAGCCAAGAACTACAAGGTGCGGCTTGGCGGCGTTGTTGCGAACCGTTCGGCGGACACCGATCAGATCGACAAGTTCAACGAACGCACCGGCCTGCGCACCATGGCCCACTTCAGGGATGTGGATGCGATCCGGCGTTCCCGGCTGAAGAAATGCACCATCTTTGAGATGGACGACGACGACGAAGCCGTACAAGCCGTGCGCAACGAATACCTGCGGCTGGCCCAAAACATGATCGACAAAGTGGAGCCCCTGGAGGCCATATCCCTCAAGGACCGCGAAATCTTCGACCTGCTGGGATTCGACTGACCGCAGGCCCTAAAAAGCATCAGCCCAAGCCCACCAGGTCCATGGATAGCTCCCACACCCGTCGGGCAGTTGCTGGATCAGTGGCCTTGTCGGACAGTTCCTGGCTGAACTGCTCACCGTCCTTCTTCTGGCGGTTGCCCCAACTCCAGTGCACCCCGGATTCGGCGAAGTCGGGATTGGCCACCACATCAGCCACCCGTTCTCCGGCCAAGGCCTGGGAGACATAGCCGCCAGTGATGTTCTTCTGAAACCAGGGGAAGATCGTCTGGAAGGCCTTAGGGGTGTTGCGGAACAATGGGGTATCCGCAACACAGCCGGGGTAGAGCGAGGTGAATGTGATCCCCGTATCCCGGTGCAAGCGGCGATGCAGCTCTTGGGTAGTGATCATGTTGCAGAGCTTGCTGTCTTTGTAGGCCTTGCCGGGCTTGAACGGCTTGCCACTGGCCATGGAGATGGGGTCTTTGAACCCAGCCTCAAAACCGGAGAGGTCCCCCAGATCTGCTGGTGCAGGGATCGGAATCTTGCCCCCCAGTTCCTTGGAATTCGCCGTCACGGTGCCCAGGATCACCACCCGCCTGGAAGGATGCCTGGAGCTCTGGAGCCGACCCAAAAGCAGCTGCACCAGCAGGAAATGGCCGAAGTGGTTGGTGGCCATCGATATCTCGTAGCCCTGGGGAGAACGCTCCGGCTGCTTGAGCTTCGGCTTGTACACGGCTGCATTGCACACCACGGCATCCAATCGCTCGGGCAATGCATCCACTGCCCGGCTCACACTGTCGAGATCACCCAGATCCATCAACACGTGCTTGAGCCGGTCTTTGGGGAGATCGAGCTCATCCGCGGCCGCCGCGGCACGCTGCGGGCTGCGGTTCGCCGTGATCACCGTCCAGCCCCGCTTGACCAAAGCACAGGTGGCATTCAGGCCCACACCGGAGGTGGTGCCGGTGATCAGAACGGTGCCGGGCGTGGACATCAAGAGAGAGCCAGAAAGCTGCCAGTCTGCCGGTCAGCACTGAATCCCAACGCCGCTGGTCACGAATCTCAGCGCCAGACCACCCGCAAACGATTGGGAGCGATCCACTGATCCTGCTCGCTGATGAGGCGCTTTTCTCCACCGATGCTGAACAGACGATCGAACCGCTGCTGCAGTGTTTCCAATTTGGCTGACTCAATCGACACGACCGCCGCAATTTCACTGTGGCGATCCATGCGTTCCTGATAAGCAACCGAAAGGCGGATCAAGCTCACGCAACCCAACAAGACAAGACCTGCCTTTGCTGCCAAGGCAAGAAGGCTGCACTGCAATTCCTGTTGGTCGGTCTGCCGCTGAATCGCTGCGGCCATGCTGGCCGCATCCGTGCGCGGAGCTGATCTTGGAACCTGACTGGCGGTCACCGCATCAGCACGAACATCCGCTTGTAACGCAATTCGTTCGCAGTGCCAAGACCAGCTCTAAGCCCGTTGATCTGGGCGCCTGTTGAAATCAGGCTTCGTAGAGGCTGATCGAGAGACGCAGGGCCAGAACAGCAGCATGGGCAGCCACCACGAGCGCAATGAAGACCTCAGGTGCAGACAGAACGGTTTCCATGGGAGCCATGCATCAAACGCTCCCATTCTTCTCCGAGGGAGGGGCTGCAGGCCATCATTCGCAAAGGCCTGTCACACCAGCCCATGGATCCGGTTCTGATCGATGCCCCTGCCATCCGCGCCTTGGATCTGCAGCCACTGGAGATCTGGAGCGATCAGCCACTGGATGCACTGCTTAGCCAGGGACCGGTGCTCGAGCTTCGTTTCGACTGGCCCAGGGCGCAGGATGACCCACGGGAACTACCTGAATGCCCCGAGCCACGCCTCTGGGCCCTGCGGGCCGATGCACGCTTCCCTTGGCTGCCGCTGTTGCTTGAACGCGACAACGGCAGCCTGATTCGCCATGTGGCGCTGGTGGTGCCCCACAGTTTCAACCGCAGCGAAGGCCTGCGTTTTGACCCGGAAGCCTTAGAACTCTGGGTGACGCATCGGCTGATGCTGCTCGACGATCTCTGCCAGCGGGAGCTCAGACGCCCGATGCGGGGCAACCTCTCCCAGATGGCTGCGGCGCTGGGTTATGAGCTTGATGCGGGGTTTTGGGGCCTGCTGAACTGACCCACTAGCTCAGCCAGAGCTGCAGGGCCCGCCTGGAGCTGTCGATCGCCAGGATGATCGCGAGACCTCGCAGACAACGCACCAGCAGAGCCGCATCAAACTGATCAAGACGACTGGCGGTCCACTGAGCAGCGATCGCTGCCACCACCCCCAACAGCAAGCCCATCAGAGGAACCCCGCGTCCTTCATGCAGGAACTGCATGGATGCTGCGCTGGCTGAGCAGAGCACCGCCACCGTGCTGAGCCGCACGGCCTGATGGATTGGTACAGACATCGGACCGCTCATCAGGGGCACCATCACCAGCCCCCCACCCAGGCCCAACATTCCGGCGGTCCAGCCGGCGATGCAGCCCACACCAGCCAACTGCGGTGCGCGGCTGTCATCGACGTCTTGAGTGGCATCCGCCTCGGGCCGTTCGCGAACGCAGAACATCAGCACGATGTACATCAGCGTCTGCATCGCCAACAGAATCCAGCCCGCCGCCAAACCGGCCAAGCCACCGAACAGCAATGCCGAGCCGAAGGCAGCCAAACCAATGGCGAGTCCTGGCCGGGTCGGCACCCGCCCCTGGCGCAGGTGCGTGATGGTGCCTGCCAATGCTGTGGGCACAATGGCGAAACTGCTGGTAGCTAAGGCCTGATGGGGCGGAAGATCAAGCCAAAGCAGGAGCGGGGCAAAGATCAAGCCACCGCCAATCCCCAACAGCCCGGCCAAGCCCCCCGCCAGCAGGCCCAGGGCGATCAAGATCGGCACATCCCACCAGGGCACCATGGCGTGCGATCAATGCTTCCATCCAGCATGCCCGCAACCGGGCGTCTGCTTCCCACCCAGCAAGCAGATGGACACACCCAGATGGCGTTGGATGCCTGGCTTCTGAGACGAAGCAACGGTCCGGCGTTGCGTTTTTACCGCTGGGATGGGCCCTGGCTCTCGCTTGGACGCCATCAACGCCACTGGCCTGAACACTGGAATGATCTGGCCCGCCGCGGCCGCATCAGCCTGGTGCGACGCCCCAGCGGAGGCCAGGCAGTGCTCCATGCCGGCGGGCTCACCTACGCCTTGATCTGGCCGGATGCACCACGGCAACGCCAGGAGGCCTACCGGCAGGCCTGCCAGTGGTTGATCGCTGGCTTCAAGGGTCTCGGGCTACCGCTGCACTTCGGTTCCGACCCCGCTGGTGCCGAGGCCAACAACTGTTTCGCCACAGCAACGGTGGCCGACCTGGTGGATCCGAGCGGCGTCAAACGGGTCGGCAGCGCCCAGCGCTGGGAGAGCGGTCGCCTGCTTCAGCACGGCGAAATCCTGCTGGATCCCCCTGCCGAGCTCTGGGAAGAGGTGTTTGAGGAAGCGGCACCGGCGAGAGCACCGGCCGAGATCAACCGACTTGCGCTAGATCAGCAGCTGCGCCAGAGCCTGGTTCAGGCCTGGAGCCATTGCCATTGGCAGATGCGACCCCTGAAGGCCGACGAAGTTCAGGACTTGGAGGGCGAGCTGGCGTCCTGGTCGGAGCTTTGATCCCTCATCGTCTGCACCATCTGGGGAAGCATCGCCAAACCCAGGGGGTATCCATTGCGCTTGCGCGCCTCGTCAAGAATTGCAGGAGGCAGGGTCACCCCGAGCCGCTTCAGCACCGCATTGCCCACATCCATGCGATCAAGGGTGCCGGAGGGAAGGCCTGCAGCACTCATCACCAACAAGCGTCCCTGAGAGGCCGCCTCTAGGGCAGGCACCGCATCGACCAGTGAGGCCGAACTGTTGATAGACGGCAGTTCAGTTAGGGGCCGCAGATGATCCTCAAGGCGCTGTTGGTCCCATTGCTGCACCGGCAGCAGTTTCAGGGGTTGATCGTCAATCCAACCCACCCAACGGCCGCTTTTGCAGACGAGCACCCAATCGGCAGGTCCCTCCGCCTCGCTGGCCGTCAGCCGCAGCTGGCTGAGACGCCGCAAGGTCTGATCAGCTTCCAGCGCACGGAAGCGTTTGCCTGCTGCAGCCTCCGCCTTCAACTCGCGAAGCACGCTCTGCAACTGCAGCATCTGGGTCTGACTGCGGTTGGCACTCAGGCCGAACCAGCCGATCAACATCAACAGGAGGCCGTTAAGCCCCCAGCCCTGCCAGAGCAGGACACCGCCCAACACGATCATCAGCATCGACAAAGCCCTTCCGGACGCCGACGCCACCTGAACGCCCTTCTTCTGACTGCCGCTCACCTGCCAGACCAAGGCCTTGAGGATCAGCCCGCCATCGAGGGGCAGACCAGGCAACAGATTGAACAGACCCAGCATCAAGTTGAGCAAACCCACCTGGCTCAACAACTGCGTGACCAAGGGCTGGGTGTCGGACAGCACTGCAGACCCCGCCAGCATGCCGAAGGCCAGCACCAAACTGACTATCGGGCCAGCAGCTGCAATGCGCAAATTGCCCATGGCAGTGGGGCATTCCTTCTCCACCCGCGCGATACCGCCCAGATGAAACAGGGTGATGCTCAACACCTTCACCCCTTCCCGCAGGGCCATCAGGGCATGGCCCAACTCATGCAGCAGCACGGAGCTGAACAACAGCAAGGTGGTCAGCAATCCCAGCCCCCAACTCAGCGCTACCGAGGCCGTGGTCACATAGCGGGATTGGAACAATGTGGTGAAGATCGCCACAGCAAACAACCAGCTGGGCTGGAGCCGCAGGGGAATTCCGCCAATCTTGAGCACCTGCCAACCCTCTCCCACCGGCAATCCCGTCGTGTGCCGCTGCTGCGGACTGTCGTCCACGATCCTAGGGAGAGCAATCAATGCAGCCCTTGCGTGATCCCCGCCCCACTCCAGACCTGAAGATCTGTGGGATCACCGACCCCGACCAGGCTCAAGCCATCGCACAGATGGGTGTGCAGGCGATTGGCGTGATCGGCGTTCCCGCCACCCCACGCTTTGTTAAACCAGCCCGGCGCAGGGCCTTGTTCCATCTGCTGGAACAACAGCACCCCCAGCTGCATCGCGTTTGGGTGGTGGCTGATCCCGACGATGCCGCACTCGAGGAAGCGCTCAACGGTGCCGGACAGCCCTCAGTGGTGCAGCTGCACGGCAGCGAGTCAGACGAACGCTGCCAACGCTTAAAACGGCGTTACCCCCGGCAGCAGTGGTGGAAAGCTTTACGGGTGCGCGAACCCGAAGATCTCGAGCAGCTTGAGCAGTACGCGCCCCATGTGGATGCCTTGCTCCTCGATGCCTGGAGCGCTGATCAACTGGGCGGCACCGGGCACCGGATCCCACTGGATTGGCTCGCTGAAACCGAACTATCCGTGCCGTGGTGGCTGGCGGGGGGAGTGAGTGCGGAATGGGTTCCTGAACTGCTCAGCCGCGTTATGCCGCAAGGGCTCGATGCCTCGAGTCGACTGGAGGAAAGGCCGGGATGGAAAAACCTCGACAAGGTTCAAGCCCTTATCGAGGCTGTGAAACAGAGTTGAAGCAAGGCTGATCAGGTGCTCAACAGCGCTTCTTGCTGACGCACCAGCTCAAAGAACTCTTGCTTAAGGCTGGGGTCATGGCGGAAATCGCCGCGCACCACAGAGTTCACCATGCTGGTTTGGGGCTCCTTCACGCCACGCCACTTCATGCAGTAGTGCTGCGCCTTAATGATGATGCCGAGACCCTGAGGCTCGCAGAGCTTCTCGATTTCGTCAGCAAGGATCATCACAGCCTCTTCTTGGATGTGTGGGCGGGAAAAGACCCAGTCAGCCACGCGGGTGAATTTGGAGAGGCCGATCACCCTGGCACCAGGCTTGATTCCGATCCAGCAGTTGCCCATGATCGGCACAAGGTGATGTGAACATGCGGAACGCACCGTGATCGGTCCAACGGTGTAGATCTCGTCCAGCTGTTTCACATTGGGGAAGCTGGCCACCTTGGGCTGCTGGTGGTAACGCCCCTTGAACACCTCCTGTAGGTACATCTTGGCGACCCGCTCCGCCGTCTCATGGGTGTTGTGGTCGTTGTCGATATCGATCACCAGGCTGCGCAGCAGATCGCGGACCTTGTCAGCGACTTCGACCTGAAGCTGATCCAGTTCACCGGGCTTGAGGTGATCAGCAATGTTGTCGTTGGCCAGGAAGGAAACGCCAGATTCGATCAAACGTTCACGAATTCGAGCTGAAACCTGGGGATTCAAGAGCTTGTTGCCATTGCCGTTGCCGTTGGCGACGCCGTTGGAAACGAAAGGGACTGTGGAGGTCATGGTGTTCGTTCAGAAGGCGCCGGCGGCCGGCATAAGGGTGAGGTCTTCGATCAACTGGTTGCCGGGTTGCATCGCCAGATTCGCCAGTGTTTCTGCCGCCTGATCGACAGAAAGCATGGCACGACGATCGAAATCGCTTTGTACGGTTTCCGCATCCCACAGTGGTGTGTTCACGGCTCCAAGAGTGAGGGTGCAGGCACGAATGCCATGGCCACGCTCTTCTTCAGCCAGACAGCGGGTGAAGCTGGCCAAAGCAGCTTTACTGACGCAATACGCACCCCACTGGGGGAAGGCATTACGAGCGGCGTGGCTGCTGATGTTGATCACCAGTCCACCGTTCTCGCGCATGGCAGGAACAACGGCAGCACAAACCTGCATCACGCTGGTGACATTCAGCTGTAGCAGCCATTGCCAACGCTCAAGAGGCATAGCCAAAAGATCGCCGGTGTAAGCAGCGCCCGCGTTGTTGATCAATACAGAAGGGGTCTCACCCCGCTGCAGCAAGCCAGCCATGCCAGCAGAGATGCCATCAGGTTGGGTCAGGTCGATGGCGGCAGACGCCACAGAAATACCTTGGGAGCTGAGGTGAGCACTCAGCTGCTCAAGTTGATCGGCGCTACGGGCCGTGAGCAACAAGTCCCATCCCTGGTGAGCCAGAAGCTCAGCAGTTCTGCGACCTATCCCTCGACTCGCACCCGTGATTAGAGCCGTTGGCAAAAACCGTTAGCAAACCGCGATATTTTAAGCCGCTTTCTCGACATCCTGTGACGTTTTTTCGAGGAATCGCCCCATCGCCCTGAATTTGGAGTAACGAGCCTCCCGCAATTGCTGTTCCGAAAGGCTCAGCAGTTCATCGAGATGACGATCGATCGCCGCCCGCAGAATTTCTCCGGACTCCAGCGGTGCCCAGTTGTTGCCGCCGGAGGGCTCTTCGAGCACCTCATCCACCACCTGCAGCTCCAACAGATCGCGACCGGTGATCCGCAAGGCTGCCGCTGCATCTGGAGCCTTTGCCGCATCACGCCAGAGGATGGATGCACAGGCCTCAGGACTGGCAACGGTGTAAACGCTGTGCTCAAACATCAGCAAGCGATCCGCCACGCCAATCCCGAGCGCACCACCGGAACCACCTTCGCCGATCACTGTCGCGATCACCGGAACACGCAAGCGGAACATCTCTCGCAGGTTGACAGCGATCGCTTCGCCTTGGCCCTGCTCCTCAGCTTCGAGTCCGGCATAAGCGCCCGGCGTATCGATAAAGGTGAGGATTGGTAGGCGGAAGCGATCGGCATGGTCCATCAACCGCATCGCTTTGCGGTATCCACCCGGGGCAGCCATCCCAAAATTGCGGGCGACGTTTTCCTTAGTGTCGCGGCCTTTCTGATGGCCGATCAACATCACCGGGCGATTGCCCACCCGTCCAACGCCTCCGATCAACGCCTGATCGTCATTGCCGCGACGATCGCCATGCAATTCGACCCAGTCGTCGCAGAACATCTGGATGAAATCCAGCGTGCTCGGACGTTGCGGGTGACGGGCGACCTGAATTTTCTGAGCGGGAGTCAGCCCCTGAAAGATCTCCTGACGCCGACGGGCAGCGAGGCTTTCTAGCTGCTGCAGCTGCTGGGAGACGTCGACTTCAGAATCTCTGGCCAGCTGGCGGATCTGCTCAATCTGCTGCTCTAGCTCTACCAGCGGTTTTTCGAACTCAAGCAAGGGGCGACGGGGCATGGCTCTGGCTCTCCGAGGGTCAGGCGGCAGTGGCCTGCAGGTTGGGATGGAGGTTCAAGGTGCTGAACCCATGGCGGACCGATGCCGCGCCGATGAAATCCATCTTCTCGAGAGTGATGTTGTTGCGCCCCCAGCTGAAGTTGGTGTGGCAGCGCTCAAACTCGAGCAGCATGGCTTCGGCAAAGCAGGCAAACATCTGGCGCTGCGGCCGCTCCATCTCGGCGATGGCCATCATCGACCAGCCGATGTCGCGGCAGAACTCAACGATTCCGCCCTTGAGAACGTGGATGCCACCGCCGGCGACCTTGGAATCGAGATTCTTGGGATAGCCCCCATCAATCATCAGGCAGGGCTTCCTAAGGCTGTTGTGGTCGATTTCAAGGGTGCGGGGCATGCTCGCCACCCAGACGACCACATCGGCTTCAGGGAGGGCCTGATCGAGCGGCAGAATTCGGCCACCTCCAAGTTCCTGCTGGAGATCGTGAAGCGGTTGCTGCTGACGCGCCACCAATAAAAGCTCACCGACTCCGGTGCGCGCCTGCAGCCAACGACAGACAGCGGAGCCGATATCACCAGTCGCTCCAACGACGGCCACCTTGGCTTTGCTGAGATCAATTCCAAGGGTTGGAGCATTGTTCTCCACCTGACGGCAGATCACCCAGGCCGTGTGAGTGTTTCCAGTGGTGAAACGCTGCCAATCCAGGGTGGTGCTCCGCACCGTCTGGTGCTGGAGCAAGTTGAAATTCTCGAAAATGATCGAGGTGAAGCCGCCTAGGGCAGTGATGTTGATGCCCTTCTTCTGGGCGAGTTCCATCGCGTTGAGGACCTTACGCCGGGCCGTTTTGAAGCGGCTCAGCATCTCGGGCACAAAGCAGGAGTCGATGTAGGCACCCTCGATGGTGGTACCCACCGGACTGGTGACTTTCACGTGCTCCACAAGCTGTGGAGGTGCGCTGCACCACACATCCAAATCACCTTCGGCGATGTGATCGAACCCGAGTTCCATCGCCTTGCGGCGAGCAGCCTCAAAACTCGTTGAATGTCCGATCAGACCAAACATGCCTTAACGCTTACGTCGCAAAGAACAGCTCAAGCGACCATGCTCCCATGGCAGCCGGTATCGACGGCAACGTGCCTGTCGATAAACCGGCGTTAGATCAAGCCCTGAACGGCTCAGAGGGCAAGAGCTGCTGCTGCCATGCGGGCAATATCTCGGGAGGTGAAGCCGATCTCGCCCAAAGCTTCCTGATAAGCGATCAGGAAGTCTTCGATCAGGTCTTCCTTTTCCATGTGCAGGACGGCGGCATCAGCAGCCACGTCTTCCAGCATCGAGCGGATCAGAGGAAGGTTGGCTTTGTTGGCTTCGAACAGCTCGTCCTTACTGGCCTCGAAGTTGGCCTTCAACCATTCCTGGCCGTAGTTGAGATGGGTGTACTCATCCTTCACCACACCCTCAGTGATTTTGCGAGCGAAGGGATCAGCAACAGGGATATAGATGTGATAAGCCGAAATGGCGAATGCTTCGATCAACAGGGCCTGAATCAGCAGGCAGGTGACAACCTTGCCCTCCTTGAGAGCGACCTGGAAATTGCCGTGAAGTGGTTCGAAGAATTTCTTAGCGAAGGGGAGATCGGCTTCAACCCCGAGGTTGCGACCGCAAGAGGTGAAGCCCTTCATGTGCTTCATTTCCATGCGAGCCAGTCGCTTGAGCTCCTCAGCCTGCTCGGGGATCAGCGTGCCCAGAGAGATGTAGTTGTCGTGGGCTTCCTGTTCGCCCTCGATCACGATGGCGTTGATCCGGCTGTAGGCGTCTTTGTAGGCCTCGGTTGTGAAATCGGGCAGTGCGTCCTGGCCCTCCAGCACGGGTGCTTCAGGTGCATTGAGGGTCGTCATAGGACGCTGTCCACCACATTCAGTGGCACCGACAATAACCAGTGCCCCAATAGTTGGTGACACATGCGTCCAAGGTTCAGGACCTGGGAGGCTTTAAGGGGGTTTGGGGAGAAGACTTTGCGTTGGTGGCCAATCACTGGCCAAAAGGGCCAGAAAACGCTGCTGCCAGTGGTTAATCAAGCGATCTTGCAAGCAACGCCCCAGATCAGCTGAGGCCTGACGCGCATCCCCGATCACTCCCGTAGCGCTGAGATCGTCGGTGAGCCAAGCGCAGGGCGCCGCCCCTTCGAGGCTCCACCCCTTTGGTGGTTCTTGGGCAGAACCCTGTGCTGGACGACCATCCACCGGGCGGTCAGATCCAACCAGCTCTGGGTCCATCTGGAGCATCAAGCTGGTCTCAGCTTGGCCGGCATGAAGACCATGGGCCAACTCCTGCTCGGGCAACAGATCAGCCAACCCCTCCACGCCACTCCAGAGGAAGCAGGGCAGAACGGCCAACGATGGGCAGCGAGCGCGCAGCTGTCGGGCTGCCACCTGCAGCAAACCGATCTGGCCGCCATGGGCGTTGAACAGAACTAGGCGCTGCACCCCCATCGCCGCCAGCTGCGTGCCCACCTGGTCGACCAGATCGAGAAGCAGAGGAGCCGAAAGGCTGAGGGTTCCGGGGAAGTTCTGGTGCTCTGGCGAAAAGCCGATGGCCTGACAAGGCAGTCGCCAAATCGGCAGAGCTGGATCAAGCTCAGACAGGACCAAATCGAGAATGCCGTCAGCAAAAACAGCGTCCGTCGACAGGGGCAGCTGAGGGCCATGTTGCTCACAGGCTCCAAACGGCCAAATCACCGTTGCACCAGGCCGAGAGGCGGCTTGGCTGGCCTCGGGCCAGGTCAGCCGATCAAATCGCTTGCGAAGCTGATCCATGGAGTTGAACAGGCAAGGAGCTGCTGATCCCAGCCCAGCCTGTCAAAATGAGCGATCGACAAGCCCAATGGCCCATGCCCGCAGCCGGCAGTCCGCAGCCCAACCGCCCCAAGGCACCCAAGCCGGCAGCGACGAAACCGCTGCAGGTGATGCAAATCAACCGCCGCGAGGAGCAAGAAAAGCTAGCTCGGGAAGCGGCTGAAGCACGGGCAGCAGCAGAGGCTGCGGCGGAAAAGGCACGCATCCTTGAGGAAAGGGCGGGTCTCGCCACCCCTCCACGATCGGTCCAGCAAGCACACACCTCGTCTCCAGGAACGGATGACGACGCGCTGTTCGACATGGGCGGCATGGACGGCATGACCATGGCCGACCTGATGGGTGCACCGGATCAGAAACCCACGAATGAGCAGCGCAACCAACCGCGCAGCGTGGATGACTTCGATTTCGATGAAGAAGCCTTCCTCGCCGCCCTGGACGAGAACGCTCCTGTTGGCACCACCGGTGAGGTGATCAAGGGCACGGTGATCGGCATCGAAAACGATGGGGTGTATGTGGATATCGGCGGCAAAGCCCCCGGTTACATGCCCAAGAGCGAATCAGGCCTTGGTGTTGTGACCAACTTCCGAGAACGCTTCCCCAAGGGCCTGGAGGTTGAAGTTCTCGTAACCCGTGAGCAGAACGCTGATGGAATGGTCACGATCAGCTGTCGCGCCCTAGAGCTGCGCAAAAGCTGGGACCGGGTCAAAGAGATGGAGAAACAGGGAAAAGTGGTTCAAGTCATCGTCAATGGCTTCAACCGAGGCGGTGTCACCTGCGATCTCGAAGGGCTGCGGGGCTTCATTCCCCGCTCTCAACTCCAAAACGGTGAAAATCACCAAGAGTTGGTTGGCAAGACCCTGGGCGTGGCCTTCATCGAGGTCAATTCGGAGACGCGCAAGCTGGTGCTTTCCGAGAAACGAGCCGCCGTCGCCGAACGCTTCCAGGATCTGGAAGTGGGCCAATTGGTGGAAGGCCAAGTTGCTGCTGTGAAGCCCTATGGCCTGTTCATCGACCTCGGTGGCATCAGCGGACTGCTGCACCAATCAGCCATCACCAATGGCAGCCTGCGCTCGATCCGTGAGGTGTTCGATCAGGGCGACCGCGTGTCCGCCCTGATCACGGAACTGGACCCGGGACGCGGACGCATTGGCCTCAACACAGCCCTGCTCGAAGGCCCCCCCGGAGAGCTGCTGATTGAAAAAGACAAAGTGATGGCTGAAGCCGCCGATCGCGCCAGCCGGGCCCAGAACATGCTGAAGCAGCAGGAGCAATCCGCCGGATGAGCACTGCTGCCCTGACAGCCGCTGAAGACTGGGAACTCGACTTCTACTCCCGACCAATCCTTGAGGCCGATGGCCGCAAGCGTTGGGAACTGCTGATCACCTCCCCCCCCGCCGCAAGCGGCGATGCAGAGCCATTTCGCTTCGCCAAGGTGTGTCCCTCTGGTGACGTGAATTCGCTTTGGTTGAGCCAAGCCCTGGCAGAAGCCAAGGAGGCATCCGCCCGCGGAGGCTGGGGTTCTCCCGTCCGTTTGCGCTGCTGGCGCAGTTCGATGCGCACCATGGTGCAACGCGCCGCAGCCGAACAAGACCTCGAGGTGATTCCCAGTCGCCGCACCTTCGCCCTGCTCGATTGGCTCCAGCAGCGCGAGAGGGAGGTCTACCCCGAGGAAGAGGGATTCATGGCGGGCCCATTGGCACCACCGCCGGCGCCAGTTCCAACCCCTCCGGTGCCCCTGCCGGAAGAAGTTCAAGGAGACGCCTGGAGCTGGGCCGCCCTGCCGGCAAGCCTGCTGCTGGAGGCATCGGAATGGCCGATGAGTTTCAGCGGGCTGCTGCCGATGCCCGATGGCATCGACCCCGAGGCCTCTGTTCCGGGTCTGCGCCTGTTCAGCCAAAGCCGTTCCCTCGCCATGGCTGGCTGGTTGGGGGGTCTAGAGCCCGTCCGGATGATCGTTGAAGACCGCCAGCTGGTGCTGGAGGCTGGTCAGGACGACCGCTGGCTGGTGAGCGACCTAGAACCGGGCATAGCCGCCGAAATCGGAGAAGCCCTTGCAACCTCGCAACAGCAGGTGCGCGGCCTCCAATTCATCGCGATCCAAGCCAGCCCCGAAGAACAGACCTTCGGCGGCTTCTGGATGCTGCGGGACATCCCGATGGGCTGATTGAGGGCTGATGAAAGACGGGCCGTTTGATCGACCAGACAGCCGCTTCAATACGTTGAAGGGCTGGACCTGGATCGGTTGCTACGGAGGCTTTTACCTCCAGAGCGATCTCCTCCATGAACAGGGTTTCGAGCACGGCTTCTTCACCCGTCTCTGGCACGGCCGCGGGCCCGACCAACTAGCGGGATACATCAGCGCTGGCATCAGCGTGCACCGCCCCCAGCAGATCCACAGTGGGATCGTCCTGAATGCCAGCGACGCCTGTCAGGATCCCTGGCCTGAGGCCGATGGCCTGGTTAGTGATCGCGGGGGCCAGAGCCTCTGGGTGTGCGGAGCCGACTGCACGCCCGTTCTGATCGCAGATCCTGGTACCGGGCATGCCGCGGCCTGTCATGCCGGATGGCGTGGGGTGGCAGCCGGAATCCTGATCACAGCACTGGATCGGCTGGTGGTGCAGGGTGCCCGGCGGGAGGATCTGGTCATTGCACTAGGTCCTGCCGTCAGCGGCCCTTGCTATCAGGTGGGCGAGGAGGTGGTGCAGGCCGTAAACGCCGCGATGCCCGGCGAGACTTCTTTAGGCAAGACCGGGACTGTGATTGCCGATGAGCAGCCGGGGCGACATCGCCTGGACATCCGAACCGCCGCCAAATTGCAGCTCATAGGTGCTGGAATCGCTGGCGAACGGATCGCCCAATGCCCGCTCTGCACCGTCAGTGAACCCGAGCTGTTCCACTCCTGGCGACGGGATCAGGTAAAAGCCGTGCAGTGGAGTGGGATCGTGGCGCAAGCCCCCTGCAGCAACTAAGGGTTAATGAGGGTTGCTCCCCAGGATCTGGATGGCCAAGGCTTCACCAGCCCGAATGCCATCGATTCCGGCCGACAGGATGCCGCCGGCGTAGCCCGCCCCTTCACCCGCCGGCACCAGCCCTTTCACATTGAGCGCTTCAAGCGCGTCATCCCTGGGGATGCGAACGGGCGATGACGTGCGGGTTTCCACACCGGTGAGCACCGCATCGGGGTTGTCATACCCCTTCAGTTTGCGGGCAAAGGCCGGCAACGCCTCCCGTAAAGCCTCAGTGATGGGGGGTGGAAGCAACTCAGCCAGATCGGCGGGATGCACACCCGGTTGATAGGACGCTGCAATCGCGCCGAGCCGGGTTGACGGCCTAGAGGCCAGGAAATCCTCCAGCCGCTGCGCCGGTGCGGCATAGCTGCTGCCCCCCAAGCAAAAGGCGCGCTCCTCCAGATGCCGTTGCAGGCCAATGCCCGCCAACGGATCCCCGGGAAAGCGTTCAAACGGAGCCAGGTCATCGGCGTCCAGGGCCACGACCAACCCGCTGTTGGCGTTGCGCTCGTTGCGGGAGTGCTGGCTCATGCCATTAGTCACCACCCGGCCTTCTTCCGACGTTGCCCCCACCACAAATCCACCGGGACACATACAGAAGCTGTAGACGCAGCGGCCGTTGTCGGCGTGGTGCACCAACTTGTACTCGGCTGCCCCGAGACGCGGATGGCCCGCCGCCTCCCCCCAGCGGGCTGAATCAATCAGATGCTGCGGATGCTCAATCCGCACGCCTACGGAAAACGGTTTGCGCTGCATCTGCACACCGATCTCCTGCAGCATTTCAAAGCAGTCGCGCGCGGAATGGCCAGGAGCCAGCACCAGATGGTGGCAGGGAATCTCCGATCCATCGGCCAGCACCACACCAACGAGTTGATGCGGCTTCTCAGAGCTGCTGTCGCTGAGAAGAAGGCGTGTCATGCGACTGTTAAACCGCACCTCACCTCCCAGGGCTTCAATCCGAGCCCGCAGGCCGCGAACAACTGTGGCGAGCTTGAACGTGCCGATGTGGGGGCGATGCAACGTGAGGATCTCCTCGCTGGCGCCACAGGCCACCAGCTCCTCCAGCACCTTGCGGCCGTAGTGCTCGGGATCACTGACCTGGCTGTAGAGCTTGCCGTCAGAAAACGTTCCAGCTCCACCCTCGCCGAATTGGGCATTCGATTCCGGGTTGAAAGGGCTGTTGCCCCGCCAGAAGCCGAAGGTGTCAGCTGTGCGTTGCTTGACGGCCTGACCCCGTTCCAGCAACAGCGGGCGAAAGCCCATCTGCGCCAACAGCAAAGCAGCGAAATAGCCGCAGGGGCCTGCCCCCACCACCACAGGCCGGTCCCCCGCGTCTAAGGGGAAGCCATCCGGCGCTTGGCCCACGGGCCGGTAGCGGGTGTCTGGCGCCGGACGCACCCGAGCTTTATTACCGATGCGCCGCAAAAGGGCGGCTTCCCCCTTCACCTGCACATCCACGCTGTAAATCAGCTGGATCCGGTCACGGCGCCGCGCATCAACACTGCGCTTCACCAGGGTCTGACCCAAAAGACGATCGGCGGGAATCCGCAAACGCCTTAGCACCGCTTCCTGCAGCGCTTCCTCCCCATGGTCGAGGGGTAGCTTCAGTTCACTCAGGCGCAGCATCTCGAGGTCGTGTCCCCAAACCTCATTCGATCAGACCGGCCAAGGCCTGGTTCGATGGTACCTGGCCAGCACGAAAGCCCTGGAGGAAGTTGTACCGCAATTCGGCATCACGGTGTCCCATCGGCAGCAGCACCGCCAACCTTGGGCGACTGACGCCACTAGCAAAGATCGAATGGCAGCCGATCAGCGTGGCTGCAACAACAAACCACGACAGCCAAGGCCAACGTCGCCACTCAGGCTTCGACATGGGATCGGAGGGAAGCAACCCGATCCCCGCAAATTAGGGAGAGGGGTCGGACTCGTCTGGTTTTGTCACAGAGGTCTCAGAGCCGCCGCCCAACTGGGACAACCAACCTGCCAAAAGCAAGCCAGCACCGATACCAATGGCCAGGGTACGATTTTCAGCTGCGGCGCCCTGCCCCCAGGCGGCTGTGGCCAGAAAGGCAGCCCCAAGAAGCAGGCAGGGCACTAACACAATGCCCCTGGCAATGCGGTTATCAGCCATCGGCCCCGCAGCTGTTGCTGGCCAAGCCAGCGACAATCAAGCCAGTGCTGAGGTCACGCTCAGCACCGATCGGGGTCACCCGAGCCATCAGCTGCCCCTCACTAGAGCCGACCGGCCGCAAATTGACCTTGCGGCGGCGCGGCAGCTCCTGGCGGAGCCATGCGGTGGCCTCGGCTTCCTGGCTCGCATCAACGGCAGCACAGGGCAGGGCAACGGTGTAGGTGCGGTTGTGATCGCCAACCTGGAGGAGTGAACTGCTGCGCACCTGAAGCACCTCAGCAGCCTGTACAGGCACGGCCCAAAGCAGCAGCAAGAAGCCGATTAAGACAAGACGAATCAAGAGGTCGGGGCGTTGAGAACCGGCATGGGAGCCGGCAGGCCAACCATTTCAGCATTGCTTTTACCCGGGGGAACCATCGGATAGCAGTTCTCACCACGACGAACGTGGATGTCAATCAACATCGGCCCGGGGGCCTTGAGTGCAGCCTCGAGATCACTGTGCAACGAATCCCGCTCGCGGATGTGCACGCCGTCCACTCCGAAGGAGCGGGCAAGGGCCACAAAGTCCGGCATCCCGTTCAACATATCGGAGGCGGAATAGCGCTCCTCGTAGAAACTCTCCTGCCACTGGCGCACCATGCCCTGCCAGTGGTTGTTGACGATCACCACCTTCACCGGGAGGCCATAGGCCGCCAGGGTTCCCAGCTCCTGAATGTTCATCAGGATGCTGGCGTCACCCGCGATGCACACCACCTGACGATCGGGGCAAGCCACTTGGGCGCCCATCGCGGCCGGCATGCCAAAGCCCATGGTGCCGAGACCGGCACTGCTGATCCAGCCCCGGGGCCCATTGCGCAGGTACTGGGCAGCCCACATCTGATGCTGGCCCACATCCGTGGTGACGATGGCATTCGGTGCCAACTCGCGAACGGCCAGCAGAACTTCTTGGGGGAATAAAGGGCCTTCGGCGGGAGGAACAGTGAGGGGATAGGTCTTTTTCCACTCAGCGATACGAGCCAACCAAGGGGCCGTGCGGGGCTGCACCTGCTGTTGCAGGCTCAGCTCCACCAACCGCGCCACACTCAGGCTCAGATCACCCAGTACCGCCACATCGGGGCGGCGGGTCTTGCCGATTTCAGCCGGGTCAATCTCGAAGTGGATCACCTGGGCCCGAGGGGCAAAGGTATCGAGCTTTCCGGTCACCCGATCGTCAAAACGGGCTCCAACAGCAATCAGCAGATCGCATTCGGTGACGGCGAAGTTGGCGTAGGCCGTGCCATGCATGCCGAGCATGCCCACCGAGAGGGGGTCATTTTCATCGAAGGCGCCCTTCCCCATCAAGGTGGTCGTGACTGGGATCTGGTAGCGCTCGGCAATCACCCGCAGACTGTCGTGGGCACAGGCTGAGATCGCACCACCGCCCACATAGAGCAGGGGATGCTCTGCCTCGGCAATCAGCTCAAGCGCCGACAGGATCGGTTCATCTCGGGGGGGTTGAGGCTTACGGAAGCCTTGGGGAACAATTGATCCGGGCTCAACCGGCATGTAGTCGAACATCTCCTGGCCGACATCCTTCGGGATGTCAATCAGCACGGGGCCCGGACGACCGCTGGCAGCAATCAAAAAAGCCTGGGCAACGATGGAGGCGAGATCCGCCGGATCGCGCACCACCCAGGAATGTTTCACAATCGGCAGGGTGATGCCGAAGATGTCGGTCTCCTGGAAGGCATCGGTGCCAATCGCAGGACGCGGCACCTGGCCGGTGATCACCACCATTGGCACCGAGTCCATCTGGGCGGTGGCGATGCCAGTCACCAAGTTGGTGGCACCGGGCCCCGATGTGCCGAAGCAAACGCCCACCTTGCCGGTGGCGCGGGCGAAGGCATCGGCCGCATGGGTGCCGGCCTGCTCATGTCGCACAAGGATGTGCTTGACCCAACCCTCGCTTTCAGCAATGTGAAGTGCGTCGTAGATCGGGAGAATCGCGCCGCCGGGGTAGCCGAAAATCGTGTCGACGCCATGGCGCCGCAAGGCGTCCATCAGGGCTGTCGCCCCAGACATTCTCTGCCCACCGTGACCGGCCTGCTGGCCAGTGACGGCCGAAGACGCTGAGGTGAGAGTCACAGAGGCGACATGTCAATGACCCTCAAGATTAAGGGCCCGAAGCGCCCCTGGCTTGATCAGAGCAGACCGAGCGCATGCAGCGGCCCTTGACCACTGATCAGCTCCAGCAAAAAGGCCGAAAAACCGACCATGGCCAGACGGCCGTTCCAGACCTCAGAGCTGTTGTTCCAACCCCATTCCCACTTTTCCTGGGGATAGAGCTTCACTTTGTTGGGAAGCTCAGCCGCCGCATCGAGGCTCACTTCAGGGCCCTGAAGGCTGGTGGCCACGAGATCCGCCAAGCCTTCGATGAAGGGGGAGTAGGTATCGAGAGCGCGCACCCGGCGGAAATTCACCACGCCTGCTTCAGTGGCCAACTCCCGGTATTCGATGTCGATTTCCTCAAGCGTCTCGATGTGTTCGCTGACGAAGCTGATCGGCACCACCACCAGATCGTTGGTCTTCGCTTGGCCCAATTCCTCAAGGGCCTCCTCGGTGTATGGCTTGAGCCACTCCACCGGGCCCACACGGCTTTGGTACGCCAGGGTGAAGGGGTTGTCGTGGCCCATCTGAACGGCCAACTCCCTCATGATCAAACCGGTGCAGGATTCGATCTCCTTTTGATAGGGGTCGCCGGCCTCTTCGACGTAGCTCTTAGGCACACCGTGGGCGCTGAAGAAGACGTGCGCCTTCGTGGGATCGTCGCTATTGCGGACCTCTGTAGCGATCAGTTCGGCCATGGCCTTCACATAGCCCGGGTGGTCAAACCAGCTGCGGATGCAGCGAATCGGCAACTTCTGAAACGCGGGATCCGCCTGCCGCAGGCGCTGCAGCTCGCGGAAACTTGATCCACTCGTGCTGATTGAGAAATGGGGGTAGAGGGGAAGCACCACCACCTCATCCATGCCGTCGGCCTTGATATCCGCCACTGCGGATTCGGTAAATGGATGCCAGTAGCGCATGGCCACGTAGCTGGTGGCATCGATACCGCGCTGACGCAGCAAGCTTTGAAGTTCCCGGGCCTGCTGCTCAGTGATTCGCCGCAGCGGTGATCCGCCACCGATGGAGCGATAGGCCTCCTGCGACTTGCCACTGCGCAAGGTGCTGATCAACCAAGCAAGCGGTTTCTGCAGCGCCGGACTGGGTAGCCGAATGATCTCCGGATCGGCGAACAAGTTGTAAAGAAACGGTCCAACGTCTTGGATACGCTCAGGGCCACCCAGATTCAGCAGGACGACACCGACGCGGGACATACCCATCAGAACGCTTTTCGGGGGTTGAGCGTAGCCGCCATGGACGCGATCCTTGGTTCCAACGACACATTTATGGAGTTCAAAAGTGCGCTGGAGACCGCCAATGCGCAGTTGGCGGCACGGGGGTCACGCCTGCGTATCGAACAGCGGGGACGCCGCCTGAACCTGCGCGGGTCTCTGCCATTGCGCGGGGATCCGAGCCTGAACGGCTTGCAACGAATCAGCCTGGGGCTGATCGCCGATCCAGCCGGACTAAATCAAGCCCTCAGCAGTGCTGCCCTAGTGCAGCTGCAATTGGAGCAGCGCAGTTTTGATTGGACGCTCTGGTCGGCCCCCACCTCGCCAACCAAAGCCAAGGGGGGCTCAATCAGCATCCAGACCGCCATCGAAAGCTTCGAAGCAGCCTTTTTTGCCGACCCGCGTCGACGCCGTTCACCAGCGAGCAGTCGCACCACCTGGACCAGTGCCTACTTGCCGTACCTCAGGCGACTGGCGCGTCAGTGCAGTGATCAGCCGCTGGCGTCAGCGCTGCTGATGCAAACGCTGGTCAGTTACGACGACGGCAGCCGCAGCCGGCAGCAGTGCGCCACGGCCCTGGCCGCCCTGGCCCGGCATCTGGAGCTGCCCTTGCCAGAGGACTGGCGCCAAGAGGCCGGAGGCTACGGCCTGCATCGGGCACGCTTCCGCCAGCTGCCCACCGATCCGCAGATCTTCGAGGCCGCAAGCTGCATTCCCAATCCGCAGTGGCGCCTGGCCTTTGCCCTGATGGCCACCTACGGCCTGCGCAACCACGAGGTGTTCTTCTGCGATTGCTCCTCCCTAGCCCCAGGCGGGGATCAAGTGTTGCGGGTGCTGCCGACCACCAAAACCGGTGAGCACCAGAGCTGGCCGTTCCACCCCGACTGGGTCGAGCGCTTCGGATTGCAGGAGCTGGCGGAGAACCCAGCCGCCCTGCCTGCGATCCAAACTGATCTGCGTCGCACCACTCTGCAACAGGTGGGACGGCGGGTGAGTGAGCAGTTCCGCCGCTACAACCTGCCGATCACCCCCTACGACCTGCGCCACGCCTGGGCGGTGCGCACCATCCACGTTGGCCTGCCTGACACCGTTGCCGCCAGGATGATGGGCCACTCGGTAACGATCCACACCCGCACCTATCACCACTGGATCACCCGGCGTGACCAGCAGCAGGCGGTGGATGCAGCCCTAGCCCGGCAACCGGCCTGACATCAATCTGACTGCTCTTTTTGTACATAAACGATGACGTCGTTTCTGAGGCCGCTGGCCTACCGCTACCGCTGGATTTACGACACGGTGACCGCGGTGTCGTCGCTGAGTGTGGGTGGGGTGGAGCGCCTGCGCGGCCTAGGGCTCGAGGCATTGCAGCCCCATCTCAAACCTGGAGCGGCAGTGCTGGATTTCTGCTGCGGCAGTGGGGAAGCAGCGGCCCCATGGCTAGCGGCGGGCTATGCCGTAACCGGGCTCGATGTTTCCCCCCGCGCCCTTGATCTCGCCGCCCAACGCCACCCCACCCTGGAGCGGGTGGAGGGGCTGGCCGAAGATCCGCCGCTGGCCGATGCCAGCTTCAGCGCCATCCAGCTGAGCGTGGCCCTGCACGAATTCCCCCGCAGCGATCGGGAGAGGGTGCTGCGCAGTGCCCTCAGGCTGCTGGAACCGGGAGGCTGGTTGGTGCTTGTGGATCTGCATCCGGCAGGTCCCTGGCTGAAGCTGCCCCAACAACTGTTTTGCGCCCTGTTTGAAACCGATACCGCCACCGCCATGCTGGAGGACGACCTCCCCTCCCAGCTGGAGAAACTTGGTTTCAGCAGCGTGAGCCAAGAGCTGCTGGCGGGTCGGGCTCTGCAACGCATCACTGCCACTCGGCCTCGATAGAACCAACAACGCCCCTCCTCAAAAATGAGCACAAACGACCTCGATCAATCCGCCGCAGAGCTGGGCATGGGGGGCAAGCTCTCCCCCGAAACAGACGACGCCGGTTACCGCAAACGGATGGAGCGGCGCCAGCAGGTGCAAAAGCAACGGGTGGAGGAACGCGATAAGGAGAAGGGGCTGGTACTGGTGTTCACCGGCCAGGGCAAGGGCAAAACAACCGCCGGGCTTGGGCTAGTGCTTCGCACCCTTGGCCATGACGAGCGGGTGGCGATTGTTCAATTCATCAAGGGGGGCTGGGAGCCCGGCGAAGCACGAGCACTGCAGGCCTTCGGCAAGCAGGTGAGCTGGCATGCCCTGGGGGAAGGCTTCACATGGGAAACCCAGAACCGAAAGCGGGATCAACAACTTGTAGAGGCGGCCTGGCAGACGGCCCTTGGCTACCTGCGCGATGCCAGCGTGAAATTGGTGCTGCTCGACGAGCTGAATGTGGCCTTGAAACTGGGCTACATCGAGGCCGGTACGGTGATCGCCGGATTGAACGAGCGACCAGAGCTCACCCACGTTGCGGTCACCGGCCGTGGCGCACCAGCCGAGCTGGTGGAGCGGGCCGATCTGGTGACGGAAATGACTCTGGTGCACCACCCTTTCCGCGAACAGGGGGTGAAGGCCCAGGCGGGCATCGAGTTTTGAGGGTTGAACAACCCAGCCTTAGGCCGCTTCAGCCGCCTCGAGATCGTCCTGAAGATAACGGGTGGCCGCGGTGAGCACCGACAGCCCACTCACCAACAGAGCACGGTGCACCACAGGCTCACGCCAACAGTCTGGATCCTGGCTGGCCCGTTCCAGGGCGGAAAGCGTGAGACGGGCCATCACACCGCTTTGGGTGGCATCGCTCTCTGGCATCAAACAGCCGCGGTTTCCCCATCCAAGCGGCGACGAGAGGCTTCTGCCAGTGCTTGCTACTGTCAAAAGGATCTGGACCGTAGATGACCTACACACGCGTCCTGCTGAAACTCAGCGGCGAAGCTCTGATGGGATCTCAGGGCTATGGCATCGATCCCGCGATTGTTCAGTCAATTGCCTCCGATGTGGCCAAGGTGGTGGCCAGTGGCACCCAACTTGCGATCGTCGTAGGCGGCGGCAACATCTTCCGAGGCCTTAAGGGTTCTGCAGCGGGAATGGAACGGGCCACAGCTGACTATGTCGGCATGTTGGCCACGGTGATGAACGCCATCACCCTCCAAGACGGGCTCGAAAGGGCCGGAGTTCCCACTCGGGTGCAGACCGCCATCGCCATGCAGGAAGTAGCGGAGCCCTACATCCGCCGTAAAGCCATTCGACACCTGGAAAAAAACCGTGTGGTGGTGTTCGGCGCCGGTTGCGGAAACCCTTTCTTCACCACCGACACCACCGCTGCCCTCCGGGCCGCCGAAATCAATGCCGATGTGGTGTTCAAAGCCACCAAGGTGGATGGGGTCTACGACAAGGACCCGGCCAAGCACGCTGATGCGGTGAAGCATGAGCAACTCAGCTACCAGGATGTGCTCAGCGGCGAATTGGGTGTGATGGACAGCACCGCCATCGCCCTCTGTAAAGACAACAACATCCCGATTGTGGTTTTCAACCTGTTTGAACCTGGCAACATCGGCAGAGCCGTGGCCGGGGAACCGATCGGGTCCCGCATCGGCGACCCCGCCTAACAACGCCACCCAGTACGCAAGCCTCCTCCCTCAGCAACCATGTCGACCCAGGACCTCGAAGCCAGCATGCGCAAGTCGGTGGAGGCCACCCAGCGCAACTTCAACACGATCCGCACCGGCCGTGCCAATTCCTCCCTGCTGGACCGGATCAGCGTGGAGTACTACGGCGCTGACACACCGCTGAAGTCGCTGGCCACCCTGTCGACCCCGGACTCCCAGACCATCCAGATCCAACCGTTCGACATCAGCGCCCTGGCCTCGATCGAAAAAGCAATTGCCATGAGTGAGCTGGGCTTCACCCCCAACAACGACGGCAAGATCATTCGCATCAACGTTCCGCCCCTCACCGAGGAACGCCGCAAGGAGTTCTGCAAGTTGGCCTCCAAGTACGCCGAGGAAGGCAAGGTGGCCCTGCGAAACCTACGCCGCGACGCGATCGACAAGATCAAGAAGCAGGAGAAGGAGGGCGAGTTCTCCGAGGACCAGAGCCGCGATGAGCAAGACAGCGTTCAGAAAACACTCGACAAGTTCATTTCTGAACTCGAGGAGCACCTGGCCACCAAAGAAGCCGACATCCTCAAGGTGTGAGCAACGGAGTGGATCGGACCCGCGATGTTCTGATCGTCGGGTCCGGGGCCTCTGGTGGTGCAGCGGCAGTGCATCTTGCGGCAGCGGGCCATGACGTTCTGACACTTGAGCGCGACGACGGGCCGCGAGTTAAACCCTGCGGTGGTGGCATGGCAGCCTCTGTGCAGCAGTGGTTCCCGTTTTCCCTAGAGCCAGCGGTGGAACAGGTGATCCGTCAGGTGGATTTCAGTTGGTGCCTGGAGGATCCGGTAGTCGCCGAGCTACCCGGAGATGCACCGTTCTGGATCGTGCGCCGCGAAACGCTGGATCAACTGCTCTCAGACCAGGCCATTCAAGCTGGGGCTGAACGCCTTACAGGCGTTGAGGTCAATGACATCCGTCGTCATGGAGATATTTGGCAAGTAACGGCAACCGATGGTCGCCATTGGCAGGGGCGGGCCGTGGTGATTGCCGATGGTTCGGGGTCCCCTTGGCCCCGACGGCTCGGCCTAGGAGCCAAACAACCCCAGATGGCTACCACCATGTCGGTGAGGCTCGAGGGTCAAGGCAGGCTCAGCGATGGCACCACCCGCTTTGAATTCGGCCTGGTGCAACAGGGCTTCGCCTGGGCCTTTCCCCTCGCTGGCGGGGTGAACATCGGTGTGGGCAGCTTTATCGGCAAGCAGGACGCCGACCCGGAGCAGGTGCTAGCCCAGCTGCTGCCGGATCTGGGTTTCGCCACCGATGCTGGAATCCGCCAACGGGGGCAACTACGGGTGTGGAACGGCCATCACCGTCTGGATGGCAACGGCATTGTCGTGGTCGGCGATGCAGCATCACTGTGCGATCCATTTCTGGCTGAAGGGCTACGCCCTGCCCTGATGAGCGGCTGCGAGGCGGCTCGACATCTGAACCAATGGCTCAAAGGTGACACTCGAGATGTGCGGGGCTACAGCCGCAGCATGCGAGAGCGCTGGGGTGAGTCGATGGCCTGGGGTCGGCGCATTGCCCAGGTGTTCTATCGATTCCCCGGTGTGGGGTATCAGCTGGGGATCAAGCGGCCCACCGCTCCACGGCGGATCGCTCAGATTCTCTCCGGGGAGATGGGCTACGGCGACATCGCCCAACGGGTGATCAAACGGCTGTTGCTACAGCACAACTAAAGGCCAAGGCTGAGCTGGTGGCAGCCGTTGTCGGGTTGATCAGGTTTGCGCCGGCGGCGGGAGGTTGTTGGCTTTAACCCCGCCTTGCGGGAGCCATGCTTGCGCTGAATCGCATCGGCATGGCGGTCAAACCCGGCAGATCGACGAATCTCCCAGATGCGATCCTTAGCGTCCTGTATCGATGCAGTGACATCAACGATCGGTGGCGGCTTACCACCGCCGAGCATCCAAGGCTCATGGATGTGAATCGTGGGCACATCCTTGAGTTCAGGGCACCACTGACGGATGAACAACCCCTGGGGGTCGTGATCCATGCCCTGCTTGATCGGGTTGTAAATCCGAATCGTGTTGATCGACGTGCTGCCCGACTGCATCTGGCACTGGCTCCAGTGGATCCCCGGTTCGTAATCAACAAACTGACGGGCCAGATGCAAACCACTGTCCCTCCAGGGAAGCCAGAGGTTGTAGCTGGCGAAGGACATCAACATCGCCCGCATGCGGAAGTTGATCCAGCCATGGGCCTGCAAGGCGCGCATGCATGCATCCACAAAGGGGACGCCAGTGCGGCCTTCGCTCCAGGCCATCAAACGCTCGGCATCCAATGCGCGAATGCCCCGCATAAACGGATGAAAATCGCTGAATTCAATCGCGGGCTGATCCTCCAGCTTCTGTATGAAATGGCAGTGCCAGTGCAGCCGTGATTCAAAGCTGCTGACGCCGCGACCGCTATGGGTGCGGCTGGTCTGCAGCACCTCTCGCATCGAGAGACAACCCCAGGTGAGATAGGTCGAAAGCCGAGAACAGCCAGTGAATGCGGTGTTGGGGCTCGACATCGACCGTTGATAGCGCTGGGCACGGTGCTGCAGAAAGTCGCTCAACTCCTTGAGGCCGATCGAACGCCCGCCCATCTGACGCTGCGGACACATATCCGAACTCAGGTCTGAGCAGGGGCGCTCAGGGATCACACCAGGATCAATGCCCTCCAGCGGTTGCAACGCGGCCGGCGCTGGCGTGATGGGCTCCGTCATCTGAACCTCCCAGCGGTTGGCCCAGCCATTGCGGCTGCGCATCCGACGCGTCACCCCGAACTGTGGGATTTCGGTCCAGGCGATGCCGTGCTGAAGAGCCCAGGCCCCAATGCGTTTGTCGCGCCGGTAAGTCCAGCAGTTGCCGGTTTCCTCATGGCTCCACAGCCCATCGATACCGAACTGGCGCCGGGCCCGCTCCAGCACCTGCACCACATCACCGATGCGTACCACCAATGGCTGACCCAAGTCCGCCAGGGCCTGGCGCAACTCCACAAGCGACTCCCGGCAGAAGAGCCACTGCCGCTCGGAGGCATCGGGCTGCTGCCACAACTCCGCCTCCACCACGTACAACGGCAGCACCAGGCCCCGATCGGCAGCAGCAACCAAGGGCCGGTGATCAACGATGCGCAGATCACGCTTGAACCAAACGATCTGCAGCGGTGTCATTCACTGCAATTCAAGGGCATCGGTTCTAGTAGATCCAGCGCTTCATCCAAGCCTCAATCAACAGACATCTCCATCACAGCGCTGGAGCGGGTTTTCACGGTGTTGCGGAAACCCACCACATCCAAACGGCGCATCATCAAAGCAGCACCAAGGAAACAAACCATCTGCAGGGCAAAAACACCGCGATAGGCAGCGAACAAATCACCCCCGTTCCAAGCTTTGAGCAAGGTGAGGCAGGCATTCATGCACACCTCCAGCGACAGGCCAAACAAGCCAATGACAGCCCGCAACAAGGGGATGGACTGCTCAGAGCCAGCCCAAACCATAAACAGCAAGGCCAAAGCAGCCAGCACAGCCGGCAGCTGGATGTCTTGAATTAATAGACGATTCAGCAGTCCCAGGATGAGGACACCAAGGATTCACAGACTGAGCTGGAACAATCCAAGTGCATCCCCAGGCGGAGCGGCCACATCGCTAGTAATCGAAATCCAAAATCCCGATCATTCTCACTGATCAACCGAAAAACTCAGTTGCTTTCCTCATACAACGCAAGCCTGATTTTCTATGCGGCATAGCCGTTCTAGACGAGCCATATGCCACGACAAACGCTTGAGAAAATCCTGTTCAAAGCCTATTTTCAAGCGCTAATCCATCGCTTTAACAACTAGAGATGCAACCAAAGCTGTTCTTCATCATTCGAATGCACCGCACAGATACAGACTGGATCACCCAATACAAATTCTCCACAATTGCAGACCAATACAACCTCGACACCCCTGATATTTCCCCTTACCTCCAAAGCTTCAATTTGCCCTTGCAATAAAGATCTTCGCAACACATTTCAGCCACGATTCAAAATCAAGTCGAACAATCGTCGAGCACCATAAAAATCTTCTGTCTCAGCCGTCAGCTAACTTGATATCGCGCAAACGAGCATCAATCGATGCGAGCAGCTGTACTGCAAACATCGGCGTCTCCTGAACCGCAAACAGAAATTTGTCGCGGTTCATGGCAATCAAACGGCAATCACTGGTGGCCGTGGCTGTGCTCAGACGCTGATGGTCCTCCATCACTAAGGCCCCCGCGCCGAACACATGGCCTACAGGGATGTCCTCATGTCCCTCATGGCCTGCTGAATCGATCCAGGTGAGCCGCACCGATCCCTCCAGCAGGCCATACATGCAGGCGCCGGTTTCTCCCGTACGAAACAGCAAGTCACCCGGCTGGAGATGCATCACCTCGGCCTTGCTGGCCAAAGCACGCATGGTGTCGAGCGCATGCATGGAACCAGCGCGACTCAGACAGAGGTCAGAGCCAGGGCTGCGCCAAAGCCTCGGCGCACATCCTCCTGAGAGATCAAACCATCATGGTCATGATCCAGGGCATCAAAGATGGCATCACTGCCGAGCCATTCATCGCGGGTGATCGAGCCATCGCCGTTCATGTCGTTCAGCATGAAGATCTCAGACACGGCGTGGCGGAAGGCGGAGCCACCCTCCAGTTCAGCCAGACGATGGGCCAGTTGATGCTCAAGCGTTTCAATTGCCTTGCTGAAGCCTTTGATGCCCTCGGTGAGCTTATCGCTGGCCATCCGATCGTCCTGCATCAATGCATCAAAGCTGGCACGATCGACGTGAATCTTGGCTTCGCCAACCGTGGGATGGGCCGCATCCAATTTCTGGGTCAGCACTGCATCACTTTCACGGAGTTGATCCAACAACTTTGGTGAAATCGTGAGCAGATCGCAACCAGACAGCTCAGTGATCTCATCGATGTTGCGGAAGCTCGCCCCCATCACCTCCGTGCTGTAGCCGTGGGTCTTGTAGTAATTGAAGATCTTGGTCACCGAAATCACCCCGGGATCTTCCGGCCCGGGATAGGAATCGCGCCCGGTTTCTGCCTTATACCAATCCAAGATACGCCCGACGAAAGGGGAAATAAGGGTGACGCCGGCTTCGGCACAGGCAACCGCCTGACCGAAACCAAACAGCAGGGTGAGGTTGCAGTGAATCCCCTCTTTCTCCAGCACCTCGGCGGCTTTGATGCCTTCCCAGGTGGAAGCAATTTTGATCAGAACGCGATCGTTGCTGATGCCGGCATCGTTGTACAAACGAATCAGCTTGCGCCCCTTTTCAATCGTGGCGTCGGTATCAAAACTCAGGCGAGCATCCACCTCCGTTGACACACGACGGGGAACAATCTTGAGAATCTCCTTACCGAAGATCACACTGATTTCATCCAGCGCTTCCCGCACAACGTCTTCCACCGCTGCGTTGCTACCCATCAACTTGCGCGACGACCGCAACGCCTCATCAATCAGGTTCTGGTAAGCCGGAATCTGCGCAGCAGCCAGTATCAACGACGGGTTGGTGGTGGCATCCCGAGGGGTGAACTTACGGATCGCCTCCAGATCACCCGTGTCGGCAACGACCACGGTCATTTGTGAAAGCTGATCGAGCAGGCTGGCCATGATGTACGACGGCTCAATACCCGTAACGTAGCGGCGCTTTTTGATGCGTCAGCTATTCAAAAGCTTGTTCAATTCAGCAGGTTTTGAGGGAGCAATGCGCTCCACAACCAGCAAGGCATCAATGATCTGCTTGGCGACAGGAACGGCCACGGTGGAGCCATAGGCGTGTTCACCTTGGGGCTCATCCACCACCACAAAAACCACGTAACGGGGATCCTCAATCGGCAAGGTCGCTACAAAGCTGCAGATCTTGGCTCCTGGAAGATAGATCCCATTCAGGGCTTTCTGCGCCGTTCCAGTTTTACCACCAATTCGGTAGCCGGGCGTTTTCACACCCTTCCCACTGCCCTGATCCACCACAGATTCCATCCACTGGAGCACCGTGCGCGTGACCTCCGAATTCAGCAACTGCTGACCACTGGGTGCCGCCGCAGGTGCCAAGGCATCACCCGAGCGGAAGCCACGGGTGATGTGGGGACTGATCAATTTGCCACCGTTGGCCAGCATCCCGTGAAGCTGCACCAGCTTGAGCGGCGTCAGCGAAAACCCCTGACCGAAGGCCGTCGTCGCCGGCTCGATCGGCTGACTGGTGAACTGCTTCTTGCTCTTGAGCTGTCCGGCCACCGCTCCAGGTAGGTCGGTGTCGGGACGCTGATTGATGCCAAGACGCTCCATCCAGTTCCAGTAGGCATCGTTGTCAAGACGGCGCATGGCTTGGACCATGCCGACGTTGCTGGACACCTGCAACACGGTGGCGAAATCCACCAAACCATGGGCTTTTTTGTCGTGGTTGTTGATCGGCCAACCACCGATCATCAGCTTGCCCACGTCATTCACCCGATCCGTCGCTTGAATGGCACCGTCCTGAAGTGCCAGAGCCAGATTGATCGGCTTGAACGTCGAACCCGGTTCATAGAGATCCTGAACGGACCATTCCCGAAACCGCCCAGTGGGGAAATCCCAGTAGCGGTTGGGGTCATAGGTGGGTGTCGATGCCAGCACCAACAGCTCACCATTGGTGGCATCCATCACGATCGCGGCACCCTTCTGGGCTTTCCACTTGGCAACCTGCTCAGCAAGAGCTTTGAGTGCCACCTGCTGGAGTCTCGAATCCAGCGTCAGCTGCAGGCGCAAATCATCGCCATAGAAGGCTCCCGGGGCGAGGTTGGCCGGCAACGGCGTGCCGTCAGCGCCGCGGCGGAGGTATCGGGTTTGCTCATGGCGAGCCAGATCACCATCACGGCTCTGTTCAAGACCTGCTTGAGGTTGCCGCTCCGCATTGAGAAAGCCCACCACGTTGGCGAACAACGACGCCTGGGGATACACCCGCTGGGGGTAGGCCTCCAGATCCAGGCCGCTGATTCCAAGGGCACGGATGCGATCGGCCGTCTCCGGATCCAGCTCCTCAGCCAATTTGATCCCCGAGGCCTGGGTCCCCATGGCCATCAGTAGCTCAGGCAGGGAACGAGCCAAGGGATCGGCCAACACCTCCGCCACATCTTCGGCAGGACGAACGAGATTTGGGGCATCTCCCGGCATGTTGAAGTAGCGGGGATGGGCCCAGAGCCGAAACCGCTTTTCATCCATCGCGACCAGGCGGCCGGTGCGATCGACAATCGGACGCCGTTGCCCCAAGGGTTGGGTGCGCTGCGTTTGCAGCTGACGGGCACGCTGCTCCAGATCTGGGGCTTGCACCAACTGCAGCCAGGCCATGCGACCCACCAACCCCAGCAGGCCTGCCGCCAGGATCCAAAAAATGATCCAAAGCCGCTTGGGCGGAACCTGGGTCAGAGGAACGACCCGCGCGCGGGATCGCCGCGAACGGATGGGTCGATGCCCTGACAACCGCGTCATCAGTACCCCGCCCGAATGGGCTGACTCCCGAGGGCCTGAAGCGATGCCATTGGAGAGGAAGCGGACGCTTGCAGAGAGCCCAAATCGGGGGGATCGAGATGCACCAGATTGGCCACTTGCGTTGGCACCAGGCGGTTGGGCTGCTGAGAACGCTGCAAAAGATGCTGTTCCAGCACAGCGGTTGATTCCGTCAAGCGGTGTGCCTGGGTGCGTGTTGCCTCAAGCAGGTGGAAGGCAACGGTCCAGCGATGCTGCCAGTGCAGCGTGAGACCAGCCAGAACCGCAACCGCCGCAATCAAACCCAGCAGCGTGCCATCCATCAGGCGATGGAGTCCCCCAAGGAGAGGGGAGCGTCGTGCAATACGTCCGGAGGACAGTGACCCTTGAATCAGCTCGAAAGCCGTGGTCGATGCACGCTGTTCCGGAGCGGCAACCACCGGGATCACAGGCGAATAGGCCAGTGAACCACCTGCAGAAAGGCGGGGCAAGGCTCAGAGCAGCAGCAGGTTCAGGAACGTCACGGCGTTCCACAGCCCATGCATCAGCACCGAGGGCCACAGGCGTCCGCTGCGCAGCCGCACCAAACCAAGCCCAACCCCCAAAACCATGAGCGGCGCCAACTCGCCAACACTGATGTGGGCCATGGCAAACAAAAGGCCACTTAGCAGGACCCCCGGGAGGGGACCGAGCCGGGTCGCCAATACCGGCAGCAAGGCACCGCGGAAAATCGTCTCTTCAAACAGCGGCGCCAGCACAACCGCAGTGAGAGCAAGCAAGGCCAGGGCAAGCGGGTCACGGCTGCCCAGCACCAACTCCAACAGCGGATTGCTGCCCCCGGGATCCCCCACCAGGCGCACGAGCAACCACCCCGTGAGCATCACCACCGGTGTCACCATCAACCAGCCCGCCAGCGCATCGCGCAGAGCTGAGAGCAGCGGACGCAAGCGCCACTGCATCCATCCGCCCAGCGGTGCCCTCTCCTTGGGTAGCGAACGCACTTGCCGCCAAAGGATCAGCAGACTCGGCAAGGCCATCATGGCGTAGTTGATCACCACGCTGACGGCTTCACGACGAGGACTGCCAAGCCCCGCCGTCAGTGCACCCACCAGCGGGAACGCCAACAGCGGAACGCCAACAGCACTGATTACCACGAAGCCACCTGCCACCAGAAGCGCCATGTCGACCAGGGTCAGCTCCGGCCCCTGAACATCGGGCCAGGCCATCAGCCGGCCTCGCAGCAAACGCCAGGCCTGACCAAGCAGCAGGAGGCCACCCAGCAGGGCCGTCACCAGGGGCAGCATCGTGCTGAGGGCCAAACGGAACGCCGCTTTCCCCGCGGCTGCAGCATCGATACAGAGCGTCGGATCAGAGACGCCCTCTTCGCAATGCAACTGCTGGAGCAAAAGATCGTCGGCGTCGCGTGCAAGGTCCGCTGATGCGGAACCTTGGCCCTGCAACAACAAAAGCATCTGTTGTTGCCGCTCGTTTCGCTGCTCTGGGCTGATTCCCACCAGGGCCTTAAGCAGCGCATCCCGTGGCGACTCCCCCAGGAGGGCGTCCCGCAACGGGGGCGGCACTGCTGATTCAGCAAGAAGCGTCAGCTCCTGCTGCTGAAGGCTCAGGGCCGGTGCCACCGAAGGTCGCGAAAGGCTGTCAATCAAGCCCGACAACCAAATAAAACAAGCCAAAGCGAGGGACAAGGCCGCCAGAAGTCCCTTCCAGCGCGGGGAAACCGGTTGTGGGGAACTGGGCACCAGCGGGCATCAACTGCCCACGATTGTCCCCCCGAAAGGCCGCTTCCATACGATGGCCGCGCCTTGACGCTGCACCGTGCCCCTTCGACTTCTTCTGGTCCGCCACGGGCTCAGCAGTTTCAACAAGGAACGGCGCATCCAGGGCCGCGATGATCTCTCGAACCTCAGCGAGGAGGGGCATGAGCAGGCCAGGGCCCTAGGCCGCTCGCTCCAGGACGTGAGCATCCAGGCCATCTACAGCTCTCCCTTACAGAGGGCGGCCGCAACCACTGCGAGCCTGCTGGAGGCCAAAGGCGGGCGGACACCGGGTCCCGTCTTTGACGATGGACTGCTGGAAGTGGATCTGGAGCCCTGGTCCGGCCAGACCATCGACGAGCTGACGCAAGGCTCAACGGAGGCCTACAAAATCTGGAAGCAGCGGCCCATGGAGCTGGAGCTCCAGCGTCGTGATGGTTCGAGCTACAAGCCACTTCCTGAACTGATGGAACAGGCGCGGGGCTTCATCAGCAACCTGTTGGAGCGCCATCACGCCAACGGCAACGACACGGTGCTGGTGGTGGCCCACAACGCCATCCTGCGCTGCCTGATGCTGGTGTTGCTGGGGGAACCCGACCAAGGCTTCCGGCGTCTCCGCGTCGACAACACCTCCCTTTCCATCTTCAACCTCCGGCCGGGAGAGAACGGCCCCCAGGTGCAGATCGAATGCTTGAACAGCACCACGCATCTGCAACCACTGCCGGAGAAGGACAAAAACGCCAGGCTGATTTTGGTGCGACACGGCGAAACCGATTGGAACAAAGCCGGGCGCTTCCAGGGGCAGATCGATATTCCGCTCAATGAGAACGGTCGCCGTCAAGCCGCGGCCGCCCGCGATTTTCTCAAAGACATCCCCATCGATCGGGCCTGGAGCAGCACGCTGTCGCGCCCAACCGAAACGGCCCAGATCATTCTCGAGGCACATAGGGATGTACCCCTGACTCAGATCGACGGACTGGTGGAGATCGGACACGGTCTCTGGGAAGGCAAGCTCGAATCCGAGATCAGAGATGGCTGGTCGGAGCTGCTGGACACCTGGAAACGTGCTCCGGAAACCGTGCAGATGCCTGAGGGGGAAACCATCCAGGACGTGTGGGCCCGTTCCGTCCGGAGCTGGGGAGAGATCGCTGGCGAGCTGAAGCCTGAGGCAACGGTGCTGGTGGTGGCCCACGACGCCGTCAACAAAACGATCCTCTGCGATCTGTTAGGGCTGACCCCAGCAGATATCTGGGCCGTCAAACAGGGCAACGGTGGCGTCACGGTGGTCGACATTGCCGCCGATCCAGGCCAGCCTGCAGTAGTGAGCTGCCTCAACCTCACCTCCCATTTCGGAAGCGTGATTGACCAAACGGCAGCAGGCGCTCTCTGACGTCATGAACGACACCTTGCTGCTGGATCCGGTGCGCGTCCTGCGTGGCCCCGGACATTCGGTTCAGCGAGGTGCAGTCCTGATCCACCAAGGGGTGCTCGTCGGCTTTGACGACCAGGCCCGGCAGCAGGCCCTCGACCTGGGCATCAAAGCCAGTCCAGCACCGGATCAACTAGTCGCCCCCTGCCTGGTGGATCCCCATTCCATCCTTGAGACCCCCTTCAGTGGAGATCAAGAAACAGCCGTGAGCCTGCGGCACTGTGCCGCCGAAGCGGGCTACGGCCAGATTGCCCTGCTTCCCCGCAGCAGCAGCTGGCGCGATTGTCCTGAGCGGCTACAGGGTTTCAGCCTCGATCAGGATCAGACGGCAACGGTTCGCCTGCACCTTTGGGGAGGCTTCAGCCGCGGCGGCAAGGCCGATGAACTTGCTCCCCATGGCGATCTTCTCGAACATGGTGCCATCGGACTGGCGGACGATGACGCCATGGTTCCAACCCCGTTGCTGGAACGGGGACTGTTGCTCGGAGAGATGGGGGGATGCCCGGTGCTCGTGGCACCCCGGAATCCCGATCTGCAAGGGGAGGGTCTGGTGCGGGAAGGGGTGGAGACGCTGCGGGCCGGGTGGCCAGCGGATCCGATCACCAGCGAGACCTTTCCCCTCAGCCAGTTACTGCTGCTGCATCAACGCCATCCGGAACGACAACTGCGGCTGATGAACCTCTCCACGGCAGCGGCGGTGCAACAACTTTCAGGCTGCGATTCCCCCCCCTTGAGCAGCGTGAGCTGGTGGCATCTTCTAACCGACCGCAGCATGCTGGCCAGCAGCAACCCGGGCTGGCGTGTTTGCCCATCCCTGGGTGGACCAGACGATCGCCAGCAGTTGATCCAGGCTGTCTATCGGCGAACGATTACTGCCGTGGCTGTCCACGCTGTGCCTCTGGATGCCGAGGACATGCTGTTGCCAGGTGACCAGCGCCCTGCAGGCCTCAGCGGCCACCATGTGGTGCTTCCTGCACTGTGGAATGCCCTGGTGCGGCCTGGACGCTGGACCGTGGAAGATCTTTGGCAGGCCCTCAGCTTTGGGCCGTCGGCGCTGATCGACCAGCCCCCTGAACAGCTTGAGCAGGGCAGCCGGCGCTGGCTGCTGTTCGATCCCGATCAAAGCTGGACCATCAGCAGCAACACCCCTGGAGCACCGCGTGCTGCCAACATCCCTTGGCTAGGCCGGGAGCTTCAAGGACGGGTTGTGGCCTGTGGCCTCAGTTGCTGAGCGATCCGATGCGCGAAGGAGGCCAGAAGCGGAAAACGGCACGCCCAATGATCTGATCGTCAGGCAAAAACGGGCCGCCTGGCCAGCGACGGGCATCCTGGCTGTTACGGCGGTTGTCGCCCAGCACAACAACGTTGTCTTCGGGAACAACGGCATACAGACCCTTGCAGCCGATCATTCCGTCGCGATCGGAGCAGAAGTTTGTGACGTAAGGCTCTTTGAAGGCCGTGCCGTTAATGCTGACAGCACCACGGCTGTTGACCTCCACGACATCACCAGGGACACCCACCACCCGTTTGATCCAAGCCTCACATTCGGGATAGCGCTGCAACAGCACACGATCCACAACCCAGCTGATGCCCGGGAAGGTGACCAAGCCGCACTTGAGTGGATTGGGTTGCCCCGCCTCCAACTTCCAAACGGGATCGAAGGCACTGGGAGAATTGAACACAACGATCTCTCCCCGCTGAGGAGGTCTTGAGCGGTACGACAGCTTCTCAACGATCAACTTGTCGCCGACCTGAAGACCCGGCAGCATCGACCCCGAAGGGATGTAGCGGGCTTCAAAAGCGAACTGCCGAAGCAGCAAATAAAGAGAAACCGTGAACACAAATGGAGCCCAGAACTCCCATATCGCGCTCACTCTGCCCTTCACATCGGAAGGCCCTCTCTCCGCGTTCAATGTGGGCAGGCTCAATCTTTCGACTCACGATAGGGGGAACCTGCAGGCCCCATGATCCGTCCACGCTGGCAAGCACTCAAGCCCCAACACGGCCTGCTCAGCTGGCGCCGGTGGGACCAGGCCATTGCTGTCATCGCTGCAGTCAATTTCACCTGGGTCGCCATTGACCTCACTTACATCCCCCTGCGGAACTTCTGGCTGCAACGCAATCTTTATCCAGTGCCATCGCTTCCCCTCGTGGTTCCCCTGCCCTGGCTGCCAGACATCACCCCATTGCTGGACCCCCTCAAGGGCATCGAACCCCATCGCGACACCAAGGCTTACCTCGAGGCTTACACGGCTCTGGATCGGGCACTGCAGCAGAACGGCTCGAGCACTGCTGAAAGCACGGATCTGCTGAAGCAGCAGGCGGCGCTTACTACAACGCTGATGGACAGCAACCCGTTCATCAGTTCAGGCCAAGCCGGCGCGCTTGAAAAATTTAAGAACCGACTCCGCGCCCGCACCGGCCTGGAATCAGCCCGTGACTCCGCCAACCTGCTCCTAAGCCCCGAGCATCTGGAAAGCTTCCCCTGGAGCCAGGAGCGTCAGTTCTGGAACCAGAAGATCCTGCCACTGGTGGAAAGCAACTACTGGCGAAGCATCGATGAAAACGGCCGCCCCAGCGATTTGAGCTGGCGCATCGACACGCCTTTTCAACTGCTGTTTCTGCTCGACATTCTTCTGCGCGGCTGGCGCCTGAAACAGCGCTACCCGGCGATCCGCTGGCGCGACGCACTGTTACGCCGCTGGATCGATTTGCCCCTGCTGCTGCCGTTTGCGCGCTGGCTAAGGGTGATTCCGGTCACAGAGCGGCTTTGCAGAGCCGGCTTACTGCAACTCGAACCGCTTCGTGCCGTGATCAGCCGCGGCGTGGTGGCCCTGTTGGCGGTGGAGCTGTTTGAAGTGATCGCCATCAGGGTGGTCGATGCTCTGCAGCAATTGATCCGATCACCACAGCTGCCGGAGAGGGTTCGCGGACTCTGCAGCTACCAAAGCAGTGATCTGAACGATGAGCGGGAGGTAATCGAGCTGCTGCGGTTGTGGCTTCCCCTGCTGCTGACTCGCATTGGCCCGGCCATGCGACCGCAACTGCAAGCCGTGATCAGCCATCTAGTGCAGCAGAGCTTGGACCAGAACATCGTGCCGGATGCCTTGCGGCGGCTTCCTGGACTGCAAAACGCCGAATCAGAATTCAGCCGCCAGTTGGCCGAAAGCATGGTGACCTCAGTGCTCGACCTATCCAAGGGAGCCGGAAACCGCATCGGTCAGCGTGACCCTGTTCTGGAGTCCCTTGGATCCGAGACCTTGGATCGACTCTGGGAGGAACTGGCCCACACCCTTGAGCAGGGTCCTGTACTGAGCCGCAGCCAGGATCTTCTGGTCGCCCTACTGGAAGAGATCAAACGTTCGAGCTTCAGGCAGATACGCGACCAAGGCGATGTGGACGCCCTGATCAGCGAATTGGATGGCTTGAACTTCAGCCCTGGAGTGCCGAAGCCCAAAGATCAGGCTTGAAGCCGGTCAGATACGTGGAGCTATTCACTTCCACGAAAGGTCGTTTGATCAATTTGCCATCTGCAGACAAGGCATCCATCGCCTGGTCATCAGTAAGAGCCTTCACTGTTGCCGCGCCAATGGCGCGATAACTCTGCCCACTGGTGTTGAACAACAGCTTCCTGTCACCGAGGGATTGGTGAGCGGCCGCCAGCTTGGCCTTTGACGGTGGAGTCAGGGTGATGTCGTAAACCTCATGGGCGATGCCTCGCTCGGTAAGCCAGGCCAATGCCTTTCGACAGGTGCTGCAGCGGTTGTAGCTGTAGACCTGGAGGGTTCCGGCCAAGACTCAGCGGCCGAACAGGGATTTGATAGCACCAACTAGGCTGTTGGAGCCTCGGCCCACACCTTCAGCCGGACGGGTACGAACTGTGACATCACCAAACACTGTGGTGCGGCAGCTCAGACGGAAGTTCGCAGGACGGTCAGCCAGATAGACCTCCTCGACGTCGCTGCGGGGGGACAAGTTGGCCTGTCCTTCAACCACCTCCATCACACATGTGCCGCACTGACCAACGCCACTGCAGTTGTTGAGGTTGTTGAGACTCTTGTAGGGATTGACGCCTGCATCGAGTGCAGCTTTACGCAGATTCGCGCCCTCGATGCAGCCAACCTGCTGGCCTTCCTGCTCGAATCGGATGGTGGGCACGGTTTCCGCAAATCTCAATGCGCACCAACTTACAAGCATCCGGCCTTAACAAGGGGCTCTTCCCTGAGATCAATTGGCTGCATTCATGCAGGAATCAAGTAACGGCTGAACCGCATCAAGGCCGCGCCACCCGTCAATCGTCACAACTCCACCCTGAAGCGTGCGGTAGGTCCTGAAGAATTCAGCAACCTCCTCGAGCTGGGATGCCGCGATCTGGCGAATGCTGCGAATCTCATCCTGACGGGGGTCTGCATCGGGAACACAAAGGATCTTCCCGTCGTAAGCACCCCGATCATGGAGATCCAACACACCTATGGGGCGAGCCTTGATCAGGCAACCCGCGAAGGTGGGTTCAGCCATAATCACCATCGCGTCGAGGGGAGAACCATCCTCCGCCAGCGTGTTGGGGATAAAGCCGTAGTCGAAGGGGTAACGCACCGAAGAGTGCATCACCCGGTCGAGGACCATCACGCCAGCTTCGGCGGAGTACTCGTATTTATTCCTGCTTCCTGCCGGAATCTCCACGATGAGATTCACCAAACCTGGCGAAGGTGACGGGGGGAGCTGATGGAGATCCATGCCGATCCGAGGCGATGGGGATCAGTTGAGGAGAAGGGAACGTTCGATCCGTGATCACAGCCACAAGAGGAGCACTGAAACTGACAACAGCAATCAGCAATCCTTTTATGGCCGTCAACGAGGCGCGACGACTAAACGGCTCATCCGCCTCAGACGACGCGATGGCGTCATCGTGAGACGGGTGGGAAACATCTGAGGCCATAAAACGGGGAGCTGCAAAAGCCCCCTCTTCCGATCAAAACGTTGGTCAACTCATTCTGTCACTGCCAAAAGCAGGACGCACCAATCATTAAGCGGCGGGCCGGCCTTGCTGGTCAAGACGTGCGCTCAGGTCAGAAGGTGATTTTCCAGTCGCCTCGAGTTGGCTTCGGATCAGTCGGAGCTCCTCAAGGATCGATCCCAAAATTTGCTGCGTCGCCGTTGAGGGGGAGTTCAGCACCTCCACGGTGACTTCCTTGATGCGTAGAACATCTTTGGCGAAGCGCGCCACCTCGTTGGGGTGGAACATCAGCGGATCTTTCTGATCGCTGCGGTACTCCGGATTCAGCTTGCGGGGGTTAAAGGGAGGATTGAGGTTGCGAGAATCTGTATTTGTGTACCGGTAAACCGAGGCACGGGAGCGGTTCAGGGATTTCTGAACGTCGTCGATTCCGACCAGGGCCTCAGCCTGAGCAGACGCCTGGACTGGATCAATGGAAAGCTCGGCTACTTGTTGAACGCTTGATGACACAGATTCAACGGACCGAGGAAACATGAGACGGGCCTAGGACAGTCTGGATTGAGCTGGACGGTAGCAGCCGAGACTCAGGGCGCAGAGTGGAATTCCAGCAAAACAGACACTTCCGCAATCGGCATGCCTCCGAAGCGGTGATAACTTCCAAATCTCATTTTCTTGTGATTGATGCGCGTCTCCCGCCTGTTGCTGGTGACGCTTCGGGATGTTCCCGCCGAAGCGGAGATCACCTCGCATCAGTTGCTTCTCAGGGCTGGCTTTATCCGTCGCGTTGGATCAGGGATCTACGCCTACCTCCCCTTGATGTGGAGGGTGCTTCAGAAGATCACCACCGTGGTGCGTGAGGAGATGAACCGCGCTGGCGCCCAAGAAACCCTGCTGCCGCAGCTGCATCCTGCTGAGCTCTGGCAAAAAAGTGGCCGTTGGCAGGGCTACACCGCTGGAGAGGGCATCATGTTCCACCTCGAAGACCGACAAGGCAGAGAGCTGGGGCTTGGCCCAACTCATGAAGAAGTGATCACCAGCCTGGCGGGTGAGCTGCTGAGGTCATACCGGCAGCTCCCGGTGAACCTGTACCAGATCCAGACCAAATTTCGCGACGAGATCCGACCCCGCTTTGGCCTCATGCGAGGCCGCGAATTCATCATGAAGGACGCCTACTCCTTCCATGCCAGCGAAGCGGATCTTCGCGATACCTACGGCGACATGGATCAGGCCTACCGCCGCATCTTTGAACGTTGTGGTCTGGATGCCGTCCCTGTCGATGCCGATAGCGGAGCGATCGGCGGCGCCGCCTCCCAGGAGTTCATGGTGACAGCGGATGCCGGGGAAGACCTGATCCTGATCAGCGATGACGGCCAATACGCCGCCAATCAAGAAAAGGCTGTTTCGATCCCATCGGCCGCATCTCCTCTCCCCTATGGCCCAGAAGAATCGATTCCAACCCCTGGTTTGGGCAGCATCGAGAGCCTTTGCGACGCCAAAGGCTGGGATCCGAGCCAAGTGGTGAAGGTGCTGCTGTTCATAGCGAAGCTGGACGATGACACCCTCCAACCCCTGCTGGTGAGCCTCCGTGGTGACCAAGAGCTCAACCCGACCAAGGTTGTGAACGCCGTCAGCCAAATCCTGAACAAGGGTGTTCTCGATTGCCGCCCGATCACACCAGACGACAACAACCGTCAGCAGATTGATCTGATCCCCTTTGGTTCGATCGGCCCCGACCTCTCCGATGACGTCCTGCAAGGAGCCAAGACCTGGGAGCCAACATTCCTGCGTCTGGGGGACGAAACCGCCAGCGAACTCGGCAACTTCATCTGTGGTGCCAACAGGCCCGATCTGCACCGTTTCAACACCAGCTGGGCCGCCATCGGGCAGAAGCCGGTCAGCCTGGATCTGCGCAATGCACGGGCAGGCGACGTCTGCACACACAACCCCGAATCACGGCTGACGGAAAAAAGGGGCATCGAAGTTGGCCACATTTTTCAGTTGGGCCGGAAATATTCCGAGGCCATGGAGAGCCGTTTCACCAACGAGAATGGCAAGACCGAACCGTTCTGGATGGGTTGCTACGGAATCGGCGTTTCCAGGCTGGCGCAGGCTGCCGTCGAACAGCACCACGACGACAGCGGCATCTGTTGGCCGACCGCCATTGCCCCCTTTGAAGCCATCGTCGTTGTTGCGAACGTTCAGGACGAGACCCAGGCCCAGCTTGGTGAAGCTCTCTATACGCAGCTTCAGGCTGCCGGAGTCGATGTGCTCATCGACGACCGCAAAGAACGCGCCGGCGTCAAGTTCAAAGACGCAGATCTGATCGGCATCCCTTGGCGGATCGTGGTGGGACGCGACGCGAGCGAGGGAACCGTTGAACTGGTGTGCCGCAGCAGCCGCGAGGTGCAGGAACTCCCCCATACTGAGGCTGTGACCTACCTGATCAAGGCACTCCACCCCTAAAGTTATTCAACATTGAAGGGTTTCATGCTCTCCGCACTGACACGCCTGCTTCGCCCCCTCAGCCGGGCTGCCGTAGCCCTTGGCCTGGGGTTGTGCCTTCTCCTGACGGCCTGCAGTGGGGATGCTGAAGCTCGTCTCAGCGGCGACTACGTAGAAGACACCGTGGCGGTCTCCCGCACCTTGCTAACGGTGATCGACCTGCCTCAGGACGATCCGACCCACGCCGCAGCTGAAGCCGACGCTCGGATATTGATCAACGACTACATGTCCCGTTATCGGCCCCAACCCCGTGTGAACGGACTCAGCTCCTTCACAACTATGCAAACAGCGCTGAATTCTTTGGCTGGGCATTACGCCTCCTACGCCAATCGCCCCCTGCCTGAAGCGCTGCATGACCGCATCGCCAAGGAACTCAACAAGGCTGAGAAATCAGTGGTCCGGGGCAGCTGAGCCCTCAAGACAATCTCAGCTTTGACGGGGCCACCCGAGATCTGAGATACTCGCGGATTGTGCAGATCTGCGGCTTCGGGCCGCCGTGTTCTTGGCCAACGTTGTCGTCATCGGAGCGCAGTGGGGTGACGAGGGGAAAGGAAAGATCACCGATCTCCTGAGCCGCTCCGCCGATGTGGTGGTTCGGTATCAGGGTGGTGTGAATGCAGGCCACACGATTGTTGTTGACGATCGTGTGCTCAAGCTGCACCTGATTCCCTCTGGAATCCTCTATCCCGACACGATCTGTCTGATCGGATCCGGCACGGTGGTGGATCCCAAGGTGATGCTTGGGGAGCTGGACATGCTGATCGCCAACGACATTGATATTTCAGGGCTTCGATTGGCATCCACGGCCCACGTGACGATGCCCTATCACCGCCTGCTAGATCAGGCGATGGAGAAGCAGCGGGGGGCACGCCGGATCGGAACCACAGGCCGCGGAATCGGCCCCACCTATGCCGACAAGTCGCAGCGCAGTGGCATCCGCGTCATCGACCTGCTGGACGAACAGCGGCTGAGCGAACGCCTTGAAGGCCCACTTCAAGAGAAGAACGAGCTTCTTCAAACCATTTACGGCGTTGCTCCACTGAACGCCGAAGACGTCATCCAGGAATATCTGGAATACGGCAAGCGCCTCGCACCCCACGTGGTGGAGTGCACCCAGACGATTCATCAGGCAGCGCGAGCTCGCAAAAACATCCTGTTCGAAGGTGCACAGGGCACGCTGTTGGACCTGGACCACGGCACCTACCCGTACGTCACTTCCTCCAATCCAGTTTCCGGCGGTGCCTGCATCGGTGCAGGCGTCGGCCCGACCCTTATTGACCGTGTCATCGGCGTCGCCAAGGCTTACACCACCCGCGTGGGTGAAGGCCCCTTCCCCACCGAGCTAAGCGGAAGCCTTAATGACCAGCTCACGGAACGCGGTGGTGAATTCGGCACCACCACTGGCCGACAACGTCGCTGTGGGTGGTTTGACGGCGTGATCGGTCGCTATGCCGTGCAGGTCAACGGCTTGGACTGTCTGGCCGTGACCAAGCTGGATGTTCTGGATGAACTGGACGAAATTCAGGTCTGTGTGGCCTATGAACTCAATGGCGAGCGAATCGAGCACTTCCCGAGCAGTGCCGATGACTTCGCCCAGTGCAAACCCATCTTCGAAACGCTGCCTGGCTGGCAGTGCTCCACCGAAGAATGCCGCAGCCTTGAGGACCTCCCCATACCAGCCATGGATTACCTGCGCTTCCTCGCCGATTTGATGGAAGTGCCGATCGCCATTGTCTCCCTGGGGGCCAGCCGTGATCAGACCATCGTTGTCGAAGATCCGATCCATGGCCCCAAGCGGGCCTTGTTGAGCGCCTGAGCCTCTGAGGTTCATACTTCGGGGCTGCTTTCCAAGCGCCGATGTCATCAGAGACCCGTTTCCCCAGCGCCTGCAGCCTCGATGTCGTTGGCATCGGCAACGCCATCGTCGATGTTCTGGTGCAGACGGACGACAATTTCATTGCTGAACATGGCCTCCAGAAAGGGGGCATGGCGCTGATCGATGAACAACAGGCTGAGGCTCTCTACAAGGCCAGTGGCGCTGGCCTGGAGACCTCCGGTGGCTCGGTTGCAAACACCATGGTGGGCATCGCCCAGCTCGGCGGTCGCGCTGGTTTCATCGGCCGTGTTCGGGACGACCAGCTCGGCAGCATTTTCAGCCACGACATCCGGGCCGTTGGTGCACGCTTTGAAACCCCAGCAGCCACCAGTGGAACCACAACAGCGCGCTGCCTGATTTACGTCACGCCCGATGCCGAGCGGACCATGTGCACGTTCCTGGGGGCCTCCACCCAACTGGAGCCCGAGGATCTCGACCTCTCCATGGTCAAGCAGGCCAAGGTGCTTTACCTGGAGGGCTACCTCTGGGACAGTCCTGCCGCCAAACGGGCTTTTATCGCCGCCGCCGAAGCCTGCCGCGAAGCAGGCGGAAAGGTAGCTCTTTCACTCTCCGATGGCTTCTGTGTGGATCGGCACAGAGCGAGTTTTCTCGAACTGGTGAATGGCCACGTCGATGTGCTGTTCGCCAATGACGTCGAAATTCAGTCGCTTTATGAAACTGATGATTTCGACCAAGCCCTCGAGCGAGTGCGCGGCGGCTGCTCGGTGATTGCGATCACCCGTGGTGCCCAGGGATCCGTTGTACTGAGTGGAGACCAGCGCTGGGATGTCGGCATCTTCGGCCTGGGAGACCTGGTGGACACCACGGGAGCAGGCGACCTCTATGCCGGCGGATTCCTGCATGGCTTCACCCAGGGCGAATCCCTCGAGCGCTGTGCTGAGCTCGGAGCCCTCTGCGCCGGCCAGATCGTGACCCAACTGGGGGCCCGCTCCCAGGTCTGCCTCAAGCAGCTGGCGGAGACGCATCTGAACTGAGCTCAGCGATAGCCCAGGCCCCATAGGCCGGTGATGCCATTACCGGCCAGCACAACCACTCGGGGGTGTCGTAGCTGTGCAGCTCTGAGACGGCTGAGCGCAGGGCGTCCAAATGCTGAGCGGAGGTCTTCATCAAGAGTTGGACCTCATGGGACGCCTGCAGTGTCCCCTCCCAGCGATAGAACGACTGAACGGGATGGATGGACACACAAGCCACGAGATCGCGCTCTAGCAAGGCCTCAGCCAGCTGTTGGGCCCGCTCAGCATTCGCTTCCGTGGTGAGGGCCAGCACGAGCCCACTCGCTTCAATCACGATCAAGCCGATTCACCAGGCCAATGACATCCTCGACACAATCCACCCCATCGGGGGGGGATGGACGCCGCAACAGCAGCAAGCTCAGCCCCAGTTCCGTGGTGAGTTGATGCCAGAGCTGTTCCGTCACACCACCGGACTGACGGCAGAGCACCACCCCAATGTCCCAGCGACGGCAGAGAGACCGCTCGATCGCCCCCGGCACCTCCCCCTGCAGGGGGCGCACCACGGCCAGGTGATCCGGGGGCAGCCCTGCTCGCAAGGCCGCGCGCAATCCATCGGGGGACGGAAGTGCACGGCCATAGGGGATGGCTCCGGCGCGGCGCACAGCAGCAGTCAAGGCCGGAAGATGACGACCTCCAATGGCCAGCAGCAGACGCTGGCCATTGAGCGACTGGGCGGCCAATGCCTCGGTATCAGCCAGCAGAGAAGCCGCTCCCAGCGGTTCAAGGCGACGCTCATAACGCAGCAGCGGTTGGCCGAGATCCGCACAAGCCGTGACCAGGTCATGGCTGACCCGAACCGCAAAGGGATGCGTGGCATCCACCACCCAACGGAAAGGGCCCGACTGGTGCAGAGCTGCCGTCATTCCAACAATGCCCTGCAGGGCACCGATCGAGATCCGCTCGAGTGGCAGTCCCGCGTAGGCCTTCGCTGCAGTTGCAGTCACCACACTCACGCTCACACGCCAATTGCGGCGGTAGAGCTCCTGCACCAAGCGCGGCCCTTCGCCGGTTCCAGCCAGCAGCAGCACACGACGCTGGTCATTCGCGGGGCCTTGCATCAGGATGTGCGCCGACATCAGTTCAAGCCATGAACCATTGCGTGCTCGAAGTGGAGGTGATCGACGCACCGACGGTTCGATATACCCAGGACAACCAGACTCCCATTGCGGAGATGGCCGTGCGCTTTGATCCCCTTCGGGAGGGTGATCCGCCAGGCGAATTGAAAGTGGTGGGCTGGGGCAACCTGGCCCAGGAGCTGCAGAACCGTGTGCAGAACGGGCAGCGGCTGCTGATTGAAGGCCGGCTGCGGATGAACACCATGCCCCGGGGCGATGGCATGAAGGAAAAACGGGCTGAAT
>NZ_VTKZ01000013.1 GCF_020514115.1 Synechococcus sp. MU1642
CTGCCGGGACTGGCAAAAGCCCCCACCCCCTGGGTAGCCAGCTTGGTGACCCGCTGGGCGGCATGGATCTGGCCATCCATCACCACCAGCATGCCGTGGCCGCGCGCGTCGCTGCTCAAGGCAACCTGCACCGCCTGCAAAAGATTGAGCGGTCCGTCGGCACTGAGGGCCGTGGCCGGCCGCATCGCCCCCACCAGCACCACCGGCCGGGGATCGTCGATCATCAGCTGCAGCAACCAGGCGGTTTCCTCCAGCGTGTTGGTGCCATGGGTGATCACTACCCCGGCCAGCTCGGGGTCCGCCGCAAAAGCATCACGGATGCGCGCCACCAAGCCACGCCAATGGGCAAATAGCAGGTCGGCGCTGTCGACATTGGCGATCTGCTCAACACTGATCTTTGCCAGGTCCTGCAGCTGCGGCACCGCCGCCAGCAGGGCATCGCCCCCGAGCAAACCTGCGGTGTAGTTGTTCAGCGTTGCGCTGTTCTCCGCACAGCCGGCGATGGTGCCGCCGGTGGCCAGCAGCAGCAGGCGGTTCATTGCTCCAGGGGGAGGAACGCCTCCATGAAGCGCTGCATCTGGCTGGTGGTGCCGATGCTCACCCGGAAACAGCCATCAATCAGGGGCTTGCCTGCCATCGAGCGCACCAGGATTCCGGCCTCGCGCAACGCCGCATCAACTGCATCAACGGGGCGCTGGGGCCAGATCAGCAGATAGTTGCCGCCATCACAGTGATGGCGCACGCCTGCATCCTGCAGCGCTTGCAAGGTCCAATCGCGAGCCCGCAGCACCTCGGCCACATAGGCATCCACATATGACTGATCCGCCAAAGCAGCGAACGCCGCGGCCACGGCCACGCTGTTGACGTCGTAAGGCCCCGTGACGCGGCTCACCCGATCGACCACATCGGCATGACCGATGGCAAAGCCGATGCGCAGACCCGCTAAACCAGCTGTTTTGGCCAGGGAGCGGAACACCAGTAGGTTTGGTGTGGCCGTGAAATCAGCGCTCGGCAACACGCTGTCTCCGGTGAAGGCCTCATAAAGCTCATCCACCACCACCAAGGTGCCCGGGGCTGAGGCCGCCAGGGCGATCACCTGATCCGCTGGCAAGCGCGTGCCTGTGGGGTTGTTGGGGTTGCAGATCAGCAGCAACCGCGGCGCGCGAGCCGCCAGTACCTCCTGAATAGCCGCCTGGGGGAAGTCAAACGTCTCGCCTTGGTAGGGGATCGCCTCGATCGTCATGCCCTGCATCCCGGCGCAGGGGCTGTAGTAGCCAAAGGTTGGCGCTGTCGTCAGCAACGTCTCACCCGCATCGCCATAGGCCTGGAACACCGCATGGATGGCGGCATCCACGCCGTTGAACAAGCCCACCTGATCAGGCTTCAGTCCCGGCCGGCAGCCGGTTTCCACAAGGTTCTGGAGCAACGCTTCCCGCAGGCCGTCGTACTCCGGATAAATGGCAATTTCTTCAGTGCTGAAGTTGCGCAGTGCCTGGGCCACCAGAGGGCTGGGGCCAATCGTGTTTTCGTTGAAATCCAGCCGCAGCATCTGGCGGCGGCCCTCCAACGGCGCGCTGTAGGCCTTGAGCTGCTCGACAGCGGTGCGGGCCGCTGGAGCACCACCGGGTGTGAACGGTTGGATGTTTTCGCTCACATGCGATCCAGGGTGGCGATGCCCAGCAGTCCGAGCCCCAGTCTGAGGGTGTCGGCCGTTAAACGACAGAGGGCCAGGCGGGATGCCAGCGCTTCAGGATCGGCCTTCAACACCGGCACTTGGTCGTAGAAGCGGTTGAACACCTGGCTGAGCTCGAACAGATAGCTGCACAACCGGTTAGGCAGCAGCTCCTCCTCCACCTCAGCGATCACCGCATCGAACTTGAGCAGCTCCCGCACCAGGGCCCACTCCTGGGGCTCACTGAACTGCAATTGCGCATTGGTAGCGGCAAGGTCACCACCCTTGCGGGCGATGCCGGCGATGCGCACCACGGCATAGAGCAGATAGGGCGCCGTGTTGCCTTGCAGCGCCAACATCCGATCGAAGGAGAACTGGTAATTGGTGATCCGGTTCTGGCTGAGGTCGGCGTATTTCACCGCTGCCAAACCCACGGTGCCCGCCACATGCTGGATGAACTGCTCCGACTCGCTGCGCTCCTCCTCCTTCAGGCGTGAACGCAGATCGGTTTCGGCGCGCTCGACGGCTTCATCGAGCAGATCCCGCAGACGCACAGTGTCGCCCGCGCGGGTCTTGAGCTTCTTGCCGTCTTCCCCTTGCACCAGGCCAAAGGGCACGTGCTCGAGGCGCGCACCATCCGGGATCCATCCGGCCCGTTCGGCCACCTGGAACACCCCGGCGAAATGGTTCGCCTGGCCGGCATCGGTGACGTAAACAACGCGGCGGGCGCCATCCCCCTCCGGCGCTGCACCAAAGCGATAGCGGATCGCCGCCAGATCGGTGGTGGCGTAGTTGAAGCCCCCGTCGCTCTTCTGCACGATCACCGGCAAGGGCTTGCCGTCCTTGCCCTGCACACCCTCAAGGAAAACGCACCGGGCACCGTCATCGGTGACCAGCAGTTCGGCGGCCTTCAAGCCATCTATCACCCCCGGCAGGAAGGGGTTGTAGAACGACTCCCCGCGTTCACTCAGGCGAATGTCGAGCCGGTCGTAGATCTTTTGGAACTCACGCCGCGACTGGTCGCAGAGCAGGCCCCAGGCCTTGAGCGACACCGGATCGCCCCCCTGCAGCTTCACCACCTCATCGCGGGAGGTGGACTGGAAGGCTTCATCGTCATCGAAGCGCTTCTTGGCCTCACGGTAGAAGGCCACCAGGTCTCCCAGGTCCACCGCATCGGCGGTCTCCAGGGCTTCCGGCGCCACCTGCTTCAGGTGAGTTATCAACATGCCGAACTGGGTGCCCCAGTCGCCCACATGATTGAGGCGCAGCACTGGATGGCCGCGGAACTCCAGCACCCGTGCCAGCGAGTCGCCAATGATCGTGGAGCGCAAATGCCCCACATGCATCTCCTTGGCGATGTTGGGGCTCGAAAAGTCCACCACCACTGGCGCTGCGTTGCTGACCGCCGGCACGCCAAGACGCTCGTCCCCCAGCCGTGTCGACACCTCTGCCGCCAGCCGCTCCGGGCGGATCGTGAGGTTGATGAAACCAGGCCCAGCGATCTGGGGCTCAAGGCACAGGTCTGTGAAGGCAGGATCGGCCTGCAGCTGCTCCACGATCACCGTGGCGATCTGGCGTGGGGCCTGCCTCAAGGGCTTGGCCAAGGGCAGCGCACCATTGGCCTGGAAGTCGCCGAATTCCGGCTTGCTGGCGGGAGCCAGCTGGGGGTCTAGCCCCACATCGGCTTCTGGAAAGGCCCGTTGCATCGCCGCCCGCAGCTGGGCATCCAGGGACTGGGACAGGCTGAGCATGGGCAGTGCGTGGCCGGGGGAATCCGGCTCTGATCATCCCTCTTCAGGTGAAACGCATGCTCAGGTCCAACCACCGGCTGCGGGTGACCGGCGCACTGGTGGAGATCAGATCGATGCCCGTGGCGGCGTATGCCTGCAACTGCTCGGGCTGAATGCCGGAGGCCTCCAGAACCACCCCACGATCGCTGCAGTCCCGTAGGCGCGGCACCAGCTGCGTGAGCTGCTGGTGGCTGAACTCATCAAGGAGGACTCCATTGGCGCCCGCCTGCACCGCCTCTAGCGCCTGGGCCTCCGTCTCCGCTTCCACAATCACGGCCGTAGGCCAGGGAGCCTGATCGCGCACGGCCGCAATGGCCGCCGTGATGCCCCCAGCCCAGGCGATGTGGTTCTCCTTGAGCATGGCCGCGTCATCCAGCCCCATGCGGTGGTTAATGCCGCCGCCGCAGCGCACTGCGTATTTCTGCAGCACACGAAGCCCAGGCGTGGTCTTGCGGGTGTCGGCCAGACGCACACCGGTGCCCTGAAGCTGGGCCACCAATTCAGCGGTGGCGGTGGCAATGCCCGAGAGGCACATGGCCAGGTTCAAGGCGGTGCGTTCTCCCGCCACCAAGGCCGTAGCCGGCCCCTGAAGCTCCAGCAAGCAGTCCCCGGCCTCGACGGCGTCGCCGTCATGCCGCAGCAAACGAATGCTCACCCCAGGATCCAGCAGCTGGAACAAGCGCTGCACCAATGGGCCACCGCAGAACCGGCCCGAGTGTTTGGCAACCCAATGGGCCTGACCCTGCTGGCCCTGCAACGCCACCGCCGTCAGATCGCCGCGACCGATGTCTTCTGCCAGCCAGGCCTCCAACGCAGCGGTGAGTGCAGGTGATTGCCAGTCCAAACCGTTCAAAACGTCCGCTGAACCTATTTTCCGATGCAGAAGCGCGAAAACACCCGATCCAGCACCGCTTCGGTGAGCTCTTCCCCGGTGATCTCCCCCAACGCACGGATCGCATCCCTCAGGTCGATCGTCCAGAAGTCCCAGGGCAGCTGCTGGGCCGCCACCTCCTGGCTACGTTCCAGGGCTTCAGCCGCTCGGGCGGCCAGATCGCGTTGGCGTTGGTTCAGCGCCACCAACATGCCGTCGGTCCCTGCTGCCCCGCAACGCTCCAGCAGGGCCTGCACCAGGGCTGCCTCCCCAGTGCCCTCCAACGCCGACAGCTGAACATCCACCGACTGGGGAAAGCCCCCCGCAGGCAGGTCCGCCTTGTTGGCCACAAGGATCCTGGGGATCTGCTCGGGGATGCGCGCCAGCAAGGCGGCGTCTTCGGCGGTCCAGCCCGCATGGCCGTCGAGCACCAACAGCACCACATCCGCCGTGGCCAGCGCTTCCTCGCTGCGGGCAATCCCCAGCTGCTCCACCGCGTCATCGGTGCTGCGGATGCCGGCGGTGTCGAGCAGGGTGATCGGCACCCCCTCCAACACGATCTCGCTCTCCAGCAGATCCCTGGTGGTGCCCGGCAGATCAGTCACGATCGCCCGCTCGCGACGGCTGAGCCGATTGAGCAGGGAACTTTTGCCCACGTTGGGGCGACCCACCAGCGCCACCCGCAGGCCCTGGCGCAGGGCATCGCCGCGCTCGCCGTCCCGCACCAGCTGCTGAAGCTCCAGGCGCACGGCTTGCAGCTGCTGCAGCAGGGCCTCGCCATCGAGGGGGGGCAGGTCCTCCTCGAAATCCACCCGAGCCTCCAGCTCAGTCAGCTGGTCCAGCAGCCGTTCCCGCAGCGCCGTGATCTGGGCCTGGATCCCGCCATCGAGGCCCGCTATCGCCAACTCGGCCGCCCGGCGGCTGCGGGCCGCCACCAGCTCACTCACCGCCTCGGCGCGGGTGAGATCGAGCCGCCCGTTGAGCACGGCCCGCTGGCTGAACTCTCCCGGCTGGGCCCGGCGCACTCCCGGCTGCCGCAGCACCTGTTCGAGCACCCGCTGCACGGCGATCACCCCGCCATGGCAGTGGATCTCCACCACGTCCTCACCGGTGAAGCTGCGGGGCCCGCGCATCAACAACATCAGCACCTCATCGAGACGCCGGCCCTCGCCATCGGTTACGTGGCCGTACACCAGCCGGTGCGTCCCCCATTCCTGACGGCCCGGGCACTGCACAACGCTACGCCCCGTAACTTCCGCCGCCGGCCCGGAGAGGCGAATCACGGCGATCCCGCCCTGACCAGGGGCCACGGCGGTGGCCACTGCCGCAATCGTGTCGGTGCTGGGCACAGCAGTCGCCGCTGGTCATCCATACCTAGGATCCGGCGGGTTTCTGCTGGGTCAATGCGCCGGTTGCTGCGCCTCAGTCTCATCCGGATGCGCCGCGGGATCCTCTGGTTGTGGAGACAGGAAGGAACCCCAGGGCAACGGGCCCGCGGCCTGGCCGCTGGCGTGTTCTGCGGCTGCTACCCCTTCTTCGGGCTGCAGATCTTCCTCAGCGTGTGTGTTGCCAGCGTGGTGCGTGGCAATCAGCTGCTCGCCGCCGCAGGCACCTTGGTTAGCAATCCCATCACCTATCTACCCCTTTACTGGTTCAACTACCTGGTGGGCTGTCAGCTACTTGGCCCCGGCCGAGGCGGGATCAACCTGACGGAGCTCAATCTCAGCAGCCTGTGGTCCCAGGGATGGGACTTCAGCCAACGCATCCTGCTGGGCTCCACCGTTGTGGGAATGGTGCTGGCGATGGCCAGCGGCTGGATGGCCTACCGCCTGTTTTTGCGGCGTGAAGCCCATGCAGTCGTGAGCAGAGGCAGCTAGCTCGTGCCCACCCGGGCAATCCCGATCACATCTGCCATCGAGCGGATCTGGTCCATGGTGCGGCTGAGCTGATCTGCTCCCTCCAGCTCAACCCGAAGATCAATGCGAGCAGGCTTGCCAGCGGCAGTGGTTACCCGAGCATCACTGACATTGATGGCGCCATCAGAGAGACGTAGCAGGATGTCTTTGAGGATGCCAACGCGATCGATCACCTCGATCCGCAGCTGCACCGGGAAGCGCTGTTTCTCCTGTTCAGCGTGGGTGGTGTTCCAGCGCACGGGAAGCCGCCGTTCCCGCGGGATCGCCTCCACGTTGGAGCAGTCTTGCCGGTGAATAGTGATGCCGTGGTTGCCGAGGGCCACCGTGCCCACGATCAACTCGCCCGGCAGTGGACTGCAGCAGCCACCAAGGCGGTAGTCCAAGCCCTCCAGCCCAAGGATCGCCCCTTCGCCTCCGGAACGGTCCGTCGCCACATCCCGCGATGGCACCAGCGCCGCGGCCACATCTTCATTGCTGGGTGGGGCCTGCTGCTGTTCCGCCAGCAGACGCATCTCCTCCCGCAAACGGTTGAGCGCCTGCTGCAGCGTGATATCTCCAAACCCCAGTGACGCCAGCAGGTCTTCGGTGGTGGGCACATTGCAGCGCTGCGCCACCCGCTGCATCGCCTCACTATTCAGCAGGGCATCGAAGCCATCACGGCCCAGCTCCCGCTCCAGCAGATCCTTGCCCCGTTCAATCGTTTCGTCCCGGTGGCTGCGCTTGTACCACTGGCGGATGCGGTTGCGCGCCGTCGGCGTGGCGACGAAGTTCAGCCAATCCAGGCTGGGGTGGGCCGTCTTGCTGGTGAGCACCTGAACGAAATCACCGTTCTGCAGCGGCGTCGCCAACGGACACAGCCGATCGTTGATGCGAGCGCCATGGCAGTGATTACCCACTTCTGAGTGAATGCGGTAAGCAAAATCAACGGCGGTTGCCCCCTTGCGCAAACCGAGCACATCGCCCTTCGGGGTGAACACGAACACCTCCTCGTCAAACAGGTCTTCTTTGATCGAGGAGAGGTAGTCGTTGTGATCGTCGTTGCCGCCTTCCTGTTGCCAATCCACCAGCTGACGCAGCCAGTTGAACCGCTCCGCATCGCTGCTGCTGCTGGCCGGCGAGCCGCCTTCTTTGTATTTCCAGTGGGCCGCAATCCCGAATTCGGCCACATGGTGCATCTCAATCGTACGGATCTGCACTTCGATCGGGCGATGCCGACCGATCACGGCGGTGTGCAGGGATTGATAACCGTTGGGTTTCGGCAACCCGATGTAGTCCTTGAAGCGACCGGGAATCGGGCGGAAGGTGTCGTGAACCACCGCGAGGGCGCGGTAGCAGCTCTCGACATTGGGGGTGAGGATCCGCAACGCCGCCACGTCGTAGATCTCGTGGAACTCCTTCTGCTGGCGCTGCATCTTGCTCCAGATGCCAAACAGATGTTTGGGGCGACCACTCACCTCGCAGTGGTCTAAGCCGGCCCGTTCCAGCCGCTCGTTTAGCAACCCCACGGTGACACCGAGGCGTTGCTCACGCTCGCTGCGCTTTGTGGCCACCTCCTCCTGAATCTCGCGGAAGGCCTCTGGTTCCAACAATTTGAATGCCAGATCCTCAAGCTCCCACTTGAAGCGGCCGATGCCGAGGCGGTTGGCGAGGGGGGCATAGATCTCGCGGGTTTCACGGGCGATCCGCTGGCGCTTCTCTTCCTTCAACGCACCCAAGGTGCGCATGTTGTGCAAACGGTCAGCCAGCTTTACCAACACCACACGAATGTCACTGGCCATCGCCAGGAACATTCGCCGCAGATTTTCCGCCTGAGCTTCCGTGCGGTCGTTGAAGTGGATGCCGCCGAGCTTGGTGACCCCTTCCACCAGTTCACGCACCTCGGAACCGAAGTGCAGCTCGATCTGATCGGGGGTGACGTCGGTGTCTTCGACCACGTCGTGGAGGAACCCCGCGGCGATCACCGGGGCACTGGCGCCGATATCCCGCAACAGATCAGCCACTGCAACCGGATGGACGATGTAAGGGTCTCCACTGGCGCGGAACTGGCCTTCGTGGAGTTGAAAACCGAAATCGAAGGCCGACACCAGCAGCGCCTCAGGATCGGTTGGGCAGCTCTGGCCAATGCCGGGCGGCACATTGGCGATGCACTCCCTCAACCATTCAGGGAGAGCGATGCAGTAATCGTCCGGATGACGGACGGGATGGCGCCTTACTTCGGGCAGCGCGCAGCCCACCTTGGCCGAACCCGTGCTGGTTCGAGGCTCTTTGGGTGTGGAGGCAGCGTTGAGCATCCGACCCATCGGGTCAATCCATGGTATTCAGTGCAGGACCCCCTGTCTCTCCAGCCGCACTGTTCATGGGCCGGCCTGTTCTGGAACTCGAACAGCTGCGGTTGCGCTACCCGGGCAGCGAGCACTGGACTCTGGATGGGCTGAATTTGAGCCTCGAGCCGGGAGAGACCCTGGCCTTGGTGGGGTCCTCAGGCTGCGGCAAAAGCACTGTGGCGCGGGCCGTGATGCAACTGCTGCCGCAGGGAACGGTCTGTGAAGGACGGCTGGCCTTGACCGGCCAGGATCCACGCCAGCTCAGGCGACCGCAATTGCGGCAGCTGCGGGGCGAGGCCGTGGGGCTGGTGTTCCAGGACCCGATGACGCGGATGAATCCGCTGATGAGCGTGGGCGGCCATCTGATCGACACCCTCAGAGGTCACCGGCCTCACACCAGCGCCGCGGCTCACCAGGAACGGGCCCACGAACTACTTGAGCGGGTGGGCATTGGGGCCAACCGCTTCCGCGCCTACCCCCATGAGCTCAGCGGTGGAATGAGACAGCGCCTGGCCATTGCCTTGGCGATTGCCCTGGAACCGCCACTGCTGATCGCCGATGAACCCACCACCAGCCTGGATGTGGCGGTGGCCGGGCAGGTCATGGCCGAACTCAGCGGCCTATGCCAAGAAATAGGCAGTGCACTGTTGCTGATCAGCCACGACCTGGCCATGGCCTCCCGCTGGTGCGAGCGCATGGCGATGCTCGACAGCGGACGCAAGGTGGAAGACGGCCCCAGCCATCAGCTGCTCACCCGGCCACAGTCGTCGGTGGGGCAACGGCTAGTGGCCTCTGCCCAGGCCCGGGAAGGGGGACGCTCACCGGCGCGTCCCGACAACGGCAGCGTGCTGCAGGTGGAGGAGATGCGCTGCTGGCATGCCGTGGGTGGCGCACCTTGGTCACCCCTCTGGCTGAAGGCGGTGGACGGGGTGAGTTTCGAACTCAGAGCTGGGGAAAGCCTGGGGGTGGTGGGAGCCTCCGGCTGCGGCAAGAGCACCCTCTGCCGTGCCCTGATGGGGCTCAATCCCATCCGCGGCGGTCGGGTCGACCTGCTCGGTCAGGACCTGCTGAGCCTGCGTGGAGAGGCGCTACGAACAGCTCGCCGAGCCCTCCAAATGGTGTTTCAGGATCCGCTGGCCTGCCTCAATCCGGCCCTGCAAGTAGCCGATGCCATCGCCGATCCCTTCCTGATCCATAGCCTCTGCTCCAAAGCGGCAGCCCGAGAGGAAGCCAGGCGCCTGCTGGAGCGGGTCGGCCTAAGCCCGGCAGAGCAGTTTCAAGACCGCCTGCCGAAGCAGCTCTCCGGCGGCCAGCAGCAGCGGGTGGCGATCGCCCGCGCCCTGGCCTTGAAGCCCAAGGTGCTGATCTGCGATGAGAGCGTCAGCATGCTTGATGCGGAAGTGCAGGCGGATGTGCTCGCGCTGCTGCGGGAGCTGCAACAAGAACTGGGCCTGGCGATCGTGTTCATCACCCACGACCTCTCAGTGGCCAGTGGTTTCTGCCACCGGGTGATGGTGCTGGACCAAGGAAAAGTGGTGGAAGAGGGTCCAGGCGACCGGATCTTCAGCGCGCCTCAGGCACCGATCAGCCAGACCCTCGTGGAGGCCTGTCCAAAGCTGCCGCGTTAAGCGGCGCGCCGTCGCAACACCCCCAGCAACTTCTCCATCACCGGAGGCAGGGGCGCTTCAAACACCATTCGCTCTCGGGTGATCGGATGGTCCAGCCCCAACTGCACGGCATGCAAGGCCTGCCCTGGCAGCTCGATCGGCAACTTTCGACAGCGGCTGTAGGTGGGGTCCCCCAGCACGGGGTGGTTCATGTGGGCGCAGTGGACGCGGATCTGATGGGTCCGTCCGGTGTCGAGCTTGAAGCGCAACAGGGAGTAGTCGCCGAGTCGCTCCACCAAGGTCCAATGGGTGCAGGCATAACGACCGTTTTCGCTGCTCACCACCGCGTACTTTTTGCGATCCGCAGGGTGACGGCCAATGGCGCCAACGATCGTGCCGGAGTCGCCGTCGGGCACGCCATGAACGACGGCGAAGTACTCGCGGGAGGCGATCCGTTTCTGGATCTGAACCTGCAGCCGCACCAGGGCCTCCTGGCTCTTGGCGATCACGATGCAGCCAGTGGTGTCTTTATCGAGACGGTGCACGATCCCCGGCCGCAGCTTGCCGCTGATGCCAGGCAGATCCGGGCAGTGATGCAGTAGACCGTTCACCAGGGTGCCAACCTTGTTGCCGGGCGCTGGATGCACCGTCAGGCCTGCCGGCTTGTTGAGCACGATCAGATGGTTGTCCTCAAACAGCACATCCAGTTCCATCGGTTCCGGCTTTAGATAAGGCAGCGGTTCCGGTGGCGGCATCCACAGCTGCACCTCATCGCCCTGGCGCAGAGGTGTTTTGGCCTTGCCGGTCTTGCCGTTAACGCGCACATAGCCCGCGTCGATGAACTTCTGGATCCGGGCCCGACTCTGCTCCGTGCGCTGGCTCACCAACCAACGATCCAGCCGCATTGGCAACGGCTTGGGATAGGTCAGCGTCAGCAGCTCTCCCTCACCCTCCCCAAAACGATCGGTGAAGGTCTCTTCCGGCAGCGGAGGACGCTTCCACTGCGGACTCATGCCGGCAGCTCCAGGGCAATGCTGCCGAGGGCCGATTTACGGAAATCATCCAGCAGCCGCTGGGCCATGCGCGCTGTCTCTCCAGAGGTGTGGCGGGCCGCTGCGGCCTCCAGCCAAAGGGCGGGGTCCGCCATTTCACCGCTCAGGGGAATGCCATAACGCTCCTGCAGCAGCGGAATCGTCACCCCGGCTGCGGCCTGCGCTGCCGCATTAAGCAGCAATTGCAGGAAGGCCTGAGCCACGAGCTCACCGTCGTAGGCGGCCTGGCCGATGTCGTCGCAGAGAGCCAGCCTCAGGGCCGCCTGCTGGTCATCGAGCCGAGGGGGGAGCACGCCAGGCGCATCAAGAAGATCGAGGTCTTGCCCCAGACGCACCCAGCGCAGGGTGCGCGTCACCCCGGCCCGCCGGGCACTCGCCACAACCTTCTGCCGCACCAAGCGGTTGATCAGTGCCGACTTGCCGACGTTGGGGAAGCCCAGGGTGAGAGCACGCACCGGTCTGGGCCGCATGCCCCGGTTGCGGCGGCGTTCGTTGAGCTGATCCCCGGCGCGGATAGCGGCCTGCTGCACCTGCTTGACGCCGGTCCCGGCCTTGGCATCACACCAAACCGTCCGCTGCCCCTGGGCCTTGAACCAGGCCTCCCAGGCCTCCTTGGCGGCCGCGGTGACCATGTCGCGCCGGTTGATCACTAACAGATGCTGCTTGCCCTTCAACCAGCGGTTGAGATGGGGGTGACCTGTGGCGAGTGGAATGCGGGCATCACGCACCTCGATCACCAAATCCACCTTGTCGAGATGGCGTTTGAGCTGCTGCTCCGCCTTGGCGATGTGGCCTGGGTACCACTGGATCGTTGGGGTGCTCACGAACGCAAACGCAGAGAACAGACGGCCAGCCGGAACAAATTCACTTTGACCTCGCTGGCGCTATCGCCATTCACACGGGTTAATCTCACCCCGTTTTCTTACCGCACGACACAACCCTATGGCGAAGCGTTCCCTGGCCAGCCTCAACGCCGGCGACCTGAGCGGCAAACGCGTTCTCGTGCGGGTTGACTTCAATGTGCCCCTGAACGATGCCGGTGCCATCACCGACGACACCCGCATCCGTGCCGCCCTGCCCACGATCAACGACCTGATCGGCAAGGGCGCCAAGGTGATCCTTTCCGCTCACTTCGGACGTCCCAAGGGCCAGGTGAATGACGCAATGCGCCTCACCCCCGTGGCCGTTCGCCTGAGCGAACTACTGGGCAAGCCCGTGGCCAAGACTGACAGTTGCATCGGCCCCGACGCCGAAGCCAAGGTGGGCGCCATGGCCAACGGCGATGTGGTGCTGCTGGAGAACGTGCGCTTCTTTGCTGAAGAAGAGAAGAACGAAGCAGGCTTTGCTGAGAAGCTCGCGAGCCTGGCTGAGGTGTACGTGAACGACGCCTTCGGCGCCGCCCACCGCGCCCACGCCTCCACCGAAGGCGTAACCCAGTTCCTCAAGCCCTCCGTGGCTGGCTTCCTGATGGAGAAGGAGCTTCAGTACCTGCAGGGTGCTGTGGATGAGCCCAAGCGTCCTCTGGCTGCCATCGTCGGCGGCTCCAAGGTGAGCTCCAAGATCGGTGTGCTCGACACCCTGATCGACAAGTGCGACAAGGTGCTGATCGGCGGCGGCATGATCTTTACCTTCTACAAGGCCCGCGGCCTCTCGGTGGGCAAGAGCCTGGTGGAAGAGGACAAGCTGGAACTGGCCAAGGAGCTGGAAGCCAAGGCCAAGGCCAAGGGCGTGCAGCTGCTGCTGCCCACCGATGTGGTGCTGGCCGACAACTTCGCCCCCGATGCCAACAGCCAGACCGCTGACATCAACGCCATCCCCGACGGCTGGATGGGCCTCGACATTGGCCCCGACTCGATCAAGGTGTTCCAGGACGCCCTGGCCGACTGTCAGACAGTGATCTGGAACGGCCCCATGGGCGTGTTCGAATTCGACAAGTTCGCAGCTGGCACCAACGCCATCGCCACCACCCTGGCCGACCTGAGCGCTAAGGGCTGCTGCACGATCATTGGCGGCGGTGACTCCGTGGCAGCCGTCGAAAAGGCTGGCCTGGCCGAAAAGATGTCTCACATCTCCACTGGCGGTGGCGCCAGCCTCGAACTGCTGGAAGGCAAGGTTCTGCCTGGTGTGGCGGCCCTCGACGCCGCTTGATCAGCGGCTCAGGCCTGGAGCTGCAGGTCTCAATCGCTTTCATCCCGGTCGTCCCTCAAAGGGGACTTCCGGGATTTTTTTGTCCTGAAGGCACGGCTGCAGCGCATCCGTCGAGCAGGATCCAAATGCTTCGTCATAAGTCATGACCAGATGTGACTTGAGCCTGGGCTTCGTGGGACTGGGGGCACTCGGCTTGCCCATGGCGATCAACCTGCAACGCGCCGGCTTCGGGCTAAAGGTGCACACCCGCAGCCGCAGAGCCGAAACCAATCCGGAGCTCGAGGGTGCAACGCAATGTTCCAGCCCAGCGGATGCCAGCACCGGCGTTGATGTGCTGCTGCTTTGCGTCAGCGACGATGCAGCAGTTGAGCAGGTGCTGTTCGGACCCGACGGCGCCACATCACAGCTTGGCGCCGGCAGCGTGGTGCTGGATTGCTCCACCATTGCTCCCGCCACAGCCCAACGCTGTGCAGAGCGGCTGGCCCACCAGAGCATCCATTACCTGGATGCCCCGGTCACCGGCGGCACGGAAGGGGCCCAACGCGGCAGCCTCACGGTGCTGGTGGGAGGAGCTCATGAGCTTCTGGAGCGGGTTCGGCCCATCCTCGAGGTGATTGGCGGCTCCATTCATCACTTCGGTGGTGTGGGACGGGGGCAGCAGGTGAAAGCGGTGAACCAGGTGCTGGTGGCTGGCAGCTATGCCGCCGTGGCGGAGGCGGTGGCCCTGGGCCAGCGACTGGAGCTGCCCATGCCCCAGGTGATCGATGCCCTCAAAAATGGTGCAGCCGGCTCCTGGGCCCTCGAACATCGCAGCACCGCCATGTTGGAGCAGACCTATCCACTCGGCTTCCGGCTCAGCCTGCATCGCAAGGATCTCGGCATTGCCCTGGATGCGGCCAAGGCCGTCCAGTTGGATCTGCCCATCACGACGCTGGTGGAACAGCTGGAACTCGATCTGATCAACAACGGCCACGGTGATGAGGACGTGTCCGCCCTGCACCGCTGGAACCAAACAGAGCAGGAGAGCTAGTTGCTGTTGACCACCCGCACCCGCTTGGTGGCCGTCACCACCCCATCGGGATGCACCAGCATCACGGCCCAGGTCTGCGAACCAGGTTGCTGCGGTGCCTGAACGCTCTTGAACAAGCCACCCCCCCCCTGGGGCGCCAGTGGCAAGTTGGGGCGCATCTGAGCCGTCAACTGCTCATCAGTGAGGTCGATCAAACCGCCCGCCACCAGGGCCTGGTCCAGCGGCTCTTCGACGATCAAGTCGACGTCGTAACGACTGCCGGTAAGCACCACATCAGGAATAACGACATCGACCGCCAAAGGGCGCTCGCCGCTGCGCAGCAACGATTGCTGGGCCAATAGTTCCTGATCCACCAACTCGCCGTCTTGAAGACGAATCGCGATCTGTTCGCTGGCCTCCAAGGCATAGGTGAGCCCCTCGGATTCGGCGGCACCCTGCACCCGCAGGCTAAGGGTCAGACGGCCATCCGGTGTGGGCGCTGCGGGCTCCACCTGCCAGGTGACCTCGGGGAAATCCTGGCGGAATCGCTCCAGGCGCTGGGCCAAAACAGGCTGCAGCTCAGCGCTGGCCAGCGTGTCGAACGCCGAAGAGCTACCGCTGTTCAATGCCGTTTGAAGGCGATCGCTGAAGCGCTCGACTGCACTGCCCTCGCGACCGGGCTGCTCAAGGGCATGGGCCGGCGAGAGCACCAAGGCCATAGCCGAGACGAGCGTGACTCCCAGGAAACGACGCACGGGCCCGACCGCAACAACCGAATTAAGTTAGGCCTGGTAAGCGGTGACGGCCGACGCGATGACCCGGCTTCTGATCGCAGCAAGCGGCACCGGCGGCCATCTCTTCCCCGCCCTGGCGGTTGCCGAAGCCGTTGAAGACCAGTGGCCCGTGCGCTGGCTGGGAGTGCCTGATCGGCTCGAAACACAGCTGGTGCCGGAACGCTTTGGTTTGGTGTGCGTGAACGCCGGCGGACTTCAGGGCCGTGGGCTCACCAGGCTGTTGCAGCTGCTGCGGCTGTTGCTGGCCAGTGTCAGCGTGCGGCGGGTGATCCGCCGGCACGCGATCGATGTGGTGTTCACCACCGGCGGCTACATCGCCGCCCCTGCAATCCTCGCGGCGCGCTGGTGCGGCATTCCCGTGGTGCTGCATGAATCCAATGCGATCCCGGGGCGGGTCACCCGTTTGCTAGGGCGCTTCTGCAGCGCCGTGGCCATTGGCCTGCCCGCAGCCGCCAAGCGCATCCCCAGCAGCCAGCCGGTGCTGACGGGCACGCCGGTGCGTTCCAGCTTTCTGACCCCACAACCCCTACCGAGCTGGGTCCCCTCCGGCGAGGGGCCGCTGTTGGTGGTGATGGGCGGCAGTCAAGGCGCGGTAGGGCTGAACCGCATGGTGCGTGCTGCAGTGCCAGCTCTGTTGAAGCAGGGCTGCCGCGTGGTGCATCTCACCGGCGACAACGATCCCGACATCGATCAGCTGCGGCATCCACAGCTGGTGGAACGCCGCTTCAGTGATGAGATTCCTGGGCTGCTGCAACACGCCGACCTGGCCATCAGCCGTGCAGGGGCCGGCAGCCTCAGTGAACTGGCGGTCTGCGGGACCCCAACCCTGCTGGTGCCATTCCCGCAGGCGGCAGACCAGCATCAGGAAGCCAATGCATCCTGCGCCGCATCCCTCGGCGCGGCCGTGATCGTGCATCAGCATGAGCCAGATCAGCCCACCTTGCTGAACACCGTGCAACGGCTCCTGGCCGTGCAGCTGGGGCAGTCCACTTCAGCGTCCGATCCCCTTGCCCAGATGCGTGAGGGCATGGAGGCCCTGGCGGAACGGGACGCCGAAAGGCAACTGGCCGCCTTAATTCACACGCTTGTGGCCTGAGTCAAGCCAGAGGGCTGCGCTGCAACTCCTCACGCAACGCCCGCACGATGCGGCGGTTGTTGCGCCGTGATTGCAATCCGATCCGCAGCCAGGTCTCGCCGAGCCCCTCAAAACTGCGGCAATCCCGCAGAAGAATGCGATACCGCTGCTCCAATGCTTCCCGCAATGGCACCAAGGAGCTATTGGCCCGCATCAGCAGGTAATTCACCGCTGATGGCATGGGGGTGATTCCAGGCAGCGCCGCCAACTGCTGGTGCATCCAGGCGCCTTCTGATGCAACCCAAGGCTGAACCCGCTCACACCAACGGTGATAACGCCGCGGTGATGACAACAATCGTTCGCCGATGGCCAAGGCGATGCCATTCACGGGCCAGGGATCCCGCCACTCCGCCCAACGCTGCAACCGCTGGGGCTGCGAAACGGCATAGCCCAGGCGCAAGCCAGCAATGCCATAGAGCTTGGTGAGGCTGCGGATCACCACCAGGTTCGAATGCTCAGCCACCAAGGGAATCAACGACTGCTGCTCGCCGTTGGGCACCAGAGGCAAAAACGCTTCATCACAAATCACCAGGGCGTACCGCTCCAGCAATGGCTGCAATGAGGTACGGCTCCAGAGCTGACCGGTGGGGTTGTGGGGATTGCAAATCCACAGCACCGATCCCTCACCCGGGTCAGGAAACGGTTGCGGAAAAGCCTTATCCCAAACCAAAGGGAGCAGTTGCTGACGGGAGCCACCAGACCAGCAGCGCAAGGCACGGTCGTAATCGGCAAAACCAGGCGCTGGCAAGACACTTAAACCTTGGCCTGCTGCATCACGGGCCGCCCAGGTGAACAGTTCGGCAGCGCCGTTGCCCGGCAATACGAAAGAAGGTTCAACGCCGTGCAGCACACAGATGCGCTCACGAAGCAGCGCCTGACTGCGGTCGGGGTAGTCGCGCCAGGCATTCAGACCAATTTGCTGCCAACGGGGAGACCAAGGCACCAGAGAGGCACTGGCATCCCGCAGCTGGGATGGCCTGCAGTTCAACCTTACGGCGGCTGCTTGGAGGTTGCCGCCATGGCGCAGGTCGACGCCCATCCCGACTCCCGATACAACGCAAAGACATCACCAGCGTGGCCCACTGCCGATGCCAGCCCGAGTGCGGCTGTTCACACTGCTGTTCGCCACACCTCTGGTAGCCCGGGCAGACGACCTAATCGAGTTGATGCAGCAACGGAATTGCCCGGACTGCCGCCTGGCGGATATGGATCTGGTGCACGCCGACCTGCGGGACGTGGATCTTCAAGGAGCTCAACTGCAACGCGCCGACCTCGGACAACCTCGCCTGGATAGAGCAGATCTACGGGGAAGCGACCTTCAATTCACCAACTTACGGGGGGCATCCCTACGCAGCGCTGATCTGAGAGGCAGCAAGCTTTATGGAACAGACCTGCGCCAAGCCAAGCTCAATGCTGTTAGTTGAAGAAGCTCACCACGAACAGGCAGTGGCACACAACGCTTCCCACTGGCTTGATGCTATCGACGATGGTCCGCTTGAATCACTCCCTCTCAGAGACATTTAAGGGCGCAACATCGAGCAGGTGAGATGTTCTTGAGCATCGAGTTCAGTCCTGCCATGGCAAGCCACTTCCTGACGCCTCCGCAATCGTGCGCAGACCATGGCAATCCAACTGCAGCAGCAGGCCTTCCAGAATCCGCGGTACCAGATCCGGCCCCTGAAAAATCCAGCCGGTGTAGAGCTGCACCAAAGAAGCCCCTGCGGTAATGCGCTCCCAGGCCAATTGCGGAGAATCAATCCCACCCACACCGATTAACGGCAGCGCCGGACCAGCACTGGCCCGCAAGCGACGGATCACCTCCTGGGCCCGATGGCGCAGGGGGGCACCGCTGAGACCACCGGCCTCCTCCGCCAGGGTGCGCCCGGTCTGCGGCAGACGCCGTTGCTCAAGGCCCAACCGATTGAGACTGGTGTTGACCGCTATCACACCGGCCAGGCCCTCTTCAAAGGCCAAACGGGCCACGGCATCAATCGACTCATCATCAAGATCCGGTGCGATTTTCACAAGTAAAGGCGGGCAGGCAGGCAGCCGACGCAGTCGCTCCACAAGCCGCCGCAACTGGGCCGTGTCCTGCAGATCACGCAGGCCGGGGGTGTTGGGAGAGCTGACGTTGATCACCGCATAGTCCGCCAAGGCGGACAACAACTCCAGGGAAGCCGCGTAGTCGTCCGGGGCCTGCTCCAAGGCGGTGATCTTGGATTTGCCGACGTTGATCCCAAGCACCGCCGGCCGCCGGCCCGGCGGATCCAGGCGTTGACGCTCCAGGGTTTTCAACAATGCCTTAGCGCCGTCGTTATTGAATCCCATCCTGTTCAACGCGGCCTGTTCTTCCGCCAAACGGAACAGGCGTGGTTTGGGGTTTCCCGGCTGGCCATGCCAGGTGACCGTGCCCACTTCAGCAAAGCCAAAGCCGAAGCGATCCCAGATGCCGGCCGCCACACCGTTCTTGTCGAAGCCAGCCGCCAAACCCACCGGGTTGGGGAAGCGGCAACCAAACAACACCTGCTCCAGGCGCAGATCACGCCGTTGCAGATCAGCCGCCACGCCATCCAGCACCGTGGACACCCCTGGCCAGCGGCGCCGCAGGCTGGCCTGACCCAGCGCCGTGAGCGCAGTGCGCGATAGCTGTTCAGCATCAAGGCCATCGTCCCGCTCCAGCACCGGGCCAAGCCAACGCTGATAGAAGGCACCGCTGCTGAGCGGTCCGGCCGAAGGGGACGGCGACATGCTCGAGCTCAGGACTGTTCTGATCCTGCCTCGCGACGTTGCAGAGTCCAACGCCCCTCCGCCTGGGACTGGACGGTCCAATCCCTCCAGATCCAGCTCTCAGCTTTGGTTTCCAGCTGTTTGAGCGGCTTTTCCACCAATTGCGCCAACTCAAGCAGCGACAGGCTGTAACCACCTTGCGCCAGGCGATCAGCCAACTCCAAACGTGACAACAGCTGCAGCAGAGGCTTGGGGGCAACCTCGGATGGGGCCTCTGGTGCGGCCTCGGTTGCTCCCTGCTTCCGAGTCAAGTTCGGCTGGGCGTTATGGGAGAACGCCACAGCGATGCGATCCACCCGTTCGTTGTCTGGATCACCGCTGTGGCCTTTGACGTAGCTAAGTGGGACGTCGTCCAGTCGGGCGGCATCGAGAGCCTTCCAGAGGTCCTGATTGAGCACAGGCTTACCGGCAGCCGTTTTCCAGCCTTTGCGCTTCCACCCTTTGATCCAGGAGCCCAGGCCATCAATCAGGTATTTGCTGTCGGTACGCAGGGTGAGATCCGGATGACGGGGCAGCTGCTGAAGCCGTTGCAACACCTCCAACGCGGCCTGCAGTTCCATGCGGTTGTTGGTGGTGTCGGGGGCATGGCCACCGAATTCCTCAACACTGCCGTCTTCGAAACGCAGCAAGGCGCCCCAACCTCCCGGACCTGGGTTGCCGCTGCAGGCACCATCTGTCGCTGCAGCCACGACCCGTCCCCGTCCTTCCGCCATTGATCGGTCCCAACACTGTTCGGTACAACACGGTTTCTGGCGTCACCGTGGATGAGCCGAACCTACCTGCGGGCTGCCGGTCTGACTGCCGTGGGGCTCCTGAGCGCTGGCCTACCGCAGGAGAGCGCAGCAGCGTCGTTGTTTGACAGCGCTGTCATCCCGCAGGAGCGCTTTGCTGTGCTCGCCCAACCGCTTGGCAGGGCCCAATGGAAACTGCTGGTGCTTGAACAGATCAAGACCCAACCGCGCTGCTGGAGGACACGCCAGGACGGACTGATGGAGCCCAGCCTGAATCGCTTCAACTTCAGCGGAATCTGCAAGCGCTACCTGGACAGCAATGGCTACTCGCTACGCAGCGGTGGCCAGGACCTTGGAACCCGCTTCCGCTTCCGGCTCAAGCAAGCCGGCACATTGCTGAGGCTCGAGGCCCTCGACCCCCTGCAACGGGCACCACTCCTGGTGGGTCAGGCCCGAATTCCCAGACGCGATCTCAACGGGTTCGTACAGCTGCAGCTGGCGCCGGGCTGGGCCTTGGAACGCCGTGTCTACCAAGGACGCCAGCTCAACCACCTGTATTTCGCTCACCAGGAAAAGGTGAACCGGCTTCTCGCGCTGGCCAGCAGCCGCGGACAACGCTCAGGCTTCAGCCGACTGGGAACCCCGATGCCGCCGATCGCACCACCGCCTTTGCCCACCTCACGAACAACAAACCAACGAGCAAAACGCCGACGAATGACACGCCTCGCCAGCAATGCTCCGATCCGGCTGCAGGTGATTCCTTACCGCCGTTGAGCACCAACCGTCACAGTGCCAGTTAAGAGGGCGACCAGACAGGGGATGACAACGGAATACCTGCCCTTATTTTGAATTCGTGTGAGGAGTGCTGAACGCCACTTCAGGGTCGAAACAAGGACAGACTCCTGAATGTGTTCTTCTCGACGAAAGCTCCGCCTTTGGCGGGGCTTTTTTGTTGGCCGCAGAAAAACCAAAAAAACCGGTCCTCGAAAGGGCCGGTGGCTGATCGAGAACAGGGAGGAGAGGGATAAACCCTCTCCCAAGGCGATCACTTGAGAGTGACCTTGCCGCCTGCTTCTTCGATGGCCTTCTTGGCAGCCTCGGCGTCTTCCTTGGAGACACCTTCCTTGACGGCCTTAGGAGCAGCCTCAACAAGAGCCTTGGCGTCGCCCAGGCCCAGACCGGTGGCCTCACGGACAGCCTTGAGAACCTTGATCTTGGCGGAGGCGTCGAAGCCTTCGAGGATCACATCGAATTCGGTCTTCTCTTCAGCGGCATCGCCACCGCCACCAGCAGCGCCAGGAGCAGCCATCACAACACCAGCAGATGCTGCGGCAGACACACCAAAAGCCTCTTCAATCTGCTTGACCAGCTCGGAAGCTTCAAGCAGGGAGAGGGATTTCAGCGATTCAAGAATTTCGTCGGTTTTTGCAGACATGGTTTTGAAAGGGGAAGCAACAGATCAATGAACAGTGGTCTCGGCAGGGCCGATTCAGCCTTCGCCGCCTTCGGCGTGCTGCTTGAGTGCCCTGGCCATACCAGAGGGAACCTCGTTGATGCCCACAGCGACCTTCGTGGCCACGGCGTTGATAGCACCGGCGATCTGAGCCATTAGCTGCTCCTTGGAGGGGAGATCGGCAATGGCTTTAATCTCGTCCTGAGACAGGAGCTTGCCTTCGAAAAGGCCGCCCTTGGTCTCGGACTTCTTGAGTTCCTTCTGGAAGGTCTGAACGGCCTTCACACCGGCGCCAACATCGCCCTTCACCAGGACGAAGGCGTTGGTTCCGGTCAGCAGGGAATCGAGGCTGGCCCAGTTGCTGTCACCATCAATGGCACGGCGCATCAAGGTGTTTTTGGTCACCTTGCAAACGCTGTCGCTGGCCCGCAGACGATCCCGCAGGTCAGACATTTCTTTGATGGACAGGCCCTTGAAATCAAGGACAAGTGCCAGTTCGGCGTCGGCGAGGAGCTCTTTGAGCTCTACGACGATCTGCTGCTTGTTCTCCAGCGTGCGGCCCATAGGGATTGGATCGGATCAAAGGAACAAGCTGGGCACACGGCCGATCGAGTCTTCGATAGGAAGACGAGGCCGCGTGCCGATCCAATCCCGAACGGGACAAAACCGTGTCGCGTCTGCCTCGGCAGGGATTACATCACTGGAATGACTGATGTCATGCCCAGGGACATCCTGCTGTCTCTGGCCGGGCGCGTGCCCGATTTGGCTTTCGCCAATCGTTAAGTGTAAAGGAGAGCCGGATCAGCTCCCCAGCTCGATGTCCTGCAAAGCAGAGAAATCGACTTCAACGGAAGGACCCATGGTGGAGGTCACATACAGGGACTTCCAGTAACGGCCTTTGGCACCGCTGGGCTTGTTGCGGTCGATGGTCTCCTGCAGAGTCTTGAGGTTCTGCAGCAGGGCATCGGCGCTGAAGCTGGCCTTGCCGAAACGGACGTGGACAATGCCGGTGCGGTCGGCACGGAATTCCAGTTTGCCGGCCTTGAATTCCTTGATCGCGGCCTCAATGTCCGTTGTGACGGTACCTGCCTTGGGGTTGGGCATCAAGCCACGGGGACCGAGGACCCGGCCTAGCTTGGCCACCTTGGGCATCATGTCGGGGGTGGCGATCAACAGATCGAAATCCATTTCGCCCTTGCTGATGCTTTCCACCAGATCTTCTTCACCGGCGAGTTCAGCACCGGCGGCTTTGGCTTCAGCCACCTTCTCACCGCGGGTGACCACGGCGATGCGCACGGTCTGACCGGTGCCATTGGGCAGAGCCACAGTGGTGCGCAGCTGCTGGTCGGTGTATTTCGGATCGATGCCGAGGCGCACATGGGCCTCCATCGTCTCGTCGAATTTCGCGTTGGCGTTGTCCTTGACCAGAGCAATCGCCTCGAGGGGTGCGTAGGAACGGTCCTCGATTTTGCCGGCCATGCTGGCCAGGCGCTTGGAGATTTTGGGCATGTTTAGTGGTGGGGTTCAGACGACATCAGTGATGCCTCCCCCGAATGGATTGGAGAAGCGATGCAGCGACGTCAGTCACTGACGGAAACGCCCATGTTGCGGGCGGTGCCTTCGATGATCCGCATGGCGGACTCAACGCTGGTGCAGTTGAGGTCGGGGAGCTTGGTCTTGGCGATTTCCTCGAGCTGAGCACGAGTGATCGATCCAACACTGCCCTTAGCGGACTCACCAGATCCCTTTTGGATCTTCGCGGCCTTGGTGATCAGCACCGACGCCGGAGGCGTCTTGGTGATGAAGGTGAAGCTGCGGTCTTCAAAGACCGAGATCTCCACCGGAATCACATAACCGGCTTTGTCCTGCGTCCGAGCGTTGTACTCCTTGCAGAACATCATGATGTTCACACCGTGCTGACCGAGGGCAGGGCCCACCGGCGGCGCGGGGTTGGCTTTGCCGGCATCTAGGGCCAGCTTGATCACAGCTACGACTTTCTTGGCCATCGGCTGGGGTGTTTGGACAGCTGCGGATCACCAGACCCTCGGGTCGAGTGTGGCGGAATGGTTGCCCATTCCCAAGGCCGCCCTCCGCAGGGAGACGGCCGCCGCCAGGTCAGTTTTGTTTGCTGATCTGAGAGAACTCCAGTTCCACCGGTGTCTCTCGACCAAAGATGGAGAGCAGGGCCTTGAGCTTGTTGCGCTCGCCGGACACCTCGATCACCTCGCCCTGGAAGTCCTTGAACGGACCAGCGGTCACCAGGATCTGATCGCCTTCGGTGAGATCTACCTTAACGACAGTCTTCTTCTCGGCAGCGCGCTTGAAGATTCGATCCACCTCAGAGCGACTGAGGGGACGAGGCTTGATGTGACCACGGGCCTTACCGGTGGCACGCCGATCTTCAGCACCGACGAAATTGATCACGTTCGGGGTGCTTCGCACCGCCATCATCGTGTCCTCATCCAGCACCATCCGGACCAGCACATAACCGGGGAACACCTTCTCCTCGGTGGACTGACGGGTGCCGTCCTTCTTCAGCTTGACGGCAGGCGTCTGAGGAATCTCGATTTCAAGAATTCGGTTGCTCACCCCCAGGGTGACGGCTCGCTGCTCAAGGGTGGCCTTGACCTTCTTCTCGCAACTGGAAGCCACCTGTACGGCGTACCAACGGGCGATGGCCGTATTGGCGACAGCCGCCGTAGTCAAGGTGCCGTCTTCCCCCTCATTCGGGGCTGGCAGTTCAAGCACCTCAGGGGCGTCCGGTGTGGTCAGGTCTTCGGGCACGGCGAGAAAGGTGATATCGAGTCAGCGGAACACCTGGGACGAAGCCCACCCAAAGAAGCGACTGACAGCCGCGATGGTGGCAGCCGAAAGGCTGACCATCAGGATTACAGCGATGGATTCGCTGAACAGTTGCTGGCGGCTGGGCCAAACCACAAGCTTCAGCTCATCAACCGTGTCCGCCAGAAAACCACCGGATTTGGTGGAATCGGCAGCGGCCTTGGAGCCGTCAGAAGTGGTGGTGTCCTCAGAGATGGGGCTGGTCACGGGGATGGGACCGGAAGTTGACAACGGTGCCGCTAGGCACTTCGCCAAACAGACACCCTACCGGATGCCCTCAAACCCCCACTGGATCGAACACCAGAGCATCCGTACCGGCCTCCCCCAGCCGCACCGTCACGCCACTGGCTCCGGCAAAGAGGTCTTCAAGAAGCAGTGTGGAGAGCGGATTTTCCAGCTGGCGCCGCAACACCCGACGCAGGGGCCTCGCCCCGTACTCCGGTTCATGGCCCTGACGGGCTATGGCCTCAGCAACAGCCTCATCCACGAGCAGCGCCAGGCCCTGCTCGGCCAACAGGGCAGCGAGATCCTTCAGTTGCAGCTGAACAATCCGCACCAGATCGGAAACCTCCAAGGGACGGAAACGAATCACCTCATCAATGCGGTTGAGGAATTCAGGCCGGAACTGACTGGAGAGCGCTGCATCCACCTGCTGTTGCAGGACTGACTCATTCGTGGATTCCGAGCGGGCATGTTCAAGGATCGCCGGGCTGGCCAAATTGCTGGTCATCACAACCACGGTGTGGCGGAAATCGACGGTGCGGCCCTGGGAATCAGTGAGCCGGCCGTCATCCAGCACCTGCAGGAGCAGGTTGAACACATCGGGATGAGCCTTCTCCACTTCATCGAGAAGCAGCACCGCATAGGGGCGGCGGCGCACGGCCTCAGTGAGCTGCCCCCCCTCCTCGTAGCCGACGTAGCCAGGGGGAGCACCGATCAGCCGAGCCACGGCATTCCGCTCCATGAACTCGCTCATGTCGAGGCGAACCAGCGCCTCGTCTTCATCAAACAGCGAACCCGCCAACGCCTTCGCCAGCTCGGTCTTACCGACACCGGTCGGCCCGAGGAACAGGAAGGAACCCACCGGACGACGGGGATCCTTCATCCCGGCCCGGGCCCGGCGGATGGCAGCAGCAACAGCCGTCACCGCCTCACCCTGACCAATCACCCGTTCAGCGAGATGGGCGTCGAGGTCCAGGAGTTTGCGCCGCTCGCCCGCCAACAGACGCTGCACGGGGATCCCGGTCCAACGGGCCACCAGATCTGCAATATCACCGGCCTCCACCTGCTCGCGCAACAGAGCAGTTCCGGCGGACTGTGCCTCCGCCTGGGACGCCTCCAGTTCATCCCGGCGCTGCTGGACCCGGTGCAGCTGGTCGTATTGGAGGCGGGCCGCTTCCTCGAGGTCACCATCCCGCTCAGCCTCGGCAATGGCATGACGCAGGTCTTCGTCCTGCTGGAGCAGCTGCCCGAGTTCCTCGAGCTGACCTCGCTCCTCCTGCCAGCGCCGCCGCAGATCATCCAGTCGTGTGGACACTTCAAGCCGGTTGCGCTGAAGCTGAATCCGCTCCGCCTCAGGGGCTTGGTCAGCGGCAAGCAGGGCCAGTTCAACGCGGCTTAGATCCGCCTCGGCCTCCTCCACCACCTGCGGTTTGGAGGTGACCTCCATCTTCAATTGCGCCGCTGCCTCATCGATCAGGTCAATGGCTTTGTCTGGCAGGCAGCGGTCGCTGATGTAGCGGTCGGCGAGACGGTTGGCGGCCTGAATGGCCTCATCGGTGATGGTGACGCCGTGGTGCAGCTCGTAGCGCTCCTTCAAACCGCGCAAAATTTCGAGGCTCAACTCCAGATCTGGCTCCCGGATTACCACCTGCTGGAAGCGACGGTTGAGGGCCGGATCCTTTTCCACCGTGAGCCTGTAATCCTCCGGCGTGGTGGCACCGATGCAGCGCAAATCCCCACGGGCGAGGGCTGGCTTCAACAGGCTGCCGGCATCGGTGCTGCTGCGATCACTACCGACAACGGTGTGCAGCTCATCGATGAACAACACCACACCGGAATCGGAACCACTTACCTCCTCGAGCACCGAGCGCAAGCGTTCCTCGAACTGACCTCGGAACTTGGCACCGGCGATTAATGCCCCGAGATCCAGCGCCACGAGACGCAGACCCTGCAGCGACTCCGGCACTTCACCCGCCACGATCCGCTGCGCCAGAAGCTCTGCAATCGCTGTTTTGCCAACACCGGGTTCGCCGATGAGCACTGGATTGTTTTTGCTCCGGCGTGAGAGCACCTTGATCAGGTTGCGAATTTCAGAATCACGACCGATCACCGGATCCAGGCTGCCTGCTTCCGCCTCTTCGGTGAGATCCCGCCCGTATGACTCCAGGGCCGTGGGTGGCTCTTCCAAGGAGGCCTCATGGGCAGGCGGCTGGGGGGCGACTGGCTCTGGCCCGCGCACCTCACGGGAGGAAGACGGAACTCGCGCCACCCGTTCACGACGGGGCGCTGCTTGCGGAACCTCTGGCTGAGACCGCTGCATCGGCCGCTCCTGGGGTGGAGCTGGAACCCCAGCGACTCGATCATCCATGCCCCGTTGGATCAGCTGCTCCAGGGCATCCGCGGACAGACCAAAGCCGGCAAACAGATCAGCACCGATTCGCGGATCGGCGCAAATGGCCATCAACACTTCCGGCAGATCGATGACGTCGCCATTCCAGCGCCGACGGATGGCATCAGCCGAATCGAGCAGCTGTTCAAGGTCGTCACCGATGAAGAGCTCATCGCCTTGCCCAGAGGGCTGGTCGGCCAGCACATCCTCCAAGCGATCCAAGAGCGCATCGATGGGGAGGGGCAAGCGCTCCACTAGGCGGCGGCAGGCGGGATCGGTGAACAGCACCTGGATCAGGTGCTCCACGTCCAACTGCTCATGGCGCCAGCGACGGGCGACATCCTGACCACTCAGCAGCAGGTCCCAAGCCGCGTCGCTGAAGCGATCGGGCTCATGGGTGAGGCTGCCGTTCAACGCTGGGGATGAAGTCATCCGTTTTTTCAGGCGTGGGCTTTGGAGGACAACTCGATCAATTCCACCTTGTAGCCATCCGGATCCTCAACAAAGGCGATGACGGTGGTGCCGTGCTTCATCGGACCAGGCTCCCGCACCACACGACCACCCTGGTCGGCAATGCCGGCGCAGGTGCTGTGGATGTCCTCCACCCCCAGCGCAATGTGCCCATAAGCGTCCCCCAAGGTGTACCTGTCGGTGTCCCAGTTATGGGTGAGTTCCAGGACGGTGTGGTTTTTCTCCGACCCGTAGCCAACAAAGGCCAAGGTGAAGCGGCCGCTGGGGTAGTCCTTTCGACGCAGAAGCTGCATGCCCAGGACCTCGGTGTAGAAGCCCAGAGACCGCTCCAGATCCGCGACCCGGAGCATGGTGTGAAGCATCCGCATGGGTGAGCGTCGTACAGCGTGAACCTGTCGTCATTCTGGCCCGGTATGACACGTCACAACAGGAGAGAGAGGGGCGACCCATAGGATCCACGGGTTAAGCGTCCGTCCCAACGTGATCGATTCCCTCGACCTCGTCATCGACACAATCGTGGCCCGAGAGGTGCTCGATTCCCGCGGCAACCCAACAGTTGAAGCCGAGGTGCTGCTCGAAGGAGGTGCCATGGGACGGGCCATCGTTCCCAGTGGGGCCAGCACCGGCGCCCACGAAGCCCACGAGCTGCGTGATGGCGGCGACCGCTACATGGGCAAGGGCGTGGGCCAAGCCGTGACTCACATCGAAGAGCAGATCGCACCAGCCCTCTGTGGCATTTCCGCCCTGGATCAAGCGGCTGTGGACGCCGCGATGCTGGAGCTGGATGGAAGCGACAACAAATCCAACCTGGGAGCCAACGCGATCCTGGCGGTGAGCATGGCCACCGCCCGCGCTGCTGCCAACGGGCTGGGCATTCCCCTCTACCGCTATCTCGGCGGCCCGATGGCCAACCTGCTGCCGGTGCCGTTGATGAACGTGATCAACGGTGGCGCCCATGCCGCCAACAGCCTGGACTTCCAGGAATTCATGCTGGTCCCCCACGGCGCTCCGAGCTTCCGCGAAGCACTGCGGATGGGCACCGAGGTGTTCCACACGCTCAAGAAACTGCTCAGCGACAGGGGCATGAGCACCGCCGTGGGCGATGAAGGGGGCTTCGCGCCGAATCTGGGCAATGTGGAAGCCGGCGAAATCCTGGTGGAAGCGATCCGCAAAGCGGGCTACAAGCCCGGCGAACAGATCTCCCTAGCCCTGGACGTGGCCAGCACCGAATTCTTCGAGAACGGCCGTTATGCCTTCGATGGCGGCAGCTACACCAGCGCCGAGATGGTGGGCCAACTCGAGCAACTAGTGGAGAAATTCCCGATCGTTTCGATCGAAGACGGCCTGGCAGAAGACGACTGGGATGGCTGGAAACTGCTGACCGAACGCCTCGGCGGCAATGTGCAGCTAGTGGGTGACGACCTATTCGTCACCAACACCAAGCGTCTTCAGCAGGGCATCGACAGCGCAACGGCCAACTCGATCCTGATCAAGGTCAACCAGATCGGTTCGCTCACCGAAACCCTTCAGGCCATCGACCTGGCAGGCCGCTCCGGCTACACCAGCGTGATCAGCCACCGCAGTGGCGAAACCGAAGACACCACCATCGCCGACCTCTCCGTCGCCACCCGCGCCGGACAGATCAAGACCGGCTCCCTTAGCCGCAGCGAGCGGGTCGCCAAATACAACCAGCTGCTTCGGATCGAAGACGAACTGGGCAGCCAGGCTGTGTATGCCGGCGCTGTTAGCCAAGGTCCCCGCGGCAAGGCCTGATCTGAGGCCTCCAAGAAAGATTCAACGGTTGGAACCTGGCAACTGCTCCAACCGTTGATCACGACGGATCTTGACCTGCATTCGGAACCAGCCCAAACCAACAGGCAAGGCAGCAGCGGCCGGAAGAATTGACCACAGCGGGCGGGCACTGGCACCAACGATGGCGGCGCACAAAGCCAGGCATCCGAGCAACACCGATTGACCAATCGATTGCTGGGCCAGGGCCATCCGACGGAACTGCCGATCCGATTCCCCCAAGCGCACCTGGAGCTGTAAGTCACCCTGCTCCAAGCGTTCCAGGCTTTCGTCTAAGCGCCTTGGGAAGGCCGCAGCCCGGCTGCTGAGGGCGCCGACTTGACGGCCGAGTTCGTTGAACAGATCGTTGCTGCCGGAGCCGCTGGAGGTCATTAGTGGAAGGAGGTAAGGCTTGGCTATCGCTACCAAGCTAAAAGCGGGATCGAGACTGCGGCCAACCCCCTCGAAGGTGGACAGGGCCCGCATCACAAAGATGAGTTCAACCGGCAGGCGAAAGGGCTGGCCGTAGACCAGGTCGTAGAGATCGCCAGAGAGTTTGTCGATCGCATTGGCCGTGAATGGTGGGGTGAGGGCTTCCTGCAGCATCAGCCGCACAAGACGACGGACAGGGCCTACATCAATGCCTCTGGAAATCACCCCGGCCGCTTGCATTTCCTCCACCAACACCGCTGAATCCCTGGCGGCAGCGGCGCGAACCATGGCTCCAAGACGTCGACGCAAGCCCTCTGACAACAGGCCCATCATCCCGAAGTCGTAGTAGATGAGAGCTCCATCACTCGCTACGGCAAGGTTGCCGGGATGGGGGTCAGCATGGAAAAAACCAAACCGAACCAACTGCTTGAGGTAACTGGCGGCGCCCACCTCAGCCACCGCGGCCGGATCAATACCTGCTTCGAGCAATGCCTCACGGTCGTTGATCTTGATGCCAGGCAGGTAGTCAAGACACAGCACACGGCGGGTGCTCAACTCCCAAATCACACCTGGGATCCTGATCCGTTCGTCATCCAGAAATTGTTGCCGAAAACGCGCCGCATACTGGGCCTCAACCCTGAAATCGAGCTCACGCAGGAGGACACGTCGACATTCGCGTGCCATCGCCGGCCAATCGCGACCACGCCCCCAACTGGGGTTGCGTTGCAGCACAGCCGCCACCTGCTGCATCACCTCAAGATCAAGGCGAAACAGGCGATCAAGCCCAGGCCGCTGCACCTTGAGCACCACCTGCCGGCCACTGCGCAGGCTGGCGCGATGCACCTGGGCAAGCGAGGCAGCGCCAAGGGGTTCGGGGTCGAGGTCGATCACCTCGGCACAGCGCTGACCAAGCTCTCGCTCGAGCACGGTCTGCACCTGATCAAAACTGACCGCCGGAACACTGTCCTGCAGTGCAGCCAGTTCGGCCACCCAACCCGCAGGAAGGATGTCTGGGCGAGCGGATAGCAGTTGCCCCAGCTTGATGAAGGCGGAACCCAGAGACAGCAGCTCAGCCGTCAACCAGCGGGCTCGCTGTTGCTGACGGCGCGCACGCCGCTCGGCGGTGAAACCACCGCGGTAGGTCCAGGGCTTCCCATCCCACCAAAGCAGCAGCAGGAGCATCAGGACAGCGCGCCAGATCCTGAGCGCGCGCAGCAGTCCAAGCATCAGGGGCGTGCCTCGATCGCTTGACTCAGATCAGCCACCGTGGCCCGGAGACGATCAATGACCGCTTGTGGATTCTCCGACGGTTCCGATGACGACGCCCCATCCGTGCTGACCGTGACCTGATCTTCCCGTTCAATCCGTTCTGCCTCGGCACGCACCTCGTTCTGAAACAGATCCCATTCCTGGCGCAACCGTTGTGGAGCATCTTGCGCCAACACCGCCAACTCCGCTGCCGCGTCCGCAAAACCGTGGCCAAGGCGAGCACTGATGCGATTCACCGTGGCGCGAATCAAGGCCTCCGACGAGCCCATGGACTGATTGCAGACAAGACCAACTGTGGCAGATCCAGCCGGGGATCAGGGCTGAGGCGGGATGACGGGCTCAATGGTTTCAAAAAAAGCTTCAGCACCAGGAGGCAGCACCACAGGTTCGGGCTCAGCCACCAACACCGGTGAATCACCATCAGGGACAACCACAGCAGGCATGACCTCGCTGGACTCCTCCGGGAGGGCCAAGGACTCGGCGTTGCTGTCATCAAGCTCGGGGTCGATGGTTTGGGGGTCCGACCAGGCTGGGGCCGTCCACACCGGAGGTTCAGGCGTCTGCACAGCGAGATCTGGTTCGATCGCCTGCTTGACTGATGGCTTGGCCGGTCGGCTCGCGGCCTCAGCGGCCTCTAGGGCTGTGACATCCACTTGCAGCTCTGCATCGTTGTCGCTGAACCGGATCCGGATCTCCTGCAGGGAATCCCCTGGAAACGCGAGCGGTGTGAACGCCTTAGGGGCAAGGTCTTCAGCATTGGTCTGCAGCGTTAGCACCCGGTCGGAGATTCCGTAACCAAGTCCAAAACAACAACCAGCCACCAGAGGGCCCACCCAAAAACGAGACTGAGTTTCAACGGGAGCGTCAGGGGAGCTGGTTTTGTCCACGGGTGGGTCTGACGAAGAATCGGATTGTGACAGGGATCAAGAACAAAATCTTCAAGTGGTGTGGTCGGCATTGATACGCACGTAACACCATGCCTCTAGTCATACCAACGGTTTTAAGCGACTAGCAGAGCTGTTACCCCGGCGTTACCAATCTCGGCATGTTTAGAGATGCCTGAAGGGAACATCCTCGACAAATAAGGAATACCAACAGACAAAAATGCTTATGCATATCGATACGCCAATAAAGACGAGCATCTAAATTGGGCAGACGAAATACCCAATATCAACAATAAAAAGTCAAAGCTATTGCTAACACAAACTATAGATCGCAAGGAAACAGAGGAGAATTACAAAAAGGATGATGATTTGCGTCCAATTAAAGGATTTTTGCTAATGAAGCCAACATTAGACTAAACTAAATAAGACCATATAGAGGCTTGAGGTTTTTGGTTTGACTAAGTTTTCGTCTCTTCCCGATCATATCTCCCTTTTGCTAGGGCGTTTCTCATTTGTATTCGGCATTTTATTATTTCTTGCTGGGCTAGGCAAAACACTATACAACTTGCCAGATTTCGCAATCAGCGATCTAGCGATGTCGATATTTGGCTTGCTAGTTGCGACTGTCCTCAGCAGAAAGTCATTTACTGGACTAATGCAAAGACTTTCAACTCCCAAAGGCGAGAGACTATTATTTTTAATTAGTTTGATTGTATGTCTTACTATTATTATCACAAAGTTTGTAACTGGCGGATCAGATTTTTACGAGAATTTTTTGGGAGAAAATAGCGTCGTAGAATGGCTTACGGCACTTTTCTTGTTGTTGTCAGCATATCTTGCCTTGGTTACAGGAGTTTCTAAGGGGTCTCCTTACCCCAAATGGATGCTTTTAGCTTTCGCATCGATCCTCTTCGTTGCCTTTATGGAAGAATTGGCTTGGGGGCAGATGATGTTTGGGTGGGATACACCTGAAAATTTTCGCTCACTAAACGCACAAGGCGAGACAACTCTCCACAACATACATGGCATTCACGATCTTATTAGCCCAGCCTTATTGCTTTTCTCGTCGGCATCAGCTGGTGTTTCTCTGACAAAAAAGAGGCCTAATATTCCATGGCTTAAGAACAATCTTTGGGACTTTTCTAAGGGTTTATTCCCTATGTTCTTCCTGGCGGCCATCATATGTGCTGTGGTTGTATTTGTGCCCGGCACGAAATTCCTGGGAAGGGTCAATCAAGATATCGAATGGGCTGAATTTCTAATATCATTTTCAATATTTATGCATTCTCTCTCTTTAATTGCCAATCCCCCCAAAGAGACTAATAATTAAATCTCAGCAGTTTGTTGCGAGAAGCATTCACTAAGAACTTAATTTGCGCTGGAGTCACATCTCCGCGAACAAGACCCTTTCGGCTGAGAACCAGAAGGTGTGGTGGTGCCTGTTTAAGGTGCCACCTGAAAACACAAAAACCGTGCGTTGGTATGAGGTCTCCGCACCAGTGCTTCGGGACCTGGAGCGCCTACGTCAAATAACCCGGCCGGAGAAGGAAAGCGACCTCCTCTTCACCAACCAGAGCACCGGAGCACCTTTGAGTAATCGGATCTGGGGAGACGGACTCAAGGAAATGCTGGTGGAGTCAGGTCTTGCCACCTGGTCCGACGACGACACAACAACTTCCGAACGATCAAAGTGACCAGCAAGAAGATATTGGCCTGGCACTCATTTCGCCATTCTTGGATGAGTTTTGATCTGAAATGAGGCAGCCCCCATCGCGCTGCCTGCTACGACTGCAATACAAACACCCATTAATTAGGTCCAAAAGAACTAATTCCACTACGACGTGAAGCATGCGACTTTAAATCTTCTTATTAGAAGATTTAAAGTGATCAAAGACAGGAAAATATCAAGTGAACAGAAGATCAATATAAAGTGCCGGAAATCCATTGTATCCCAAGAAAAAAGTTCATTAGTATTGTGCACTGCAGGGGCTAAAATCAATGCCTTCAAACGAGAGTTTAATCAAGCAAAGGCAATAAGAGACTTTCCCTTAGAGACCGGGAAACTACTTTGCCAATAGCGATCAACCTTGATGTGCTGCCATAATATTTCCACCTACTAAAGCTTTCACAACATAACCACATTGTTTTAAAATCTTATATTCATCAGACTCTTTAAAGTTATCCAAGTCAAAACCTTGGCTTACCCATTCCATACATAGCAATTGCGGGAAATCGAGCATGTTTAGAAACTCTCCCAATGAAGAAAGATAATTAACCTGCTCAATATCAATAGTTACAAACTCTGGCCTAAAGTGCGGATGATTGCGTTTGATCAACACAGCCATCTCGTCAATTCCGAGGCACTTTACGCGAATAATATCTTGAAAAGGAAAATCTCTTTTGAGCCATTCCTTGGCAACTTCTCTATTGACTGTATTAATAGCACCAGCTTGAAATCTGTAAAAATTTAAATAAAGATCATTGCAAGAAGCATCTTTAATGGCGAAATTGTAAAAAGTATCAGAAGGTCTACGAGACATCCACATCACTTCTGCATCAGGGTTCGCGTCTACTGCAATTCCCGTCCATCCACACAAACTCAACAGCTTTGTATTCGAGTAATGAGTTTCATGAAAACATCCAATATCTAGATACTGTGCAGTTTGCATCCTACAAAGCTGCTCCCAAAAAAAGCCCCTTACAAATTCGTCCTCCCCATTCTGACTAAATCCGATTTTTAAGAACTGTTCATGCAGAATTGATTTATCTATGTGATTATTCAACCAGTTCGGATACACGGCACTTTTGAGGAGATTTCTAAATTATCGCATCAATACGACCCTGCCACTTGAGAAACATCCACCACAAAAACCAGTTTAACGGAATCTGACACCAAGTGGTGTAGTCAAATTTGATACGCACTCACATTTTGACTAAATACATACCTACTGGTCAAGCTACTACGAATGCAGTCCTAACGAATCTGAACTAGTGAACTAGTACATAGTCATCACAAAAAGCACTAAGGCTTATCTCAGATACCAGGAATAGGCTTGCTACACTCCGGAACGTCTTCATCTATGACTGAAATCAAACCTTGCGCATACCAAAAAGTCTAGAACACACTAAAAAATCTGCATGGAAAATACGCAAACTTGCAAACCTGGGTAAAATTAACTCGGAGCGGATAGATAGGGACCAAAAACTTCTAAGAACTCTTTGACCTTAGACACACCCTTTATAGGTTGATAATCAAAGAAAGCAGTCCTATTAACGATCTTGGAAGGTTTCAAAATTTTCTCAATGACATGGTAATAGTCCCTATCAATATAATCATCAAAAATTATAGTGCAAGGCTTTGACGCATTTAAGATAACAGCAAGAAATGATGCGACTCTAAATCGTCCATCTATTAAGACTACATCGGGACTTATTCCATGTAGCTCCATAATTCTCCATGCCATAGCTGGTACTTGAATCATTCGCTTCCCCCTATTCTCATCATAAAGTTGCTTCTCGAAGCATGGATGTCCCCATTGAGTGGTCTCACCAACATCTTGAAAGACAGGAAAAAATCGATCATTTAAATTGTTTAAAGCAATTTCCATAGACAATTTTGACAACCATCTAGCGTCTGTCTCGCATGAATAAATGATATTTTTGTGATTTGCTGTTAACGCCAAAAAGGTACTGCCACCAGAACCATACTCAAGAACAACAACTTCTTCCGAAAAAATATCTGTCAGGATTTCTACGACTTCATCCGGAAAAGCAAGCTCAAACATATGCAGCTCAATAATCATACCAACTTTAGCAGGAAAAGCATGTAAAGCGTCTTCGATGCCCTATCAGAGGTCTCTAGTCTCGCAAAAATAGCTGCATAAGTCCAAAGAACAGGCATCCCTAAAGTCACCATAATCATGCAAGTAATTGTTGAATTTCAGAATAAGTATTGCCATTGGAAGCGATGCCCGCTCGCCTTACGATTCGCATGGCATCCTTAAAAAACCAAAACTCAACTACGAGAACAAATAAATACGGAAAAGAATGAAAATCTCAACGGACGAAAGCAAGAATGTTTTGTCTTAAGCCAAGAAGAAGCGTCAGAGCACCGTTAGCAAACTGTTGACAGCAACTACAGCAATCCGCAAAAGCCAGTAATGCCAATGGGATGTTGGATTAAGTCGTGTAGTCGGCGTTAATGCGCACGTATTGATCCGAAAGGTCACATCCCCAGGCCTGACCACAGCCGGAACCATCCCCGAGGCAGAGGCGAATCGGAACATGCTCCTGCCGCAGGATGTCGCTGGCTGCAGCGCGATCAAAGGCCACGGGTTGACCGGCCGCCATCAATTGATGTGGACCAATCCAAAGAGCAACGGCATCCGGCTCGAAACACACGCCAGAGCGACCTGCTGCCGCCACGATCCGCCCCCAGTTCGGATCCCGGCCATGGACAGCGGTCTTCACCAAGGACGAACCACAAACCGTGCGCGCCACCTGCAACGCCGCGGCCTCGTCAATCGCGCCCTCCACCTGCACTTCGATCAAACAGGTGGCCCCTTCACCATCCCGGGCAATGGCCTGGGCGAGCTGCTGCATCGCCTGGGTCAGGCCCTGTTCCAAAACGGCATGGTGCTCTTGGGCCAGCGGTGGGCCTGCCGCGAAGGCCAGCACGGTGTCGTTGGTGCTGGTGTCTCCATCAACGGTGATGGCGTTGAAGGAACGCTGCACCGCGCGCTGGACCATCCCCTTCCAGACGGCGGCATCGACACCAGCATCGCAACTGAAGAAGCCGAGCATCGTGGCCATGTCGGGATGAATCATTCCCGAACCCTTGGCCATCCCTCCAATGCGCACCAGGCGCCCCTCCAGCTCCAGTTCAAGCGCCACTTGCTTGTCCACCAGATCGGTGGTGAGGATGGCGTTGGCAGCGGCATCACCACCACCGTCATCCAAGGCCTCCACCAAAGGAGCCAAGCCAGACAAAAGGGTCGTCATCGGAATCGGCACACCAATCACGCCTGTGGAGCAGATCAACACCAACTCCGCATCGACGCCGAGCTGATCGGCAAGCACCTTGGTGGCGCGCTGACTATCAACCAAACCGCGATCCCCGGTGCAGGCATTGGCCTGACCGGAGTTGACCAACACAGCACGGGCCTGGCCGCCATGGCTTACGAGGCGATCACGGCAAAGATCAACACAGGCCGCCCGCACCACTGAGGTAGTGAAGGTGCCCGCACAAACAGACGCCTCCGGTGCCAACACCAGCGCCAGATCAGGCTTACCCGAAGGCTTCAGGCCGGCAATTATGCCTGCAGCCTGGAACCCATTCGGTGCCGTCACACCACCCTGGATCGGTTGCCAAGAAGAAGTCATCGCCACTGCTGATCTGCCGCGAGACACTGGGTGCATCCTGCTCCGACACCATGGCGCCTGGCGAGCTTTTCTCGCAACGACGCATCGGGCTCACGGGCGGAATTGCAAGCGGTAAGAGCAGCGTGGGCCGTTGGTTAGCGCAACAAGGTCTTCCGGTGTTGGATGCGGATCAATTCGCCCGAGAAGCTCTCGCGCCTGGGCGCCAGGCCACCCACACCGTGCTGCAGCGGTATGGCTCCACGGTCCAGGCCCAGGGAGGCGCGGCCGTCGACCGAGCTGCTCTGGGGCGGATCGTGTTCCAGGACCCCGCTGAGCGTCAGTGGCTCGAGCAACTGATTCACCCGCTCGTGCGGGAGCGCTTCGACCAAGCACTCAGCCTCCATGCCGAGGCACCAGCAGTTGTGCTGATGATTCCGCTGTTGTTCGAAGCAGGTTTGGAGTCGCTCTGCAGCGAAATCTGGCTGGTCGACTGCGATGAATCTCAACAACTCGAGCGCTTGATCACACGGGACGGGCTGAGCGCTGAAGCTGCTCAAGCCCGCATCGACGCCCAGTGGCCCCTGAGCCGGAAACGCGGCTTGGCGGACCACCTGATTGCCAATCAAGACAAACCCGGTGCTTGGCGAGCCCAGGCCGTGGGTCTGCTCAACCCCACAGGAAAAGAAAAACCCGGTTAGCCGTTACGCCCGAAGTCTGCACGGAACCACTTGGTGATCACCCATTTGTGGCCCACCTCCACCGGCAAGGCCTCATGCAGCGTGAACGGGTTGGGGGTGCCATCGGCCTGGAGGTTGTTCCAGGCCAACGCCATCCCAGGCACAGGCGTGAACGAACGCTCCAGGCGGCGGAACAGTGTCTCTCCCCCCCGCTCAACACCGTTGAGATAAACCATCACCGTCCAGGTGCGTTGCCCGCCGCTGTCGGTGTGGGTGGCGTATTCCTCGGTGCCCGGCGAAAAACAGTCCGTGTGTTCCTTGAAGTACTCGCCGGGGTCGTAGCGCTGCCCCTGAATCGGTTCCGACAGGCGCGGATCCACGCCGAATAAGGCCGCAAAGCGCTGATCCAGGGTCGCCGCCAGCTGGGGATGGTTCTGACGCAGATGGCAGGTGCGGCTAGTGCGGTAGTCACTGCTGCCGCGGGTCACCGTCGACGGCTGCAGTGACGCATTGATGACTTCGATCACTTGCCCGCATTCCTCATGGCTGAGCAGGGCCGGCAGCTCATACACCTGGGCGAGTGAGGTATCGAGCCGCCAAGCGCGGGGCCGGTGCTCCTTTCGGGTAAGGGGTGACTCAAACCAAGCCAGCCAATCCGGCGTGGCCGACTGGAGAACGGCCGCAATCGCCCCTCGGGAAAACCCCTGATCGAGGGCCCGCTGCATAAGCCCCTCAGGATCACAGCCTCTGTCCCGGTTCTGCAGCAACCACCCCTTCCAGGCGTCGGAAATGGCTACCGCTCCACTCATCAACCCTTGAGTTTCTTGCTCAGAATCTGGTTGGCAAGCTTGGGATCAGCTTTACCACCGGTCTTCTTCATCAACTGTCCGACGAAGAAGCCCTGCAGCTTGGTCTTGCCGCCGCGGAAGGCCTCCACCTCATCGGGATGGGCCCCCAGAAGCTCATCGACGATGGCTTCGATCGCTGCAGGGTCGCTGATCATGCCGAGGCCACGTTCGTCGACGATCGCCTTGGGTGAGCCGCCTTTCTCCAGCAGCTCCGGAAGAATCTCCTTGGCGATTTTGCCGCTGATCTTGCCCCCATCGATCAGTTGCACCATCTCGGCCAACTGCTCAGGCCGGAAAGGCAGTTCGGCGTAGCTGAGCCGGTTGCTGTTCACGTGGGCAGCGATGTCTCCTGTGATCCAGTTCGCTGCAAGCTTGGCGTCAGCACCAGCGCCCACAACGGCCTCGAAGTAGTCGGCCATCGGACGCTCATCGGTGAGCACCCGCGCGTCGTACTGGGACAGGCCTAGATCGTCGGCGTAGCGATGGCGTTTGACTGCCGGCAGCTCGGGCAGCTCAGCGCGCCAGGACTCCCGCTGATCCGCACTAACCTCAATCGGGCCCAGGTCGGGATCCGGGAAGTAGCGGTAATCGCTGGCCCCTTCCTTGCTGCGCATGCTCTTGGTGAGCTGCTTTCCCTCGTCCCAGAGGCGGGTCTCCTGAACGATCTGCTCACCGGTTTCGTAGGCCTTGATCTGACGCTTGATCTCGTACTCGCAGGCCTTTTGGATGGCCGAGAAAGAGTTCATATTCTTGATTTCCACCTTCGTCCCGAAGGGCGCATTCGGCCCCCGACGCACGGAGATGTTGACGTCGCAACGCAAGGATCCCTCCTGCATGTTGCCGTCGCTCACACCCAGGTAACGCATGATCCGGCGGATCTCCGAGGCGTATTCCGCAGCCTCGCGACCGGTGCGCAGATCCGGCTTGCTGACGATCTCGGCCAGGGCCACACCAGCGCGGTTGTAATCCACCAAGGAATGGGTGGATCCCGCCAAACGGTCGCTGCCGGCATGCACCAACTTGCCGGCGTCCTCCTCCATGTGCAGACGCTCGATGCCGATCGTCTTCAGGTATGTGTCCTTTCCTTTTTCAGCGACCTCCACCTCGATCCAGCCTTCCTCGGCGATCGGCTCGTCGTACTGGGAGATCTGATAGTTCTTCGGGAGGTCGGGATAGAAGTACTGCTTGCGGTCGAACTTGCTGTGTTCAGCAATGTTGAGGTTGAGGGCCATCGCCGCCTTCACCGCGTACTCGAGCACCTTCTGGTTCAGCACCGGCAACGTTCCGGGCAGACCGCACACCACCGGGTCGATGTGGGTGTTGGGGTCATCGCCAAAGGTGGTCGAAGCCGCCGTGAAAATTTTGCTGTCCGTTCCCAGCTGCACGTGGGTCTCGAGACCGATCACGGCCTCCCAGGCCGGTTGGGTTGCTGCGTCGGCCATGCGCCCTTGATGTGAAGCAGATTCCGGGATCCTATGGAATCAGGATGAAGCCCTCCCCTGACAGCATGACCAGCAAGGGCCTTTCTCGCGCATGACTGCCGCCTCTGCTTCAGCCGTCTGCGTTTTGGGTGGGGGACTGATGGGCTTAGCTGTTGCTCATCAGCTGGCCCGTCGCGGACAGAGCGTGACCGTGATCAGCCGCCGCCGCAGTGAAGCTGCCGGCTTTGTGGCTGCCGGAATGCTGGCGCCCCATGCCGAAGGCTTGAGCGGCGAGTTATTGGACCTGGGCCAAGCCAGCCTCGAGCGGATCCCACGCTGGGTGGCACAGATCGAGGGGGACAGTGGCCTGGGCTGCGGCCTGCGCACCAGCGGCATCGTGGTGCCGTTCAGGACAGCAACTGAGCGGGACGCTTACCCGACCGCCAGCATCGGGCAAACCTTGGACCGCATTGGCCTGGAGCGGGAGATCCCTGGATTGGGTCCGGAATGGAGCACGGGGCTGCTGTTCGAGCAGGACGGCCAGATCGACAACCGCAGGCAATTGATGCGGGCCCTGGAGCGTGCCTGTGTGTCCCTGGGCGTGCATTTCATGGAAGGAGCCGAGGTACTTGATCTGGAGCGGGATTCCACGGGACAGCTCTGCGGCATCCATCTACGCAGCGCCGAAGGGGAACAGCAGCAACTGAGCTGCTGGCAGGCGGTGCTCTGCAGTGGCGCGTGGAGCCAACAGCTGGTGCCGCAACTGCCGGTTTTCCCTGTAAAAGGCCAGATGCTGTCTCTTCAAGGGCCGCGGGAGGCACTGAAGCGGGTGATCTTCGGCCCCGGGACCTATCTAGTCCCACGCGAAGACGGATTGATCGTGGTGGGAGCCACCAGCGAACGGGACGCCGGATTTGCTGAAGGCCTCACGCCCGATGGCCAAAAACAACTGCAAACGGGCATCGCCAGCCTGCTGCCAAAAGCAGCAGGCTGGCCCCCGATGGAGCGTTGGTGGGGGTTCCGGCCTTGCACGCCCGACGAAGGCCCCTTACTCGGCCCTGGTCCGCTGCCCGGCCTGTGGCTGGCCTGCGGGCATCACCGCAATGGCGTCCTACTCGCTGCCATCACGGCTGAGCTGACGGCGGGCGGCGTCATGAAAGAACCCCCGAACGCAGCCGAAGAGGCGTTGTTGAGGGCTTTCCGGTGGAATCGATTCGAAAACTGAGTGATCAGCCTTCGACGCGCCACTCCTGATCAGATGGGGACCAGTCGTTCAGCTCGGAAGCTTCAAACCAGAGGCCGATCTCGAAGGCAGCGGTTTCAGCAGCATCGGAACCGTGGATGACGTTGCGGCCGATGTTGACGGCGAGATCGCCACGAATGGTGCCGGGCTCGGCTTCGAGGGGCTTGGTGGCACCGATCAGTTTGCGGGCACTGGCAATGACGCCATCGCCTTCCCACACCATGGCAACCACGGGGCCAGAGGTGATGAAGTCGACCAGACCGGCAAAGAAGGGACGCTCCATGTGAACGCCGTAGTGCTTTTCAGCCAGGGCGCGGCTGGGGGTGATCTGCTTCAGACCCACTAGCTTGAATCCCTTGCGCTCAAAGCGGCCGAGGATCTCGCCCACCAGGCCGCGCTGGACGCCGTCGGGCTTGATGGCGATGAACGTGCGTTCGGCCATGGATTTGGTGTGAATAAATGCGCCGCCATCGTCAGTGCTGGCTACCCCGCTTGGCAAGCACAGGCCTTGGGCAGTGCAGGGAATGTCCCTAGATTCCAGTCATCCACTTCATCCAAACGCAGGTGTCAGACAGCGAACACTGGTCGATTCAAGACAGTGCTGCGCTGTATGGCCTTGACCGCTGGGGCGATCCGTACTTCTCGATCAATGGGCGCGGACACATCAGCGTTCAACCCCAAGGGGATCGAGGCGGCAGCCTGGATCTGGTGGATCTGGTGTCGGAGCTGAAAAGCCGCAACCTGGCTCTGCCGCTGCTGATTCGCTTCGACGACATCCTCGAAGACCGCCTAGAGCGGCTCCATGCCGTCTTTGAACGCGCTATCGCGCAATACAGCTACCCCGGCCGGTATCAAGGCGTCTTTCCAGTGAAGTGCAACCAACAACGCCACGTCGTGGAGGAGTTGGTGAGCTGCGGCAAGCGCTGGAACTTCGGGCTTGAGGCGGGCAGCAAAGCAGAGCTGCTAATTGCGCTCTCGCTTCTGGACGACCCCGAAGCCCTGCTGATCTGCAACGGCTACAAGGATCGGCTCTACATAGAGACCGCAATCCTGGCGCGACGCCTGGGACGCCAACCGGTGGTAGTAATCGAACAGCCGGACGAAGTCGACCGGATTATTGAAGCCAGCAAGAGCCTAGGAGCAGCGCCTTACATCGGCGTGAGGGCCAAGCTCTCTAGCCGCAGCACAGGGCGTTGGGGCAGTTCCGTTGGCGACAAGGCCAAATTCGGCCTCTCCATTCCCGAGTTGCTGGAGACGGTGGAGCGGCTGCGGGACAACAACCTGCTCCAAGATCTGCGCCTGCTGCACTTCCACATCGGCAGCCAGATCAACGACATTGCCGTGCTCAAAGACGCTCTCCAAGAGGCGGGGCAGATCTACGTGGAGCTCAACCGACTGGGGGCCCCGATGGGTTTCCTGGATGTGGGTGGTGGACTCGGCATCGACTACGACGGCAGCCGCACCGCATCGTCGGCCTCCACGAACTACTCGCTGCAGAACTACGCCAACGACGTTGTGGCCACGGTGCGGGAATGCTGCGAACCTAATGGTGTTGCCGTGCCCACGCTGGTGAGCGAAAGCGGCCGCGCTATTGCCAGCCATTTCTCCCTGCTGGTGTTCGACATTCTTGGCAGCAGCGCACTCCCCGCATCGATTCCCAACGCAAGAGGAGATGAACCACTCACCGTTCGCAACCTCCGAGACACCCTCGCCACCATTCAGGAGTTATCGGCAACGGCGGATGCGCAGTTGGTGCGACTGCAAGAAGCCTGGAACGATGCCCTGAAGTTCAAACAGGATGCGCTCGCCGCATTCCGGCTCGGGTACATGGGTCTACCCGACCGGGGCACGGCCGAACAACTGACATGGGCCTGCGCTGATGCCATCTCCAAACGGCTGCCCAAGGATCAAGCCATCCCGGAGGAGCTCGCAGCCCTGAGCAAGGCGTTGGCTGGGACCTATTACGCCAACTTGTCGATCTTTCGCTCAGCTCCCGACACCTGGGCCATTGATCAGCTGTTTCCGGTGGTGCCCATCCAGAAGCTGGATCAACGGCCAACCCGACTAGCCAACCTCGCCGACCTCACCTGCGATTCCGATGGACGCCTGGATAGCTTCATCGGAGATGGGCAACCCAAACAGCTGCTGGAGCTGCACGAGCTCGACAGCGAGAACCCCTATCTGATCGGCCTGTTTCTCAGCGGGGCGTATCAAGAGGTGATGGGCAATCTGCACAACCTGTTTGGCACCACCAATGCCGTGCACATTCGCCTCAGCTCAGGCGGTAGCTATCGCATTGACCATGTCGTGCGGGGTGACACCAATGCCGATGTACTCGAGGCCATGGAGCATGACCCCCGCGCCTTGCTGGAGCGGTTGCGGGTAGCAGCGGAGGCGGCCATCAACAACGGCCAGCTCCGCATCGACGAATCACGACGCCTGCTTGATCACCTCGAGAGCAGCCTGCGGCAGACCACTTACCTTCAAGACTGAGGCAACGCTGCAGCAAGCTCTGAGCGCGCTGCCTCAAGAGCAGCAGGCAGGGCCTCACCATCGCGACCACCAGCCTGGGCGAGGTTCGGGCGACCACCACCGCCGCCACCGCACAGCTTGGCAATGCCGCCGATGAACTTGCCAGCCTGAATCTTGGCGGCGATCACCTGCTTGCCGAAGGCCGCCACCAGGATCACCTTGCCCATGTCGCCGGGATCCGGCAGACCGCCGATCACCACGGCCGCACCATCTCCCAGCTGATGCGCCAGGCTCTGGGCTGCCCCCTGCAAACCGGCGCCATCCACGCCGTCGAGGCGTTCCACCAACAGCTGGAACTCACCCACGGCTTCGGCCTTGGCAGCCAAAGCACCGGCCTTGGCCACCGCCAGCTCCGCCTGAGCCGCGGCCAGGGCCTTGCCGGTGGCCTTCAGCTCCTCCTGGAGGGCTGACACACGGTCAACGATTTCGGCAGGCTGGGCCTTAAAGCGAGCCCCCAGCTGCTTCACCACCGCATCGCGCTCGTTGAGATAGGCGAGCACGGCGGGGCCGGCAACAGCTTCAATCCGGCGAATGCCGGCGGCGACGCCACTTTCCGCCACGATCTTGAAGAGACCGATCTCAGCGGTGTTGGCCACGTGTGTGCCACCGCAGAGCTCCATCGACACACCGGGCACATCGACCACACGCACCACATCGGCGTACTTCTCGCCAAACATCGCCACGGCACCGGCCGCCTTGGCCTGATCGATCGCCATCTCCTGCACCTGCAGCGCATGGGCCTCGTTGATCCAGCCGTTGATCAGGATTTCAACCTGCTGCAACTGATCCGCCGTCACTGCCGTGGGGCAGTGGAAGTCGAAGCGCAGGCGATCGAAATCCACCAGTGATCCCGCCTGGCCGATGCCTGGATCCACCACCTGCTTGAGCGCCGCCTGCAGCAGGTGGGTGGCGGTGTGATTGGCCTGGGCCCGACGCCGGCAGGTGCGATCCACCTGAGCCTTCACGGTGTCGCCCAGGGCGAGCTCCCCGCGTTCCACCCGCCCGGCATGGACGAAGACATCACGGCTGCGGCTCACCGACTCAATCCGCACGATCAGATCGGTGCCCGCCAGTACACCGCGATCACCCACCTGACCGCCGCCTTCTCCGTAGAACGGCGTGGTGTCGAGCACCACCTGAACCGCATCAGCCACCTTGGCGGTGGTGGCCGGTTCGCCGTTCACCACCAATGCCTGCACGAAGGAGGAGTGATCGAGGGCTTGATACCCCTCGAAACAGGTGGCCGCCTGATCCGCCACTACCTGATCGATCGCATCCTGCAGCGTGAGATCGATGCTCACCGCGGCCGCCTTGGCCCGCTGACGCTGTTCCTCCATCGCCACTTCGAACCCGTCGAGGTCGACGGCCAGGCCCTGCTCCTCAGCGATCTCCTGGGTGAGTTCAAGCGGGAAGCCATAGGTGTCGTACAGCTCAAAGGCCTGGGCACCGCTGATCTGCTTGGGCTTAGAGGCCAGCACCTCCGCCAATAACTTCTCCCCGCGCTCGAGGGTCTCGAGGAAGCGGGCTTCCTCCCGCTGAAGTTCGGCCAGGATCACCTCCTGGCGATCAATCACGCTGGGGTGAGCCCCCTTCAACAGGTCAATCGCCGCCTCGCCCATGGTGACGAGGAAGGGTTTGTCGATGCCCAGCAGGCGGCCATGGCGCACCACCCGGCGCAGCAGGCGCCGAAGGATGTAACCGCGGCCCAGGTTGCTGGCAGTGACACCATCGCAGATCAGCTGCGTCACCGCACGGCTATGGTCGCCGATCACCTTCAACGACGTCTGGCCCTTGTCATTGAGCTGGTGGTAGTCGACCCCCGCCAGATCAGCGGCCGCTTGGATCAGGGGAAAGATCAGATCGGTTTCGTAGTTGTTGGGAACCTTCTGCAGGATCTGGGCCATCCGCTCGAGGCCCATGCCGGTGTCGATGTTGCGGTTGGCCAGCGGCGTGAGGGTGCCCTCCGCGTCGCGGTTGTACTGCATGAACACCAAGTTGTAGAACTCGATAAAGCGGTCGTCGTCCTCGAGATCGATGCACTGATCGCCGAGCTCGGGCTTGAAGTCGTAATAGATCTCCGAGCAGGGGCCACAGGGGCCGGTGGGGCCGGAGGCCCAGAAGTTGTCGGCCTCATCCATGCGGATGATCCGCTTGGGATCCACCCCCACCACATCACGCCAGATCTGCTCGGCTTCGTCGTCTTCCCGAAAGACGCTCACCACCAAGTTCTTGGGATCGATGCCATAAACGCCGGTGCTGAGCTCCCAGGCCCACTCAATCGCCTGCTGCTTGAAGTAATCCCCGAACGAGAAGTTGCCGAGCATCTCGAAAAAGGTGTGATGCCGGGCCGTGCGCCCCACGTTCTCGATGTCGTTGGTGCGAATGCATTTCTGTGAGCTGGTAGCCCGGGGCGCGGGTCGCTCCTGCTGGCCCAAAAACACCGGCTTGAACGGCAGCATTCCCGCAATGGTGAGCAGCACCGTTGGGTCTTCGGGAATCAACGAGGCGCTGGCCATCCGCTTGTGGCCGCGCTCGGCATAGAAGTTGAGAAAAGCCTCACGAATCTCCTCCCCACTTCGCGGCGCAGACGCTGCAGAAGACGACGATGCGGCGGCAACCATGACAGGAAAGGGAGATCCTGCCGTCATGATCGCCTTTGAACCGCCGGCGCCCGTGGCCGTTCCACCCAGTGATCCCGAGATTCGCCAGCAACTGCGACTGCAGTCGATCGGTTGGGCTATGGCTGCGGGCATCAGCGCTGGGCTGCTGAGCTTGCCCTGGGGCCTGGACGCTGCCGTGCGTTCCTGCGGTTGCGGTCTCTTTTACGGCCTGCTGGCCTTCCACCTGCAACGGGTGGACCCCGACGACGGACATCTGCAGGCGGGCCTGGTGGGGGCGGTCTGCGGGCTGCGCAGCCTCGGCATGCCCCTACCCCTTGACAACTGGCAGGTCGATGGCCTGGCATCATT
>NZ_VTKZ01000014.1 GCF_020514115.1 Synechococcus sp. MU1642
ACCTTCTACACCAAGAACATCCTTCTGAATGAAGGTCTGCGTGCCTGGATGGCACCGGCTGACCAGCCGCACGAAAACTTCGTCTTCCCTGAAGAGGTTCTGCCCCGCGGCAACGCCCTCTGATCGCGGAGTCGACGTTTCCTTCAACCGCCCGACAGGGCGGTTTTTTTGTTCAGTTTTCGGCTGAATTAGTGCCCAGACGCAAGGTGAGATCAATGCAGTTGCATTGATCGAGCAGCGCTCGCAGAAGTGCATCGATCAGCAAAATAATGCCAAGCAGCTCCAAGGCTTCCTCCAAGCCTGTGATGGCCCCGTACCACGGGCTATGCAGGCGGATCAGGCTGGATCGAACGGCGAAACTGCCCACCATTTCCATGCCGATGGCACCGCCGATGTAAACGGCACCAGATCGCAGCAACCGTGATGCTGTTGCTCTGGAGAGCGAGCCGAGGAGGCGGCGAAAGCGCCATAGCAGGATGAGGACAAGGACGGCATAGGGCACCACCCAGGTGGATGCCAGGGCTGGGTGCACCTGGTGCCTGAGCCCTGGAATGATCAGGATCTCGTGGATCTGAAGGGCTTCGTCGAGTGCCAGAAAGATAAAAATCTTCGACAGCAAACGCCAGTCTTGGGCTGCGATGTGATCGCTGCTTTGCCCCAGTCGTCGCATCAACAAGGCCGCTATCAGCAACAGCGCGCTGCTGAACAGGGTGGGCAGGTTGAGCTCCCGGTCCATGTTGAGGCTGTCGAGCCAATGCTTCTCCGCCCCGAAGCCGTAAATGCCCACTTGCACGACGCTGTGGGCCACCAAAAGCCCTGCGGTGATGGCCATCAGAAGTTGGCGAATCGATCTTGGCGTGAGGGGAATGATTCCGATCTGGCTTGGATCCGTTGCAGTGGGTTGCTGAATCACGGTTGGCTTGTGCGGAGGATGAACCCCGGTCTCAGACTCCGGTTCTAAACCTCTGCTTAACCTGCGCATCGCGTAAGAGTCGGTTCGGTGGCATTGATCTACACACGGGGTCGCGCTCTTAAGACCGCCATTACCGGTTTGTTTGTAGTCGTTGCCGCAGCGTCACTGCTGACGGTGTTGGTGCAACTGGTTTTCGCGGCCTCGGGCGGACCGCCCCTGGATCCCGGCTGGGGGGTCATAGCTGGGGTGAGCACGGCGGTGGCAATCTGGACCACCCGTTCTCAGTGGCTGTTGCGGTTGCTGTCGGTTGCCGATCCATGGGCCCATCAGAGCCGCACCAGAGCGGTGTGGGGTCTGCTGGCGCTTGTGGTTTTGTTGGTTGTGGGCTTGAAGACCGGCTCGCCGGACCGTGACGCCTACAAAAACCTGGTGTTTGGTGAGGGGGGCCTGGTGGAGTGGAGCCAAGTGCTGGTCCTGGTGCTCGCCACCCGGGCAGCCTGGTTGATCGGCGCCGATTTGAATGCGCGTTTGCAGGAACGCCGACCCGGGCGTTTGTTCCAGTGCGGCGCCGCATGTCTAGCCCTGGTCTTGATGGAGGAGCTCGCCTGGGGGCAGGTGATTTTCAGTTGGCGGACTCCGCCCTTGTTGAACGAGATCAACGCGCAGCACGAGACGACCCTGCACAACATCGGTTGGTTACAGGATCGACTGGATGTGGGCACCTTCCTGGCGACCCTTGGGGTTTTGGCTGTTGTGGTTCTGGCACCTCGTTGGATGCGAGTTCTTACAACGAACTGGTCTGAATCGATGGCGGCCGTGACCCGGGCCCTCACGCCAGCTTTCTACAGCTGGCCGTTGTTCATGGCCGTTTCCGCACTCGCGTTTTGCATTGCCACTCGCACCTTCTCCGATCTGATCCTCAATCGGGATCAGGAGTGGGGTGAGCTGGTGCTCTATGCATCTCTCCTCCTCTTGCTTCTACGGACGCGAGTTCTGTTGGGTGCGGTGGAACCTCAAGCTCCTGATTGCGATGTAGAGGATCCTTAACCTTCCTCTATTGGACGTCAGGTTTGCATGAGCGATCCCAGCGCATCTGCTGCCCCATCCCGAGGTTCGATGCCAGCTCCGGTGGTGATCCTGGCAGCTGGATTTTTTTTGGCATGTCTGACCATTCAGGTCTGGCGGCTCGAGAGCCTTAGTGCCACCTATGACCAGGCCCTCTTCCTGCAAGAGCTCTGGTCAACGGCGCGGGGGCGGCCCTTTGAAAGTAGTTTGTCATCAGTGCTGTCCGCCGCTGTGAAAGTGGGCGGTGAGCTGCCGTCGGTGAGTTATCTCCACCTTGGTCAGCATGCCAATTTCCTCACGCTTTTGATTGCACCTTTGGTGCTTCTGCTCGGCAGCTGGGCGCTCCCACTGGTGCAGGTCTCTCTGTTGACTGCAGCAGGTTTGGTGCTTTGGCGGATTGCTGCCCGGCGACTGCCGGAGTCACTGGCGATCCGGATTACCGCCGCTTTTTACCTCAGTGGTGCTGTGATCGGCCCAGCCCTTGAAAACTTTCACGATCTGATCTGGTTTCCCCTGCTCGGGTTCCTTGTGGTAGAGGCACTCCTGGAGCAGCACAACCGTCAGCTCATTCTTTCCGCAGTGATGTTGTTGTTGGTTCGGGAAGACAGCGGGCTGGTGTTGTTCTCCTTGGGGCTTTGGGCATTGGTTCGTCAGCCCGCCGCTCGCTTGAAGGGTGTCGGCTTGATGGCGGGGTCGTTCTTCTGGGTCTTGCTGGTCACCGGATGGATCCAGCCGGCGGTTGATTCATCGTTATCCGATCGCTTTCTCCAGGAGAAGTTTGGTCATTTGGTGGATGACGTTTCGGGCGGCACCCTCTCGGTACTGGTTGCGATGTTGCGGAATCCACTGGCGGTTCTGCAGGCGATCCTTTCTCCCCCTGGAGCAACACTTGGTTTCCTGCTGGCCCTCAGTCTTCCTCTGCTGTTGATCCCGTTGCTGTCGGCCGATTCAGCTCTGTTGGTGGCCGTTCCTCTTTTTATCGCTTTAGTTTCGCAAGGGCGCTCGGCGCTGTCTGTGACGCTTCGCTATGTGTTGGCCCTGGTTCCTGGCCTTTATCTGGGCTCAGTTCTCTGGTGGCAGCGCCATGCATCGGTTTGGTCTATGCCTTGGATCCGTCGCTGCTGGTTTGGTGCTTTGGCGCTTGGTTTAACGCTCACCTTGGTGGCGAATCCCCATCGCAGCTTGTCGGCCCTCGTGCCCGATAGTTTTTCGCCTTGGGTTCATGTGTCTCCCGCGGCGATGCTCGAACGCCGTGCTGCATTAAGTGAAGCTGTGGCCTTGATCCCTGAGCAGGCCAGTGTCTCTGCCGATACGTCCGTGCTGCCCTGGCTGGCGCAACGAGAGATTCTGATTCGTTTCCCGATGTCCACGCAATATCTCGATCGTGCTGGAGAGCCTCAGTCGGTTGATTGGGTGGTGGCCTTCCCCGGTTACTACACACCGTTGGCACCGGTGTTCAAGCTCGAGCGCAATCTGCAACGCTGGATTGGCCGCAAGCTTTCAAAACTTGTTGCGACTGGGGATTATCAGCTGGTGCACTGTCATGAGGGGGCAGTGGTCTTGAAGAGGGTTTCAACTCAGGGCGGAACATCCGCTGAAGCTGCACTCGATCCTCGTTCCTGTTCGTGGTTGAACTGACCTTTGTCCTCTTTCCCGGCACGAACGTTGTGGATCGGAATTAAAAATTCTCTGGCAACCCCTCAATCGGAAGCAGGTAAGTTTGCTTTCGTGGATCAATCCAGGCGCCTGAGCTGGAAGCTGCCAGCTTTTCAAGCATCGTGCGCCGTTCTTTTGGCAGTGGGCTGTAGGTCTCTTCCCAGCGGAAGCCACCTGTGATGTGACTGGCTCCGGCGCGTTTCAACTTCGCGATGCGTTCCGGGGTGAGCTTCTTGTTTGAGATCAGCCAGCCCTGTCGTTGGGCCAGATTGAGCAGTGTCGGGTCGGGCCCTGTGACACTCACGATTCGGGCTTCGGACGGGAGTTCGCGGCGGATGGTGTCTGCAACTGGCATCCAGATGCTGCTCTGCCGTGCCTCTACAGCCCAGTAATCGAATGACAGCACCATCAAGCTGGTGAGGACTGCGAGGCTTAGCAACGTCTGAACCAGCCAGCGTCGCTGTTTGGATTGCCAGATTTGCCATCCCAGTCCCACCAATGGGGAGCTGAACAGCAACAAAGGGAACTGGTAGTACTCATGCACGGTGCTTGATTTCATCGTGGCCATGGTGCAGAGCAGCAATCCGATTACGCCTCCCAGGGCGATGCGCCCTCCCCCGAGCCGCCAGCTTCGAATGCTGCCGATCACGAGGAAGGGAATCCCCACCAAAACCAATGCGCGCAGCCCGGTTCGGATGCCAAGGTTGACCCAGCTCGAGAGATCCAGCACCAACGCGATGTTGCTGCGATCACTCTCCGCTCCCCAGAAGCCGAAGGTCAGACCGCTGGCTTCCCCCAATTGATAAGCGTGCAGATACCAGGCGGACGTCATGGCCAGGGCCGTTGCGGTGTAGACCCAGAACCATGGATTAAGCAGCAAACGCCTGATCCGTTGCAGCATCTGTTGAGGAGATTCAGCTGCTGCTTGGGGTGATGGGGTGAGCTGCACCATCAGCAGGGGCAGTCCCAGCCAAAGCAGTGGAATCACCTTGATCAGACCAGCGGTGGTGAAGCACATCCAGCTCAGGGCCAGGGCCCAGGGCAGCCGTCGTTCACGCCAGAGGCTCAGGCTCTCCAGGGCTCCTGCGGCACAGAGCAGCAAAAGGGCTTCGGCCTGAAAGGTGCGTCCGAAATACACCCCCAAAGGTGCGATGGCAAAGGCCAGGCCCGCCCACCAACCGGCTTCGGGGTTGAACCAACGTCGGCCCAGGCGCATCACCAGCCAGATAGTCAGTGCGCTGCAGAGCACTGATAGACCGCGACCCAGCCATTCCTGCACGCCCATCAGGTTGTAAAGGCGGCTCACCAGGTAGGGGTAGAGCGGAAATTCCGATTCCACAAAGCCGGCACTTGCACCGCCCCAATCGACCTGCGGCATCCAGATCGGTGTGCCTGCCTGGCTGAAATGCCTGGCCATGGCTGCAGTGTCGGCCTGCCGCCAGCTGTGAACGCCGACCACTGGCATCCAGATCTGCACCATCCGCAGCAGGCTTCCCAGGCCGATGGGCAGCCAGGTCGGCCTAGGGGCTGTTCCAGACAAATCGGGATGAGGCCGCATAGTTCCAGACGTAGACGACAACAATGCCCGCCAGTTGGGCCCACAGTGCATTGGCCTGGATCAGGGTGTAAAAACTGGTTGCAAGGCCGACGTTGGCGAGCGCCGGTAGGGAGGCCACCAGTAGGAACTTCAGCAACCCTTGGATCAATTGCCGTCCGCTCTGGCGTCGGTCGCGGAAAGTGAGGGCGTTGTTTACAAGGTAGTTCGAGCTTGCGGCTGTAATCACGGCCACCGGAAGCGCCTGCTGAAACGCCAGGTTGAACAAGCTCATCAGCAGTGCTGTTGACAGCAGCTGAACCATCACCCCGGAAGCTCCCACAAGCCCGAAACTGATCGCCCGTCGCGGCAGCAGACGCAGGGTTGCGGTGTGAATCAGGGACACCATGAAGTCCCAGAGGATGGCGAGATCGAGTTTGGAGCTGCCATGCAGCCGTGGCTGAAAGTTCAGTGGAATTTCTCCCACCTGCAGGCTGCCTTCGCTGATGGCCAGGAGCTCATAGAGGAATTTGAAGCCGTTGACGTCTACCTGCCGCACCAGCGGTAAGCAGCGGTTGAGGCGCAGCACGATGAAGCCGCTCATGCAATCGCTCAGGTGCCCATACGACCTGGGAAGACTCCATCGGGCCAGGCGGTTGGCGAGGGTGGAACCATCGGTGCGTCTATCGCTGAGCCCTCGGATTTCGGATTGGTCAAGGAAACGGCTCCCCGCTACGAGATCTAGCCCTTCTCGATTGAGGAACTGCACGGCCTCCACCACGGAGCCAGGTTCGTGCTGGCCATCGCTATCCATCACAACGGCGGTGGGATTGAGGGCTGCGATCAGGCCTTCTTTAATAGCGCTGGCAAGCCCGGAGCGTCCCACCCGTTGAATCATCCGGATCCTGGGGTCTTGGCGGGCGAGTGAGCGAACTAGATCAGGGGTGCCATCCCGGGAATCGTCATCAACGACCAGGATCTCGATCGGATGCTCCGTCTCAAGACGGAGCAGGGATTCGATCACTTGGCGGATCGAACCGCCCTCGTTGAAGGTGGGAAGCACAATCGACAGGCCGCTGTGGCTTGTCGCTCCTTCACGTTCCGAGGTGGACGACACAGTGTGCTCCAGTCGAAATCAGGTTACCGACAGTCGGCCAGCGTCCACCGCCCCGCTCGGCCTTCGACGATGCAACCCTCTTGGAGTTTGTCGCTTAAACGCCGGCTTGGGCCTTTTTTAAAACGACGGATGGGTTGTTCGGCATACCAGTTCAGGCTGGGGCGTTCGTCGTAACCCTTCAGCCTGATCTCACGTCCAGGGTTCGCTCTGGCTAAAGCTGCAACCGGTTGCACGGGCCAGGTTTCGTTGAGCTCCCATAGCCATAGGGGGGAGTGAAACAGCAGGGCCAACGCCGCCACGTTGCCGCAGCTCAGGCTCATCACCCCAAGGCGTCGTCGTTGCGGTGCGTCAGATCGCATCCACCATCCGCCGCCGCACCAGCCGAGGCCCAACACGGCCGCCAGGCTGCGATAGGGCGCCAAGGTGCTGCCAAGAAAGGTGAAGCTGCTTAGCCAGAGAAGAAGGAGCAAGAGCCCCAGCCCGCACCAGAACGAGGGAAGCCCTAACAGCAGCCAGCGGCATGGTGGCCTTGGGCTGTCGGGTGAATCTGATGCAGATGCGGGGGAGGATCGCTCTACCAGCCAGACCAACAGAGGAGCACAGAGGAGAGCGATGGGCAGCCAGAGTGGGTGGCTGTACCAGGGGAGCTGGGTGCGCAGCGGAAGAATGGCCCCGCCCAGGGTGACAAGGCAGGCCAGCGACCAGCGGCCCCAACGGCTCTGACGGCGCCGCCAAGCCCAGATCAGGGCGAAGGGCAGCAGCGGCAGCCAGGGCCAGCCCCCCTCCAGTACTTCGATCACCGGGACCCGCCAGCCCAGATCACTTCCTTCTCCAGCATTCAAAAGAACCCTCCCGGCGCCATCTCCGCCCCACAGCCAGAGCGCCTGGCTCCCGCGGATGTAGGCATGCCAGAGATGCCAGCCGATCCCCGGTGCCAGGCACAGCATCATTCCGCTGCAGGCTGCTGTGCGGTTGTTCCAGGCTTTCCATTCCTGGCCCCAGGCCAGCGCCAAGCCGCCGGCCACCACTGCCGGAACCAGCAGTGGGGCTTTAAGCAGGAGCATGGCGCTGGCCATCAGGCCGGCGAGTGCTCCCCAAAGTGCGCTGCAGCGGCTGCGGTTGAGCTGCAGCAGGGCCAGCCAGAACAGAGCCATGGCCGTCAGCTGGGTGCCATCAAGCATGGCCAGACGTCCGTGCCTGGCCACTGGCAACAGCGTCAGGAGGATCGCGCTGGTGGCGAGGGCGCTAGAGCGATCCCCCGGTCGCAACACCCATTGCAGCCAGCCTCCCAGGGGCACCACCAGACATGACAGCAATGCAGGAATCAGACGGACCGTCCACTCCGAGGGGAGTTGGTCGGGTCTGGTTGTTGCACTGATCACGAGGGCGATCAGGCTGTGCAGACCAGGGGCTTTGTTGAGGTAAGGCTTGTCCCAGAGGGTGGGTAGCAACGGGGCGCCCCCGAGCCCGTGGCGGAATTCCAAGGACACCCGGGCCACGGTGGCTTCATCGAAGTCCCGCAGGGGCAGATCACCGAGGCCGATCAGGGCCAGAACAGCAGCGGCTAAGCCGAGCCCTGCCAATGCGATCCAGGGGGCTGCCTTTTGAGCTGAGCCGGAGCGCATGGGTGCCCCTCGTTACGTCAAAAACTGAGTATGGTCCGGGTGTACAGGATGCAGCGGCGTGGAATGGTGAATCCTTCCTTCGGGAGGCGGTCACCCTTCCGAAGGCGTTGCCGGCATTCACAATCCTTCAGGAGGAGGTGTCCATGATTTCCAGTTGTTCGATTCAGGGTCTGCTGATCGCGGAGAACGCCGGCTGAACGGCGCCTTCTGATTGATCATCCGGTTCCGCGGCAAAAGCGGACCCGGCGAGAGCCCCCGCCCGGTTTGCCGAGCGGGGGCATCGTTCATGTAGGGGAAATTTGCCGAGGCTTAAACGGTATCTGTGGATACATGTCGATGTAAGCACCGGCACAAGCTTCATTGGATAACGAGTGACCAGCCCTCAAAATCCGGATTGGCGTAGTAGCGCCAATTTCCTGTGTGAGGAATTCAAATGAAGCTTTTCCAGCAACTGCTGGTGGCTCCTGCCGCCCTTGGCCTTCTGGCCACCGGCGCCAATGCCGCCGAGCTGAACATCAACGGCGTTTCTGATTACGCGGCTTCCGCTGATCAGGTCACCAGCGTCACCCAATTCTCCGACGTTTACCCCACCGACTGGGCCTATCAGGCTTTGGCTGGTTTGGTTGAGACCTACGGCTGCGTCGCCGGCTACCCCAACGGCACCTTCCGTGGTAACCGGGCCATGACCCGCTTCGAAGCGGCTGCCCTGCTGAACGCCTGCCTCGATCGCGTCACCGAAGTGACCGACGAGCTGCGTCGCCTCATGGCTGAGTTCGAGACCGAGCTGGCCATCCTTAAGGGTCGCGTTGATGGCCTCGAGGCCCGCGTCGGCGAACTGGAAGCAACTCAGTTCTCCACCACCACAAAGCTCAAGGGCTACACCGCTTGGGTTGCTGGTGCTGTTGACGGCATCGATGGCTCTGAAGCTACCACCCTCAACTACGACCTCCGCCTCAAGCTGGCTACCTCCTTCACTGGTAAGGACCAGCTGACCACCGTTCTGCGGTCCGGCAACTTCAACGATTCCATCTTCGGCACTGGCCTGACTTTCGTTGAAACCGCCATGAGCAGCGGTAACAGCGTGAAAATCGGCCGCTTGTTCTACACCTTCCCCGTTGGTGACTCTTTGAGTGTCACTGCAGGTCCCATCGTCCGTACGGACGATGCTTCCATGTACGCCGGCTATGCCACGTATTACCCCTCTGACCTGCTGCTGGACTTCTTCACCTACGGCGGTGCTCCTACCACCAACAACCTGGCTTACACCGGTTCTGGTATTGGAGCTGTCTACACCCTGGGTGATAGCGGCTTCAAAGTGAGTGGTAACTACGTTGCTGTTGATGGCGACGATTCCTCTAAGGGCATCGGTACCGACGACGGCACCACCACTTCTTCTTGGCAGTTGTTCTACGAAGGCGAAGTCTTCGATGGCAACCTCCTGGCTCAGGTTGGTTATTCCTACGAGCAGAATGCTGGCCTGGCTATTGGCACTGCTTCGACAACCGCTGACCGTAGCGGCTACAGCGTTGCTGCTGCCTGGAAGTCTGCTGATGCGGGATTCCTTCCCTCGATTAGCACTGGCTATTCATGGGCCGATGTAGACGGCACCTCCGACGACATTGACTCTTGGTATCTGGGCCTTGAGTGGAGCGATGTGTTCATCGAAGGCAACTCCTTCGGTGGCGCAATCGGTGAAGCTCCTAGCTTCGAAGATGAAGACTCCAGCACCATGTGGGAACTCTTCTACAGCTTCGCTGTGACCGACAACGTCACTATCACTCCTGCCATCTTTGGCATTGATGATGGTGGTGACGCCGATGAGGTCTTTGGTGGCTTGGTTAAGACGACCTTCGTCTTCTGATAGTAAGAATTTGGGGTCCCTTGGATCCTCATTTTCGGGAACTGCTCTCCACTTCGGTGGGGAGCTTTTTTTTTGGCGGATGGCGGATGGTCTTAACCGATACATAAACGCTGCTTCGCTAGTCCTTACTGAAAAAGTGATGTCACATCAATATCTTCGAAGCTCCGGCATGTCTTGCTGGAACTGTTCTCATGGTGTGAGATTCCAAAATGAAGCTTTTCCAGTAACTGCTGGTGGCTCCTGCCGCCCTTGGCCTTCTGGCCACCGGCGCCAATGCCGCCGAGCTGAACATCAACGGCGTTTCTGATTACGCGGCTTCCGCTGATCAGGTCACCAGCGTCACCCAATTCTCCGACGTTTACCCCACCGACTGGGCCTATCAGGCTTTGGCTGGTTTGGTTGAGACCCTTCGGCTGCGTCGCCGGCTACCCCAACGGCACCTTCCGTGGTAACCGGGCCATGACCCGCTTCGAAGCGGCTGCCCTGCTGAACGCCTGCCTCGATCGCGTCACCGAAGTGACCGACGAGCTGCGTCGCCTCATGGCTGAGTTCGAGACCGAGCTGGCCATCCTTAAGGGTCGCGTTGATGGCCTCGAGGCCCGCGTCGGCGAACTGGAAGCAACTCAGTTCTCCACCACCACAAAGCTAAAAGGAAAAGTCACCTTTGTAACTGGTGCCATTGATTCCCAGGACGATGGTGCCAAGGCTGATAACGACAAATTCAGCTTCTCTTACGACTACCGTCTCGGCCTGAAGACCTCCTTCACTGGAAAGGACCTTCTGTTTGCTCGCCTGCGTGCCGGCAACATGAAAGATGGTTCCGCTTTCTCCGGTGGCTTCCGAAAGTTGGATGTTTCCGGTATGTCCGGTAACACCCTTAAGTTGGACCGCCTGTACTACAAGTTCCCGGTCGCTTCAGGCTTTGAAGCCATCGTTGGCCCAATGGCCCGTAACACCGAAAGCCTTGGCATGAAGCCCACGGCTTACACGGTGAAGACCCTGAACATGTTCGGTGGGCAGTTTGGTGCTGGCAATGTCTACACCAAAGAGACCGGCGGTCTCGTTGGTGTGATCTGGAAGCAGAAAGTTGCCAAGGGTGAGCCCCGCCTGACAGCTGCTTTGAACTACGTCGCTGATGACGGAGAACAGGCCGATTCTTCTAAAGGCATGTTTACTGCTCAATCCAAGGGCAATACCACCGCTCAGATCGGTTACGGCACCAAAAAGTGGGGCGCTGCTCTCGGTTACCGCTATGGCCAGTGTGGTGCAGGCTTCGGCACCGCCTACAAGTCTGTTAAGCAGAGCTGTGGCAGCGACAATGTCGACTCCCAGAACTTTGCTCTGAACGGCTTCTGGAAGCCTGAAGAGACTGGTTTCATTCCTTCTGTAAGCCTTGCTTATGGCTGGTCTGATCTCGAGGGCAGCACCGTCGACGAGGCCCGCACTTGGATGGTGGGTCTGCAGTGGGACAAAGTCGCCAATACTCCCCACAGCCTGGCTGTTGGTTTCGGCGCCCCCCTTTATGTCGAGTCCCAAGACGGCACTGATCCCGATGCTCCCGAGCTTGCTTGGGAAGCCTCTCTGAAATACAAGGTCTCCAAGAACATCACCATGATTCCGGCAATCTTCTATCTGCCTGAGTCCAGCTCCAGCCAGGGCGTATCTGGTAAGGAGCAGTTTGGTGCCGTCCTCCAGACCGTCTTCAAGTTCTGATCATTTGGCCCAACTTCGGTTGGGTCATCAGAACATTTTCCTTACACACACATTTCAAGCCCTTCTCCTACGGAGGGCTTTTTTTATGGTCGTTCTGCGGTCAAGCTGCAGCCATGAGCATTGCTCCTGACATCACCGCCTTGATCGGCGGTACACCTCTGGTGAGGTTGAACCGCTTACCTCAGGCCTCCGGTTGCCAGGCCGAGATTCTGGCCAAATTGGAAAGCTTCAATCCTTCCGCCTCGGTGAAAGACCGCATCGCTAGCGCCATGGTGCTTGAGGCGGAGCAGGCCGGCACGGTCGTTCCCGGCCGAACGGTGCTGGTGGAGCCCACCAGCGGCAACACCGGGATCGCCCTGGCCATGGTGGCGGCGGCCCGGGGGTACCGGCTCATTCTCACCATGCCGGACACCATGAGTACTGAGCGTCGCGCGATGTTGCGGGCCTATGGCGCCGAGTTGCAGCTCACCGATGGTGCCCAGGGCATGAATGGGGCCATCGCGCTGGCCAAGGAATTGGTGGCGGAGATCCCCAACGCCTATCTGCTTCAACAGTTCGATAACCCGGCCAATCCAGCCGTGCATGAACGCACCACGGCTGAAGAGATCTGGCGCGATACCGAGGGCCAGATTGATGCCTTTGTGGCAGGGGTGGGGACTGGCGGCACCATCACCGGCTGTGCCCGTCTGTTGAAACAGCGCCAGCCTCAGCTTCAGGTGATTGCCGTTGAGCCCGAGGCCAGTGCTGTGCTTTCAGGTAAGCCCCCTGGGGCTCATCGTATCCAGGGGATTGGGGCTGGTTTTGTTCCTGTGGTGCTGGAACTGGACCGGATTGATTCGATCCTCACGGTTAGCGATGAGGAGGCGATGCAGGTGGGCCGGAGTTTGGCCCGGGAGGAAGGTCTGCTCTGCGGGATCAGCAGTGGCGCGGCAATGGCAGCGGCCCTTCGGGTGGGCCAAGACCCCTCGATGGCGGGCAAACGCCTGGTGGTGATGCTGGCTAGTTATGGCGAGCGATACCTCTCCACCCCGATGTTTAGTGCTGCGTCGCAACTCCCCGCTCGGAGGGATGGTCAGCTGTGAGCGACCCCTACACCGTGCTCGGAGTCAGCAGCACCGCTAGCAACGCTGAGATCAAGGCGGCTTATCGCCAGCTGGTTAAGCAGCACCATCCCGACGCTGGAGGCGACGATCAGCAGATGCTTGCCCTCAATGCCGCCTGGGAAGTTCTCGGGGATGTCGAGCGCAGGAAGGCCTTTGATCGCACGCGGCCTCAGCCGGGCCGTGCCGCATCCCCGACGGATCTGCACCGGGCCAGCCGTGCCCATGAGCGTGCTGTGGCTGCGGATGATGCCCTGGTGGAGTGGTTGCGGCGGGTTTATGCCCCCATTGACCGCATGCTTGGTGAGGTGATCAATCCCTTTCCCAAGCAACTCAAGGCACTGTCGGCTGATCCCTACGACGACGAGCTGATGGAGGCGTTCTGCAGCTATCTCGAGGCGAGCGGTCGCCGGATGGACAAGGTCAAGCAACTGTTCCAGTCATTGCCCACACCGGTCCCGGCCCGTGGCTTCGGTCTGAGCCTGTATCACTGCCTTTCGGAAGTGGAAGACGCTCTGGTCGAACTGGAGCGTTACACCATGGGTTACGTGGACGGGTACCTCCACGATGGTCGCGAGATGCTGCGAGAAGCAAAGCAGCGACGCAAGCGGCTCCAAGATGAACGGCGTCGCTTGGAGATCGTGTGAAACAGCGCTGGCGCTTCTGGGCTTCGGTTGGCCTGATCTGGGCGCTCTCCACCCTGGTGGATCGGCTGTGGTGGACGATGCAGACCGGAGTCCCTGCCTGGGATCAGGCTGACTATCTCAATAGCGCCATGGACCATGGCCGCGCCTTGGGCTTGCTGCCTGGCGGCGGTTGGCAGGGTTGGCAGGCGCTGCTGGATCTGTCACCGAAGATTCCGCCCCTGGCCTCGCTGGTGAACGGCAGTGTGATGGCCCTCAGTGGCGATGCCCCGGAGCAAGCGGCTTGGAGCCTGAGCCTCTGGCATGGGTTGCTGCTGGTGGTGATGGCGGGCTGGGGTCGACGGCTGCAGGGGGATGGCCTGGCATTGATCGCCTGCCTCTTGGCGGCTTTGACGCCAGCCTTTCTGGGTCTACGCACGGACTACGTGCTGGAGATGGCTCTGATGGCCAGCTGCAGTTTGGCGCTTTGGCGTCTTGGGATCTGGTGTGATCTCCAGAGCGGTGGCCGCTGGGGGCAGGCCTGGGGTTGCACCCTGGCAGCCATTGCTGCGGTGCTGGTGAAGCAAAGCGCCCTTCTGGTGCTGGCCTCCGCCGGTGTCTGGGCTGCAGGAATCGCGCTGCGACGTGGTGGCCCTTGGTTGCGGCAGGCCCTGCTCTTGCCCCTGCTCACCGCGGTGCTGATAGGCCCCTGGTTGCGTCATAACTGGATCACCAGTCTGGGCGGCACCAATCGGGCTGTGTTCGAGTCGGCGGTACGGGAGGGGGATCCAGGCGCGCTCAGTCTGACCAGCTGGCTTTGGTATCCCAGGATTTTGCCGGAACAGCTGGGCAGCGTGTTGTTGTTGGTGGGGCTGTCGGGGTTGTTGCTCTGGTGGCTGCAGCGCCAGCAGTCTTCAACCGATCACGCCTGGTCCTGGCGTTGGCTCTTGATCAATCTGGTGGCGGCCTGGGTGTTAACCACCCTGAGCCCGAACAAGGACGCTCGCTACATCACGCCGCTTTTACCGTCACTGGTATTGCTGCTGTCCCGGGGTTGGTGGCAGTGGGGCCAATGGTTGAAAGTCAGGCTTTCAAGGCTGGTGTGGCCCCTATTCGGAGCTGGGCTGCTGGCCTGCGTCCCTGCGGGTTGGTCTCATCAGCTGCATCGTTTTGAAGACCGGCCCCGTGGTCCAGTGCAGGCTTTGGTGGAGGCCGCCGGCGGTGCGGATCCCAGCAAGCCTCCTGCCACTTTGATCGTGGTGCCCAGCACCTCCGATCTCAACCAGCACAACGTTAGTTTTTACGGCCGTCGCCACGGGGGACGGACCGTTGGCCGGCAGCTGGGGGGCAGTCGCCAAGACCGTGAGCCTGTGCTGGCACGGACGGAGTGGGTGGTGTTAGCCGAAGGGAACCAGGGCTCGGTGCGCGAGGCGGCGATGCAGCTGGATCAAGCGGTGCGCAGCAGCGGTGTTTTCGAGCAGGTGCATCAGTTTGAGCGTACCCGGGGCGGAAGTTATTCCCTCTGGCGCCGCCGCGCAACGCATCCGATTGTGGGCCCCTCTTTTGTGGAGGTCTTCCCCGAGCTCGCCGCTGGTCTGGCGGCAGGGCCGGTAGGGCTCGATCCGGTGTTTGCTGTGGTGGGGCGGGAGCACATGTTGGGGGGCCATTTCAGCTATCGAGCTCCCGTGCGCTCTAAAGCCATGGAGGCCTTGGCCCAGGATCCCGATTCTGTTCAACCGCGTTGGACCCTTGCTCTGCTGGCGGTGCTGGAAAACCGCCCGGCGCAGGCAGCAGAGCAGTTCGAGGCTCTGGAACGGCTGTTGCCCGATAACCCCTGGCCAGCGGCTTACCGCAGTGTGGTCAGCTTGGCGGGTTGGGACCCCTGGCAGGCCGCCGCCGCTGCGGATGGGGCCAGCGTTTCGAATCCTGTGTTGGCTGCGCTTGGGGATCTCAGCGGCGTGCTTTCCGGTGCTGTTTGGCGCATCCCCGCAGCCATCACGTCAGTTCCTACGGCTGTCACTTCTGTGGAGGAGGCCCTGGAGCCCGCCTCCAATCAACGGCAGGGTCAGGAGCAGGCTTCCAGCTGATCCATGCGTAGCCACACATCGGGCACTGGACGGTTCCATCGCACCTGGCCGTAGTCCCCTCTTACCACCAGCAGTTCGCCGGGGCCTTCGAAGATGTAGTCGGGGGCAGTGGGGTCGCTGGCAGAGGCCTCAAGGCTGGCGCTGTAGGCGGCCTTGTTCACCTTGACCAAAGCACCTTTGCGCAACGCTGCAGGCTTGGCCTTGGCTGGGGCGGCGGCGTCGGATTCGGCCATGGCAGGGGAGGGTGATCCCAACAGGCTAAAACCAATCGCCCACGAACCCCTTAGCCTCCCAGCCGCACCACCACCGCTTTCATGCGTCTGCTGCTTTTCGGCTGCACTGGTTTTGTTGGCCGTGAGCTCCTGCCGCTCCTGCTTCAGGCCGGACATCAGCTCACGGTGATCAGCCGCCGGTTGGCCCGTTCCTATGACGCTGAACGGGCGGATGGGCGACTGACCTGGATGCAGTTCGACCCTGCCAGCAGCAGCACCTGGGCCGACACCGAGTTGTTGGATGCCCTTAACCAGGCCGATGCGGTGGTCAACCTGGCGGGCGAACCGATTGCCGAGAAACGTTGGACCCCGACCCACCGGCAGCTGCTTGAAACCAGCCGTCTGGAGACGACCTCTCAGTTGGTGAAAGCGATTAAGGCTTGTGCAACGCCACCGAAGGTGCTGGTGAATGCCTCGGCGATCGGCTTCTATGGATCCAGCCTGGACAAGCGTTTTCTCGAATCGAGTACCCCAGGCGACGACTTCCTTGCGAGCTTGTGTCAGCGCTGGGAAGCAGCGGCCGAGGCGGTGCCTTCTGCGGTTCGGCAGGTGACCTTGCGCATCGGCATCGTTCTGGCCGCCGACGGTGGCGCACTCGGAAAAATGCTTCCGATTTTCCGCACAGGGTTTGGCGGTCCGATCGGCAGTGGCAGGCAGTGGATGAGTTGGATCCACCGCAGTGACCTATGCGCTCTGATCCTTCAATCCCTCACGGACGAGAGCTGGAGTGGCGTGATCAATGCCGTGGCTCCGGAGCCTGTCTCCATGACGGCCTTCTGCAAGCAGCTGGGGCGCAGCCTGGGCCGTCCCAGTTTGTTGCCGGTGCCAGCCCCTGTGCTGCAGGTGCTTCTGGGTGACGGCGCCAAGGTGGTGTTGGAGGGCCAGGAGGTTGCTTCGGAGCGGCTTGATGCCCTGAACTTCAGCTTCCGCTACCCCGATCTGGCTTCAGCACTCGCCGCTGCCACCAGCTGAAGATGCCGCTCACCAGGGCGGCCATGATCAGCAGGCTGATGGCTGGGGCGAACAGGGGTTGCCACAGCACCTGAACCTGGTCCATCAGCCAGTCATCGCCTTGGCCCTGTCTGACCACAGCAACGGCGAAGACTCCTGCTCCGATAAACACCAGCAGCACATTCACCATCAGCAGGCGGTCGAGCCAGCGTTTCCAGGCCGGTTCTGACGGGGCACTCATGGAAGCAGTGCGCAAATGGCTGCAGCCATTCTCAGACCTCCACCCGCTTCTCCAAGGCGTCGTTTGGCTTCCACTTGGCATTGCTGTTGCAAGCCAGGATCCCTTCGCGCACGATCCAGCAGAGCCATGGCCAGCTCCGCTGTGGCCTTCAAGGCCTCACGGCTGCCACTCTCTCCGGAGGCGCAGAACACTGTGGGGCCCAGCAGGCGCCGTTGGGCTTCAGCGAATGCTTCTGTGAATTGAGGCCCCTGGCCCGGCACCTGCAGCACCGGTTTGGCCAGCCCAACGGCCTGCTCGATGGCGGTACCCGCCATGCCGATCACCAAGTCGCTGTGCTGAAGCACGGCACTGAAGCTCCCTCGGCAAACTTTGATCGCCCGGGCACCCTCTCTTTGCAGCATTCCCCTCTCCAAATGCCAACCGCTTCGTTCGCTGAGCCGCTGCAAGTTGTCGTCATTGAGGCTGGGCACCAAGGCCAAATCCACGTTGCAGCGAACTGTGCCGGGCAGCAGCTCGATCAGCAGCAGCAGTAGTTGCAGGTTCTGCTCCAGTTCCGGTCGGCGGCTGCCGGGCAACAGAGCGATGCGTGCTGTGCTCGTGGGCGGTGGTAGTGCCGCTGTGAGCACCGAATCCATGAAGGGATTGCCCAGGAAGGTCACCTGCCGTTGCAGTTGCCTGCTGAGGTCCTCGGCGGTGCGTTGATCGCGGCTGTACAGCGCTTTGAACCGGCGACTTTTCAGCAGAGCGGCGCAGGGCCAGGGCAGGCGCAGCGTCCCTTCGTAGTGACTGGAGTAGGCCACCAGATAGGTCGCCACTGGGCGATGGCTGAGCCATGCCGCTATCACGGGGATCACATCCCCCACCACCAGGATCAGATCAAAGTGATGCCGGTAGCGGATCAGACGGATCAGGCGTCTGAGCAGATACAGCACTTGACCCTGGAGGATCTCGGTGAGGCGACCGCGAAGACTGGTGTAGCCAATGCCACCGGTGCTGAATTCATAGCTGCTTCCCAGGAGCCGCATTCCGGCGTTTCGATAGGGACTGCCAAGTCCAGCGAGCGGTAGTGCTTGCACGCTGTGCCCCTTCTGCTGCAGCTCCTTGGCCAGCAGCGCGCCCGACAGGTCTTCGCCGTGGCCATTGCTCAGTAGAAGGATGCGTGCCATCGCAGGGGTGCCTTTCACCACATCCAGGTGTTCGGAACCGAACGATCCGATGGAGGCCGCTCGTAAAACCTGGACGGTAGGCGGTTGATGGTCCAGGTGGCTGTCATGCAGGGTCTGTCATGCAGGTCGACCGTCCGTTGTGATCAGAGCTCAAGCCAGGCTTTCACTTTTTCGAGAGCCTTCCAGCCGGGCTTTCGCTCGAGCCCATCGGCGATCGAGGCCTTGAGTTCACTGGACACCTCAGGGGCCAGGGCCATCACCTGCTGCACCACCTGGATGTGGTCGCGCACGCCCTTGGATTGGGTCTCAAGCAACGCCAGGCTCAGATTGATCCTGGCCTGGGGGTCCTGGCCGTTGAGTTTCACGGCGAAACGTGCCGACCGCAGCGCCTCTTCCGCCTGGTCGCAAAGCAGCTGCAGCCAGGCCAGGCAGGTCCAGCCAGCCGATTGGCGAGGAGCGGCTTCAACGATGCGGGCGAAATCAGGCAGAACCTCTTCGGCCGCGGCGCCGGCCTGATAGCGGGCCATGGCCTGTTCAAACAGGCTGTCCTGGGAAGTCTCCATCAACAGGGAGAGGGCAGTGATCTCCCCTCAGATTCCCACGCGGCTTCGCTCATACGGCGAAGGAACTACCGCAGCCACAGGTCTGGCTGGCGTTGGGGTTGGTGAAGTTGAAGCCACCACCGATCAGGGCAGTGCTGAAGTCCAGCTGCATTCCGTAGATGTAAAGCAGGCTTTTCGGATCACAGATCACCCGGAAGTTCTGGCCATCAGCGGCCACGTATTCGTACATCTCGTCGTCGTCGAGGGTGTCTGAGGCGGGCACGAAATCCATCGTGTAACTCATGCCGCTGCAGCCCCCGGAGCGGACCCCGACGCGCAGCACTTGGTTCTCACCTTGTTCGCCACACAGCTTCGCCAGCTGCTGCATCGCGGGTTCAGTAATCAGGATGCCCTTGCCGTCTTTGGCGGTATGGGCCGGCGCGGTATCGGGGGTGGAAGTCATGGTCGACGCAGGCTCGTGCTCTCACTCTATGAACGCTCATACATAGAGTCGGTTTAGTTGACCAGATCTTGTGCGGGTCGCGATCGTTGGTTCCGGCCTCGCCGGCCTCTCCGCTGCAGTTGACCTCGTGGATGCAGGCCATGAGGTAAATCTCTACGAAGCCCGCCCCTTCATGGGCGGCAAGGTGGGCAGCTGGGTGGATGAGGGCGGTAACCACATCGAGATGGGGTTGCACGTCTTCTTTTTCAACTACGCCAACCTCTTTGCCCTGATGCGCAAGGTGGGAGCGTTCGAGAACCTTCTGCCGAAGCAGCACACGCACCTGTTCGTGAACAAGGGGGGTGATCTGCGGGAGCTGGATTTCCGCTTCCCCATCGGTGCCCCCTTCAACGGCCTCAAGGCGTTCTTCACCACACCGCAGCTCAGCTGGATCGACAAGCTGCGTAATGCCCTGGCCTTGGGTACCAGTCCGATCGTGCGGGGTCTGGTGGATTACGAGGGGGCGATGCGCACCATCCGAGCCCTCGACTCCGTCAGTTTCCAGGACTGGTTTGTGGGCCATGGCGGCAGCCCCGAAAGCATCCGGCGGATGTGGAATCCCATTGCCTATGCGCTGGGCTTCATCGACTGCGAGGCCATCTCCGCCCGCTGCATGCTCACCATCTTCATGATGTTCGCGGCCAAGACTGAAGCCTCCAAACTCAATCTGCTGAAGGGATCACCCCACCGCTGGCTGACGGGTCCGATTTTCGACTACATACAGCAGCGTGGGGGCAAGTTGCATCTGCGTCACCGGGTGAAGCAGGTGGATTACAACGAGGGTGACTCCCCTGAGATCACAGGCCTGCAGCTGGGAACGCCCGAAGGAGACATTCGTGTTGAGGCTGACGCCTACTTGGCTGCCTGTGACGTCCCCGGGATTCAGAAACTGCTGCCCGAGGCCTGGAACTGTTACCCCCAGTTCAAGGCGATTCATCAGTTGGAGGCCGTGCCCGTGGCCACCGTTCAGCTCCGCTACGACGGCTGGGTGACTGAGCTGGGCGATGCCCAGGAAGCCCAGCGCCGGGATGTGGCAACACCCACTGGGCTCAACAACTTGCTGTATACAGCTGATGCCGATTTCAGCTGTTTTGCTGATTTAGCCCTGGCCAGCCCTGAGGATTACCGCAAGGAGGGAGAAGGCTCCCTGCTCCAATGCGTGCTCACCCCTGGTGACCCCTGGATTCCAAAGTCGGTGGACGAGATCGTGGCCCACACCGACCACCAGGTGCGCGAGCTTTTCCCCTCGGCTCGCAACCTTAAGCTCACCTGGAGCAACGTGGTGAAACTGGCTCAGTCGTTGTATCGGGAAGCCCCGGGCATGGAGCCTTACCGCCCGGAGCAGCGCACGCCGATCCGTAATTTCTTCCTGGCCGGTAGTTACACCCGTCAGGACTACATCGATTCGATGGAGGGGGCCACGATGAGCGGTCATCTGGCAGCGGCTGCCATCCTCGATCAGCCTGCGAAGCTGGCCACCAACGCGGCGGTGGCCTGATGGGACGCTGGCTCGAACACACGGTCACCTCCGAGGTGCAGGCACCGGCTGCCAAGGTCTGGGAGGTCTGGAGTGATCTTGAAGCGATGCCCCGTTGGATGCGATGGATTGAATCGGTTAAGCCCCTGGAAGATCCCGATCTCACCGATTGGACCTTGGCGGCCCAGGGCTTCCGCTTCAGCTGGAAAGCCCGAATCACGCAGCGGGTCGAAGCCCAGCAATTGCACTGGGAATCGGTGGGGGGGCTGCCCACCAAAGGGGCTGTGCGTTTCTACCCCGAACCCAATGACCGCACTACGGTCAAGCTGAGTGTGACCTACGAATTGCCAGGGGTCTTGGCACCGCTCATGGAACCCAGCATTCTGGGGGGCATCGTGACCAAGGAGCTCCAGGCGAACCTCGACCGTTTCCGTGATCTGGTGGAAGCAGACGGCTGAGCGCTGGCTTGCCCTTGTTGCCGTGTTGGTGGTCGTGGGTGGCTGTAGCGGTGAAACGCCAACGGCCACAGTGCTGCTACCGGTTCCAGTGAAACCTGCGCTGCTGTCGGAAACTTCAGCACCGGCGGCTCCACCGATAGGCCTCAACCCTCTGCCTTCTGCTAAGGAGTTGCAGCAGGCTGCCCCCGGCGGACGTGCGGATCCCTTTGGCCCTCTGGTTGTTGCCGATGCTCAGGCCCCCCATGACCGGCCTCACCTTGACGGTGGTTCCGCTTGTGGGAAAACAGAAACGAGCCGTGGTGACCACCCCCACCGGTAGCGGTGTGATTTGTATGGGATCTGATGGCCGCTGCGGCGAGGATGCACCGGTGCTGCTTCCGAGAGGATGGTCGGTGCTCAGCATCGATGTGGCGCCCGGCTGCATTCGCCTGGCGATGAACGATGAGCCTCAGGATCCCTTCTGCATCGCCTGAGCGCAGGCTGCGGCTAACCCTTCGAGATCGTGGGGGTTGGCCTCAGCATCCATCCGGCCGAAGCATTGGAGGCAGCTGCGGCTGGTCTGGGGGCCGATTGAAATCACCTTTACCCCCTCCAACCGTTCAGCCCAGCCAGCGCCGAAGCGTTGCTCCAGCAGTTGCGCGGTGTGCTCCGCTGTCTTGCCGCTGCTGAAGGCGATGGCATCGACCCTGCCCTCTTCTAGGGCTGCTGCTGTTGGCTCCGGCATTGCGGCGGGGCAGCCGGACTCGTAGGCCGCCACTTCCACCACCCGCACCCCGGCCTCACCGAAGGCGTCCGCCAGCAGGGTGCGACCACCGCTTTGCACCCGTGGCAAAAGCATCTTGAGGCCCCAGCCCGAGACTGGGAAGTGATCGATCAAGCTGTCGGCCACGAAGCTCGGGGGCACGAAATCTGCGGCTGCCCCAATGTCGTCCAGCACCTGCGCCGTTTTGCGACCCACCGCCGCAATCTTGAGGCTGGCGGGGCGTCGGGCCAGGCAACGGCCGAGGCGCTGCAGCCGCTCCTCCACGGCCTGTACGCCATTGGCGCTGGAGAACACCAGCCAGTGAAAGCTTTCCAAGTCTTCGAGGGCATCATCCAGGGGGCCCCAGTGGTCGGGTGGTCCGATCACCAGGGCAGGAAGGTCCAGCACCGTTGCCCCAAGCTCTTCCAGTAGCTGTCTCGCGGCCCCCTGCTGGTCGGCCGCGCGGGTGACGATCACTGTTCGGCTCTGCAAGGGATGGCTCAAGCCACAGCCTCCCCGTTCAGCTTCACGATCCCCCGCACCTTCTCGCGCAGTTGCTCAGCCGCGTCTGCGCTTCCTTGCGCCTGAAGCAGGTTGATGGCGCGGATGAAGCTGCTGCGAGAGGCGTCGATGTTGCCGCCCATTAATTGGGCTACAGCATTGTTTTGATGGCACTCGGCGTTGTTGGGATCCAGGGTGAGAGCACGCCCATAGGCCTCCAGGGCGTGCGCGAGGTCGCCGCGCCTCCGCTGCATCAGCCCCAGGTTGTACCAGGCAAGGGCCACTTCAGGAGCACGCTGGGTGGCAGTTTGGGTGAGGCTGATGGCTTCCTCCAGGCCCCCCTGTTCCATCAGTCGGGCTGCCAGGTTGAGACGCGCTCCAAGACTCACCCTTGTGTCTAGGGGAATCTCGAGGGCTTGCCGGTAGCAGCTCACCGCTTGGGTGGGATCATTGGGGCTCAGGGCCATGCCCAGATTCAGCAGCAGCTCATAGCGTTCGGCACTGGCCGTCGCGCACTGCTTTAGGCCGTTTTGCAGTAGGGGGATGGCGTCTTCGGTCTTGCCTTCGCTGATCAACAGTCCCCCGAGCTTGGCGCTGGCGTAGGGATCACCGGGACGGTTCTTCAGATCGTTTTCCATCGCCCTCCGCAGCCGATCTGCCTTGTCGCTGCGGGCGAGCAGCTCAGGTCGGTAGCCGTCATGGAGGATTGCCGGCTCACTGCAATCGGCGATGCGCCACTGGAGTTCTGTCTCCAGCAGGGTGCGAACGCTGTCGTCGATCATCGAGTGGTACGGCCGGCTCCACTGGATCGAGGGGTGGCGGCGGAACAGACGACTGACGCTGGAATAGGGCGCCATGGCGGCCCCAACTTCGTAGCGCAGCAGGTTGATCACCAGCACATCGGGCTGGGCCATCAGGGCTTTGAGTGCGGGGATGGCCTCAGGTCGAAGCTGCTCGTCCGCGTCCAGCACCAGCACCCAGTCACCGTTGAGAAATTCAAGGGCCTGGTTGCGGGCTGGAGCGAAGTCACCCGGCCAGGTGATCTGTTCAACCCTGGCTCCAGCAGCCTTGGCAATAGCCACCGTGGCATCGGTGGAGCCGGTATCTACCAACACCATCTCGTCGGCGAAGCCCAGCACAGAGCGCAGACACTCTCCGAGACGCGCCTCTTCATCGCGCACGATCATCGAGAGGCTGAGCATGGGCAGGCTGGAGGTTGGCGCGAGATTAGATGCGGTTGGCCAGTGCAGTTGGTTGGCGGTGGTCAGTCGGTGAATGCACTGCTGTTGCAAGCTGGCGATGCGGTGGGGAACAGCGCGGTGAGTACTTGGTGCTGGGCTTCCTGCATCTGGCCTGCGGAATAGGCGGCAGGGCAGTCGCTGGGTAGAACAGGCTGCAGGCTGTCCCAGAGGTAAGGACTGCCGTAGATCACCACTCCCGCGAGTCGGTTGAGGGCGATCAGTTGTTGGATCGCTGCGGCCCAGGGTTCTTGGGCATCTCGCCCGGCGCGGAAGGGGTTGCCCCGCAGGAACAGCTGCAGCATCACTGCTCCATCTCCGAGGCGGTCCAGCGCCAGGGGAGCTTCCGGCTGGCCGCTCCAGGGCGACAGGCCCTCGCCATGCAGCACGATCGAGCGGAACCCCTGGGCTTCGGGGAGGCGCAGGGCCGGTGACCAGCCGCTGAGGACGGCTGCGCTGGGAAGCAGTGCATCCACGCGCACCAGGTTGATTCCTGCATTCGGTTGAACCGCTGCGCCGCTGACCGTGATGCTGTGACGCACCAGCTCAGTCTCAAGGGCTTGCTCGGCTGCGCTGACGATCGGACCTGAAGGTGTGCTGGTTGGGATCGATGCCAGCGCATGAGCCCGGCGCTGCACGCTCTCGTCCAACCTCGCGAGGGGTAGCCGGCCGCTGCTGAAACCGTCGCAGAGACCATCGATGGCGGCATCCGCATTCGCCGGCATCAGAATCAGATCGGCCCCGGCTTCAAAGGCCAGCACAGCTGCTTCGGCGGCGCCGTGTCGTGCGCTGATTGCTTCCATCACCAGGGCATCTGTCACCACCAGCCCGTTGAACCCCATCTGGCGCCGCAGCAGATCGGTGAGTACGGCTTTGGAGAGGGTGGCAGGCTGCTGCGGATCCAGTTCCGGAAGCACCAAATGGGCCGTCATTACGCTGTCCACACCGGCGGCAATGGCGGCACGGAAAGGCGGCAGTTCGATCTGCTCCAGCCGTTCGCGGCTGTGGGGCAGCACCGGTAAGTACAGATGGGAGTCTCTGGTGGTGTCACCGTGGCCGGGAAAGTGTTTGGCGCATCCAAGAACACCTGCTTGCTTCAGCCCCTCTAGGAAGGCCACAGCCAGGGCGCTGGCACTGTTGGGATCTTCGCCCCAGGCCCGCACATTGATCACTGGGTTGACGGGGTTGTTGTTGACGTCGCACACCGGGCCTAGCACCCAGTTCAGGCCGCAGCGGCGGGCCTGTTCGCCGGTGCAGCGGCCATAGCGCTCAGTCAAAGTCACGGCCAGCTCGGGCTCCCGCTGGTGGAGACGTCCGAGGGCCAGGGGCGGCACCAGCCAGCTGGCACCTTCGAAGCGCTGGCCAACGCCCTCTTCAACGTCTGCGCAGAACAGCAACCGTTGCTCACTCCAGCTCTGCAGTTGCTGGGTTCGTTGTTGCAGCTCCACGGCGCTGCCCCCCAGCAGAATAACGCCACCAACACCATCCCGCAGCAGACGCTGTAGTTCGCTCTTTGGAAGCTCCCACTGCGGGTAGCGACGCTGCTGGTCGCTTAGATGACCACTGGCCCGAACCACCAGCAGTTTTGCCACCCGGCGCCGCAGACTCTCATTCACTGGATTGTCAGTCGTCGGGCTGTTCATCACTGCCCGGTGGAATCTCGCCACGCTGCTGCCGCTCGTCTTCAAGGCGATTCAGCAGTCCCAGTACAGAGGTGCCGCGCTCCAGTCCCCGATCCAGTTGGAACACCACGTCGGGGGCGCGCCGCATCTGCAGCCGCCGCCCCAGTTCTCCCCGCAGGAAGCCGCTGGCGGCCTGAAGCCCCTCGAGCACTTTGTCGCGCTCCTGAGCTTCCCCGAAGACGCTCACGAAGATCTTGCAGTGCTGCAGATCACCGGACACCTCTACCTCGGTGATGCTCACCATGCCCTGGTGCACCCTTTCATCCCGGATGCCGTTGATCATCAGTTCGCTGACTTCTTTGCGGATCAGAGCGGCTACCCGCTCCACTCGACGCCCCTGTGCCATTACGCCATCGGTGCTGAATGCACCATGGCACGCAGCACCAATGTGAGGCTGATTCCCCCGCTGATCAAGGCGCCGATTAAGGCCACGGCAGTGATTGGATTGCTCCTGCGTGCGGCCAGGGGTTCAACGACGGAATTCATCACCCCGAGGGTGAAAGCCACCAAGTAGCGGGGGTAACGGGAGACATTGAGGAAAAATTCTTTCATATCCAGCTGTTGCAGTGAGTTAGAAGATCTTAGTAGAACTTCGAAGTTTCTCCGACATTGGCAACTGTCGCTGCACAGGTCACGCTCTGTAGCGGATTAGAGCGAGATGCAAGCAAGTATGGAGTGTATCCAATGAAAAAATGCGTGAGATCTTTCTTGCGCATTTATATGGTCGAGCGCTTCGGCACTGCGCTTATCATTGAGAAAGTTTCTCGAGATTTATTTTAACGGCGATATTGCCTTTATTTTGCCAAAATAGCTTTATAGAATTCCGTTGATTTTAAGGAATTCCCAAAACTTAAACGACTAAAATACAATATGAGTAGTTAGTCCATAAAAACCCCATAAAGATGTGCTATAAAAGGACACGTTAATATAAGCTAATGGGCAAGAAGCTTTCGCTTGGGCGTGCGACCCCTCGGCAAATTTGTTCACTCCTGTGCAAAATATCCTTAAGTTTTTTTGTTCTGCACATTGCGAGCGAGGCGCTGATAAACTTCTATGGGGTTTCAGAGAGTTTTTACCAAGATTTTTTTGATGCAATCAATCTCGACGAAGAGTTTAATTTACCCGCAATATACAGTGGTCTGTTGCTTTTTGTGTGCTCTTTATTGTTGAGCCAAATTGGTGTCTCGTGCAAAACAGCCGAAAGAAAAGATTGGATTTTGTTAAGCAGGGTGTTTTTATTTCTTTCATTTGATGAGGTTTTTCAAATACATGAGCTTTTTGTTGTCTCTGAATTGCGACAATACGTGCATCCCTCTCTTGCGTCAATCTGGGTGATTCCTTACGGAATTTTATTCTTGTTATTTTCGTTTAGGTTTGTGCCTTTTTTCCTGCGCCTTCGTGGGCAAATGTCTTTTTTACCATTCGTCGCTGGTGGTATTTATGTGTCGGGTGCCATAGCCGTCGAGGCTTTAAATAGTTGGCTTGTTAGGACAAGTCAAATATCCCGAAGTGGCTTTTATTATGAAGCAATTTCAGGATTTGAGGAATTATTCGAAATGCTCGGGGTGATTATCTTTTTGTATGCAATTTTGCTAGAGTTGCAATCCCGAAATGGTCGCTTAAGCTATATCTTTAGCGTAAGTAAATAGTAGGCAATTGCATCGAATTATTTGTTGATTTTGATTTTAATTGTATATAAGCGATCTTATCGACAAAATCTTCTTTGCTTTTGACCGCTTCTGAAACTTGCTAGCTATTGTGCTTGCCATCCTGGCTGTTTTGGACATGTTGGAACTGCATCAATTCCGCCATTCCGCATTTTGCCTCAAGGTGCGGATGGTGTTGCAGGCCAAGGGGCTGAGTTTCCGCACCGTGGAGGTGACCCCTGGCGTTGGTCAGGTGGCGGTGTTCCGGCTGTCCGGTCAACGGCAGGTTCCCGTGTTGGTTGATGGCGATCAGGTGATTGCCGACTCCAGCGCCATTGCGCTGCATCTAGATCAGCGGGAGCCGGACCCTGCCCTGATTCCTGTTGATCCGCGCCAGGCCGCCCAGGTGCATCTGCTGGAGGACTGGGCCGACACCACGCTGGCGATGGCGGGCCGATCTTCTCTGGTACAGGCCGCGGCACTCGACCCCGAGCTTCGGGTTGCTCTGCTGCCTGACGATCTGCCCGACCCCGTGCGTTCCGTGATGGGTGTGATTCCCGGCGGTTGGGTCAGCAACATCACCGAACTGGTCAACCAGAGGGAGCGCACCGAGCTGCTTGCCAGCTTGGAGCAGCTCGCCACATCCGTGCAGGCCAGCCCCTGGTTGGTGGGCGACTGCATGACCCTGGCCGATATCGCCGTTGCCGCTCAGTTGTCGCTGCTTTGCTTCCCCTCCTCTGCAGGCTCAGCCTTAGCAGGCAGGGGGGTACCTGGGCTGAGCGATCACCCCAAGCTCCAGCCGCTGTTCCAGTGGCGGGACCAGATCGAACTCAAATTGATGGAGCGGACCCTGGAAGAGGTGTGAAGCGCAATTGGTAGTGGTGCTGGGCGATGGCCTGATCCCGCAGGCTCTCGCCCGGTGAGGCGTAGCGCCCCTGCCACTGCTCAGCGCAGATGTCCTCGCCGCAACGGTTGTATCGGCTCAGAGTTTCGATCCGGCTCAGCCGAGGCGGGCCGGGAGCATGCAGGATCTGCAGCACCAACTCGTCGGCCAGGAAGGTGTCGGTGCTCGGGCGCTCCTGACGGCGGCCCGTCACCGTGGTTTCGAGATAGAGATCGCCTTTGAGTCGCGCGATTTGGCGGTTGGCGGAGTCGGGGTCTTCTTCGACCCCCAGCAGCTGCTCCCCAAGCAGGGCACGACCGATGGCCGTGGCATTGAAGCTGCGATCGCCGATCAGTCGACCGCGTCGATCGACTTGGAACCGTGCTTGATGCAGCAGTGGTGGAACGTCTGGGGCATCGAGATCAACGTTCTCCACCTGCCACACCCCAGCAAACCAGTCGGGATAGATCAGGTCGTCTCGATTCGAGGGCCGCGGCAAGGGTGCCGGCAGGCTCCAGTCGGGCCAACTTTTCAACCGCTGTTCAAGACCTCCCTGAGCCCAGGCGGGGCCGCCATTGAGCAGGATGGTGAGGCCGATCAGAAGCATCCAAAACCCCCGTTCCATGTCTGATCCCCTGATCCGTGCTCTTGATGACTATGTGGTGCTGGAGCCAGGCAAGCCGGAGCAGCTGCTCAGCGCTGCCGACACGTTGACATGGCTGAGCGGTTGGTTGCGCAACCTTGATCAGTTGCCGGCCGATTTGGCTGATCAACCCGATGAGGAATCAGCTGCTCAGCGGTTGATCGATACGGCCTGTGATTTGGAGATCAGCCCCGGGATGACTTTGCAGTGGTTTGCGGTGCGGTTGGAGCCGCCAACGGCTTGAGTTCAGTCGGACCGGCGTTGGGTCGGATCCTTCAGCAGGCTTGGCAGCAGTTGCAGGATCCCGTCAGCCACGGTCTCTGGAGTTTCCTCGTTGATGACCACCGTTAGATCGGCTTCGGCATAGAGGGGACGGCGCTCGTTCAACAGCGCGTTGAAAGCCGCTTCAGGATCTGAGGTCTGCAGCAGCGGGCGCACCGTGCTGTCTGCGTTCAACCGTTGCAGTAACTGATCGGGAACCACATCGAGCCAGATCACAATGCCGCTGTGCAGCAATCCCCAATTCTCCGGCTGGCTCACCACACCGCCGCCGGTGGCCACTACCAGGGAGTGGCGCTGACTGATGGCACTGAGCACTTGGCTTTCCAGGCTGCGGAAGCCCGCTTCGCCATCCCGATCAAAGATCTCCGGAATGCCGCAGCCGGCCGCTTGTTCGATTACCGCATCGGCATCCACAAAGCCGTAGCCCAGGCGTTCGGCCAGGGGTCGGCCAGTACTCGTCTTACCGCTGCCCATCATTCCCACCAGATAAAGACTGCGCCCGCCAAGACGCTGCTTGAGGGTGAGGGTGGAATCCGCCATGACTCAAAAACGGCAATAGCTCATTAGGATGCCTCGCGGCCGGAACGTCACATGACTGAAACGAAGTCACCAGCACGGCACGGCCAAGGTCGTGGTTGTGTCATTACCAGGAGGGCCTGTTTCAGTGCCAGCCATCGCTATTGGCTGCCCGAACTGTCAGCTGATGACAATGCTGCCCGTTTCGGGCCCTGCGCTATGGCTGCTGGCCATGGCCACAACTACGAGCTGATTGTGTCCATGGCTGGCGGTCTGGACGCCGACGGCATGGTGCTCAACCTTTCTGAGGTGAAGCACGCCATCCGCAATGAGGTGACGGGCCAGCTCGATTTCCGCTTCCTCAATGAGGCCTGGCGAGAATTTGACGTTTCCACCCCTGCAGGTTGCCTCCCCACCACTGAGGCCCTGGTGCGGGTGATTTGGCGACGCCTCAGCCCTCATCTGCCGATCACGGCGTTGCGCCTCTACGAACAACCGGGCCTTTGGGCCGACTATCTCGGACATCCCATGGACGCCTTCCTCACCATCCGCACCCACTTCGCCGCCGCTCACCGACTGGCCCGCCCGGAGCTCAGCCAGGAGGAGAACGAAGCGATCTACGGCAAGTGCGCCCGTCCCCACGGTCATGGCCACAACTATTTGGTGGATGTGACTGTGCGCGGTGAGATCGATCCCCGCACCGGCATGGTCTGCGACCTCTCCGCGCTGCAGCGCCTCGTGGATGATCTGGTAGTCGAGCCCTTCGACCACACCTTCCTCAACAAAGATGTGCCCTTCTTTGAGGAGTGCGTTCCCACGGCAGAGAACATTGCCCTTCATATCGCTGATCGTCTCTCCAGCCCGATTAAGGCCATCGGCGCCAGCCTCCACAAAGTGCGGCTGCAGGAGAGCCCGAACAATTCGGCCGAGGTCTACGCCGAAGCACCCCAGCTGGAGGTGTCTCCGGCAGCTCTCGATGCCGTGGCTGCCGTCTGATCGACGGCTTGATGCCACAACGCCCCACCCCTTCACGCCCCTTCGTTCGGCTGGTGCTGGCCATCAGCATCGATGGCCGCTTGGCTCCGCCGGATGGGGGTGCCGCCCAGCTGGGGGGTGAGGGCGACCGTCGTGCTCTGGAGCAGGCACTCGCCTGGGGGGATGCCTGCCTGATCGGTGCCGGAACCCTGCGGGCCCATCAGTGCACTTGTTTGATCCGCAACCCTCAGCTGCTTGAGCAACGTCGCCGCGAGGGGCGGGCGGAGCAGCCGGCTGCTGTGGTTGTGAGCCGATCCCCTGACTTCTCGAGCACCTGGCGTTTCTTTGATCAGCCGCTTCAACGTTGGCTGCTGGCTCCTGAGCCTGTGGATCAAGGCTTTGATCGTTGGTTGCCTTTGGCACCAACCTGGCTGGAGCGGCTCAATGAGCTTGGAGAAGCTGGGATTCAGCGTCTGGTGCTTCTGGGTGGCGCCCAACTCAGCGCCGATCTGTTGCAAGCCGATTGCGTCGATGCGCTTCAGCTCACCTTGGTGCCCCAGCTCCTAGGCGGCCGCTTCAGTTGGTTGCCTTGCACCGATGCGCGGTTGCCAGCTGCTTTGACGCAACTGGGTGCTTGGCAGTCCGACGGCGCTGAGGATCTCGGGGATGGGGAGTGGCTTGTTCGCTACCAAAGGATCCGTCCTGGTTAAGGTCATCGCAACAAGGCCAAAGACACCGTCGCAATGACGTCACTCACGGCCCGCTGGCATCGCTCCATCAACGAAATCCCGGAGCAGCAGTGGAACAGCCTGGTGGGAGCCGACGCGATCCCCTTTTACCGATGGAGCTGGCTGGAGGCTTTGGAAAGCTCAGGCAGCACCGTCCCCGAGCAGGGCTGGCAGCCCCTCCATCTGGCCCTCTGGCGCGATGACACGCTGATTGCGGTAGCTCCTCTGTTCCTCAAGGGCCACAGCTATGGCGAGTTTGTGTTCGACCAGACCTTTGCCCGTCTTGCGGCGGATCTGGGGCTGCGCTACTACCCCAAGCTCCTAGGCATGAGTCCGGTCAGCCCCGTGCTGGGCTACCGCTTCCATGTGCGATTTGGAGAAGACGAGGCTCTGCTCACCCGGGAGTTGTTGCGGGCGATCGATCGCTTCTGCGAACAGAACGGCATCCTCAGCTGCAATTTTCTCTACGTGGATCCGCAGTGGCGGCCCCTGGCGGAAGCCGCCGGTTGTGCCGCTTGGCTGAATCAGCAAAGCCTGTGGAGCCGCGGCGATGACCAGAGTTTTGAGGATTACCTCAAGGGCTTCAATGCCAACCAGCGCCGCAACATCAAGCGGGAACGCAAGGCTGTAGCCAAGGGCGGGATCACCGTGACACCCCTCAGCGGCGACCAGCTGGACCTGGCGCTGTTGCAGACCATGCATCGCTTCTATGAGCAGCACTGTGCTCGCTGGGGACCGTGGGGCAGCAAGTACCTGGAGGAGAGCTTTTTTCAAGCGTTGGCACGGCTGCACCGCGATCAGCTGGTGCTCTTTTCAGCCCATCGCGGTGATCCGCTCGATCCGGTGGCGATGTCGATGTGCGTGCAGGACGGTCGTCAGCTTTGGGGCCGCTACTGGGGCAGCCACGAGGAGGTTGATTGTCTTCACTTCGAAGTCTGTTACTACGCCCCGATCGAATGGGCCCTGGCCAATGGCATCGTCAGCTTTGACCCTGGAGCTGGCGGCAGCCACAAACGCCGGAGAGGCTTTGTCGCACGTCCCCACGCCAGCCTGCACCGTTGGTATCAGCCCCAGATGGATCAATTGATCCGCACCTGGTTGCCCAAGGCGAATGGCTTGATGCTGGAGGAGATCGAGGCCATCAATGCGGACCTGCCCTTCAAAGCGGAACCTCAGGCCTTGGCTTTGTAGGTTGAAGGCATGACCACCACCCCGGAAGCACCGGCATCCACCGCCGCGGCGATGGATGCTCTGGATCAGCGACTTTCCCAGCGGTTCATCGCTCTGGATCCCAGTGGCTATTTCTTGATCAAGCTGGATCGTGAAGCCGCCGAACTGGTGCTGGAGCGTTACTGCAACACCATCGATGACAAGGGGTTGGCCAGGGATTCGGAAACCGGTGAGGTGTTGCGCTGCGACGGCGGCAATCCTCCACGGCGTCCCTCAGCCGTCTATCGCGGCAATACAGCTAAACAGCTGGGCATTCAGCTCACGGAAGGCGAAGGCCCACACCCGGTCACTTGCCTCGACCATGCTCTCTATCTGGGGAGGGAGTTGCAGAAGGCCGAGCAGTGCCTGCGCGATGGCACGGTCTATGTCCAGGACTAACGATCAGGCGGGCTGCAGTTCTTTTGTTGCCGTGGATTCAACCGGTCTCCCCCCGTTCCAGGGCATCTAGGAACATCGACAGGGTGTTTTCCCCTTCGTCGAGAATTTTTTCGTAACTCCAGAAAGTCTTCGGGAACTCTGGATAAACGAAAAGAGTGCGCATGGCCTCGGGCGTTGGTGGATGGACGTCTGGTTGGCCTTGCTGGAGATACTTTTCAATCGGTGTCAGCTGCTCACAAACCCAAAGCGCACTGGCCTGAACCCAGGCCAGTGGGTGATCTAATGGTGATCACCTCCGTACTTGCACATGGGCGTCGGCATCTATCTCGGCCTGGTTGGTTCTGGTCTGGTGACGGCTTTTGTGCTCACCAAGCTGCTCAAGGGAATCAAGCTCATCTAAGAGGCTCCAACGTTTTCGCACCTCGCTTTCGCATCCAGAGCACAGCCACAGCAGCGCTGAGCCCACCCGTGACTGTGAAAGCCGTGGAGAGGCTGCTGATCATCACCATCAGGGCAACGATCAATCCACTGATCCCGCCTCCGCCCAGGAAGGCGATCTGGCTAAGCCCAGCCATGCGACCGCGCATCACCTGCGGTGAGCCGATCTGACTGATCAAGTTGCAGCTGCTCAGCAGCCCTGCTGTGCCGGTGCCGATCAGAAATGCCATGGCCAGGCAGAAGAAAGGCCCTGGCGTCCGGGCCATTCCCAGCTGGGCCACTGCGGTAATCAAGCCAAAGCCCCCGAGGGTGAGGAACGGGCGCCGGCAGAAACGCTGGCTGTTGCGTTGCAGCACCAGGCCGCCCACGATGCTGCCGCTCGCCAGCACGCTGGTGAACAGCCCCAGATCCGTGGGCTTGGGCCCCAGTTGATCGAAGGCAATCAACGGGGCTAGTCCCGGGTGATAAAACCCGATCAGACACAGCACTGCGGTGAAGCTGAGCACCCCCTGCATGGTGCTGCCGCACTGGCGCCAGGCATTGAGCAAGCTGGCGTCTCGGCCGCCGCTGCTCCGCACTTCCTGATCCCTATTCGGGTTGAGCATGAACGTCACACTGGCGATTGGCAGGAGATAGCTGGCCGCATCAATGCCCAGGGCCCAGGCCGGGCCAGTGGCCGCCAGCAACAACCCGCCGATCGGGGGGCCCACCAGCTTGCCCACGTTGAACACCACCGAAAAGCTCGTGAGGTAGCCCGCCAGCTGGTCGGGGCGTTCCACCAAAATTGAGCAGTATTTGTTGCGAGCCGTCAGCTCGTAGGCTCCTGCGATTCCTACCAGCAGGGTGCTGAACAGCAGCAGCAGTACCTGGGCTGTGCCTTCCAGCAGGGGGATCGCCAGGGCTCCTAGGCCAGAAGAGGCCAGCAGTGCCCATTGCGCCTGAACCAGCACCTGTTCACAGCCAACGCGGTCGGTGCGCACTCCCGCAGGACCACTCACCAGCAGTGTGGGCAGCGATAGCGCGGCGAAGTTCAAGGCAAGCACGAAGGGATCCACGCCCCCTTTCATCAGAATCCAGCCCTTGGCGGTGATGCCGGCGAAAGAACCCGCCGTGCTCATGCCGGAGGCGATCAGAAAAAGCTGGCGTTGATGTTCGGCCCGCAGTTGGAGAAGGGTCAACCCTGGCGTCTCGCTGCGGCCACCATGGCGCGGGCACCAACAACCCGCCCGCTGAGGTCGTAGATGTCGGCCCCGGTGATCTCTACTGGTACCAGGCTGCCTGGAGCGGCCTGCTGACCATCGTCGCCGGGTTGCACCCGCACTTCACCGTCCACTTCGGGTGCAAAGCGGGCGCAGCGACCGATCATTTCGCCGTTTTGCGGGTTGTGCTGTTCGATCAGCACGTCAACAGTGCGCCCTACCCAGCGGCTGTTCCGTTCCGCCGAAATGGGTTGTTGCAGAGCCATCAGTGCATCCTTGCGGGCCTGAGCCACCTCGGGATCGACGCGATCTGGCAGGTCGGCAGCTGCCGTGCCGTCCTCAGGGGAAAAGGTGAACACACCCACGTGATCAAAGCGCTGGTGCTCGAGGAAGCCCATCAGATGTTGGAAGTGCTTTTCGGTTTCGCCAGGGAACCCCACGATCAGCGTGGTGCGCAGCACCGCGTCGGGGAGTTGTTCGCGGATCTGATCCAGCAGGCGGTCGTTCACATCCGCCTGCCAGGGGCGATTCATCGCCCGAAGCACCTCCGGATGGCTGTGTTGCAACGGCAGATCGAGATAAGGCACCACATTGGGCACCTCCCTGTAAGCGGCCAGCACATCTGGGGTCAGACCGGTGGGATAGGCGTAGTGCACCCGGATCCAAGGGATCTCCACCTCGCCCAGGGCCCGCAGTAGTTCTGCCAGCTTGGGTTTGCCGTAAAGGTCAAGGCCGTAGTTGGTGGTGATCTGGCTGATCAGGATCAGCTCCTGCACCCCCTGTTCGGCCAGTTGGTGGGCTTCGGCCACGATCGATTCAATCGGTCGGCTGCGCTGATCTCCCCGTAGCTTCGGAATGATGCAGAAGGCGCAGCGATAGTCGCAGCCTTCAGCCACTTTGAGGAAGGCCACTGCTTGGTCGGTGGTGCGCTGGCGCGGCAGGTGTTCGTCACCCACAAAGGTGGGAACGGCGCTGACCTGGTTCACCCGCTCCCCCGCTTCCACCCGTTGCAGCACATCCACGATGTGCTGGTAGTCGCCGGTTCCCACGATGGCTTTGGCCTCGGGGATCGACTCCAGCAACTCCTCCTGGAAATGCTGGGCCAGGCATCCCGCGATGATTAATTCCTTTCCCTGTTCCGCCAGACCCACCAGGATGCGAACCGATTCTTCGCGGGCGTCCTGGATGAAGCTGCAGGTGTTCACCACCACCACGGCGGCATCGCGTTCATCGGTGCTGACGCCATAGCCCGCTTCCGCCAGCAGCCCCACCATGTGTTCGGTGTCTACCCGATTTTTTTCGCAGCCCAGGTGGGCGAAGGCGACCTTCGGTTTCGTCGGGGTGCTTGTCATCACGTCGCCGGCAGGCCAATGATCAGCCTACGAAGCGGTCTGATCACGCCAGAACTGACAGAATCTGATCACTTGAAGATCAAGGATGGGCACCACCCGTCTCATCAGCCGTCGCCGCCAGGATTCCGGGGCTAAGTGGTCTCGCATTGCCATGGCGGTGCTGGCAACTGCAGGGTTGATCGACACCGGTTCGATCACCCTGAAGCGCTGGGGTCTGCTCGGCAACCTCACCTGTCCGATGGGGGCCGATGGCTGCGACAAGGTGCTCAACAGTGCTTGGGGGACGCTCTTCGCCGGGATTCCGCTGTCGATGGTGGGGGTGTTGGCCTACGGGGCCGTGCTGCTGATGGCGCTGCTGCCTTTGCTGCCTGGGCTGCAGGAGAACAAGAGCGACCTGTCACGCCGCACCTGGTGGGGCCTGTTCACGGTTTCTCTGGCTATGGCTGTCTTCAGCGGTGTGCTGCTGGGGGTGATGATGCTCAAGATTCAGGCCTTCTGCTTCTTCTGCGTTCTCTCCGCAGGGCTGTCACTCGCCCTGTTCGTGTTGTCCATCGTTGGTGGCGGTTGGGACGACTTGGGGCAGCTGCTATTTCGCGGCGTGCTTCTGGCCCTGACGGTGCTGTTGGGGGGCTTGATTTGGGCGTCTGTGGTGGATCCGAATCGGCCAGAGGCCGTGGCCAGCGGATCCGGCGTCGCACCGCTTGTCACCACCAAGAGCACGCCAGCTTCGATTGCCTTGGCTGAGCACCTCACCAGCAGCGGCGCCGTGATGTACTCCGCCTACTGGTGCCCCCACTGCCATGAACAGAAGGAGTTGTTCGGCAAGGAGGCCTCCGATCAGCTGAAGGTGGTGGAGTGTGCGCCGGATGGTGAGAACAACCAGGTCGAACTGTGCCGCAGCAAAGGATTGGAGGGTTTCCCTAGCTGGGAGATCAACGGCAGTATTGATTCCGGGGTGAAAGGGCTCGACGCCCTGGCGGAACTCAGCGGCTACAAGGGCGACACCGAATTCTGAATCAGGGATGCTCTTAGTCCCGGACGGCACGGGTGATGATGCCTCGCTGCCGTTGCTGCCGGGAATGCTGCATCCATTGCGGCAGCGGGGCGGGAGCATCGCTGCGGTAGTGCCCTCCTCGACTTTCTTCGCGAAACATGCAGGCCTCCAGCATCAGACGGCTTGTCAGCAACCTGTGGTGGAGATCCAGCAACAGGTTTAGATCGCGTCGGCTGCTTTCAGCTAAATGCCTGGGGGCACAGGGGTCCTCCTGCAGGAGGGCTTGCAGCAGCGCCTGCTGCTCCAGGTGCTGTTCGTCGGTTTTGACTTTGCCGATGGCCTGGCGCAGTCCAACGGCGGATCGTTCCACCCCTGCCCGTCGCCAGCAGAGCTGTCGAAGCTGCTCGATCGCGTCTATCAATTGCGAGCTGCTGCCGCCGTCGAGGTCCAAAGCGAGCTTTTGCGATGTGCCTTGGGCGCGGGCCGTTGGGACGGGGCCGAGCTCGATCTCTTTGAGGCGATGGGCGAACACCAGGCATTCCATCAGGGAGTTGCTGGCCAGTCGGTTGGCGCCATGCAGGCCAGTGCATGCCACCTCCCCCACGGCATAGAGCCCCGGCAGCGTGGTGGCGGCCTGCAGGTCTGTGGCCACACCTCCCATCCAGTAGTGGGCGGCTGGGGCCACGGGGATCGGCTGTTCCAACGGATTCAGTCCGAGTTCGTCGCAGCGGTCCAGGATTGTTGGAAAGCGTCGCTCCGCCTGGTCGCGTGGGATGGCGGCGAAGTCGAGCCACATCTGTTTCACCTGCTGCCGCTGCATGGCCTGCATCAAGGCTCGGCTCACCTGGTCCCGCGGTGAGAGGTCGCGTTGGGGCAGGTGGGCCACAGGGCTGCCTCCGAGTGCATCCACCAGCACCCCGCCCTCGCCACGAACTGCTTCGGAGATCAGAAAGCAGGGGGCGTCATCCAGGCGGATGGCCGTTGGATGGAACTGGACGAATTCCAGATCTTCCACGGCTGCGCCTGCCTGCCAAGCGAGAGCGATGCCTTCGCCGCAGGCCTGGGCAGGGTTTGTGGTGTTTGCGAACAGATGGCCACCCCCGCCGCTGGCCAGCACCACGGCGCGAGCTTCGATCCCGTGAAGATGTGCCCCATCCAGCACCTGTATGCCGCAACAGCGCCCATCGCGCACCAGCAGCTGCGTTACGCGAACGCCGCGGCGGTGCAACAACCCCGGCCGCTGCTCTACACGATCCCGCAGCACATCCACCAGGGCTCGCCCGGTGCGGTCTTGCACATGCAGCACTCGTCTGTGGCTGTGGGCTGCTTCCAGGGTGGTGGCCAGGCCGTCCTGATCCCGGTCGAAGGCCATCCCCAGCTGCCCCAGGCGCTCCACGCAATGGGGTGCCTCATGTACCAACAGCCGCACCGCATCGCCATCACAAAGGCCGGCTCCAGCCAGAATGGTGTCCTCCGCATGGTTTTCGGCGCTGTCCTCTTTGCGGGTCACTGCGGCGATGCCCCCCTGGGCCCAGCGGCTGCAGGAACGCCGTCCTGTGTTGCGGTTGAGCAGCAGCACCTTGAGCCCAGGGGGCAGATCAAGGCAGGTCATCAAGCCAGCAGCCCCGGCACCGATCACTACCACGTCCCAGGGACCTGAGGGGATGGGATCAGAGCTGCGGGGCTGGGTCATCAAGGGGACAAAAAAACCGCCGGTGGTCCGGCGGTTCAACCAGTTACAACCAGTGTGACGGAGTTAAAAATCAGCGGTATTGGCCGTCATTGATGCGGTCGTCGCCCTCGTTCAGAGCAATTGAGGGAGGGGTGACGGTGAAGTTGTCGCGGTACTTAGCGAACAACTCCTGCTGACGCTCGGTCAGATCAAGCGACAGCACATCGTCGACGCTGTCGTAAGGACCACCCAGAACGATCTTTCCAGCCATGGTCGGATACATCCCAGGGAACTGCTGGAAACGCCGGACGGAAGAATTGTTGAGGTCAACTTTTCCTTCACGTTCAGCGATCTTGTCGTCAACAACGTTGCGGATCACGTTGCCGGAATACTTGTCGCGAAGGTCGTCTTCGGCGTGGACGCTGCTGGGAAGCACAAGGCCTGCCATCAGACTTGCCATAACCAGGGCGCCGGTCAGCCAGCTCAGAAGCCGCTTCATCTCAACTCTCGATCAGGGGGGTCGGAACGGGTCGACCGGCGGTGCCGGCTCCGGAAGACTACAAGTCGTTGCGCCGTTCAAGCCCCTGAATCGGTGGAGCTTTTGCAGTTCGTTTCACTCGATCAGGCCACTTAGCCCGGGCTGCAGCAAGGCCGAAAGCAGGAACAAGCCGTCCACCCACAGGGTGGTGATTAAGACGGCAGCTGCCATGGATCCAGCATCACCTGCGAAACCGCTGATGTTTTTGCTCAGGCGACGCCCAGCCATCAGCACCAGGAGTGCTGAGATCAGCAGGGTGGCAAGAGGGAGGGGTTGGAGCAGATACACCCCCGCTTGATGAAGCAGTAGCGGCGCTTGATCCAGGGAGGCGGTTACCACCGCGGGCCAGAACTGCATCACTCCGGTGGCCGCCATGGCCAGGTCTGTACAGGCTGTGCCCACCAGGGACGACAGATAAAACGTCGCCGCCAGGCGCCAGCGCCCTTGTAGGCCTCCCAGGGCCACAGGTAAAGCGAAAGCTTCCACCGGTAGGTGCAGTACGGGATGGGCTCGCAGCCAACCCCAGAAAATACAACCCGCGAGCCAGCTTCCGCTGAAGCCCACCATTAGTGAACCCAGGTCGGATGCCGTCTGGGAGCGGCTCTGATGCAGTACAAGGCCGGCTGCAATCAGCACCGCAGTGAACAACGTGGCCGAAAACGGATCCAGTCGCACCCAGGGAGCTTGAAGGAACACCGGCAGCACCACCATTGCTGCGGCGATGCGGGCCACAGGGAAGGACCACGACCGCGCGGGGGCTGAGGTTTGCCAGGTACCGCCGATCAAATGTCCATTGTGAAGAAAGTCACGGAACCTTAGAAGACATCTCCAAGTGACGCGGCTGACATGCCCGCTACGCCTGCCGGGGATACCGTCAAAGCGACATATATATGTTGATGGCGGACCCCTCTGCATCCCTCACCCTGCTTGAGGCCTGCTGGCGTGATCTGGTGTTGGGGGTGATCCAAGGGCTCACTGAATTTCTGCCGATCAGCAGCACCGCCCATTTGAAGGTGGTTCCTGAGCTTTTGGGTTGGGGCGATCCGGGTGTCTCCGTGACCGCTGCCATTCAGCTGGGCAGTGTCATTGCCGTCATCGCCTATTTCTGCACCGATCTCAGCCAGGTGCTGCGGGGTATCAGCCGCGCCTTTCGCTATGGCCAGTGGCGTGAACCAGAGGCGCGTCTTGGGTTCGCCATGGTGTTGGGCACCCTGCCGATTTTGCTGATCGGTTTAGGGATCAAATTCACCTGGGCCCAGGGCTATGAACATTCACCCCTGCGCAGTATTCCCTCTATTGCCATCGTCTCGATTGTGATGGCGCTGCTGCTGGCCCTGGCTGAACGGGTCGGCGCTCGGCGCAAGCAGCTTCCAGTGGTTTCAGGTCGTGATGGCCTTCTGGTGGGACTGGCCCAGGCGCTTGCGTTGCTCCCGGGGGTGTCGCGTTCCGGCAGTACCCTTACAGCGGCTCTATTCGACGGCTGGCAGCGTGCTGATGCAGCCCGCTTTTCCTTTCTCTTGGGCATTCCCGCCATCACCATCGCGGGTCTGGTGGAGCTCAAGGATGCTTTGAGCGCTAGCCCTAGCACCGGTCCCCTGCCGTTGCTGGTCGGAATTGGTTCGGCTGCAGTGGTGTCGTGGCTGGCGATCGATTGGTTGCTGAATTTCCTGCAGCGCAACAGCACCTGGCTTTTTGTCGCCTACCGGCTGCTCTTCGGGCTGCTGCTGCTGGTCTACTGGGGCGTTTACGGCGCACACTGAGTTCAGATGAAGCCGGCTTGTGTGGAATGAGCCATCCGCCGGGGTTGCTGTTGCAGCTCTGGATCCAAGTAGCAATGGTCGTCAACCGCAGCCGGCGGTGGTGGCGTCCGTGGAGCCCGGCTCGATTGGGGAGGAGCTGGGTTTTGAGCCGGGCGATCAGTTGCTCAGTATCAATGGCATTCGCCCACGCGATCTGATCGATTACCGCTACCTCTGCGCGGAGGAGGAGCTTTGTCTTGAGGTGCGTGATGCAAAGGGTGCGCTGCATCGGGTGGAGCTGGAGAAAGATGCCGATGAAGGCCTTGGGCTGGCCTTCACCGAGGCTCTCTTCGATGGCTTGCGCCAGTGCAACAACAACTGTCCTTTCTGTTTCATCGATCAGCAGCCCCCTGGGCGGCGCGACAGCCTGTATCTCAAAGACGACGATTATCGGCTGAGTTTTCTGTACGGCTCCTATCTGACGCTCACCAACTTGGGCGAGGCCGACTGGAAGCGGATTGAGGAGCAGCGCTTATCGCCTTTGTTTGTTTCGGTGCATGCAACGGATCCCGAGTTGCGCTCACGACTGCTGGTGAATCCGCGGGCTGCCCAGGTAATGGACCAATTCGCCTGGTTTGACCAGCGTGATCTACAGATCCATGCCCAGGTTGTCGTTTGCCCAGGGCTGAACGACGGTCCTGCCCTGGAGAGAACGCTGAACGACCTCGCCTCCTTCGCGGCAGGCCCTCTGCCGGCGGTGCTGTCTGCGGCGGTGGTGCCGGTGGGGCTCACCCGCTTCAGGCCGGCGGACGACGGCTTGGCTCCTGTGGATCTTGACTGCGCCCGCAGGGTGATTGCTCAGGTGGAACCTATGCAGCAGCATTTTCAGGAGGTATTGGGCACCCGTTTTGTTTGGCTCTCCGATGAGTGGTATTTGTTGGCGGGATTGCCTTTGCCTCCCCGGGATAATTACGAGGATCTCCCGCAGCAGGAAAACGGCGTAGGCAGCATCCGTGCCTTCCTTGAAGCATTGGATGCCGCAACTGAGGATTTGCCCAGCATCGTCCCTGGGCCCCGTCGTTGCAGCTGGGTGGTCGGACAAATCGTGGCTCAGGCGTTGCAGCCTGTGGCTGAACGGCTGAATGCTGTTGATGGCGTCGAGTTTCATCTGATCGGGTTGCCGAGTCCCTATTGGGGGCAAGAGCAGGTGGTGACCGGACTGCTGACGGGACAGGATCTGCTCACTGGCCTGCAGGGTCAAGAGCTGGGCGATGAGCTGCTGCTTCCGTCGGTGATGCTGCGACAGGGGGAGCCTGTCTTTCTGGATGACATGACCCTGGAGGCCCTGGCCGCACAGCTGCCGGTCCCCATCCGGATCGTGCATGGGGCGGCTGACATCGTGGCCTCGGTTTTGGATGCACTAGGAAAAAGTCCCTAAGCTCAGCTAAATACTTTTTGTGTTGTGCGCCGGATCACTGCGGGTATCTGCCTCGTTGCTGGCGTTGTTTTAACCGATTTTCTCCCTGCTCTCAGCGAACACGCTGTTCAGGCTGAGTCTGCCTTGGTTGACCAGACAATGCTCCCGGATGCGATTGATCTGAAGGGTGCTCGTCCCAAGGCAGACCCCTCAAGTTTTCCTCCAGCAGTGGATGCTTTGCCGCCATCCCTCGAAAATCTGGTTGCTCCTCCACCTTTGGCTCTTCCAGATGTTCCCTCTCAGGTGCGCATCCATGAGCTGCGTCCTCTCACGCTCACAGAAGCCATTCAGCTGGCCGAGGTCAATAGCCCAACACTGAAGGCTGCGGCTAGTCAGGTTGATCAAGCGAAATCATCTTTGCGTGCAGCTGTTGCCGCCTGGTATCCCACCATCGACCTGTCTGCAAGCGGTCTCCCTGAATACTTTGCTTCCTACTCCTATCGGAACCCAGATTTCGTCACCACAGATCCTCTGACAGGCAATCCCAACAATGAGCTCTATGGCCGCGAGTGGCGGGTCAATGGCAGCTTGCAGTTCAGTTGGGATCTGATTAACCCCGCCCGCGTTCCTCAGATTGCTGCAGCTCGAGATCGCTTCGAGCGAGCCGGGGACTCCTATTTAATTGCTCTTCGTGATCTTCGTCTCGAGGTGCAGACGGCCTACTTCGCGCTGCAGCAAGTCGATGAAGGCGTACGTATCGGCCAGGACTCTGTTAAAGCGTCACTGGTCAGCTACCGCGATGCGCGGGCGCGTTTCAACGCAGGGGTGAATACAAAGCTGGAGGTCCTCGAAGCGGAGACCCAGCTGGCTCGTGATCGCAACATCCTGACAACCAATCTGCGTGATCAGGACACTCAGCGCCGCAACCTGGCCAGTCTGCTCGACCTCCCTCAGGACGTCACTCCCACCGCCGCGACGCCCTCGTCACCCTTGGGGTTATGGGAGCCCTCACTTCAAGAAAGCATTATTGCTGCTTACAACTACAGCGAAGAACTCGATCAACTGATCCTTGACATCTCGATCAACAACAGTCAAGCCAATGCGTCCCTTGCGGCAGTGCAGCCTGTCCTGAGATTCGTGAATTCCACCTCGGTGTCGCGCACGGAAGGGCAAAACGGCCAAACTTCTTTAGGTGATATCGATATGGGGGATTTCACTTATGGTGTGCAGAACAGCACTGCCCTGACAGCGAGCTGGCGCTTGTTTGATGGTGGGCGTGCTCGTGCTGAATACAGGCGCTCTAAGCAGGCTGCGGAAGAAAGCCGCCTCAATTTTGCGAGAACTCGCGATCAGATCCGTCTTCAGGTGGAGAGAAGCTTTTTTGGTTTGCGAGCCGCCATTCAGAGTATTGACACCACAGCCACCGAGGTTCTTTCATCACAAGAATCTCTTCGGCTGTCTCAGCTGCGAGTCCAAGCGGGCGTTGGGGTTCAGAGAGAGGTGGTTAACAGCCAGCGTGATCTCACTCAGGCTGAGTTGAAATACGCCCGTGCCATTAATGATTACAACACCAATTTGGCGACCCTTCAGCGCCGCACAGGACTGGATGCCTTGATCGCCTGCAACGCGGTCTCCCTACCTGGGACCAAGCCAGAGCCTGATCAAGAACCGATTCCTATTGAGCCAAGGCCGCTCAAGACCGCCTGTCCATCTGTGGCTACTGGAGGTTCGTCGGTAAATCAAACTAATGACAGTCCTGTTCAGCCTCCGTGGTGACGTTGGTGCTCAGTGACGATCAACTGGGCGCCGTTCATCTGTTGCTGAATCGCATCCGTGCTCGTCAACTCCAAGATTTTGGCCAGATCGGTTCCGATGTAAAGCCTGATGGTTCGTTAATCACAGATTGCGATCGCTGGAGTGATGCAGCTTTGGTGGAGGGGTTGGCAAGCATCGCCCCTGGGGAGGGTGTCCTCAGCGAGGAGGGATCAAAAACAGTTCCTACGTCGCGGGCCTATTGGGTGGTTGATCCCCTAGATGGAACCACTAACTTTGCGGCCGGCATTCCCTATTGGGCGATTTCGGTGGCGCGCTTCGTCGATGGTCGTCCCAGTGAGGTTTTCCTGGATGTGCCAGCGCTGGACCAACGCTTTGTCGCTTTGCGTGGTCGCGGTGCCACACGAAACAATCAACCGCTGACGTCGGAGACCCGAGCCTTGGCCACCAGTGCCTGTGTTTCGCTCTGCAGCCGCTCGATTCGTGTGCTGCAGCGCAAGCCTGATCAGCGCTTCCCAGGAAAGATTCGTCTTTTTGGTGTCGCCAGCCTCAATTTGGTGAGTGTTGCGATGGGTCAGACCATCGCTTCACTGGAGGCCACGCCAAAGATTTGGGATCTGGCAGCTGCATGGTTGGTGCTTGACGAACTGGGTTGTCCGATTCGCTGGTTGGATGCCGATCCTGCGCAGCTCTCTCCTGGAGAAGACGTCGCTGACAGTGGATTCCCGATGTTGGCGGCCGGTTCATGGGCTCATTTGGCGTGTTTCCTCCCCTGGGGAGAGGCTCTGGTGCAGCGCTGAAACATTGCTATTGCACCCCAGAAGGTGGTGGTGTTATGGTTTTGTCTTGCGCGGGAGCCGAGAGGCTGTTGCGCAAGCCGAAGCGCTTGAGGCGAAAGCCTTGATGTGTCTGAGGCGACTTACGAGACCAAGAG
>NZ_VTKZ01000015.1 GCF_020514115.1 Synechococcus sp. MU1642
CATGGGGTGAGGCGGCTTTGTCGAGGAAGCGTTCCAGCATCGTCAGTTCCTGGTCGGTGTCCAGGGCCGCTTGCATCCCATGCAGAGCTAGCGCCACAGCGCGCCCTGCACGCCCGCGTGGCACGAAGGCGCTGAAGCTGCCCAGCAGCACCACCGCATCGGCCTGCACCAGAACAGCTGCCGGCAGCAGATGTAACCCCAGGGAGTGGACGATTAACAGGTTGCGTCCAGCGCCGGGGGGCCATGCCGGAGCAACGGCCTCACCGCCGCCGTAGCCCCGGTCTGCGCTGGACCATCTCGCTCCCCCCTCTTCAAAGCGTTGTCGCCAGTGGGACCAGGCGCCGGCCTGGCCAGCCCAACCATGCATTGCCAGGACCTGCATCATCGAGAGCCGAGGGCTGCGAGCAGTTGCTCCAATGTGCCCTCCGGCAGGTCCCTCCGCAGCACCAGGCGCAAACGGGCGGTTCCCTCCGGCACGGTGGGCGGCCGGATCGCCACCGACAGCAGACCCGCCTGCTCCAGCTGTTGCTGGAGGTCGAGCGCTTCCTGGTCGCCACCGACCAGCAAGGGCAGCACAGGACCGTGCCCTGCTGGTTTTGCCCAGCCATGGTGCGCCAGAGCTGTCCTCCAGCGTTCCGAGCGCTGGCTCAGCTTGCTTCCCCAATTGGAGTTGGTTTGGATCAAGCGCAGGGCAGCCTGGGCTCCAGCCACCAGCGGTGGTGCCAGGGCCGTGGTGTAGCGGAAAGCCCCACTGGTTTGAAGCAGCCGTTCCATCGTGCTGTGATCCCCAGCCAGAAATGCACCTCCGCTGCCGAAGGACTTACCGAAGGTGCCGCACACCAAGGCCACAGGCTGTTGGAGTCCATGGCAAAGCCCGCGGCCTCCGGGCCCCAGCACCCCCAGTCCATGGGCTTCGTCCACCAGCAGCTGTGCACCGTGGTGGGCGCACAGGTCGGCGATGCCCTGCAGATTGGGGCTGGTGCCTTCCATGCTGAACAGGCTTTCGGTCACCACCAGTGGCGGTGTTGTTGCCGGGTTGAGCCGCTGCAGCCTCTGGCCGAGATCCTCAAGATCGTTGTGGGCAAAGCGTTGCAGCCGCGCTCCACTGGTGCGGACGCCGGCCAGCAGCGAGTGGTGGATCAGCCGGTCCACCAACACGGTGGTGTGTCTGTCACTCAGGGCCGTTAGGGCGGCGATGTTGGCTTGAAATCCGCTGGGGAACAGCAGCACCCGGTCCCGGTTTAACCAGCTGGCAAGAGCTGCCTCCAGCTTCAGATGGCGTGGTCGGGTGCCGGTGATTAGGCGAGATCCACCGGCACCGACGCCATCGGAGGCCACGGCCTCCGTTGCCGCTGCGAGCACATCGGGGTGACGGCTGAGCCCGAGGTAGTCGTTGCTCGCTAGATCAACGAGCTGGCCGGCTCCGGCGGGATCCTGCAGCTGCCAGGGCTCCTGGCCGGAGTTCAAGCTCCGCAGGCGGCGGCGGCGGGCTGGAGTGATGGGAGAAGCTTGGTCCCGCATTACAACAGTCTGGAATCCCCCCTGAACAAGGATGGCCGTAATCCTCTGATCGTGATGACCTGGGAGCGTTTCACTCTGCTGTTTCCGCTTTGGACGTTGCTGGGAGCTTTGCTGGCCTTGCTGCATCCCCCGCTATTCATCTGGTTCAAGGGGCCACTCATCTCCCTTGGACTCGGCGTCATCATGCTCGGCATGGGCGTCGGTTTGACACCCGCTGATTTCGTACGGGTTGCTCAACACCCCCGCGCCATGCTGCTGGGGGTGTTGGTGCAGTTCCTGGTGATGCCGGCCCTTGCCGCTGTGATTGCGGCGGCTTTGCACCTGCCTGCCCCGCTTGCGGTGGGCTTGATTCTTGTCGGCTGCTGCCCAGGGGGGACCGCCAGCAATGTGGTGGCTCTGATCGGCCGTGGAGATGTGGCGTTATCGATGGTCATGACCACGATCAGCACCCTGGCGGCGGTGGTGTTGACCCCGCGTTTAACGCAGGTGTTGGCCAGCCAGTATGTGCCGGTGGACGGTTGGGCCCTTTTCCTAGCCGTGCTTCAGGTGGTGTTGCTGCCCGTCACCGTTGGGGTGGTGCTCAAGCGTGGTCTACCCGGCGTGGCCCAGCGGATTGAGCCGGTGATGCCTCCCCTGGCGGTGATGGCCATCGTGATGATCGTCTCCAGCATCGTCGGCAGCCAAACGGCTGTGCTGCGTCAGCAGGGGCCCGTGCTGATCCTGGCTTGCCTGCTGCTGCATGGCGGTGGTTTTCTGCTCGGCTGGCTGATTCCCCGGCTGGCGGGGCAGAGCGTGCAGGCCCAGCGGACCATCAGCATCGAGGTGGGCATGCAGAACTCAGGACTCGCAGTGGTGCTCGCCCGCAGTGGTGGGTTCGCTAGTCCCCTCACTGCGTTGCCAGGTGCCATCTCTGCGGTGATTCACTGCCTGATAGGCAGCGCCATTGCCACTTTGTGGCGGTGCCAACCTCGCAGTAATCGCAGTAGATCTGATATGTAAGTATTTGGTTTGCATCCGGCGGTGATTGCAAACAAATTGTGAAGGGGGCATCAGGTAATTGCCTGATATGCCTTGATGAAATCTCCAGAAGGACGGCGGCGATTCATAAAAACCTGTTACTTCCATAGACATGATCACCAGATAAAACTCGCTGGCTTAACCCGCTTTTAGTGCCCACCCCACTTCCTTCTGTCAGTTGGTGCCCAGTGCTTACAACTCCTAAGTAATTGGCAAATGATTAGACAGGTTCGTCATTAAAGGTGTGCTGGACCAAGGCTCGAAAACCTCTTGTTTTTTGTATTCGAGAAATTCTTGCTCCTCTGCAGGTCAGCCAGGCCAATTTCTCAAGGCATCGCAGGTCGTCTTGTACTCAAGCTTGAGAGAGTGCAAATCGAGGCGCAGGCTCGCAACTATTTCCTCGTGCATTGAGCAGAGACAACTTCTTGAATTGCTACAGATGCTCAAAATTGCTTGACGTAGGGCCTGATACAGGTGCGCATTAGCAACCGCTTTCCCTTCCTGAGAGCGGTCTGCTGTGCGGATGCCTCCCTCACGGCATAAGGAGCGATTTGGCGATGGTTCATGGGTCGAAATTCCTGAAGTCAATGACCTCCGAAACCAAAAACTGGGCAGTTGTTGCAGCCGCCTTGGAAGCTCAAGGGGGCTACTAGTAGCCAGATGTACCGACGCGCCAAAGCGATGGCAGAAGGAAAGGCAGATCCCATTTCCCATTCCAACGAGCTACCCCGCTGCACCTCACAGCATCTCTTTTGCCTGAGCTGATGAGTCAAGTCCCTGCATCAGCAGGGGCTTTCTTCGAGACTGATCAGCGGCCTTCTAGGGCCAATACTTGATCCATTCTCTTCTCCTCAGCCGTGAGGAAATCGGCCCACATCCCTATGAGGAAGCTCAGAGTGGCTAAGGCCTGTAGCTGCTCTTGCGAGCCAGGGCGGGTGTATTTGAAGTCCATGAACATGCGATCAGCGGCTGATTGCTGTTCCTGGCATCTGGCATCAATAGACATCGTCAGGCCTCGACTTCAGTTTTTTCGTCAGCTTTCTGGTGAGCCTCTGTCGAGGTTGCTTCCGCTGACTTGCTGCGAGGACAGTCACCAGCGTTGGCGCCGCCAACAAAAACTGCCAACGCCATGACTGCCGCGATCGCGCTGCCACCCAAATAGGCGAGTCTCGCGGGAAGTTTTTGCCTTGAGCCATGCCGCTATCATGCAAAGGTTGGTTACATATCTTAATAATCTCACTATCCTGCCTGTATGTCCATCACCAGCCAAGGCCTGATCGCCTTCTTTTGCAGCTTCGGCGTGGCTCTCGTAGCCCTGAATCTCAACAATCTGGCGCAGCCGTCAAAAGGCTGAGGTAAAGGTAAAACCCCTGGCGACGACGTGAGTCACCAAGTCGGTTTTCGCTTGATTGGTGGCGCCGGTATCGACAACTGGCTTTTTCGAGCGTTGTAGGGCTACCACTAACAAGAGGGTTAGGCATTCCCACTTGGTCAAAAAGCTCCCCTGCCGAGTGTGCGGCAAGACAATCGAACTATCTGAAGTTGCTGCGCAGTACGCGGCTGGCTCAGCTGTACACGCAATGTGCGTTCCCATGGCCAAGACCACTCGGAAAGGCCCGTCTTTTAAGAATCTGACTCGCTGGCTGGATCGTGTCTTGAGCGCATCCGACTGAAAGGGGCTAGCTACTTCATGCCGCCACCGTTTCGCCGCTACCCAAGCGGTGCACTGCTTTCCAGTTGCGGTAATCGTTGCCTCCTCCCCTCAGAATTAATGAGTCTTCTGACGGGTAGGCCGGCTTACGTTTCCCGCCTATCACGAGGCAAGTCGCCACAAGACCATGGACATGATGTTCTTCATCGGCGTGAACATCGCTCTTCTCGGCTTGCTCGTCTATGGACTTATGACGGCCAAAGAGAAGATCAAGGCTGGCCGTAAAGAGATCGTCTGACGTATTGGCTTACTAGCTGAGACCTCGGCCTGAGGTGAATGGCCTGCTGTATCGACGCCAAGCACATTCCCGTAAAGGTGGTGTTTGGCGACCCCGCTCCATGCATCCATTCTGCTTCCCCGGTCTCCTGGTCGATGGTGGGGACCCGTGAAGTGGGTGCCGGTGGAGCGGAGCCACACGGGAACAAACGCATCCAGCTTGTCGGCCAGCGCCACGTCGAAGCAGGCCCAGCAAGGCAGCCAGCATTGATGGTTTGCGCGCTTCCGTATTTCTTGATGCTGCTGGTGAGTCATAGCGGTTGGAGCTGATCGACCGAGTTTTTGTTGTTGAAGCAATCCCAGGTGTCCAGCACCAACCTGGTCACATCCAAGATGCTCATCTCGGCCCTTGCAGCCGTCTGGAGGCTTCGCTCGTCTTAGTCGGTCGCCCTAGGTCGAGCCCCCGTCGTGGAGTTCGAACAGCAGGCGGGCAGCGAGGCCACGAGAGATGCGTCGTTCCACGAGCAGATCACAGATCCAGTTGAATAGCGGCGGGGCATCGGTGCTGGATGCCAGGCGTTGTTCGAGGGCCTTCAGCTCCTGCACGTCGCGGCAGCCTCGAAGGGCATCGATCAGGGTGTCTTCAGCCGGCCGCGGCTTGATGAGCTGAGTGCTGGTCACAGGCAGTGGCTCTAAATCCCCTCAGTCATGGCACTGGCGGGGTGCCCCTGTCACCCTTCGCTGTTGTGCAGCAGGCACAAAAAAAGCCCCGGTGGGCTCACCTGGGCTCGAGGCATTCTCATGACTATTTTTCATGATCAGGCTTGGTTCCGTCAAAAGAGGTCGGCACATCTGATTGATTGCATTGGCGTGGCTTATTGCTTGTTCGAAAAGAGAGCTCAGCCAGGCTCCTTAAGATCATTTGATGAACCAATCGACACCGGCCACGCCCCAATACGAGCCCGATGTCGATCGCAGTGCCCCACTGAATCCCTCAGAAATCTTTCCCTTCCCGCTGGATGATTTCCAGCTGGAGGCCATGGATGCCCTCAACCAGGGACATTCGGTTGTGGTCAGTGCCCCCACAGGATCCGGCAAAACCCTGATCGGGGAATACGCCATTCATCGCGCCCTGGCCCACGGCCAGAAGGTCTTCTACACCACACCGTTGAAGGCTCTCTCCAATCAGAAACTACGCGATTTCCGCGATGAGTTCGGTGCGGAGAACGTGGGTTTGATGACCGGTGATCTCAGCGTGAATCGCGAGGCCTCCATCGTGGTGATGACGACGGAGATCTTCCGCAACATGCTCTACGCCGAGGCGGATGAGCACGATGATCCCCTTGCTGATGTGGAAGCGGTGGTGCTCGATGAGTGCCACTACATGAACGACTCCCAGCGCGGCACAGTCTGGGAGGAGTCGATCATTCACTGCCCACCCACGGTGCAGCTGGTGGCGCTTTCCGCCACCGTGGCCAATGCAGGGCAGCTGACCGACTGGATCGAGAAGGTTCATGGTCCGACCACGTTGGTGATGAGTGACCACCGGCCGGTGCCGCTGCAGTTCAGCTTCTGCAGTGCCAAGGGGTTGCATCCCCTGTTGAACGAAGCTGGCACGGGTCTTCATCCCAACTGCAAGGTCTGGCGCGCGCCCAGGGGGCACAAGCGCAAAGGGCGTTCCCAGAGGCCGCCGCAACCCGAGCCACCGCCGATCAGCTTCGTCGTGGCTCAGATGGCGGAGCGGCAGATGCTCCCGGCCATCTATTTCATCTTCAGCCGCCGCGGCTGTGACAAGGCGGTACGGGATTTGGGAGTGCAGTGCCTGGTGACTCAGGAGGAGCAAGCGCGGATCAAGGAGCGCCTAACCGCTTACAGCCACGACAACCCCGAGGCCGTTCGGGATGGAATTCACGCTGATGCGCTGCTGCGGGGCATAGCTGCCCACCACGCCGGTGTTCTGCCCGCCTGGAAGGAGTTGATCGAGGAGCTCTTCCAGCAGGGGTTGGTGAAGGTGGTCTTTGCCACGGAGACCCTGGCGGCGGGCATCAACATGCCCGCCCGCAGCACGGTGATTGCGGCCCTATCCAAGCGCACCGAGCGGGGACATCGCCCGCTGATGGGCAGTGAGTTCCTCCAGATGGCCGGGCGGGCCGGGCGGCGTGGCCTCGACTCTCAGGGCTACGTCGTAACGGTGCAAAGCCGGTTCGAAGGTGTGCGTGAAGCTGGGCAGCTGGCGATAAGTCCCGCCGACCCCCTGGTGAGCCAGTTCACCCCCAGCTACGGCATGGTTCTCAACCTGCTGCAGCGTCACGATCTGGCCAAGGCCAGGGAGCTGGTGGAGCGCAGTTTTGGCCGCTATCTGGCGGGGCTTGACCTCGTGGAGGACGAGGAGAACCTTTCTCAGCTGCGGTTGCAACTCAGCCAGCTGGAGGGCGTCGCCGGCGACATCCCCTGGGAAGACTTTGAGGACTACGAAAAAATGCGTGGGCGGCTCCGCGAGGAGCGGCGCTTGCTCCGCATCCTTCAGCAGCAGGCCGAGGAGACGCTCGCCAATGAGCTGACGATGGCCCTGCAGTTCGCCAGCACCGGCACCCTGGTCAGCCTCAAATCGCCGCAGCTGCGGGGGCGCGTCGCGCCCGCGGTGATCGTCGAGAAGGTGAAGGGGCCCGGTCAGTTCCCGCTGCTGCTCTGCCTGACTGATGAAAACGTCTGGATCCTGCTGCCCTGTCAGGCGGTGGTGAGCATCCATGCGGAGCTCAGTTGTCTGCAGGTGGATGGGCTCGAGGTCCCGGAGCTGTCCCGTTCCGGTGAGTTGCGCCATGGCGATCAGGCCAGTGGTGGTTTGGCGTTAGCCGTGGCCCATATGGCCCGGCGCCACGACATGACCACCCCGCAATACGACTTGGCTGGGGAGGTGTTGACCCAGGCCCGGCTGGTTCGGGATCTCGAGCAGGAGCAGGAGCATCATCCGGCCCATCGCTGGGGAGATCGCAAACAGCTGAAGAAGCACCGCCGTCGCATGGAAGATCTGGAGCTAGAGATCGCTGAAAGGCAGCATCTGCTGCATCAGCGGGCCAACCGTCACTGGGAGACCTTCCTGGCCTTGATGGAGATCCTGCAGCACTTCGGATGCCTCGATGAGCTGGATCCCACTGAGATCGGCCGCACCGTTTCTGCCTTGCGTGGTGACAACGAACTTTGGCTGGGGTTGGCGCTGATGAGTGGGCATCTCGATGACCTCTCCCCGCCCGACCTGGCGGCAGTGTTCGAGGCGATCAGCACCGAGGTCAACCGCCCCGACCTGTGGAGTGGCTTCCCGCCGCCTGCGGCGGCCGAGGAAGCCCTGCAGGATCTTTCGGGTCTGCGTCGCGAACTGCTGCGAGCCCAGGAACGCGCTGGTGTGGTGGTGCCGGCCTGGTGGGAACCCGAGCTCATGGGCCTTGTGGATGCCTGGGCCCGGGGGACGTCCTGGAGCGATCTGATTGCCAACACTTCCCTGGATGAGGGTGATGTGGTGCGGATCATGCGCCGCACCGTGGATCTTCTGGCCCAGGTGCCCTACTGCGAAGCGATCAGTGAGCAACTGCGCAGCCATGCCCGTCAGGCTTTGAAAGCGATCAACCGCTTCCCGGTGGCTGAAGCCGAGGATCTGGTGCCGGCCCCCGCTGCGCTCAACCCGGCGACGGAGCGGGCGGCCTGAGCTCAGGCGTCCGGAGCGGCCATGGCGCCGGGATTCACCTTCTGATCAAAGTCGGCTTCGCTGATGTAGCCGAGCTCCAAGGCCGCCTGCTTCAGCGTCAATCCCTGATGGTGGGCATGCTGAGCGATGGCACTGGCCTTCTCGTAACCGATGCTCGGGGTCAAGGCAGTGACCAGCATCAAGGAGCGATCCACGAACCGCTGAATCTGCTCCCGATCCGGCATTAAGCCCTCTACCAGGTTCTGGCGGAAGCAGGTTATGGCGTCCTTGAGCATGCGGATCGACTGCAGCAGGTTGAAGCCGATCAAGGGCTTGTAGACATTCATCTGCAGATGGCCGCCTGCGCCGGCAGCTGCCACGGCGCCATCGAGTCCGATCACCTGGGTGCAGACCATGGCCATCGCTTCGCACTGGGTGGGATTGATCTTCCCAGGCATGATCGAGCTGCCGGGTTCATTGGCGGGCAGCCGCAACTCCCCCAGACCCGCCCGCGGGCCACACCCAAGCAGACGCACGTCATTGGCGATGCGTAGCAGGGCCACCGCCAGCAGGCGCAGTTGGCCCATCGCATGGACGAGGCCGTCATGGCCGGCCATCACCGCGAAAAGGTTCTCAGCGGGACGGACCTTGACACCAGCGACCCGGCTCAGCTCTTCCGCTACGGCATGACGGAAGCCCGGCGGCGTGTTCAACCCCGTGCCCACTGCGGTGCCCCCCAGTGGAAGATCGCAGAGGCTGACGAGGCAAGCGTCCAGCCATGCCTGGGCTTGTTTGAGTTGATCTCGCCAAGCGGCGACCTCATCGCCAAGACGCAGCGGTACCGCATCTTGCAGATGGGTGCGGCCAATCTTGACGATTGGCATCCAGGCTTGGGCTTTGGCATCCAAGGCCTGCACCAGGCCATCGAGCGCCGGCAGCAGCCCGTCCTTCAGGTGCTTGGCCGCGGCGACGTGGATGGCTGCGGGGAACACATCATTGGTGGATTGCGACCGATTGACGTGGTCATTCGGATGCACCGGCTGGTGGCTGCCGAGGGCTGTACCTGAGGCCTGAGACGAAAGATTGCTGATCACCTCGTTGATGTTCATGTTGGTCTGGGTCCCGCTTCCGGTCTGCCAGACCCGCAGCGGGAACTGATCGTTGTGCTGGCCAGCGGCAATGGCATCGGCTGCCGTGCAGATCAGCTCAACCTGTAGAGGGCTCAGAAGCGCATTTCGGCCGTTCACCGTGGCGCAGGAGCGTTTGATCCAGGCCAGGGCCTGGATGATTTCGAGAGGGATCCTCTCATCGCTGATCGCGAAGTTTTGGAGCGAGCGCTGGGTCTGGGCCCCCCAGAGCGCTTCGGACGCCACCTCAATGCCACCGAGACTGTCGGTTTCAATCCTGAACGGCAGCGTCATCGGATCCTCGGCGCGATCAAGCGGTGCTTCGATCATCCGTGATCACTGTCCTGGCGTCGATCCGCATCAACGGTCTGGTGTTTTCCCTTGAGGCTTCACCTTTTCAATGCCCAATCTGCTGCCGTCGTAGCCCGCCCGCTCGCGCACCTTGTTGCACCATTCCTGATGAGACAGGTACCAGCGCACGGTCTCCGCCAAGCCCTGTTCCATATTGTGGCGAGGGCTCCAGCCCAGCTCGGAACTGATGCTGCTTGGGTCGATTGCGTAGCGGCGGTCGTGGCCAGGACGGTCGGTCACTGTCGTGATCAAGTCGGCGTGAGGAGCCGATGCAGGGCGGCTCTGATCCAACTGCTGGCAGATGGCGTGAACAACCTCTTTGTTGGTGCGCTCACCGTGGCCGCCAACGCAATAGCTGCGGCCCGACGCTCCGTTGCAGGCCGCCAGCAGTAATGCATCAACGTGGTCTTCCACGTACAACCAATCCCGCACATTCAGCCCATCTCCGTAGAGAGGAATCGACTCACCTCCAGCGGCCTTCAAGGTGACCACGGGGATGAGTTTTTCAGGGAACTGCCAGGGGCCGTAGTTGTTTGAGCAGTTGGTGAGCACCACAGGTAGCCCAAAGGTGTGGTGCCAGGCCTGAACGAGGTGATCACTGGCCGCCTTGCTGGCGGAGTAGGGGCTGCGGGGGTCATAGGGGGTTGTTTCTGAGAAGCGCCCCTCTGCGCCCAGGGACCCAAAGACTTCGTCGGTGCTGATGTGGTGCATCCGGAAGGCATCCCGGCGTTCGCCGCTCAGGCCCTCGTAGTGGCGACGCACCGCCTGCAGGAGGTTGTAGGTGCCGTTGACGTTGCTCTCGATGAACACACCAGGGCCGGAGATGGATCGATCCACGTGGCTTTCCGCTGCCAGGTGCATCACCAGATCGGGGTCGGCCTCCTGCACCGCAGCCTCAACGGCTGTTGCATCGGTCAGATCCACCTTCTGAAGCCTGTGTCGATCGTTCGCCGCTTCGCCCAGCTCGCTCAGCACCTCCTCAATCGAGGACATGTCGCTGGCGTAGCCCATCTTGTCGAGATTGAAGACGGTGACTCTGGTCTCCCGTAGCAGCCTGCGCACGACAGCGCCGCCAATGAAGCCGGCACCTCCGGTGACTAGAACTCTGCGGCGAGCTCCCAGCAGGTCGGAGGCGGAAGGCATGGACGAAACCATTGGGGAGAGCGTGGGGTGGGGCGTTGTTTGGGGTTGGCGCTTTGAACTCAGTGGCTCTTCATGGCGTTTTGGCTTGCTGCAACACAGCTCTCAGCGCTTGCTGCCAGTGCTCGCCGTTGAGGTCCAGGGCTGCCCGGGTGGAGGTGCAGTCAAGAAGGGAATAGGCCGGCCGTTCTGCAGGCGTCGGGTAGTCCGCAGTTGTGATCGGTTGCACGGCTGCGGGCGTGTCGATGATCCCTAAGTCAGCACCGATTTGGCCAACCGCCACCGCCACGTCGTACCAGCTGGCGGCGCCGGCATCACTCCAGTGCATAACAGCTGGCAATTCGCGGTCACCAGCGATCTGAAGGGTTTGCCAACAGGCTTGAGCGAGGTTGAGGGTGCTGGTCGGACAGCCCACTTGATCGGCGACAACACCCAGTTGATCCCGTTCGTGGTGAAGGCGGAGCATGGTGAGGGCAAAGTTCTTGCCCACGGGCCCGATCACCCAGCTGGTGCGCAGGATCAGGCCCCGGCCTCCTGCTCCAAAAATCGTTTGGACCGCGGCTTCTCCAGCAGCTTTGCTGGCGCCGTAAACACCGAGAGGGTCGCGGGTCTGCTCGGGTTGATACGGAGTGCCCTGGGTTCCGTTAAAGACGAAGTCGGTGCTGATCTGGAGCAGGCGTCCTCCTTGTTGATCAAGAGCACGGGCAAAGGCTTCCGGTGCCCCGGCATTCACGGCGTGGGCCAGCTCGGGCTCCGACTCGGCCTTGTCCACCGCTGTGTAAGCACCGGCGTTGAGCACCCAGTCGGGTTGGTGCTGTTCCACGGCGCCGCTGCAGGCTGCAGAGTCAGCCAGGTCAAGCTGCTGACGGCTAGTGGCCACCAGCTCGATTCCCTCAGGGGCGGAAGCGATCAGAGCCTGGCCCAGCTGACCGCCAGCTCCGGTGAGCAGCACCTTCACGGGAAAACGTCTCCAGCCACCTCAGCGGCTTTGAACCCTGCTGCTTGGACATCTTTGCCCGAGAGGCTCACCTCGGCGCCCTGCAGCCGATCGATCGGCCAGGCAATGGCCAGATCTGGATCATTCCAGACGATGGCCCGTTCACAGGATTTGTTCCAGAACCCTCGCGCCTTGTATTGCACCTCCGCAACATCGCTGAGGGTGAGGAAGCCGTGGGCGAAGCCCTCAGGAATCCAAAGCTGGCATTTGTTCTCGGCACTCAGTTCGGTGCCTACCCAGGCGCCAAAGGTTGGTGAGTTGCGTCGGATGTCGACGGCGACGTCGTAAACCGCTCCGACCGTGGCATGCACCAGCTTGGCCTGGGGTTCCGGTGCTAGCTGGTAGTGGAGTCCCCGCAGCACGCCTTGGATCGAGCGGGAGTGGTTGTCTTGCGAGAACAGCACCGATTCGCCGACGGCTTCATCGAATTTGCGTTGGTTCCAGCTTTCGTAAAACCAGCCACGGTCATCGCCGTGGGCCTGGTGCGTTATCAGCAGGGGACCCTGAATCACCGCGCCGGACGGTGTGTTGAGTTGTTCAAGCTGCATGGCTCACCGCCAGGCTGGATTGCAGGGCCGCGTGATCGCTCACGCTCTCCTCGAGCATTTGCAGGAGATAGGAGCCGTAGCCACTCTTCTTGAGGGGCTGCGCCAGCTGACTCAGCTGTTCTGCTGTGATCCAGCCCTGGCGCCAGGCCACCTCCTCTGGGCAGCCTACCTTCAGCCCCTGGCGATGTTCGAGCGTGCGGATGTAGCTGCCGGCATCGTTGAGGGAATCGCAGGTGCCGGTATCGAGCCAGGCCATTCCACGACCCATCAATTCCACCCGCAGCACCCCTTCATCCAGATACATCTGATTGAGATCGGTGATCTCCAGCTCGCCACGCGCTGAAGGCTTCACCTTGCTGGCCCGTTCCACGACGCTGTCGTCGTAGAAATACAACCCCGTAACGGCGTAGCGGCTCTTGGGTTTCTGAGGTTTTTCCTCCAGGCTCAGCACGCGGCCATCAGCATCGAATTCGGCCACGCCATAACGCTCGGGATCACTGACGGGGTAGGCAAACACCGTCGCCCCTTGGGCTTGCGCGTTGCTGTTCACCAGCTGGGGCACTAGATCATGCCCATGGAAGAGGTTGTCTCCCAGCACCAGCGCGGCGGGGTGGCCCGCCAAGAAGTCGGCGCCAATCAGAAACGCCTGGGCCAAACCGTCCGGGCTCGGTTGCACGGCGTACTCGATCGTCATGCCCCAGCTGCTGCCATCGCCGAGCAAGCGCTGGAAGGACTCCCGGTCGTGAGGGGTCGTGATGATCAGCACCTCACTGATCCCGGCCAGCATCAGGGTGCTGAGCGGGTAATAAATCATCGGCTTGTCGTAAACAGGCAGCAGCTGTTTGCTGACGGCCTGGGTGATCGGATGCAGCCGTGTGCCGCTCCCGCCAGCCAGGATGATTCCCCGTCGCTTGGATGCGGTGCTCATCGGCTGGCTCACCGGCATGAAGTCGGCGTCATTACAGCATGAGACCCCTTGCGACCACTTCATTTGAGCCGATAGCAAAGCCGTCTTAACAGATCACTCCTCTGTGGAGTGGTCTGCACTTGTTATGCGGCGGACGCGGCAAGGGCGTCGATTTGCTGAGTTAGCAGCTCCCTGGCCTGAGCGGGTGTGGGGGCTCGCATCAGCTCATGACGCAGGCGCGACGACCCAGGGAAGCCCGTGCAGGTCCAGCTCATGTGTTTTCGGGCGATCAGCAGCCCATGTTCGCCGCGATCCTTCACCAGACCGTCAAGTTGATCGCGGGCCAGCGCAAGTCGTGCTGAAGGGTTGGGCGTGGAGGGGATCGCACGACCGGCCAATGCGGCGTCGATCTGTCCCACCAGCCAAGGGGCTCCCATGGTGCCTCGGCCCACCATCACGCCTGCTGCACCAGTCTGATTCAGGCAGCGCAGGGCATCGTCGGGGGTGTGGATGTCGCCGTTCGCGATTAGGGGGATCCTGAGAGCTTCTCGGACTCTGGTGATCGCGGTCCAGTCCGCAGCGCCCTTGAAGCCCTGCTCGCGGGTGCGTCCATGCAGCGTGAGCAGTTGTGCCCCTGCTTGTTCCAGCTGTTGGCACCAGTGCACGGGATCCGCATCACTCCCACACCATCCCAGACGTGTCTTCACAGTGACTGGCACTGCCACAGCAGATGCCACGGCTTCCATGATCTGAACCGCCAGCTCGGGATCACGGATTAACCCGGAACCGCCCCCTTTGCGGGCAATCTTCCGCACAGGGCAGCCCATGTTGATGTCGATTAGAAAGGCACCACTGGCTTCAGCCCGTCGTGCCGCATCGGCCATGGCCTGGGGGCGATGGTCGAAGAGTTGGACGCCGATGGGGCCGGATTCCTCGTTGAGCGACTCCACTTTGCTGAGACCATGCCCCATCTCGAGGCTGGTGGCATTCACCATTTCGGTGAATAGCAAGGCATCAGGCGCCCAACGTCGAACCAGGCCGCGAAACACCCGATCGCTTACCCCTGCCAGCGGTGATTGCAACACGCGGCAGCGCAGCTGACGCGCGGTTCCGTTGCCGGGAAGCTGCAGTGGGGATAAAGCAATCATGGGTCTATGCTGCACAACGCAATCGACATGACCTGGCCGCTCAGTCGTTCGTTGCTGTTGCAGATCCTCGAGGACCGCTGCAGCGATCGCTTTGTCTGCGAAAGGATCTGGGAACGTTTGGGCTATCGGCCTGCTGAACCGCAGTGGTGCGCCGGCCCCGATACACCCTCTGAGTGGGCCGAAGCCTTCCCCCAGGCTCCCGAGTTGATTGCTGAGCGACCCGCGTCGGTTCGTCTGACCCGCTCGGTTCCCAAAGAACACAAGCAACTGCTCAAGCAACAGCTCAACTTCGCGGGTTACCGGATCGGTGAGTTGTATCCCCGCCGCACCCGGCGAGCCACGGCGGTGAACTGGTTGCTGGCCTGGCTGGCAGGACTGGGAGAACCCCTGCCGGAGCAGGGGCCCTTGGGCCCGGAGCTTCCACCTCCTGCCGATCCGGTGAAGGGGCATCCCGGTGATCTTCCGGTGGGCTGACTCAGGCCCGAATCGTGATGGGTGTGCCTTTCGGGGTGTTGTGGAACAACCAACGGGCGTGGTTCATCGGCATGCGTACATAGCCATGGTTGCGGGGCACGCCGAAGGGTTGCCCTGCGTTCTCCTGCGAGGGGGCGGCGTGCTGGCAGATGGCCTCGTTCGCACTGACGCACATCGTGAACGGCACCCCTGAAACGGTGTAGGTGCGTCCATACATCGTTGTGGAGCGGTACTTCGTTAGACCTTGCTGTCGAAGATCGGTGTTGGCGTTGAGGCCTTGCCGGTGCTGATCGGAATCACACGGACAACTGCCTGGTCGCTGTTGTAAACGGTCAGGCGTTGGTCGGGAAGGTCGACCACAAAACTGGCGACGAGCTCGAGCATGGCGAGGGACCACACTGAACCTGCCCTAGCCGTCTCAATTGAGTTTTATTTGTCTTGCTCTGAAAGAATTTTGGGTCTGAAGTGGGTTTATGGCTTCTCTGTAGGGTGAAAGATTGTCCTGAGCAAACCCTTGGCGCGTCCAGTCGTCGCAATCATCGGACGCCCCAATGTCGGTAAGTCGACCTTGGTGAACCGGTTGTGCCGCAGCCGCGAAGCCATCGTTCACGATCAGCCTGGTGTGACGCGTGATCGCACCTACCAGGATGGTTATTGGGGCGATCGCGAATTCAAGGTCGTTGACACCGGTGGGCTGGTGTTCGACGACGACAGTGAGTTCCTGCCGGAGATCCGGGAGCAGGCGGCTCTTGCGCTCGAGGAAGCCAGTGTGGCTCTGGTGATCGTGGATGGTCAGCAGGGGCTAACGGCCGCTGACGAATCCATCGCTGAATTTCTGCGCAGTCACCGCTGTCCCAAGCTTCTGGCGGTGAACAAGTGCGAGTCGCCGGAACAAGGCCTGGCGATGGCTGGCGAATTCTGGGGTCTGGGCCTGGGTGAACCCCATCCGATCTCGGCCATCCACGGAGCCGGCACCGGAGAATTGCTGGATCAGGTGCTCACCTTTTTGCCTCCGAAGGATCAGGAGGGTGATGAGGAGGAGCCGATTCAGATGGCCATCATCGGCCGGCCAAATGTTGGGAAATCAAGTCTTCTGAATGCCATCTGCGGTGAGCAGCGGGCGATTGTCAGCCCGATCCGAGGCACCACTCGCGACACGATTGACACCAGCATTACTCGTGAGAATCGTCCTTGGCGCCTGGTGGACACGGCGGGCATCCGCAGGCGTCGCAGCGTCAACTATGGCCCGGAATTCTTTGGCATCAACCGCAGTTTCAAGGCCATTGAACGCAGTGATGTCTGTGTTCTAGTAATCGATGCCCTCGATGGGGTGACCGAGCAGGATCAGCGCCTGGCAGGCCGCATTGAAGAGGACGGCCGTGCCTGCGTGGTGGTCGTTAACAAATGGGACGCCGTGGAAAAAGACAGCCACACCATGACGGCGATGGAAAAGGAGCTGCGCTCCAAGCTCTATTTCCTTGATTGGGCCCCGATGCTGTTCACCTCGGCGCTCACGGGCCAGCGGGTGGAGAGCATCTTTGCTTTGGCCGCCTTGGCCGTTGAGCAGCACCGCCGCCGCGTTACGACGTCCGTTGTGAACGAGGTGCTGAAGGAAGCGCTGAGTTGGCGCAGTCCCCCCACCACCCGTGGTGGCCGCCAAGGAAAGCTGTACTACGGCACCCAGGTGGCAAGTCGGCCCCCCAGCTTCACTCTGTTTGTCAACGACCCCAAATTGTTCGGAGAGACCTATCGGCGCTATGTCGAGCGCCAGATCCGCGAGGGTCTCGGCTTTGATGGCAGCCCGCTGCGCCTGTTCTGGCGAGGCAAGCAGCAGCGTGATGCCGAGCGCGACCTCGCCCGTCAGCAGAGTCGCAAAGGCTGAGCCATGGACTGGTTGCGCCAGGTCCCCATAGGGCAATACGTCGATGGCTCCACCGGTTGGCTTCGGCGCTTGGACCCGCGGCTGAAGCTGGCCTGGTCCCTTGTGTTTCTGCTCACGCCAGTACTGGCAGGACCTCTCTGGCGCGTTGGCCTGGTAGTGGCTCTGGTGCTAATCACCCTCGGCAGTGGTCTGGCCCGCTCGCTGTGGTGGCGGTCTGTTCTGTTGTTGACGGCCTTGGCATTTGTGGTGGGCCTGTTGTCGATGTTGTTGCCTGCTGTGGATCCCCCTGCGGCCTTTCCTCTGCGCAATCCGGCCGAGCTCCCGGGGCTCGAGACGGAAGGCCCCGCCTGGGACCTTCTGCGTCTCGGTCCCCTGCAGTTGGGTGGGCTCCAGCTGGGCCCTTTGGTGGTGGATCGGGCCTCGGCGGTGCTGGGGCTGCGAACGTCGACCTTGATCTTTTCCGTGATTCACAGCGTCAATCTGATGCTGATCACGACCCCTCCAGAGGATCTGGTCTGGGCCCTCAGTTGGTGCCTGGCTCCGTTGAAGTGGTTGGGGTGTCCGGTGGAGCGGCTGGGGTTTCAACTGCTGCTGGCGCTTCGTTTTCTGCCTCTGGTTCAGGAGGAGCTCCAGAATCTGCTCCGCTCCCTCGCCAGCCGTGCCGTCAACCTGCGCCAGTTGGGGTTCAAGGCCGGTTTCGGTTTGGTGCTGGCCGTCGGAGAGCGGCTGCTCGCCAACATCCTTCTGAGGGCTGAGCAGGGAGCTGATGCTCTAGTCGCCCGTGGTGGTCGAATTCTTGGCCCTTCGTACTTCCGTATGCCTCCCGATCGGCCTGCTCCCTTGCTGAATGGCCTGGCGATGATCGCTCTGGTGTTGGTGATCGGGCTTCGGGGTCAGTACGGTGGTCTATGACTATCGATTAGGGCATGGCGTCCGAGCGATATCTGAATCACCCCACCTTCGGGATGCTCTATCGGGTGGCTCCGGCTGGAGAAGGTCGTGACGTCTACGCCACGCTGTACGCCCAGCGCATGTTCTTCCTGGTGACGCTCCAGCCCCGTGGCGCCCAATTCGAGGTGATTCCCTACGGAGACGCGCGTCACCACGCTGAGGTGCACCTGGGCCGCTGCAGGCGGAATGGGGCAGAGGATCTGGACTCCTGGACTCAGCTGTTCGATCAGACGTTCATCTGAACCCTTGACCGATTCACTCGCTGCGCGGTGGCAGGCGCTCAATCTCGACCGTCCTTCCTCCGCCAGACTCCTGGCCGTCAGCAAAGGGCACCCAGCAGCTGCTGTGCGTTGCGTGGCTGAACTTGGTCAGTTTGATTTCGGGGAAAGCCGCGTTCAGGAGGCTCTGCCGAAGCAAGAGGAGCTGATCGATCTGAACTTGCGCTGGCATTTCATCGGTCGCCTGCAAAGCAACAAAGTGCGGCCGGTGGTGAAAGCCTTCGATGTCATTCACTCGGTGGATTCCCTGTCGCTGGCCGAACGGGTGTCGCGCATCGCTGTGGAGGAGGCTCGTCAGCCTGACGTTCTGCTGCAGGTGAAACTGCGCCCAGATCCCAGCAAGGGGGGGCTGTCGGCCGATGAACTAAGCGCCATTTGGTCAGACCTTCAGGCTCTGCCGGGGTTACGGATCTCGGGTCTGATGACCATGGCGCCGCTCGATATGGCTGCAGAGCAGCGCAAGGACTTGTTTTCTGACTGCCGTGCCTTGGCCGATCAGCTTGCTTTGGAGGAGTGCTCGATGGGGATGAGCACGGATTGGAAAGAGGCGGTGGAAGCGGGCAGTACCTGGCTCAGGATCGGTTCGGCACTGTTCGGCCCGAGATTGGTGTCAACAGACGCTGCGAATTGACTTGCCCCGCCGCAGCGAAAACGGTATCCAGGGACATGGTTTTCGAACCTCATTCAGACCGAGAGGAATCCCAAGGTGTCGCTGATCTCCCGTCTCCGTGCCGTCGTCGCTGGCGATGACTATCTCGATGGCGAATTGGATGATTTCGCTTACGACGACGAGCAAGACGACCAGGATCAGCGCGCCCTGCAGGCTGACGGAGGTGCGTTAGCACCCATTGGTGACTCCAACCCGTTTGATCTCGGTGGTGATCTGCCTGGATCCAACGTGATCGGCATGCCCGGCATCAGCAATGCTGCGTCCGAGGTGAATGTGATGGAGCCCCGCAGCTTTGATGAAATGCCTCGGGCCATTCAAGCTTTGCGGGAACGTAAGACCGTCATCCTCAATCTCACGATGATGGAGCCCGACCAGGCGCAGCGTGCTGTTGATTTTGTGGCTGGTGGCACCTTCGCGATCGATGGACATCAAGAGCGCGTCGGCGAGAGCATCTTCCTGTTCGCCCCCAGCTGCGTCACAGTGACTAACACCGGTCAAGACGAAGCCTCAGCTCCAACAGTGGTGAGCCGTGAGGCTGATGTGGCGGATGTCGACGAATCCGCCAGCGCACCCACCCCCGCCTGGGGAGCGGCTGCACTCTGAAGCTCCCCGTGCAGCCCGCTTTCGGTGTTATCGGCCTGGGTCGCATGGCTCAGGCCCTTGTTACTCCTCTTTTGGAGCGCGGACGGATTTCTGCCGACCAGCTGTTCGCGGTCGTTGGAGGATCTGGCTCGATTGATCAACGGTGTGGGGCCTTGCCGGCGGGCATCGGTTTGGTTGCCGCTGATGATCCTTCCGCTCAGCAGGTCTGGACGGCCCCTGTTCAGCTGCTTGCGGTGAAGCCGCAGCAACTTGATGCCGTTGCAGCAGCTGCGGCACCTGTTGCGGGTCAACCGCTGCTGATCTCCGTGTTGGCGGGGGTGTCTCTGGCGCGTTTGCAGCATTTGTTTCCCGGTCATCGCTGTGTGCGAGCGGTGCCCAATACCCCTGCGCTTGTGGGAGCGGGCTTGACAGCTCTGGCCTGGGGGGAAGGGATCGACGAAGGGCAACGGGACCAGGTGCGGCAGCTGTTCGCTGATGTGGGCGAAGTGCTGGAGCTGACGGAAGCCAAGCTTGATGCCTTCCTGGCCCTCACTTCATCGGGCCCTGCCTTTGTGGCCCTGGTGGCGGAAGCCATGGCTGATGGAGCTGTTGCAGCCGGTCTTCCCAGAGACCTGGCCTTGCGGCTGAGCCATCGCACTCTGGCTGGAACGGCTGAGCTGCTGGACCGTCGCGATTTGCATCCTGCCCAGCTCAAGGACATGGTCACCTCACCAGGGGGCACCACGATCGCCGGCGTCCGCGCGCTGGAACGCATTGGTCTGCGCTCCGCCTTGATAGAAGCGGTTGTCGCTGCTGCAGAACGCAGTCGAGAGCTGGCCTAGGGCAACACCTCCGGCCATCCCTGACGGATCAGCAGCAGCGAGAAATAGGGGCGGGGTTCGGCCGCGACTGCATCCGCGCAGCAGATCTTCTGGTTGGGCCAGCCGACCCGTTCGGCAAACAGCGCTTGCTGCAGCAGACCTCGCTGCTTCAGCAGGGGTTGCACCCAACTCCAGCGCCGGCCCAGCTTCAGCAGGGCAAGAACTTGACCCGTCGCAGCGGCGGTGTCCAGCACCTTCTCCAGCTCCTCGGGGGTGTCGGGGCAGGGGCGCAACAGCAGTTGGTCCTGCTGAAGCGCGAGGGGCCAGAGGCCGGCAGCCGCGGCTGCCGAGCAGGAGGTGATGCCAGGAATCACGCTGATGGGACAGTCGGGCCATGCCTGACGAAGGGCCAGCAGCACATAGCTGCAGCTCGCAAACACGGACGCATCTCCTTCGCAGAGCAGTGCCACGTGTTGGCCGGAACGGACAGCCTGCTGCAGCGCCTGTGCTGCTGCCCCCCAGGCGGATCGACGCGGTTCGGCGGCTTCCACCATCGGGAACAACAACGGCAGGCGCTGATGGTCGCTGTGGATCCAGGCGGCGGCGATTTTGGCGGCCATGCTGTCGCTCCCCGGACGGCCCACCGGGTAAGAGACCACATCCGCTTTGCGGATGGCTTCAACGGCGGCCAGGGTAAGTAGGGAAGGATCACCGGGGCCGACTCCCACCAGCGTGAGACCCCCAGTCGTGGTGGGATCGATGATGGTCAGCAGTCGATGCGCCCGGGGTCCAGACGATGAGTCGTCTCAGCATCTTTCCAGACGAAACCGCAGCCCATGCTCCGGATGAGCAAGTGCCCGAGCTGGAGAGCCATGATCCAGCGGTGATTCAGGCGGAGCTCAGCCGCCGAGGCATCAGCTTTGAGCAATGGCCAGCTGAGCAGAGCCTGACGGATGGGGCCGATCAGTCCGCCATCCTTCAGACCTATGCCGATGCGATTGCCCGGGTTCAAGGCGATGGCGGTTATGCCACGGTCGATGCGATTCGGATGACGCCGGATCATCCTGATCGTGAGCTCCTGCGCCGTAAGTTCCTTGAGGAGCACACCCACGCCGAAGACGAAGTGCGCTTTTTTGTGGAAGGGTGCGGTTTGTTTGTGCTGCACATCGGTGCCGAGGTGCTCAGCGTGCTGTGCGAACGGGGCGACTTGATGCGGGTCCCTGCCGGGACCCGTCATTGGTTTGACATGGGCTCTCAGCCCCGGTTTTGTGCCGTGCGTTGGTTCAACAACCCCGAGGGATGGGTGGCGCAGTACACCGGCAGCAACATCGCCCAGCGTTTTCCCAGGCTTGACTAGGGGGGCTTTCAGGAGATCTTGATGCGCCTCAATCGCTCCTTTAGAGCCCTTGGGTCCCGCCGATCCGCGGGAGCTCGGGCGGATCTGGATCGGAATTGAACCGCAGTCCCCCACGGGGCGAGGCCATCTAGGCATTCATCTCGACCCCAGCGTCAACCGTAATGCCAACAGCGGCAGGCTCGGCTGTGTCGGCTTGATTCGCTGGGACGACATGCAGACCCTCGCGGGTCTGGTGCAGCGCCGTAACGTCCGAACATTGGTGGTGAGCGAGTGAATGTTCTCCGATTGGGGCTTCAGTTGGGGCGGCTGGTTGGACAATCGCCGGGGTGAGTGGTGGCTGCTGGCGCAACTCCTGCTGATCACGGCCCATCTGCTGCCGGTCTGGCCTGCTCCGGCCAGCTTCGGTGTGGCGATCTGGCCCAAGCACTTGTTTTGGCTGGGCTTTCTGCTGTTGGCTTTTGGTCTGTTTAGGGCCATTGAGGCGTTTCACTGCCTTGGGGCCAGCCTTTCGCCGCTGCCGGCGCCCAAGCCGTCCAACCAGTTGATCGCCACAGGCACATATGCCATCTGCCGGCATCCGTTGTACCGGGCCGTGTTGCTGTGTTCCGCAGGAGTGGTGCTGGCCACAGGCAGCCTGCTTCATCTGTTGCTTTTGGTCAGCCTCGCGGTGGTGCTGCGGGGCAAAGCCCGCTTCGAGGAGCAGGGGTTACGGGCGCTGCATCCGGATTACAGCCAATACGCCGCGGTCACTCCGGCGATTTTGGGCTGGGCTCCTGGATTGGACTGGCGCTGATTGGCTGGCTCAGGCGGCGACCGTGCTGGCTTGAATCAGGTCGGAATAGAGCTGTTCGAGAGCGTCGATGTTGCTTGAAATCGTGTAGCGCTCCAGGGCGCGGAGTCGGGCTTTGCGGCCCAGTTCAGCCGTTAGCACCGGCTGGTCCCTGAGCACCGGCAGCAGCGTGCGTAACTGGGTGGTGACGCCCTGGGTACTCAGCACGATTCCCGCCCCTTGCTCCAGCACCTCGCCATCGGCACCGGCATCGGTGGCCACGCATGCTGTTCCGGTGGCCATCGCCTCCAGTAAGGCCAGTGACAGGCCCTCTACAAGGCTTGGCAGGATGAAGACCTCAGCGCACTGGAGCAGGGCAACCCGGGTGTCCAAGTTCGGCTCGTGGCCCCACCAGAGGATTCGATCTTCGTTGAACTGGTTCATCAGGCTGTTGCGCAGCGGGCCGTCGCCGACGATCACCAACCGACAGCCTTCCGGTGAGACCAGACGCCATGCCCGCAGCAGGGCTTCAACGTTCTTCTCCGTTGCCAGGCGCCCCATGTAGAGGAAGATCCGTTCTCGGCCCAGCCGCTGCCGAACCTGTTGATGCATCAGTGAAAGGGTGCCGGGGCTAGTGGGGCACCAGCGGTCAGTGTCCACACCATTGGGAATCACCGTCAGACGATCGGCTGGAACGCCGAGGCGCTCGAGAAAATCCGCCTGAAGCTGTGAAAACACGATCACCCGCTCATAGCGAGCCAGGGCCGGTGCATACAGCTGGTAGGTGAGCTGTTGGGTGCCCGCCGTCAGGTTGCGCAGGCCTGCATCGAAGGGAGGATGAAAGGTGGCGACCAGGGGCACGCCCAATTGCTGGCAGAGCTCCGGCAGGCGGAAATCCAGGGGCGAAAGGGTGAGGCTGGCGTGCACCAGGTCGGGCTGCAGCCGCTCCAGGGATTCCCGCAGCTCCCGCTGCGCTCCTGGTGAAGGGATTGTGTAGACCTGCGATTTGACCAGATAGGGCAGGCTGACGTCCGGGTCGTTAGCCAGCAGAGATGTGTTGTCGCGCTCTGGGCTGCGCGGATTATCGAAATGGATGAAGTGCACCTGATGCCCGCGTTTTCGCAGGGCTTCCGTGGTGCTGATCCCGTAGGACACATTCCCGCAGAAGGGAGCCTTCTTGCCGAGCCACGCAATCTGCGCCAAGCGGGTTGGGCCTCCTCAGGCGAAACGGCAAGTTAGCAGCGTTGCCACGGTCGCTCGATCATCGCCGCCACCAGCGCCAACCCTGCCAGCAGCCACAGCACCGGTTGAAGACCGATGCTGCTCACCAAGGTGCCTGCCAGCACCAGCGGCAGACTCAGGGCGATGTTGATCAAGTTGTTCTGAAGCCCGAACACCCTGCCGCGCTCGGTTTCGGGGGTCTCTTCTTGAATTGTGGTCTGCGCTGGTATCGCTACCAGAGCTGCTCCAATGCCGAGGATGCCGCAGAGGCTCAGGGTGAAGGGCAGAGATCCCCGCAGTTGGCTGAGCAGCACCAAGGTCCAGGTGATGGTTCCAAGGCCTGCTGCCGTTAGTCGGCGGCGGCTGAACCGATGGCCCAGCTGGGCGATCACCACGGCTCCGATCGCCATGCCCAGACCACTCATCGCGAGCAGGGCACCAAAGCCTGAAGCCCCCAGGTTGTCGATCAGGGCCGCCAGTTGGAGCGCTAACACGTAGAGCGCTGCCAACAGGCTGTATAGAAGCACCAGGTGAATCATGGCGCCGCGAACCGACGGCACCCGGCGCAGCACCTGCAATCCTTCGCCGATCTCCGCCCACACCGATGTGTTGGAGGCGGGCTTTGGGGCTTCCTGCAGCTTCAGGCGCGACAGGCTGAGGGCCGCGAGGCCGTAGCAGAGAGGTAGCAGCAGAAACTCGCCGCCATCGATGCCGAGGATCGCCAGGCTGCTGTGCAGGGCGCGAAGAATCGGTTCCCCCAGGGCGAAGCCCAGGATCGTGGCCCCCATGCTGGTGGCTTGGTAGAGGGAGTTGGCTGCCAACAGGTGTTCTCCCGGCACCACCACAGGAATTGTGGCCTGTTCCGAGGGGGCAAAAAACTGGGTCAGGATCGACTCCAGGAAGGTCATGCCCACTAGCCCCCAGTAGCCCCAGGGGAGACCAAGCCAGACGGGCCCTGGCAGAAGACATAGCGGTGCGAACACCACCAACAGGGCTCGTACGGCATTGCTGGCCACCATCACCCGACGCTTGGGCCAGCGGTCAGCCCAGACCCCAGCCACCGTTCCCAGCAGCATGGCCGGGATGGTGTTCGCCACAAAGATGCCTGTGGCGAGCAGGGTGATCACCTGGGTGCGCGTGCTGATGTCAAGGCCGTAACCCGACGCCATTTCCGCCAGCACGCCACTTCCCTGCCCCCTCAGCAGCAAGTGCTGATCGATCAGGAAGACCATCAGCACGATGTAAAACTTGTCCGCCAGCTGGGAAAAGATCTGGCCCAGCCAGAGTTTTCGGAAGTCGTTGAGGCGAAGCACGGCTTCCAAGCCGCGCTTCCCCTCCGGATTGCTGCCGGTGGGCAGAGCGGGTTCAGGGGTGGTGAGGCTGGGTCCGCTCAAGGGGCAATTGCATCGCGGCCATGATGGCTCACGCGCCTGCCAGCAGCGTCTCTCGCAGCATGGCCAGGGCTTTGCTGGGTCGGTTCAGATGCGTCCGGCTCCAGATCTCGACCAACCGCAGCAGTCGGCTCCATACGGCTGGGGGGCCCATCAGCTCCCCATCCCGGCGACGGGGCAGTTCGGCCCTAGTCAGTCGCTGCAGTAGGGCCAGTTCGGAGGGATTCAGCTGGATCGCAGCCCCAGGCTGCTCATCGATCGCAAACCCGTCCTGTGGCAGCAGGCTGCAGCGCCAGTCCCACTGCCCCAGCGGTGGGTCCAGGGGATCGCCCGTGATGCAGCAGGTCTGCAACGGCAGTCCATAACCGCCCAGGGTGAGCAGATGGATGCAGGCTTGGACCGTGCAGGCCAGCACCAGCTCCGGGTCGGCTCGGTGCTCCTCCAGGCGTTCCAGATGCAGCTGCATCGTGGCAAGCAGCCCCTCCACGGGGTCCTGGGCCGCCAGTTGAAGGCACAGATCACACAGGGCCTGCGCCGCAGCCAGGGTTTCCAGCTGTTGTCCGAGGCCTGAAAAACTGCGCAGCACCCGCAGTTGTCGCACCCGGGTCAGGCCACTGCGTCCTCCTACCTGCAGTTCCAGCAGGGTGAGGGGGGCCGCGGCGGCCAGACTGCTCTTGGGACGGCGTGCTCCGGGAACGGCGAAGCGACTAACGCCCTCCGCATCACTGAGCAGGCTCAGCAGGCGGTCGTGCTCGCCGAGGGGGCCTACCTTGAGGGCGAGTCCGGTGAGGCGTCGTTCTGCCATTCAGGCCGCGGGGCGGCGCTGGGCCTGCAGCAGAGCCGGCGCGCTGCTGGTGCCCAGCAGATCGGCCCCCGCCAACAAAAGCTCTCCCGCATGGCTGAGGCTATGGATGCCCCCGGCCGCCTTGATGGCGCAGCGTTTGCGGATCAGCTGTTTCAACTGGCGGATCTGATCTGCATGACATGCCGGACCGAAGCCGTTGCTGGTCTGCAGTCCCGCAGCGCCAGCATCGATGGCGGCCTCCACGGCCAGCTCCAGTTGTTCGCTTTCCAGTCGTGCCATGTCCAGGACGGCCCGAAGGGGAACCCCCAGCTCACAAAGGGCGGCGAGTTCCTCGGCAAACGTGCCTGAATCGCCATTGGCCAAGGCGTTGAAATCAGGCACGACATCGAGCTCCTGGGCGCCATGGGCGGCACACCACTCCGCTTCGGCCAGCTTGAGTTCAGCGGGAATTGCTCCGAAGGGAAAGCCAATGACCGCCACCAAGATGGGGCCTGCGTCGGTGGTCCCGATGCGTTCCCGCAGCATCGGCAACTGACGCGGTGTAGTGCAGATGGCCCGCACGCCCTCCTGCATCCCGGAATCGCAGAGGGCTTGCAGCTGGTCCCGGGTCAGCAGGGGGTCGAGGATCGCCTGATCAAGCCGGGGAGGCAGTTCGGGGAGCTCTTGGGCTGGATCAGCCATAGCGGGCTGGGAGGTCAGTCACGAGCCTGAATCACGCCATACCCCCCGTGGTTGCGTCGGTAGATCACCTGCAGTTGATTGCTCTCCTTCTCCCGGAACAGGTAGAAATCGTGGTCGATCAGATCCAGTTGACGGCGCGCCTCATCCAGGCTCATGGGCGGCATGGAGAAATATTTGCGTCGTACACCCGGATTCGGCAGTTCCGCCTCACGCCCTTGCAGAAGGGAAGCTTCAACGGGGGATGCATCGTTGACCACATCCGTGCTGGGGGTGTGGCTGGCGCTGTGGCCGTGGCTGTGGTGGTGATCGCTGTGGCGTTCTTTCCAGCGGCGCAGTTGGCGGGCCAGTTTCCCGGCGGCCAGATCGATGCTGGAGTAAAGGTTTTCACTGCGTTCTTGGGCGCGGATCACCGTGCCGTTGGCAAAAACCGTCACTTCAGCGGTCTGCTGAGGTACGCGGGGATTGCGGGCCACTGAGAGATGGACGTCTGCCTCGCGAACGGCATCACCGAAGTGCGCTGTGGCCCGCTCCAATTTGGTTTGGGTGTAATCCCGCAACGCCGGCGTGATCTCGAGGTTGCGACCATGGATCAGCAACTTCATGCCTCGCTCCTGTGCCGGTTGTTATCGGCAAGCTAGATACGGCGCACGATTCGGCCCACCCCCAGCGTGCATTTCTTTTCGAGCCCGGTCATCCGGTTCGATTCGATGCGGCCTGGTCGGCGCAACAGCGCTGGCAGAGCAGTCTTCTGGCTGATCCATCGGCGCCGGAGGCGGTTTGGATCCTGCAGCACAAGCCCTGCTACACCCTCGGCCGCGGTGCCAGCGAGGAGCACCTGCATTTCGATCCCCTCGACCCACCAGCACCCTTGTACCGGATTGATCGTGGCGGGGAGGTGACCCATCACTTGCCCGGCCAACTGGTGGCCTACCCGGTGTTGGACCTTCGGCGCCGTAATCCTGATTTGCACTGGTATCTGCGCCAGCTGGAACAAGTAGTGCTGGATGTTATGGCGGAGTTGGGCTTGGAGGGTCAGCGTCTGCCGGGGTTGACCGGCCTCTGGTTGGACAACCGCAAGGTCGCCGCCATCGGTGTGGGCTGTCGCCGCTGGATCACTCAGCACGGCCTGGCCCTGAACGTCGATTGTTCGATGCAGGGGTTTGAGCAGGTCACCCCCTGTGGTCTCAGCGGTCGCGCGGTCGGGCGGCTTGCCGACTGGTTGCCAGGACTGACGTCGGCTGAGGTGCAGCCGCTGCTGCGGCAAGCCCTGGCCCATCGTTTCGGTCTGGTCTGGGAGGAGGAAGCGAGATAGACCTGAGCTGTTTCAACCCCTGCCTCGGATGACGGCCAGCTGGAGCCCCATAACCCGCGAAACGGACGCTTTGCAGCGTCATGCCCATGTTCAGAGGTTGTCGAGGGTCGATGCGGTGTGGCCCTGGCTCGCCGACCGCTACGGGCTGATTGCCGCCGTCGATGCGCCCCATGCGGCGCATCCCGAACGCTTCAATTTCGGCGAACTGGCTGAGCGGATCGCTACTGCTGCCGCCGCCTTTCGTCACCATGGCGTGAACGATGGCGATGTGGTGGCTCTGTTTGCCGAGAACAGCCCCCGCTGGCTCGTGGCGGATCAGGGGCTGATGCGTGCCGGTGCCGCTGATGCCGTGCGCGGAGCCTCTGCCCCTGTAGAGGAGCTGCGTTACATCCTCATGGACTGCCAGGCGACGGCCCTAGTGGTGCAGAACGCTGAGGCATGGCATCGTCTGGCCCTTCCCCCAGACCAACGGGCTCAGCTGCGCTTTGTGCTTCAGCTGGAAGGGGAGCCTGCCGAGGGCAGCATCGGCTGGGAGGCGTTTCTGGCATCAGCTGCCGGGCTTGATCCCGTTTGCCCGGCGGGGGGGCGAGACGCCGTGGCCACTGTTCTGTACACATCGGGCACAACCGGGCAACCCAAAGGGGTCCCGTTGACCCACGCCAACCTGCTGCATCAGATGAGCTCGCTGGCCTGTGTCGCCTATCCCGAGCCCGGTGCTCCGGTTCTCAGTGTGCTGCCGATCTGGCATGCCTACGAGCGCAGTGCCAGCTACTACTTCCTCTCCTGCGGCTGCACGCAGACCTACACAACGATTAAGCAACTGAAGAAGGATCTGCCGCGGGTCCGGCCGATCGCGATGGCCACCGTGCCGCGGCTGTGGGAGGCGGTTCAGGCTGGATTTGAGGATGTGCTCAAGACTTTCCCCCCGTCCCGGCAGCGCCTGCTGCGGGCGGCCTTGGCCAACAGTGCTGCCCAGCGCAAAGCCGTGCGTACGGCGCGCAACCTCCTGCTGGATCCGGTATTGGCCTCCGGTCGGCTTCGTGCCTGTGGCTCCGCTGCCCTGCGCTGGCCCCTGCATGCCCTGGCATCGACCTTGATCTGGCCGAAGCTGCGTCGCCAGCTCAGTGGTGGTCAGCTCGCCTATCCCATCAGCGGTGGTGGTGCCATCGCGCCGCACATCGATGCCTTCTTTGAGGCCGTTGGGATTGAACTGCTGGTGGGCTACGGCCTCACGGAAACCAGCCCTGTGGTGAGCTGCCGCAGGCCTTGGCGCAACATCCGCGGCAGCTCCGGCCTGCCTATGCCCGAGACCGAATTCCGGATCGTCGACCCCGACAACGGCCAGCCCCTGGGCTTCCGGCAACGGGGGCGGGTGATGGTGCGGGGGCCTCAAGTGATGGCGGGCTACCTCGGCAAACCCGAGGCCAGCGCCAAGGTTCTCGATGCCGCGGGATGGTTTGACACCGGCGATCTCGGCATGCTCCTGCCGGATGGTTCCGTGGCCCTCACCGGCCGCGCCAAAGACACGATTGTGCTGAGCAGTGGCGAGAACATCGAGCCCGGCCCCCTGGAGGAAGCCCTGGTGGCCAGTCCCCTAATCGAGCAGGTGATGCTGGTGGGCCAGGACGAACGCCAGCTCGGTGGTCTGATCGTTCCCCGGGCGGAGGCAATCGTGGCCTGGGCGGCTGAAGCCGGGGTCAACTTGGCGCAGGACCTGGGCGGCCAACCCGGTGATCCGGCCCTGCTCCGCTTGTTGATGCGCGAATGCAACCGCTTGCTCAAGCAGCGGTCTGCTTCCCGTGGGGATGAACGGCTGGCCGGGGTGGTGCTCGTGGATCCCTTCAGCATTGAGAACGGACTCCTGACCCAGACCTTGAAGCAGCGCCGTGATCGCATCACCAGCCGCGATAACCACTTGATCGATGCCCTTTATGGACGTTGAACGCGGCGCTGCTGAAGAGGCTTGTGGAGCGGTCGGTTTCCCGGTGATTGACCCCACGTGAAAGGGCTGACACGCTTTGGCCGTCTTCCATGAACCCATGTCCGACGGCACTTCCCTGACGATCAAGCGTCCGATCACAGTCCGCGCCGTGGTGACACCCACTTGGAAAGAGGAAGCAGAGCGCGAACTCAGCAATGGCATTGCCACCGCTGACCAACAGCTGGCTCAGTTGGAACAGGAAGGTCAGGACGTGGTGGACCAGGTGCGTCGTCAGAGCGCCAATCCCCTTGATCCCCGGGTTCAGGATCAGGTGGCGCAGATCCAACAGCAGGTGGCGGCCAAGCGTGCCGAGCTGGAGGAGCAGAAGCGCAACCTGCTTCAGCAGCAGGCCCAGGTGCGTGAGCTGGAGATGGACCAGATCGTCGAGCAGGGTCAGCTGGAGAGCAGCTGTGAGCTGAAGGTCGGCGACAACCTGGTGCAGAAGATGCAGGTTGCCATCGTTGTGAAAGATGGCGTTGTGCAGTCGATTGAGGAAGCCTGATCGGCTTGCCTCTGCTGACTCGTAAACTCCCCTGATCTGCCCTCTCGGAGACGGTTTTGGCGACCACGGACATCTTCATGACCCAGTCCTAGACTGGGTTTTTTAGTTAGACGGCATGTTGGACACGAGGTTGCAGGAGAACTAAACTTTGCTCCAGCAACTCATCTTGCCCCTCTGCTGGACAAGGTGTTGGACACTCGGGATGCCCAAACTCCATTCCAAGGAACCAACTCTTAATGGGCGTGCATACATTTGCGCCTATGCAGATCGTGAGTATCTGTATTTGCGGATTCCGATTGGTAATCGCAAATACTCAAATATCTCTTTGCAGACTACGGATATAAAGGTTGCACATGACAAAGCGCTTGACGTTTATACAAAGGCAGTAAATACACCAGCAAAGAAGAGATCAAAAAAACATCTCTTTACTACTGCATGCGAAAACTTTTTACGTTATAAAGTTGAGCAGGCGGAAATCGGACAGATAACTTCTGGGACGGTAGCAACTTACGAACAACGCATCTATCAACGTATCTTGCCTTATGTAAAAGAGATTGGAATCAAACTCGTTGGTGATATCGGTAAAGATACTTTTATCAAATATGCAACTTACTATCGTCAGGTAAAGACAAAAGGAAAGTGGAGCACAGCATCTAAAGGACTTGCTGTGTCAACCATCAATAGCGATATCACCACGCTCAACGAACTTTTGGCATGGTGTGTTCAGAATGAATTACTAGAATTTCGTGTATGGAAAAAGATAGAAAAACTGAGGGACAAGAAGGATCATAGAGAAGACTCCAATCCTGCATACATGCCTGATGAATGGGAGCAAATAAAGAAAACTATTATTGATTGGGAGAGCGGTGAGTCGGATTCAGTTAGGAAGTGGAAGAGGCGCTGGTATAAGAACTGGTTGTTTTTCATGTATCACGGTGGATTTAGGTGCCATGAAACTAGGGCACTTACTCTTGCTGATATTGATGTTGTCCGGAGAAATGGAAAGGTTCGATGGGGTATAGTACAGGTGCCATCAAACACTAAGACTGGTAAGAGAACAACAATAATGAATGGCAACTGGTTGAATTCCGTGAAGTATCACCTGAATGTAGGCATTAAACTTCGCAATCAACAAATTGAACAGCACAATAAAAAAGTAGAAGAAGGGACTTTGGAAAGGTGGAGAGCATGTAAAACCAAGATTGAGATGCTGGAGTTTCCACCAAAAATGGATACCCCATTAATGGCAAATCCATTTGGTTATTTGATCAAGGCACCAGCAGGAGCAGATAAAACTTACCAGTGGTTGACTGAGCATGATATTGATTTCTCTTGGCATGCCAAAGTTGATATGACACCACCCACGGATGAAACCGTTAGGCAAAAACTAGATTCTATCTTTAAGCATTTAGAGTTTTACCAGAAGAAGGATTACACCCTGCATTCCTTGCGCTCAACTCACATTACGCATGCTCTGATTCTTAAAGATATGAACATCAGGCAGATTGCTGACAACGTTGGAAACTCCCAATCTGAAATCGAGTCCACTTACTACAGATTGAACAACTTGCTGAACATGGAAAAACTTGGTTTCTTCAAGGATGAGTTGGAGAAGAAGGAAGAACTGGTTGTGGAAGAGTCCTGACCACTTAACCTTTCCGGAACGAAATTTCCGGAACGAAATTTTTGGAGCGGAATTTTTTTGAGGATATGGATTCGTTATTGCTCTTGGATTTGGTTACCTCTGGAGGTCCTTGAGACTCTTCGATTTAGTGCTCCTTTCATTTCTTCTTTCTCTTGCTTGAGTATGCCTCCTTAATTAGTTCCCCCACCAACTCATCTGGTTTCATCCTCCAGCATTTGCCTACATCGATAAGCATCTGGTAATGGACATCTGAGATCTTGATGGTCTTTGCCATATCTGCCTCAAATCAGGTTCAGCGTTGATTGCTGACGGCGGTTGTAAAACTCTTTGATTGCCATCTTGTGCAGAGAACTTCTGTCAATTCCTAACTGCTTCATCAGTTCATATTCAATAGGAATCACTACAGGTGCTTCGTGCTTGCTGTAAGTCATATTGAATCTTGGTGTATTTGCTATCATAATAGTGCTTATTGTGGTGGTATTTGGCGCGTGTATGGAGTCTCAATTATTTAGCACTTTGGTTGCTGCAACTGGTTTTTTGATAGATTGATCTCTTAGATGAAGAAGACAGTATGATTTATTTTGATGTTAAAAATGAATCCACTTCGTGGATTGTCCCCTTCGGGGACTGACTCTGTTGTTGTTATATCCCTTTGGAGTGTATTTAGGCGCACCCCTCAGATCAAACTAGACAAACTAGTTATGTCTGAAATGAGTTTCACTAACGTCTAATGTTAAGGATCGGAAACAATTGAGTATTAAAGAGTCTCTAATCTCCTTATCAACCCTGGCAAAGTAATTCTATTTGATTATTGATAATGTGTCAAGCAAGTATTTGATTGACGATTTAATTTAGTTCCCTTATGATTGAATCAGCAGTTAGCAACTGCCTGAAAATAAAAGCATCAATTATTAGAGAATTGGATTATGAGAAGGAGTCATTCCAACGAATTTGACTGGATTCAGTTCCAGCAGTTGCAGGACTTTTACCGGCAATACCTAGAGCACCGTCTTTCTGACCCAACGCCTCACGCCACCTTCAAGCGGTTTCTTGTTGCCCGGAACCAGCGCCCCCTCTGCAACCTTTACGACGCTTGGAGGAAAGGGCACACCATGCTTCCTGAGGTACTGGAAACCAAGTTCACGTTTGCCTTCTCATGCCTTGGCATGAATAACAGCGGTCAGTACTTGAACGTCACCCTGCAACGAATCACCAGGTGATTAGCGGCAAACAGGGTTCCTAGCAATCACGCGTGCATGAGGGTTCCTTGCCATCGCTGCCCTTTCAGCGTCCTGGCGGTTGCTGGCAACGATTTCCTCCTTCCAGGTTTTTCCTCCTGAATAAAGGGTGATCTCCCATTTCCAGGTGCAAGACATGGCAGGTGCAGGAATAAAGAGCAGAAGGGCAACGAGGAGGGTTCTGTGCAGCATCAGGCAACTTCCTGCTGCTGCTGGATGATCCGACGGACCATGGATGTGGTCATGCCCATAGCGGAGGAGATGGTCCCGTAACCATCACCTCTCTGACGCATCTCCATCACCGCTGCTGCCTGCTGTGGCGTGTAGGAGCGTTTCCGACCGAATTTGACCCCACGGGACTTGGCAACCTCTCTGCCTTCAGCAGTTCTCTTCTTGATGGATTTCAGTTCCATCTCGGCGGCGTAACCCATCACGCCAACCACCAACTTCACCAGTTCCTCTGGCATCGACGCTGTATCCAGTCGACCGTCGAGCGTCTTGATGGCAACGCCTCGTTCAATCAGAGCGTTCACCTCCACCAGCATTTCCACCATGGAGCGACCTAGGCGGTCCAGTTCATGGATCACCAGCGTGTCGCCATCACGGAGACCATCCAGGCATTTGCTCAGTTCAGGTCTTTCGCCATAAGCAGAGGTGCCGGCGATCTGGTCCCCGTAGATCCGCTCGCAACCTGCTTCCCTCAGCGATTGCTCCTGGCGTTCGCTGTCCTGCTCGCTGGTGCTGGTCCTCCAATACCCCCAGGTCGCCATGAGTGCCATGCCGAATCTCTGCCGAAACTATAGTGCATTTCGGCATGGATTTCCGACATGCCCAGAAACCAGTTGTGGCGGTTTGGCAATTGCCATGTCGGAAAGCGAAAGTTTCGACACCCCTGAAATGACTGCACACTTGGTCAAGGTTGAACCTCTGATTGATGGCGTGGGCATTCCGTAAGCGCATCAAGGTCATTCCTGGCGTCTACATCAACCTCAGCAAGAGCGGCATCAGCGCCAATACGGGTGTCAGGGGTGCCTCCCTGACATTCAGGTCAGATGGCGTTTATCGGAACCTTGGTCTTCCTGGAACGGGCATCTACAGCAGGCAAAAGGTTGGTGACTATGGCGGTAGTGCGCGAGATGAAGGCACCGATCAGGAGTTCGCTCCTGATGAAGCATTTGAAGTCGCGGCACCTGATTACTCCTTCATTAGTGCCGACCCTCTTGAGGTCACCAGCGATGGACTTCAAGGACTCCAGCAGGCAGTCATAGATGCAAATCGGCAAAAGCAAGAACTGACCCGTGATGCTGAGTCGATCAAGGGTTCCCTGTCTCTCCTGCGTCTTGGGGAGGTCCTGTCCAAGGTCTGCCTGATCTACTGCTTCGTGCCCTCCCTCAAAAGGAGCATCCAGGCAGGAATCAAGGGGCGACAGGATGCTCTTAAAGAGGTGACGGAATCCATCGCGGCATCTGCGGTTTCGCTCGCGGTGGAGATGGATGCTGATTGCAGTTCTGCCTATCAAAAGGTTCAAGGCACCTTCGATGCACTCACCCGTTGCTCCTGCATCTGGGATGTCACCTCAGGGAGTGATGTCGATCGGGTTCAATCTCGCTCCGCTGCTTCGATGAGCGTTGAGCGGTCGATCACAAAGTGCCTACGCAAGGACCTTCCAGGCATCACTTCTTCTGAAACTCCCCTGGTCTTTCTGAATCGGAACGGAGCAGACATATATGTGTATCCGGGATTCTTCGTGATGTTTGAATCTCCATCCCGTATGGGCATCCTCGATATTTCAGAACTAGAAGTCAATTTCGAGGCAACCCGATTTATCGAGACGGACACAACGCCTTCTGATAGCAAGCGAGTTGGAGAGGTCTGGGAGAAATCGAATAAGGACGGTAGTAGAGACAAGCGTTTTGCAGAAAATCGGCAGTTCCCAGTAATGGAATACGGCGAGATTACTTTCAAGTCTGCGTCGGGAATATACGAAAAATATATGTTCAGTAACGCCAGGGCGTCGGAAGATTTCTTCAACGCTTTGCAGGCGCTTAAGGATCTTCTGTAGAGTTCGTAGATCCAAGAGATTCGGTGAAACCTGCCGAAATAATTCCGATAGGAATGGCGATCACAGCAATCCCGCATATAGCGGTTAATGCTGCCACAAGTTTCCCAAGTGCTGTTATGGGATAAGTATCGCCATATCCAACTGTTGTCACCGTAACAACAGACCACCAAAGGCATCTGGGTATTGAACCGAACTGCCCCTTCTGGACTCCACCTTCAACTAAGAACATCAATATGCTGCTAATAGTGATGACAACGCCCGAGTAAATAGCGGAAATCTGAAGTGCTTCTTTCTTGGCGGTGATTGCTTTATTGAAATGCTTGATGCTTTGACGAAAGCGTTTTGAGCGACCGACCCTTCCTATTCGTGCCAAGCGAATAATCCTAAGCAAATAGAGTTCCGGAGTAATAAAACCAAGGATGGTTGGAGCGATTGCAATTAGATCCAGGATTGCCAGAGGCGTAATGGCGTAGTCCCAGGCACCTCGAATGCCTCTCCTCGCTCCGTCCCTAAGTGGAGAAACCCAGAGTCGCAAGATGTATTCGATCAGGAAGATGATTGCGACTGCAATATCAAGTTTTACGAGTAAATCTCCCAGCGACGATCGGACAACAGGTTCTGTCGCCATGACCGCCAAACCGATTGACAAGGCAATCAGCAGACCTATCGCCTTGACGGCGTTAGTCGCCCTCCCCTGCTCATCCTCAGAGTTCAGTGAGTGGAAGAGTGTTTCTCGGAAAGTTCGCACGACGACTGGACTTTGCCCGTCCTCATCTTGTTGTCACTCATCGTTCGGCGCCACCGGCAGCACTTTCTTCGGATTTCCCTCTTGACCCAACCCGCCTGACTGGGAGTAGAACATATGAACTACTCACGAGGAGGGTTCGATGTCGGAAGAGGAATGGGACTTTGTGGATGGTCTGAAGCGGACCAGGTCTTCGTGCGTCTGTATGACGTGCCAGCACTTTTCCTATGTGTGCGACCAGAACTGCCACACGTTGTTGACGTGCGGTCTTCAACGCCGCCAGGTCCCTCACGGCGAACACCTCACCAAGAGGTGCCGCAACTGGATGGTCCGCAGGGAAGCGGATATGGGTTGGTGCCCGGAGGTGGCGTTATGAGAGAGGGATGGTTGATAGATGGCGACGACCGTTGGATATGGCGTTTCTGGCGTGATGAGACTGCGTGGGTTCGGGATACGAAGGTTTTCCTGGACAGAGGACGACTACTTCCTGGAGAGGAACCGCTGCTGAAGGAGAGGCGTTACCTACGCAAGGACGCAGCAGAACAGTTGTGGCGTTCTCTTCAGACCCAGGGGTGGAAGCAACTGAAGACGCCTGCTTGGGGAGCAACTGCTGAACCCTGAACCTCTGCTACTTGTAAGCAGGAATACTTAGGGCGAGTGCTAAGAACTCTGAACGAGGAGATACCTCGCTAGGTCAGGCACCTGCGGGGTGTTTTTTGTGCGTAGCGGTCACGGAAGTCCCTCCTCATCGGTGAAGGTGGTGATCGCTTGGCGTCGTCCCGCCCAGCGGCACTTTCAGTTTCCGAAGGAGCGATAGGGATACCGCTCCTTTTTTTGTGCCCCTGCTGCCGTTGAGGAAGTCAGGTGGTTCTACGGATACTCATTACGCCTGATCCACCCAAAACTCCCGCATCTCCTCTTACGCACAGAGGAGGGTTGGATTTGGAGGAGGTGCCGTCATCACCCCCTCCTTTTTTGTGCCCTGCGGAACCTCCCTATTTGCTCCCTAGTCGGGTTGTTCTTCCAGGAGGAGGGTGTGTGTGGTGGTCGTAAGAACAAGGGACCTGGGGCACGGGAACCCAGGTCTTTTTTGTGTCCTAGATGAACTGACGGGAAGGCGTCCTCATCAGTAGTTCCCGTGGAAAACCGTTGCGACGACTGACGCCAGCGAACAAGTGAACAACGCAAGCAGGGCGAACTCCATAAGGGTTTGTTTGAGGTGTTCCCCTGTGATGCCTCTGGTCGCAGCAGAGGTGTCGTAGTGGTCCGCACCAGAAGTCGCTGATGAGCGGTTCTACCGATGGCGGCGGGTTTGTTACGGGGCGAACATAAAAGGGCATCATCCGTAAAGGGATGAATGCGTCGAATAGAGCAGAGGGTGGGACCTCTGCTTTTTCTTGGGTTGCTGACCCCAGTAGTCGTTTGGTCGTAACCGCGACGACCAGTAGGTGAACCTCGCGTAATCCTTCGGATGCTTCTTCGGTGAAGGGGCAAATGCGTCGAACTGAGAGGGGGTGGGACCCCTCTTTTTTTGGCAGTTCGTAAACGACGCCCACGGCACCCCTGATTGCCTGAAGAGGGTGGTGCTGCTGGCGAGTCCAGCACCTTCGACGCGTTCGTCCCCTTTTTTCTGGCGGCATTCCCTGCCGCCTTTTTTATTGCCTGCTGGCAACCGAACCATGAACGGTCCTCACCACCTCTTCTGACGGTTCTCCTACTCCTCACGGGAGAACACCTGGAGCACTCTGAGGAGGTCACAGGGAAGAGATCACCAGACCTCTGGGGATGAGATCCCAGGGGTCTTTTTTTTGGGGTCCCAGAAGGTCCCAGCAGATGTGTTGGTGGAAATGCTGGTCGATTTCAGAAATACGTCCCTAACAGTCCCAGGAAGTCCTATCCGGACCTCAAATCTGCGAACACCCTCTCCGTTTCCCAGTAGATCTCAGCAGATCTCAGACAGTCCCAGCGCTTCTGTAAATGACTGCGTAGGAATCGATCTGCATGATTGAAATGTCCCAGGAGGTTTCACTAGATCTCACCGTTTCTCGACGTGGTGTTGGTGGATGTATTGGTGGAAATTGCAGGGCGGTTATCCCATCAGAAATGTGCCCTCAAGGCATATTCAGCGTCCATAGCGTTCCCTCAGTCATTTTTTATCCATGACCGAAGAGAACTCCAGCAAGGAAACCTCCAACAAGTGCGGCGGGAAGAACAAAGCGATGCTCGCCTATGGCGTCGTCCAAATCTCTTCCACCGTTGTTTCCGCCATTTCCTTGGCAGCAATCGCTCTTGGTCTCTGTGCCGTTAAGCAGGAGAGCAAAGCGTTTAACGGTTGCGTCCAAGAGGTCATCGCTGAGGGCAAGACCAACTCAGCAGCAGTCCGCTTCTGCAACGGCGGCAACTAAGCGGTAGTTCCGCTCATGCCCTGGTGCTCTGACCCGCCTTAGAACATGGATGAGGTCAGAGACCGATGAATCAGTAACCAGGTCTCAGCGACCTTCAGGGGGGTCCCGCACCCCCCTTTCAAATGCGCGCTTCTACGGATGGCGGCATATGCGTGGATAGCGAGTATTCGGTCAACCCTCTGTAAGGGGGTGAATGCGTCGAACACAGGCAGAGGGTGGGACCTCTGCTTTTTCTTGGTTGCCTCACACCAGGGACTTTTTGTTGTGACGGCGACGACCCGTAGGTATTTCTTCCGTCATCTTCGATTCGTTCCCTTCGGTGAGGGGACGATGCGTCGTACTGAGAGGGGGTGGGACCCCTCTTTTTTTTGGCAGTTCGTAAACGACGCCCACGGCACCCCTGATTGCCTGAAGAGGGTGGTGCTGCTGGCGAGTCCAGCACCTTCGACGCGTTCGTCCCCTTTTTTCTGGCGGCATTCCCTGCCGCCTT
>NZ_VTKZ01000016.1 GCF_020514115.1 Synechococcus sp. MU1642
CGATGAGGAAGTGGAAAACAACCAGCTGGAAGGGGCCGCCGTTGTACAGCCACTCATCGAGGGAAGCAGCTTCCCAGATGGGGTAGAAGTGCAGGCCGATGGCGTTTGAAGAAGGAACAACAGCACCAGAGATGATGTTGTTGCCGTAGATCAGGGAGCCAGCGACAGGCTCACGGATGCCATCGATGTCGACCGGGGGAGCGGCGACGAAAGCGATGACGAAGCAGATGGTGGCAGCCAGCAGTGTGGGGATCATCAGCACACCGAACCAACCGACATAAAGACGATTGTTGGTGGAGGTGACCCACTCACAGAAGGCCTGCCAGCTGGAAGCGCCGGAGCGCTGCTGGAGGGTGGTGGTCATGAGAACGGAAAGAAATGTTCCCGAAGGAACGGTTTAAGGAAGGGCAGGTGAGCCCTGCCTGGTGGAGAGTGTAAAGGAAGTTTGCGCTGTGTGTCCACAGATTGCGAAACAAACGAATAACGGCTCCAGGGCAGATGAGCGAGGCTTCCGAAAGACTTAAGATTCACGAGACTCGCCAGGGCTCTTTTTGGTTCTGATCCGCTGGATGCAAGCCGGCCATCGGTTGGAGGAAACCGTTCCTCTGACCCAGGCCCGTTACAGGCGACTGGAGCTGGAGGCTCAAGGTGCCACCGTTTATTGGAGTGAACGTCTGGCCCAAGGCCAGTTCTGCTGAGAGGCTGGGTCCAATCGGGGCAGTCCCATGCAGCGTTTGATTCCTCTGCTTTGTCTTGGGGTGACCTCGGTTGGTATCACCAGTTGTGGACTGGTGTCCTTCAGCGGCGACCAGCCAAAAGCCAACACCAGAGCATCAATCAAACAGCTGGAACGACGGATCAACCAGCTGGAGCAAGAGCTCAAGTCACCTGCCGGCGATGCCGACAGCAAGACACCAGCCGGCCCGCTGCGATCACTCACCCTGCGTATTGGCACCGAGGACGATCGATTGCGTATGTATTGGGCGGATGGCCAGACGAGCAATCTGATCTGCTCAGTAGAAGGCAAAGGTGTCTGGGCCTGCGGTTAAGCCGCAGAGAGCAGCTGCTTCAAGGCCGGCAGCCAGGTGGGCTCCACGGGCCACACCTCCCTGCACGTGAGGGAAAAAGCGATGCTTTTCTCCGCATAGGCCGCTTCGTTCACAAACACCGGAATCTCCCCTTCAACCCACCCCTCACCACGATCGGTCCCATCCGCAGCCCGGAACATGGGCTGGGTTGAGGCGATGTCCTGCCAATCGCGCCCCTGTAGTTCGGGATGAACCAGGGCCTGCGGCTCTCCGTTCTCCGACTTGGGGAGATCGCGACTCCCCAAGTGGCGATGCACCACTAGAGCATCCGGTAGCCGGGCTAACCCCTGACGTGCCTGATCCAGGGCCCTGAGACACGTTTCCAAGCCAAGACGGGTTTGTTCAACGACCCGGGCATTGAGCAGACCTTGCGGCACAGGACCGACCTCTATCACCAGGCCGCAGGGCCAAGATTCCACGAGAAAGCCAGTCTGCTGAGCATCGGCTTCATGCAGATAAATCGGCAGGCCAAGAGCCCCCTGCACCAAAGCCGCGAGGGCGAGATCAGCGGGGCGCCGGCCATAAACCACCAAGGAATTTCCCATGGCCGCTGTGGTGCTGTGCAAATCAACGGCCACAACGCAGGGCTGATCCCCGCTGGGGCCATGCAACTGCAGGAGTTCGCCAGCACGCTGGAACTCCAAGCCGGAGGCCCCCTGCTCCAACTGTGCCGGGAGGAAGCAGCGATTGAGGTCACGATCGATGTAACGGCAGCGGCGGCGCAGCGCTTCCGGGTTGCCGATCACCCGTTGCACCGCCAAACCTGCAGCGTCAATCAGATCAGGGTTGGCCTGCCACTGCTGCAGCAACCAAGGGGCATTGACCTCATTCCCATGGGTGCCGGCCACCACGAGAACGCCACAGCTGCTCATGAACCACAGCGAACCAAGTTCTGACTGAAGCACGAGTCACAGCGAGGATGAAAGCGATTCAAACCACGCCATGTCGATCCCACCTGTCGTGGTCACGGCCGCCCGTCGCAGCTGGCGATGGCAATGGCAACGGCTCATGGGTGGGCTGGGCCCAGCCGATGCGGCCGGCAATTACACCCGACCAAGCAGCGATGCGCTCGCCCCGCCGGCCTTAAACCCCGCGGACCTGCTCCAGCGCAGCGCCGGCCAACGACCGCTGCTGGTGATCGGACGCAGTTGCCCTTGGGCCCATCGCACCTGGCTAATGCATCAGCTGCGCCATCTGCACGAAAGCGTCACCCTCCTAATGGCACAGGCAGATCACAATGCTGGTCGCTGGGCCCTCAATCCAGCCTGGGAGGGGTGCGAAACGCTGCTGGAGTTGTATCAGCACTGCGACGCCCCCCCTAGCTACCGGGCCACCGTGCCTGTGCTGGTGGATCCCAAAAACCGCACCCTGCTGGGCAATGACAGTGCTCCACTCGTAAACCTGTTGAACCGCTGGCCCCATCAAGACGCGGTTCTTGACCTGGCACCGGCGGAATCAACCGACAAGATCCAGGCCTGGCAGCAGCTGCTGCAACCGGCCATTAACGATGGGGTTTACCGCTGCGGTTTCGCCCGCAACCAAGCGGCCTACGACCGCGCTGAAGCCGATCTCTTTGCCGCCCTCGATGCGGTGGAGCAAAGCCTCGCAACCAATGGTCCATGGCTATGCGGGAAAGCACTGACCATGGCTGATGTGCGGCTGTTCCCCACCTTGATCCGCTGGGAGCTGGTTTATGCCCCACTGTTTGGCTGCAGTCGGCACCCGCTCTGGCACTACCCGAACCTCTGGGCCTGGCGACAACGCTTTTACGCCCTGCCGGGCGTGGCGGACACCTGCGACGGCAACGCCTGGCGACACGACTACTTCGGTGCCTTGTTCCCCCTCAATCCCGGCGGGATCGTTCCAGCCGGTCCCGACCTGAGCACACTGGTAAACAGCACGGCAGTGTCGGGATGACCAGCGCAGATCCAACCTTTGAAGGTGTCTACGGCATCTACTCGATCACCGCTGCCGATCGCCAGGAGGTGCGTTTCTATCGAATCGCCCTATTGATAACTGGCTTCAGCCTGGCCGCCGGAGTACTGCAGTGGTGGCAAACCGATAACCCCTGGGCCTGGCTCTGGATGTTGCCGATGGCCACGGCCCTGGGCCTGGCGCTCCGCTGGATTCACATCTACCTCCGCCCCTTGCACCGCGCCCTTCAACTGTTCTGGCTCGGCGGTTGCATCGGTTGGGGTGCACTGCTGCTGCTGGCCGGCCCCACCGAAGCGCTCTCCACCCTCCGGGATCAGCCGCTCTGGATCCTGGCCATCGGCCCGCTGTTTGCCGCCTTAGCCGGCATCGGCTTCAAAGAGTTTTTCTGCTTCCAACGACCTGAAGCCATCGGCCTCACCTTGCTGCTGCCGGCAGCGCTGCTGGGGCATCTGATGGGGGTAATCAATGGTCCCCTCTGCCTGGCTCTACTAGAGAGTGCAGCGTTGCTGCTGGTGCTACTGGCCCTGCGCAAATTCGGGATGGATGCGGCAGCGGATGTGGGCGACAAGAGCGTGTTTGCTTATCTGGACGGTCAACTGCCCGCTGGCACGCCGTGAGTCTGATCAGCCTGGTGAGTGCTGCCAAGGATTTCGGCATCCGCACCCTCTTTTCCGATCTCGACCTCCACATTGGAGATGGCGAGCGGCTGGGCCTAATCGGCCCCAATGGTGCCGGCAAATCCACGCTGTTGAAGGTTCTGGCGGGGAAGGAACCCCTCGGGGAGGGAGAACGCCGCTGTTCTCCCCGGCTGCGGGTGGAGCTGGTAGGTCAGGAGAGCCGTATCACGCCGGGGCTCACGGTGATGGAGCAGGTGCTGGAGGGCTGCGGCGCCAAACGGGACCTGCTGGTGCGCTTCAGCGCCCTCAGCGACGCCATTGCCGCAGACCCCAGCAATGAAGCGCTGATGGCGGAGCTGGGTCAGCTCAGCCAACGCATGGATGAAGAGGAAGCCTGGAGCCTGGAGCAGCAATGCCGGGAAGTGCTGCAGAAATTGGGCATCAGCGATCTCCAGCGCCCGGTCGAAGACCTTTCCGGTGGCTACCGCAAACGGGTGGGTCTGGCATCAGCCCTGGTGGCCTGCCCCGATGTGCTGCTGCTGGATGAGCCCACCAACCACCTCGATGCCGCTGCTGTGGAATGGCTGCAAAGCTGGCTGGATCGCTATCCCGGTGCCCTGGTGCTGGTCACCCATGACCGCTACGTGCTCGATCGGGTGACACGGCGGATGGTGGAGGTGGACCGAGGCCAGGCCCGCACTTACCAGGGGAACTACAGCACCTTTCTTCAGCACAAAGCGGAAGAAGAGGCCTCAGAAGCAGCCTCAGCGGCCAAGTTCAAAAGTGTGCTTCGCCGCGAATTGGCATGGCTGCGCCAGGGCCCCAAGGCCCGCAGCACCAAACAGAAGGCGCGACTGCAACGCATCGAAGCGATGCGCGAGCAGAAACCCAATCAGGCCAAAGCAAAGCTGGAGATGACCGGCATCGGCCGGCGCATCGGCAAACAGGTGATCGAAGCCGAGGCCGTTGGCGTCACAGCCGATGGGAACCAGGGTGGTCGCCCACTCCTCGATGGCTTCAGCTATAGCTTCAGCCCTGAAGACCGAATCGGCATCATCGGCCCCAACGGCAGCGGCAAATCCACCCTGCTTGATCTCATCGCCGGACGGCGCGAGCCCACCCAGGGCAGCCTGCTCCTTGGGGAGACCGTTCACATCGGCTATCTGGACCAGCACACCGAAGCCTTCAACGAAGGCAAGGGGCTAGATAGGAAAGTGATCGAGTTCGTGGAAGAAGCCGCCAGCCGGATCGATCTGGGGGGAGAACAGGTCACCGCATCCCAGCTTCTGGAACGCTTTTTGTTTCCACCAGCCCAGCAGCACAGCCCCTTGGCCAAGCTCTCCGGAGGCGAGCGTCGCCGCCTCACCCTCTGCCGGATGCTGATCCAGGCGCCAAACGTGTTGCTGTTGGACGAACCCACAAACGATCTGGATGTGCAAACCCTCAGCGTTCTCGAAGACTTTCTTGAGGACTTCCGGGGCTGCGTAATCGTTGTTTCCCACGACCGCTACTTCCTCGATCGCACCGTTGATCGTCTGTTCTGTTTCGACCAAGGACGGCTCAATCGGTTTGAGGGGAACTACAGCGCGTTTCTGGAGCAGCAGCGTCAGGAGGAACGCAGCCAAACCCAGGCGAGCAAACCCTCCAAACCAAACCCAGAGCGCAGCCGCGAGACCAAGCGCGACGGCCCGCGGCGTCGAAACTTCAAGGAAAACAAGGAGCTTGCGGCTCTTGATCAACAACTGCCTGAACTGGAGCTGAAGAAAGAGGAACTGGAACAACAAATGACCCAAGAGGGCGCTGACATGGCCAAGTTGAGCCTGGAATTGGCTGATCTGATCTCCCGCATCGAACAGGCCGAAGAACGCTGGCTGGAACTCAGCGAATTGACGCCCTGAACAATGATCTAGAGCCATGGTTGTAGCCACGGCTACCGCAACTTCAGATCAACTTTGTCGGATGGTCATGGGGCGGGATTCCACCACTACAAAACCGATAAATCGCCGTAAAGTGCCTTTAGGCCACGGTCTGAATTCATGAAGTCCATCGACGAACACATCCAGCAGGATCAATCGGAAATTGAAGCTGCCAAAGCAGCTGGAGACGAGGCCAAGGTTCGTCACCTCACCGATGAGCTGAAGTCACTAGAGGAATACAAAGAACACCACCCCGGCGACAGCCACGACCCCACCTCTCTGGAGCTGCATTGCGAGGCCAATCCCGATGCTGATGAGTGCCGCGTCTACGACGACTGATACAACGAACGTGGTAACTCCAACGAGGGCTCAGTAGTCCTCGTTGTAATCAGAAGGGCTGCCGGTCAGGCTGCAGACGACAGCCTCTTCGTGACGCATCGCCTTCACTTCGGCGATAGGGCGCCCCATCCGTTGAAGCACAGCAACAGCCCCTTTCGTTTGGCACCGGGCAATCACGTCGCCTTTGTTGTCCAGACAGATGTAGAAGGTCATGTCATGGGAGAGACATTCCCGTTATGGCTCTCATGCGATCAGTCCACAAGCATCGATGTGGCTGATCACATGAAGATTGTCTGGAGCTCAGCTCACACCCCGAGCTCGGCCCAGGTTTCGGCCAACAACTGATCGAGGTTGGCTCCCATCGCTGCAGAAATGCAGAGAACGGGACGACCACTCGCCGCTTCAAGGTTTTGCCGCAACGTGGGGAGATCCTCCTCTGACACCAACTCTTGCTTGTTGATCACCAACAAACGTGGTCGATCAACAAGACCATGGCCATAGGCCTCCAGCTCCTGCTGGACGACGTTCAGGTCAGCCACGGGATCCTCGGATCCAGCGTCTACGAGGTGAATTAGTAAACGGGTGCGTTCGATATGGCGTAGAAAGTCGTGGCCAAGACCAGCACCCTGGGCAGCACCTTCAATCAAGCCTGGAATGTCTGCGAAAACGGTTCCATCTCCACTGGGACGGCGCACAACACCAAGGTTGGGGACCAGAGTGGTGAAGGGGTAATCGGCAATCTTGGGTCGCGCTGCCGACAGCACGGCGATCAAGGTGCTCTTGCCTGCATTGGGAAGACCAATGATGCCCACTTCAGCCAGCAACTTAAGTTCCAGTTGCAGGGGCCATTCCTCACCCTCTCGGCCCTCGGTGAATTTCTCCGGCGCGCGGTTGCGGTTGCTCAGGTAATGGGCATTGCCCAGACCACCTCGTCCTCCAAAGGCAACGGTGAGACGTTCCCCCGGCGCTGTGAGGTCGCCCAGGAGAATGCCAGTGCGCAGATGGCGCACCTCCGTGCCGCAAGGCACCTTGATCACCAGGTCTTTCCCGGATGCACCAGTGCATTTATTTGGGCCACCGCGTCGCCCGTCGTCGGCAGCGAACAGGCGTTTGTATTTGAAGTCGAGAAGGGTTTGCAGATTGCTATCGGCCTCGAGAACCACGGGAGCCCCAGAACCGCCGTCACCTCCGGAGGGGCCTCCAGCCGGCACATACTTTTCACGCCGAAATGCAGCGATGCCATCGCCGCCGCGACCGCCTCGGACCGTGATCCGTGCCTGATCGATGAACTGCACGGTGCTTCCGGCTCAATCCAGTCCTTAACCCTAAGATTCAGCCGCTGCAGCTCTGCCGTTGGCCGGCGTCCATTTCGAAGACCTCAGCAAGACCTTCCCAGGACGCGGCGGTGGGGAACCGGTTGATGTGATTCGTCAGTTGAATCTGACGATCAACGATGGCGAGTTTTTGGTGCTTGTCGGTCCCTCGGGGTGCGGCAAAAGCACCTTGCTGAGACTCCTCGCCGGTCTCGACAATCCAACCAACGGCGAAATCAGAATCGGACCCCGGCCCATCAGCGATGTGCCGCCGGCGCGCCGCAACGTCGCCATGGTGTTCCAGAGCTATGCGCTTTACCCGCATCTCAGCGTTCGGGACAACCTCAGCTTCGGATTGCGCAGAAGCCAGGCAAGGACAACATTCCAGCGGATCCAAGACCAAGCCTTTCGATCCACGCGCGCGTTGCCCAAACCACTGAGAGTGCGTTCGGCAAGAGAAGAACGAATCGAAGCCAGGGTGAACACCGTTGCCAGAACTCTGGAACTAACGGAATTACTTGAGAGAAGGCCGAAGGAACTCTCAGGCGGACAGAAACAACGGGTCGCCCTCGGACGCGCCATGGCGCGCAATCCAGAGGTGTTCTTGATGGATGAACCGCTGAGCAATCTTGACGCCAAACTCAGAACGAGCACGCGCCAAAGAATCGTCCAGCTGCAGCGAGAACTGGGAACAACAACAATTTATGTCACCCATGATCAGGTGGAAGCAATGACGATGGGTGATCGCATCGCGGTGTTGAACCAAGGGCGCTTGCAACAACTGGGAACACCAATGGAGTTATACACGTGGCCCTCCAACATCTTCGTCGCCCAATTCATTGGCAGCCCATCGATGGGCTTATTGCCGGTCACGGTGGGCCCCAATGCGACGCTGAACTTGGGGCGCAAACGAATTCAAATTGAAGGCGAAATGGTCGAACCTTTACTTCAACGAGAAGGCCAACATCTCACCGCAGGTTTGAGACCTGAACGCTGGCATCTGGCACCGGCAACGAACCGAAACCACCAAGCCGAGGTGAACCATTGTGAACGTCTGGGGAATGAACAGATCCTCAGCTGTCGGCTCCTGGATTGCGATCAACTGATCCAAGTCAGATGTTCAGCGGAGATCAACATCAGCACCGGCGATACCATCAACCTCAACCCTGACCCCACAGGCTGGCGGTTGTTTGATGCGGATGGAGAAGCTATCCGTTAGCCATTGAAAGGGTTGAACCAACTCAGCGCACCCAGACAACGCTGCAGCCCGGTCCACCGTCCCCTTGTTCAGCATCGGTCACCCGTTCCACATAGGGCACAGTGTCCAGCCAGGCGCGCAGGCCACGCTTGAGCTTGCCCGTGCCAATGCCATGGATCACCCAAACCGGGCCATTGGCACTGCGCAGGCATTCCTCAACCGCTGCTTCGGCCTCATGCACCCGCATGCCACGCACATCAAGAGTGTTGCGACTGGTACGCACCTGTGCACCACCGACGCCAGCTGAACGTGCTTGCACCTTCACCACCGGCTTTGGAGGCGGCTCGGGCTTACGACCATCCAGGCTTTCAACTGCCGCCAGATCCACCGTGGTGCGCATCACCCCGCAACGGACCGTCAGCTGAAGGCCGTCATCGGAGATGGCCAACACATCCGCAGCCTTGCCGAGGGCCAGCAAGCGCACGCGATCGCCCACCGCCGGACGCCAGCCCGGCTTGGGAGCACGCCGTTCAGGGGTGGGGCGGTGATGGTCCTCCAAGCTGCGTAACCGTTGCCCAGCCCGCCGCGCGGTTTCCCCATCCGCGCGCTCATCACGCAGGCGGCGAATCAGGGTGCGAACTTCCTTCTGGCCTTGGCGGATCGACTGCTCCAAGCGTTGACGGCCCTGCTCCTGGTGTTGCGCGGTCTGCTGCTTTTGCTTGTGCCAGCGCTGCAGCAACTCCTCGTGCAGCAGCTCAGTGCGTGCCAACAGTGCTGCAGCGTCTTCTGCCGCGGCCTGTTGGCGCTGCCGTTGCTCCTCCAAGCCGCGGATCACACTGTTCACCTCACCATCACCCCCTGGAGCCAGAAGCTGCTGGGCCTGGCGAAGCACATCCGAATCGAGCCCCAAGCGCGTTGCAATCGCCAAGGCATTGCTGCGTCCAGGAATTCCCCACAGCAATTCGTAAGTGGGAGATAACGTCTCAGGATTGAAGGCCACAGAGGCATTCTCAAAACGAGCGTCGTCGTATTTGAGGGCCTTGAGTTCACCGAAATGGGTGGTGGCAATCGTGAGCCGGGCCCGATCGGCAAGAGCCTTGAGCAAAGCCGTGGCCAAAGCCGTTCCCTCGCTGGGATCCGTTCCGGCACCCACCTCATCCAACAGCACCAGGGCAGGGGCACTACCGCGCTGCAGCGCCTCAAGAATCCGCCCGATGCGCTTCACATGGCCGCTGAAGGTGGACAAGCTCTGCTGAAGGGATTGCTCATCTCCGATGTCCGCCAGCACCTGGGCACACCAGGGCAGAGAGGGTTGCCCTGAACAGGGCAAGAGCATGCCGGCGCGCGCCATAAGTGCAGCAAGGCCGATGCTTTTCAGGGTGACCGTTTTTCCGCCGGTGTTCGGCCCAGTGATCGCCACCACCCGCAGCTCCGGCGACACCTCCACCGAAATGGGAACCACGGGCGGCCCATCTGCCCGCTTGTGCTGCCACATCAACAGTGGGTGCCGCAAACCTGAAAAGCGAAACGGAGCCTCCGCTGCCGGCTCAAGCTGCGGCTCCACGCCGCCAAGCCAGCGGCCGTAACGCCCGCGGGCCAGCGCAAGATCAAGCGTGCGCAGCACAACCACAAGCTGGTTGAGGGCGGACGCCTCTTCAGCCACCAGAGCACTGAGCTCCGCCAACACCTTGCGTTCCTCATCGCGGATGCGCGACTCCAGCTCCACCAGCTTGTTGCCCATCGTGAGCACCGAGCGGGGTTCCACAAAGAGGGTGCTGCCTGAGGCGGAACTGTCGTGAACCTGGCCGGGCACCTGGCTCACCGCACCGGCCTTCACCGCCAGAACAGGACGGCCATGACGCTCTGCGATCACACTGTCCTGCAGCGATGGGGCCAGGCGCCGAAGCAACTCCTGAAGTTTGTCGCGACGCTCCTGGCGCAGCCCGTTCCATTGCTGCCGCAGCGCCGACAATGCCGAGCTGGCGCGATCAGCAACGCGACCTCCCTCTTCGAGGGCAAATTTGAGCCTCTGCCCCAACTCCGGCAGCGTCACCATCGTTTCAATCAACGCGGTGCACACCGGGCGTAGATCGGGGTCGTCGATCTGACGGCGCAAGCGACGGGCCGCTACCAACGTTTCCGCCACGTCCAGCAGCTCTTCACCAGAGGCCACACCACCCTTGCTGCAGCGAAGCACCACGGGCTCGAGGTTCTGCACGCCTCGGAAGCTGAGTCCCCCTTCGGTGAGGTCATCGAGCACCGCCATTTCAACGGTCTCGGCCAGGCGTTGTTTCGACTCTTCCAGGCTGGCCGGCAGCGGTTGAGCCCTGGCCGCATCACGACCCATGCCGGTGCTGGCAAAGCCGCTGAGATGATCACAGACCCGATGCCACTCCAGCAGTCCAAGGGTTTCTTGCTGAGCCCTATCCGCCTCTTGACTCAAGTCAATTGCAGTTGGAGGGGATGCCACCGGGGGGTTCATAAAGCATTTCAAGCCAGTTGCCTTCCGGGTCTTTCAGATAAAAAGACGCCGTGCCGTCGCGGTGGTCATGGACGGCACCAACGTGCACACCCTGCGCTTTGAGACGGTCGTGAATCACATCCACCTCCGTACGATCGCGGAAATGGAAGGCGAAATGTGGGCCAGCGGCCTTGTAATTAGGGCCTAACAAAGCAAGCCCGTCGCATCCTTCCCCCGCTTCCAGATAGCACCAGTCGTCGGCGCGCCAAACCAGACGCATGCCCAGATCGGTGTAAAAGGCAACAGCCCGATCGACGTTCTCAACGCGAATCGCAACGTGACCGAGACGATCCACACCCTTGGGTTGATCGGCTGTTGCCATCGGATCAGGCCTCCTTCAACCAAGCCGCTGCATCGCAGGCGTGGTACGTGAGGATCAGATCGGCACCGGCGCGCTTGAAGCTCAGCAAGGTCTCCAGCACGACAGCCTTTTCATCAATCCAGCCCCGCTCGGCCGCGGCCTTCACCATCGAATACTCACCACTCACGTTGTATGCAGCGATGGGGAGTTCCGACTCCTCGCGCAGACGGTGGATGATGTCCAGATAGGCCAAACCAGGCTTCACCATCATGATGTCGGCTCCCTCCTGCTCATCGAGCTGGGCTTCAGTAATGGCTTCCCGAGCATTGGCGGGATCCATCTGATAGGTGTCTTTGTTTTTGGGGATCGGCTTGCTGCCGGCGGCACGAGGGGCGGAGTCGAGGGCCTCGCGGAAGGGTCCGTAGTAAGCGGAGGAGTACTTCGCCGTGTAGCTGATGATGCCCACACGCTCGAAGCCTTCATCGTCGAGGGCTTCCCGGATGGCACCGACCCGACCGTCCATCATGTCGCTGGGGCCGATCAGATCAGCGCCCGCTTCAGCCTGAACAACGGCCTGCTTGCAGAGCAGTTCAATTGTCTCGTCGTTAAGGACCACTCCGTCCTGACTGACGATCCCGTCATGACCATCGCAGGAGTAGGGATCCAGGGCGACGTCGGTCATGATCGCCATCTGAGGGATGGCTTCCTTGATCTGGCGGATCGCCCGCGGAATGAGGCCATTGGCGTTGAAGCATTCAGCCCCGTCTTCGGTCTTCAGCCCCTCAGAGACCTTCGGGAAGAGAACGATGCAACGCACCCCCAGGTCGTAAGCACGCTGCACTTCGCCGGTGAGGGCTGCCAGGCTCCAACGGCTGGCACCAGGCATGGCACCGATCGGCTCCACCTCAGCGCCTTCATGCACAAAGAGGGGATAGATGAAGTCTGCAGCCGAGAGGCTGTGCTCACGCACCATGGCGCGTAGTGCGGGCGTACGCCTAAGACGACGGGGGCGGTAGGTGAGCTCCATCAGACCCAAACACAAGGAGTGATCGTAAGGGTCACCCGATCAGAGGGCCGCCGATCGAAGCCACTCTTGACGTGGATGGTCCGTGCGCTTGGCACGCAATTGCTCGAGCAAGCGACGCTCCTGCTCACTCCATGAGGGCGGCATGGCCAGCGTCAGAGTGAGCAGGAGATCACCGCGACCTGTCTTCGACGGCCAGCCTTTGCCCTTCAGCCGCAAGCTGCGGCCCGGGGCGGTGCCGGCCGGAATGCTCACCTGGGCATCACCATCGGGCGTCATAACTGAGACCATGCCTCCAAGGGCCAATTCATCAAGGCTGACGGGCAGATCGGCCCGCAGCTGATCCGACTCCAGGCGCCAGATCGGGTGCTCCTGAACCTTGAGGTTGAGATAGAGGTCGCCCCGCCGTCCGGTTCCAGGTTGCAAATTGCCCTTGCCCTTCAAACGCAGACGCGAGCCATTCTTCACCCCGGCAGGGATGCGCACCTGGACGCGCTCGTTATTAACCGAGAGGCTGCGTTCGCCACCGCGAAAGGCCTCCGCAAACGTCACATTCACCGAAGCTTCGGCATCCAGATTCACCGGAGCGCGTGAAGCCTGGGCACCACGGGGGAAACCGCCTCCTGCGAATCCACCGCCGGGGAAACCACCCCCAGGAAAACCACCACCGGCCGGTCCACCGAAACGGCCCAACAAGTCGTTGATGAAATCGTCGAAATTGCCGTAGCGACCGAAGTCAACATCCATGCCGGGGGCTGCTCCCCCGCCCATACCGCCGGCCTGATTCCAGTACTGGCCGAATTGCTCATAACGACGCCGTTTCTCAGGATCGGAGAGCACTTCGTAGGCCTCACTGATCTCCTTGAAACGCGCTTCAGCCTGGGCATCACCGGGGTTGACGTCAGGGTGGTATTTGCGCGCCAGGCTGCGAAAGGCTTTCTTGATGGCGTTGGCATCAGCGCTGCGATCGACACCGAGCACCTGGAAATAGTCCTTGTATCCGCTGCCTGCCATACCCGTTCGGTGGTGATTCCAGTCTCGCCGCAACGGGGCTTGCGTTGTTGCTTCCGCATGGAGGGAAGCCCGAACGCATCAATGCGACCTAGCTTCAGACGAACCGCTGGATCAGCATGAGGAGCACGGCTTCATCCCTGCTGGCAAGCGTGCTATTGGCAACTGGCGGAGCTAGCGGTGGCCCACCGGTATCGGCAGCTCCCTCCTGGACCAGCACGATCGCAGAGCCCCTGCGCGACTCCAGCCCCCAGGCCCTTGCACTGACGCAGCATCTGAAGGCGATTGAGGCCAGGTTTTACGGCGATTGGACCTGCCCGGCCTGCTTCAAGCAGATGAACCTTTTCGGCAAACAGGCCGGAGCGGACCTGACCTACGTGGAGTGCCGCAAGCCGAAGCAGCTACCGGAGCAAGCCAAAGCCTGCAACGCCGCAGAGATCCGGGCCTACCCCACCTGGGTTCTCCCCGATGGACGCCGAAAAGTTGGGGTTCAGTCCTTGGAAGCCCTGAGCCGCTGGAGTGGCCTGAACTGAGATGGCACTGATTCACGGTCTGCATCAGCGCAACATCCGAGGCGACCTTCTCGGAGGATTGACAGCAGCCGTTGTCGCGCTGCCCCTCGCCCTGGCCTTCGGCAATGCTGCTCTTGGACCAGGGGGCGCCATCTATGGCCTGTATGGAGCGATCGTCACCGGATTCCTCGCGGCTCTGCTCGGGGGAACTCCCGCTCAGGTGAGCGGACCCACCGGACCGATGAGCGTCACCGTGGCGGGGATCGTCTCGAGCCTGGCCGCCATCGGCATCAGTCGAGATCTCAATGTCGGGGAGATGCTGCCGTTGGTGATGGCAGCTGTGGTCATCGGTGGTGTGTTTGAAGCCCTGCTCGGGGTGCTGCGGCTAGGGCGCTTCATCACCCTTGTGCCCTATTCAGTGGTCTCCGGCTTCATGTCGGGGATCGGTTTCATCATCCTGGTGCTGCAACTCGGGCCCTTCATCGGGGTAAGCACCCGGGGCGGCGTGATTGGGTCCCTGAGTTCGCTGATCGAGGCACCCAGCTGGAACCCAGCAGCGCTCGCCGTTGGATTAATGACACTCGCCGTGGTGTTCCTGACCCCCCTGCGCATCCGTCAGTGGGTGCCAACGCCTCTGCTGGCGCTGCTGATCGTGACGCCGTTGTCGCTGGTGCTGTTCAACAACAACCGGCTACTGGAACTGGGCCTTGAACCCATCGCCCGGATAGGTGCAATCCCTGAAGGCGGCTTGCAACTGGTATTTCCCGATTTCAGCCAACACCTGCCGGAGCTGGTGAAAGCCGGCATGGTTCTCGCCCTGCTCGGGGCCATCGACTCATTGCTCACCTCCCTGGTGGCCGACAACATCACCCAGACCAATCACGACTCCAACCGTGAACTGATCGGCCAGGGCATCGCCAACACCGCGGCCGGGTTTCTCTCGGGTCTTCCCGGTGCCGGAGCCACCATGCGAACGGTGATCAACATCAAATCCGGTGGTCAGACGCCTTGGTCGGGCATGACCCATTCCCTGGTGCTGCTACTCGTGCTGCTGGGGGCGGGTCCTCTGGCAGCACAGATCCCCACAGCGCTGCTGGCGGGAATCCTGATCAAGGTCGGCCTCGACATCATCGACTGGGGCTTTCTGCTCCGCGCCCATCGCCTGTCAGCGAAAACGGCCGCGCTTATGTATGCGGTGCTGTTGATGACCGTGTTCTGGGACCTGATCTGGGGCGTTCTGGTGGGGATGTTCGTCGCCAACCTGTTGACCGTTGATTCGATCACGCGGTCTCAACTGGAGGGGATGGAGCAGGACAACCCTTCCGATACCACGGAGGCACGACACGCCAATCTCTCCTCGGAGGAGAAAGCCCTGATATTCCGCTGCGGTAAGGCGTTAATGCTGTTCCGTCTGCGCGGCCCTCTGAGTTTTGGCGCCGCCAAAGGAATCAGTGCCCGGATGGGGTTGATCCAGAGCTACAGCGTGCTGATCCTTGACCTCACCGACGTGCCTCGCATCGGGGTAACAGCAACCCTGGCGATTGAACGCATGGTGGAGGAAGCACGATCAGCGGGCCGCACCCTGTTCATCGCCGGTGCCAATCAGGCCCTTGAACAAAGGCTGAGGCAATTTGGTGTGGAGGGTGTGCTCCGGCATTCCAGGCTGGATGCCTTGCAGGAGGCCGCTCAGCTGATCTGACTGGAGTCAACCCCGCAGGAATGCATCCGCACATCTTCAGGGCGTGCCAACTCCCCTTCCAGCGCCTTTACTTCAGCCCGGGCAAGCACTTCAAGGCGCTCGACGATCAGCTCCCGCGGATAGCGCTGCTCACACAGCACCCAATATGAGCCGAAGTGGCGGGCTTCACTCGCCAGCAGATCGCTGTAAAGCGTGCTCAACTGGGGATCCGGACTGTGCTCGGACAGCAGAGCCATGCGCTCATGGCTGCGGGCTTCTATCAGACCGGCCACCAGGAAGGAGTCGAGCATTCTTTGCGGCTCACCTTTACGGATCTGCCGGGCGAGATCAGCGCCATAGCCAGGGGAAGGCAGCGGTTCCAAGTAGCGCCCCCGCGCCTTGATCAGAGCAAGAACTTGCTCGAAGTGCTCCAGTTCTTCCCTCGCCAGAGGGCTGAGGGCTTCGCCTAGACCCGGTTCGCAGAGATAGCGGAACATCATTTGCACCGCAGCCCCGGCAGCCTTGCGTTCGCAGTGGGCGTGATCGATCAGCACCTCCATCGGCCGTGCATTGGCCTGCTCCACCCAGCTCCAACTGGTGGGCGCAGCCAACCAGCGGATCGAGGCCACCGTTTTCGAAGGAACACTGAGGGTCATGCGTTCGGCCTGAGGTAGCTGAGCAATCCTTTCAAGGCAAGGCTGTAACTGGCGGGTCCGAAGCCGCAGATCACACCCACAGCGCGCTCAGCCAGAAACGAGTGATGGCGGAACTTTTCCCGGGCATGGGTGTTGCTGAGATGCAATTCCACGTAGGGGATCGCGACGCCAGCCAGTGCATCACGGATGGCGATAGAGGTGTGGGTGTAGGCCCCGGCGTTGATCAAGATCCCATCGCATCGGCCCATGGCCCGGTGAATCCGGTCCACCAGGGCGCCTTCGAAATTGCTCTGAAAGCAGTCCAGCTGCACAGACTCCTGTTCCGCCTCCCGGCTCAGCGCCGCTTCGATGTCGGCCAGAGAGGAATGGCCATAGATCCCAGTCTCACGCTGGCCCAACAGGTTCAGATTCGGACCGTTCAGCAGCAGAACGTGCATGGCTGGAGGCCCCTTCAGTTCGCCAGATCGTATCGAGATAATGAGGAAGGACACACCGACTGGTAAGTTCTTCCGGTGTGGTTCGGGTCGGTGCCCGAGTGGTTAATGGGGGCGGACTGTAAATCCGCTGGCTCTGCCTACGTTGGTTCAAATCCAACCCGGCCCATCCTCCACATGCCCTTGTAGCTCAGCGGTAGAGCACTCCCTTGGTAAGGGAGAGGTCTCGAGTTCAAGTCTCGACAAGGGCTTTCTTCCTCCCCTCGGCACCAGGGGAGAGGGGTTGCGACCCCAAAACAGCCGCTGATTGCGGTCCAACACCTCGGCTGTCGACAGTTCCCATCCTCCAAACACAGGAACGTCCTGGCTCGATCGTTAGGGGAACATGATTAGAGCGACTGCGGTTGATCACGACACGTAGGCCATCCGCAACGCCCTCAAGCACGTCCGCCCCATGAGCTGACCAGCCCAGACCCTCTCTGCGCAAGACCCCATGGGCACAGCGGAGTTCTGCGAGGGACTGAATGAAAGGGCGCAGATCAGCGGGCCAGAGCACATCCCAGGGATAGGCCTCACGGCAGGCCGGTCCAGGACCGCTGGAAGGGCCCGGTTCAGGGCCACCCGCCAGAGCAGCTTCGGTCCCGTAGTAAATGCAGGGCGCCCCCGGGTGGAGAAAGAGCAGCAGCAGGGCCAACTTCAGGGCCTCCAAGTCGTTGTTGAGGCTGTGAAGTGCCCTGGGCACGTCATGGCTATCGAGCAGGTTCATCTGGGCCCTGTTCACTACCTCCCGATAAGAACGCGTTGTTCTCGTCCAGATGGTCAACAGAGCCTGACCATCCAGGGGGTCGAGGGGGTATTCCGAATTGCGGTAGTCCCGCCGCAGTGCCTCACCAGCGGCCCAGCAAATGCTGCTCCAGCCCAGCCGGTAATTCATCACGCCATCGAAGTGATCCCCCTGCAGCCACGTGGTCGCATCACCCCACACCTCTCCAACAATCCAGGCCTCCGTGTTGGTAGACCGCACCATCTGCCGAAACTCCACCCAGAAGTCGGCCGGGACCTCGGCAGGGACGTCGAGACGCCAGCCATCAATACCCTGCTCGAGCCAGTGACGGCCAACCGCCAGCAAGTGCTCCCGAACCCCTGGATTGGCATGGTTGAACTTAGGCAGATCAGGTAAGGCCCACCAGCCGTCGTAGCCGCAGTCCTCGCCTGGGGCGGGATAGGGCTGCAGGGGCCAACGGTGCACATGGAACCAATCCCTGTACGGCGAATCCGCACCGTTCTCCAACACGTGATGAAAGGCCCAGAAGCCTCGGCCGCAGTGGTTAAACACCCCATCCAGAACCACCCTCATGCCGCGCTGATGCACGGCGTCGATTAAGTCCATGAGTGCTGCATTGCCCCCCAGCAGAGGATCCACCTCGAAGTAGTCGTAGGCGTGGTAACGATGGTTGGCGGCTGAACTGAAGATCGGCGTGAGATAGAGGCAGGTGATGCCCATCTCTTGAAGCCCATCAAGAGCATCGATGACGCCGTAGAGATCCCCGCCCTGGAATCCCTCCTCGCAAGGGTCAGCCCCCCACGACTTGAAGGCGAGATGGCGCTGCGCATCGACCCTCCCACTGCGGCGAAAACGGTCGGGAAAGATTTGATAGAGCACCGCATCCGCCACCCAGGCGGGGGGATTGCGAAACGGAGTGGTCGCTGCCAAAACCTTTGCAGTCAGCCATCTCCTGGCTAGCAGGAGAGAAAGACATTGGCCATGGCTGAACAGCCTCTTCTTCTGGCCCTCGATCAGGGCACCAGCAGTTCCAGAGCCGCGCTGTTCAACAGCTCCGGGGATCTGGTGGTCAGTTCCAGTGCACCGCTACCGATTTCCTACCCCGCGGATGGATGGGTGGAACAGGACCCGATGGCGATCTGGACCAGCCAGCGGCAGGCCCTGGTGCAGCTCGATTCGAAGCTCAGCGATACACAGCGCAAGGCAGTGGTGAGCTGCGGCATCACCAACCAACGCGAAACCACCGTGCTCTGGCGCCGCAGCAATGGCCTCCCCTGCGGACCTGCCCTTGTTTGGCAGGACGGCCGCACCGCCTCCATCTGCGAGGCCTGGAAGCTGCAGGGACTGGAGCAGGAGTGGCGCCGGCGCACGGGTTTGCTGCTCGACCCTTACTTCAGTGCCAGCAAGATCCGCTGGATGCTCGATCATTACGCGGACGCCCAAGCTGCCGCGGCCAGCGATGACCTCTGTTTCGGCACGGTGGAGAGCTGGCTGCTCTGGCAACTCACCGGCGGCCAGCGCCACGGCAGTGACATGAGCAATGCCAGCCGAACGCTGCTGATGGACCTTGAGCAGCAGCGGTGGGTGGATGACTTCCGAGAGCCCACAGGGCTACCCGCCAACGCTTTACCCGAACTGCTGCCCTGCCGCGGAGAGTTCGGGCGCATCGCTTCGGATCTTCCCTTTGCAGGCTTACCGATCCAGGCGATGCTCGGCGACCAACAAGCCGCCACCTTGGGCCAGCTCTGTCTGCAGCCCGGAGAAGGCAAGTGCACCTACGGCACGGGAGCCTTTCTGGTGATCAACACCGGCGACGTCATCCGCCGCTCGGATGCGGGGCTGCTGAGCACCCTCGGCTGGACCGATGCCGCCGGAACACCCAGCTTCTGCCTTGAGGGAAGTCTGTTCAATGCAGGAACCGTGATCCAGTGGCTGCGTGATGGGCTCCAGATCATTGATCAGGCCCCCCAGGTGAACGAACTGGCGCGTTCGGTTCCGGATTCGGGAGGGGTGATGCTCGTGCCCGCCTTCACCGGCTGGGGAACACCGCACTGGGATCCCCAGGCACGCGGTGTTCTGGTGGGCCTCACCCGTGACAGCGGACGCGGCCACATTGCCCGGGCAGCCCTGGAAGGAATCGCCCTGTCTGTGGCGACGTTGGTGGAGCTTGCCGAGCAGTCCCTCGGCACCGGCCTTGGGGAACTGGCGGTGGATGGTGGCGCCGCCGCCTCCGATCCTCTGCTGCAGGCACAGGCGGATTGCACCGGTCTGACGGTGCGGCGTCCCGCCAGCCTCGAGAGCACCGCCCGGGGGGTGGCGCTGTTCGCAGGCCTCCAGGCTGGGGTGATCAGAGACCTGGAGCAGCTCGCGACCGGACGAAGAGACTGCGCGGAACTGTTCCACCCGCAGATGGATGCATCCCAGCGCAACCGCTGGCGCGCACGCTGGCAGGACGCTGTCTCGAGAAGCCTGGGGTGGCATGGCTGATCAACATGTGGACCTGCTGGTCATTGGCGCAGGTGCCAGCGGTGCAAGCGTGGCCTACGAGGCAACACGACGGGGGCTGAGCGTGGCCCTGCTAGAGGCCGGAGACATCGGCGGTGGCACCAGTTGCCGAAGCACGAAGCTGCTCCATGGGGGGGTCCGCTATCTCGAATTGGCCTTCAAGACCCTGGATCTGGCCCAGCTGAGGCTGGTGCGGGAAGCCCTGCTCGAGCGGAGTCACTGGTTGGCCCAGGCGCCGTTCTTGGCCCGACGACTCGAGCTGGCCCTGCCCACACAACAGCTCTGGGGACAGGCCTACTACCGACTTGGGCTGGGGATGTATGACGCCCTAGCCGGTCAGCGGAGCATCGGCCACAGCCGACTGCTGTCTCAGCAGCAAATGCGTCAGGCCCTACCTCTGCTGAAGGAGTGTCAAGGCGGAGTGGCCTACAGCGATGGGCAATTCGACGATGCACGCCTGAACCTGCTGCTGGCGCTCACTGCGGAGCAGCGGGGGGCAACCCTGCGCACCCGTTGCCGGGTGGTGCAGCTGGAAACCGATGGCACGGGCCAGCTCAAGGCCGCCATCAGTGAATCCGCCACGGGCCAACGGGAACGTTGGTGCGCCTCGGCGTTTGTCAATGCCACGGGCATTCGCGCTGATGAGATCCGGCAAATGGCGGAGGCTGATGCCCCCCCAAGGATGCTCACCAGCCGTGGGGCCCACATCGTGCTGGAGCAGAACCTCTGTCCGAAGAACCTTGGGCTTCTGGTGCCATCCACCGCGGATGGACGCGTGCTGTTCATGCTCCCCTTCCATGGCCGCACCTTGGTGGGGACGACAGATGAAGCCTGCACCAAGGAGAGCGCCACATCCCCTTCTGAGGGAGAGGAGACCTACCTGCTCAACTACGTGCGTGACTGGTTTCCCCAGCTCCAGCATCCGAAGGTGAGCAGCCGATGGGCGGGGGGACGCCCGCTGCTGAAGCCAGCAGACCAGGGCATGAACAGCAGCCGTGTGGTGCGAGAGCACGAGGTGGAAACTCTGGCCTGCGGACTGGTGAGCGTGATGGGTGGCAAGTGGACCACCTGCCGGCCGATGGCTGAGGACACCCTGACCGCGGTGGAACGCCAGCTTGGGAAGAAGCTGCCCACCCCTGAAGTGATGCCATTGCGGGGCGCAGTGGAGTCGTTGGAGGCCACCCAGGACGGGCTCCAACGCCAGAAACACCAACTCGAAACCCTGCTTCCCGACACCGCCTTCAAAGCCGCGCAAGTCGCCCACCTCCAAAGCACCTATGGCTTGGAGGCAGTGGGCTTGATTGAACCCGCGGACCCCAGCCGACGCGAGCCCCTCAGCCCGGTGATCCCCATCTGTGCCGCAGAACTGGACCACTCAATTCAGCGGGAACATGCCCGAAGCAGCAGCGATGTGCTAGCCCGCCGCTGCCGTCTGGCCATGGTGGATTTGAACGAGGCCGAACGACTCCGGCCCCTGGTGGAGGAGCTGCTGGATCAGGCGGGCGTGGCAGCGGGCTCAACCTCACCGATCAACCACCAGTTGAATCCATAGGGCGGAAGGTTCACGAACCACTCCGCTGCAGCGGGCGGGAACTCACAGCCCCACATCACCTCACGGGTGCGCTCGCCAGCCCACTCTGAGAGATCCAAACCGAGCGAGGCTCCAGCAGCGGTGACATTGGCGGCCACGAGCACTGTCATCGCCTCAGTACAGCGGAGATAAACCAGCACTCCGGGGTGGGGGCTGGGCAGCAACCGGAAGCTTCCATACCGCAGTGCTGGCAGCAGCCGGCGGCAGGTGAGCATGCGCCGGTGCCAATTCAGCAGCGACCCTGGCAGCTGCTTCTGCACCTCCACATTCACCACGCGGTAGTCGTAGCCGGGCGCGGTGATCGGTGGCAGCACCAACAGCGGATCGGGGGCTGTGGAGAAGCCACCGTTGCGGGCCGGAGTCCAGGCCATTGGCGTGCGGTTGGGATCTCGGTCCCGCAGACCGGGCCAGTCGCCCATGCCCAGTTCATCGCCGTAATACAGACAGGGCATCCCCGGAAGGCTGTAGAGGAGCCCATGCAGCAACCGGTTGGAGCGTGGATCGCCATTAAGAAGAGGAGCCAGGCGTCGGTTAATGCCCCAGTTCAACCAGTGCCCCTGCCCCTGGGGCAGGCCAACCCGGATGGTCTGAATCACCTCATCGCTGATGAGATGGCCATCACCCAACCAGAGTTCATCGTGATTGCGCAGGGGCAGGGCCCAGCGGGGACCACGCACCGCCTCCTCGGCTTGCATCAGACACTCCCCGAGCTGTTGGGTGCGGCCACTGGCAATGGCCGCGAACAGATGGGCGGTGAGCACGAAGTTGAACGCTCCATGCAATTCGTCATCCGCCAGGTAAGGAGCGGCCTCTTCCACCGGCTGAATCGCCTCTCCAAGCAAGAGCACATCACGACCATGGGCATCCACCCGCTCCCGCAATCGCTTGAGGAAGGAGTGGGTCTCCGGCAACCCCTCGCAGCGGGTGCCCTCTGACTCGAACAGGAACGGAACCGCATCCAGACGGAAGCCGTCGACACCACGATCCAGCCAGAAGTCGACCACCTCCAGCATCGTGTCCTGCACCCAGGGGTTCTCGTAATTGAGATCAGGCTGATGACGCAGGAAACGGTGCAGGTAGTACTGCTCGGCGACCGGATCCCACTCCCAGTTCGAAGCCTCAAAATGCCGGAACAGAACCGGTGCCTCGGCGTAGCGCTTGGGGTCGTCGCTCCAGACGTAAACATCACGTTCCGAACTGCCCTTGGGAGCCCAGCGGGCCCGCTGGAACCAGGGATGCAGGTCACTGGTGTGGTTAAGCACCAGATCCAAAATCACGCGCATGCCCTGGCTATGGGCCGCCGTGAGGAACCGATGGAAGGAGGAGAGATCCCCCAGATCCGGATGGATTCCGGTGAAATCCGTGATGTCATAGCCCCCGTCCCGCAGGGGGGAGGGATAAATCGGGGTCAACCAGAGGGTGTTGACCCCCAGCCAACGCAAGTAGGGCAACCGCGCCGCAAGCCCCTTGAAATCACCGGTGCCATCGCCATTCCCATCGGAATAGCTGCGAACGATCAACTGATAGATGACCGTCCCTGACCACCACGGAAGCTCTGGGGTCATCCCCCGGTTGCAGATTCACCACTGCTAGACCCGACTGGCCTAATCGTCAGCCCTGTGGCCCTCACCCAATCGCAATTGAGCCGGATGCAGGAGCTCGTGGGGAGAGGGCTGACCCGTCCCCTTGCCTGGCGCCGAGAGCAATTGCAACGGCTCTCCGCCCTTGTAAAGGAGCACGAATCGGAAGTGCTCGAGGCCCTCGCCGCCGACCTCGGCAAACCACCGACCGAAGCCTTTTTTGAGCTGGTGGCACTGCGACAGGAGCTCAAACTCACCGGCCGGCAGCTGGAGCGCTGGATGCGCCCACGACGCGTGGCTATCCCCCTCTCACTGCGCCCCGGCCAGGCCAAGGTTGTACCGGAACCACTGGGGTGCGTTCTGGTGATTGGACCTTGGAACTATCCCTTTCAACTGACACTGCGGCCCTTGATCAGTGCCCTTGCTGCGGGCAACACCGCCGTGCTCAAGCCCTCGGAGCACGCCAGTGCCATCGCCGATCTGATCGCACGGCTGATCCCTCAGCACTTCGAGCCCGACGTGGTGCAGGTGGTCCAGGGAGATGGAGCCGTGGCAGCCGCCCTGGTGGCCATGCCTTTCGACCACATTTTTTTTACCGGTGGCGGCAGCATCGGACGGAAAGTGCTGGAGGGAGCCGCTGCACACCTCACGCCGGTAACCCTGGAGCTTGGTGGCAAAAGTCCGGCCATCGTTCTTGAAGGGGCCGACCTAACGGTGGGGGCGCGTCGCTTGATCTGGGGCAAAGGGATCAATGCCGGGCAGACCTGCATCGCTCCAGACCATCTGTTGGTGCCACCCGCACTGCGTTCACCCCTGCTGAAGGCAATGGAGGAGGCCCGAACCGAGATGTATGGCGCCGATCCCCTCAACTCCAATCAGCTGGGGCAGATCATTAATGAACGCCAGTTCAATCGGCTGGAGCAGCTTCTGGAGACCGCCAAAGCGGACGGCCGCATCCTGATTGGAGGTGAAATCAACCGGGAGCAGCGACGGATCGCCCCCACCGTGATCCGCGTGGATGACCGCAATGATCCGCTGATGGCCGAGGAACTGTTCGGCCCTCTCCTGCCGGTGCTGATGCTGGAAGATCTGACAAAAACCCTTCAGGAGATCCGCCAAGGGCCCAAACCCCTGGCGCTTTACCTCTTCGGCGGGGATGAGGCCCAGCAGCAGCAGGTGCTCACCACCACGAGTTCAGGTGGGGTCTGCCTCAACGATGTGGTGATGCAGGCCGGCGTTCCCCAGCTGCCCTTCGGCGGCGTCGGAGCCAGCGGAATGGGCAGTTACCACGGCCAAAGCGGCTTCGACACTTTCAGCCACCACAAGGCGGTACTCAAGCGTCCCTTCCAGTTTGATTTCAAGCTGCGCTATCCGCCCTACAAGGTGGATCTCAACCTGCTGAAGCGGCTGGCGGGATAACCCAGGGCACTAGGCACCACATCCCAGCTGCGGCAACTGCTCTGGGGACTGGCGCATTACTTCAGGCACCGTAAATTGCGGGGATCTGCCGGAGATGAATGCGCCGTACCGCTCTTGCCGCCCTGCTGCTGACAGCTTGGTTCCCCCTGTCAGCCACGGCTGCCTCGGTGACGGTGCGATCCGGCGAGACGCTTTCGGATATTGCCTATCGCTACGGCGTGAGTATTGGCACCTTGATGCGGATGAATGGAATCCGTAATCCAGACAACCTGCAAGTAGGACGACGTTTGCAGGTGCCAGGCCCCAACCTCACGACGCGCTCGGGCAGCCATCACGTCAAGAGCGGTGAGACGCTCTCGGATATTTCTTACCGCTACGGCGTGAGCATTGGCACCTTGATGCGAATGAATGGAATCCGTAATCCAGACAACCTGCAAATAGGACGACGTTTGCAGGTGCCAGGCCCCCACGTCACGACAAGCTCCGGCAGTCATCGAGTCAAAAGCGGTGAGACCCTCAGCACCATTGCCAGCCAGTACCAAGTCCGCAGTCGCGACCTGATTGCCCTCAACAACCTGCGCAATGCAAATCACATAAACGTCGATCAGACCCTGCGACTCCCCGGCAACGCAGTGATGCCCCGTCCGGCCTTCAAGTCCATTGCTGTGACTCCAATCCCAGGAGCTACAGAACACACTGTTACCAAAGGACAGACCCTCACGCAGATCGCCAAGGCTTACAAGCTGCCGGTGGCCAGCCTGATCAGCATCAACGCTCTAACCGACCCAAACAAGGTTGAAGTGGGAACGCGTTTATACCTGACGGATCCCTCCTTCCAGGCATCGATCACCGCCCAACCGCAGCAAGCAAAAACGGAACCGGTGGCCACCGCCAGCACACCAGTTGTGACGGCGAAGCCAACGGTTCAAGCCAAGGCCAAGCCCGTCCAAACCAAGGCGGTGCAAACGGATCCGGTTCAGGCCAAAAAAACGGTGGTCAAGGCCAAGCCAGTTGAGGCCGCCAAGCCCCAGCGGACCCTGGCCAAATCGGCTGACTGGCGTACATATGGTCCCCTCCAGGTGGACTGGGGCAACTGGCAAGACATGGGTGGCAGCCAGGTGGTGCCGACCCTCAATGCCCAGGGGCAGGCTCTCTACCTGGCTGTGAACTGTCCCGCCAAGAAGATCAATGCCACCGGTGCCGATGGGAGCTGGAAAACCTGGGAAGCGCCAAAGAATCGATTCGAAAAAGACCTGGTGAAGGACCGTTGTCAGATCAAGGCCTGATCTGAATCAGGCGGCATAATCCAGTGGCCAAGGGGAATCCAGGAATCTCCTGCCGCTTTCACGGAGATAAAGCCGCTGAGCACCGTCGTTGCTTTCCTGAATCAACTCCTCCTGCACGAGCCGACGAGCCAACCAAGTCCAACGGTCGTGGCGTCCGGGTTCATGCAGGGCCAGGTGCTCTCCAAGGCGGCGCATCTCCGTTCCGTCCTGCTCGGCCAGATGGGCCAGAATCTTTTCCACCTGGGCTGACCAGTCGCGTCTTTTTGGGGACTCCATACAGCGATCGCAGCGACCACAGGGACCCACCAACTCGCCGACCGCCAGCAGCAACGCCTGTTCACGGCACATTTCACCCTCCGCGACGGCCTCCATGCGACGCAGCTGCTGCTGCGCCAGGTCCAAGCGACGACGCTCCTCCAGGGCTTTGCTGCCCCTGGCCGAAGCCTGCATCGCCCAGCCCAGGCTGGTGCGATCAACCGGCGAAAACAGCACCTGGCAATGGGCCGACTTGCCGTCTCTACCGGCACGGCCCGATTCCTGCAGGTAGCCCTCCGGCGTGGCCGGCAGATCGAGATGAAGCACGAGGCCCACATCGCCACGGTCAACCCCCATTCCGAAGGCCACCGTCGCCACCAGTACGGGCCGCTCGTGCTCGAGGAAAAGCCTCAGAGCCTGCTGGCGGGTCTCCGGATCCAAGCCGGCGTGATACGGCGTTGCTGCAACCCCTTGGTCACTGAGACGTTCCGCCCACTGCTCTACGGAACGACGGGTGCGGGCATAGATCAGCGCAGCGCCACGGGACATCTCCAGTGCCTCCAATACTTGCGGCATGGGATCCCTGGGGCGCCGCTGCATCAAGTAGTGGAGGTTGTCCCGGCGGGCCGAGCTCACCTGCACGAGCGGGCGACGCAGATCCAGTAGGCGAATGATGTCGGCCCGCACCCGTGGGGCTGCCGTCGCGCTGAGGGCCAGCATTGGCACTCCCGGGCAGAGGCGGCGGACCTGACCCAGGCGACGGTAATCGGGGCGGAAGTCATGCCCCCAGGCACTGATGCAGTGGGCCTCATCAACCGCTACGGCCACCAGTCGCCCCTCCGAGGCATGACGTTCCAGCATCAGCCGTATCTGCTCACCCTGGAGTCGTTCTGGCGCGATGTAAAGGAGACGCAGCGTGGCGTCCCGCAGCTGCTCCAAGGCGTGCTGGCGTCGGGCTGGATCCAGTCCGGCATGCAGGCAGGCCGCAGCGATTCTCCGTCGCTGCAGGGCCATCACCTGGTCCTCCATCAGCGCCACCAACGGTGAAATCACCACCACCAGGCCCTCGCGCACCAGGGCCGGCAGCTGATAGCAGAGCGACTTACCACCACCGGTGGGCAGCACTGCCAACGCGTCCCTGCCGGCCAGTACGGCATCCACCACGGGCCGTTGCCCAGGGCGGAAGCCATCCCAACCGAAGTGGGCCTGCAGTACACGCTCGAGCGAAGCCAGAACACACCAGATATGGAGATTTCAGTTTATCGAGCACTAGATCTGGAGTCAGGCCAGCGGCGGCGGATCCAATTGATCGGGTGACTCCTCCACCAGCTGGAGCCGCACCCTTTTGCCACCGGCGAGCTCTCCCAACGACACCCGCATCGTCGCGCCACTGAGGGTCTGCAAAGCGTTCAGCACATCGCGCAGGTAAGGCGTGCTGCTCCCGCTTTCAACCCAAAGCCGCTCCTGAAGCCCCCCCAAGCGCCGCCAGGAGGTGTGCAGTTTCAGCACCGCGGACTCAAGGGCCTGGGCCTGGCCTACCGCATCAGCCAGCAGGCCAAGGGCATCCAGGCGCTGGGCCTCTTGCATTGCGCGGTCGAGGTCCAGTTCACCCTGTTGAAAGGCGCGCACGGCAACACCCGACTCCGTTGCCTTGGTAATCCAACGCGCTGTACTGGTGACGTCCTTGATGCGGTCGAGTTCGGGCTCATCGCGAAGCACCTTGCGTAGATCTTCCTGCTGGGGCTCAGGAAGCTTGGCCAATTCCCGCACCAGAGGAGCCACCGCACGGGGTGGCAGAAGGTTCTCCTGGGTGCGCTGACGAATTTCTTCCGGCAGCAATGGACTGGTGGCCGCCGTGAATTCATCGGTGAGACGGCGCACCTGCTTGCGGGTGATTTCCTGCCCCTCGTTAGCAGCCTCGGAAATCATCAGCTGCACTTCGGGCACCGCCTGGGCGGTTTCCATGAAGGCCCGCTTGGAGAACTGATTGACGCTGCTCTCCTCCAAGGTGCCGTCGCTGAGCATGCTGTCGGCAGATTCCGCCAGTTGAATCAAGCCATAGGCGCGGGTCTTGCTGATTTCCTGCTCCCGCAGCCACTGCAGAAATCCGGCACCTCGCCCTTCACCACCTCGCTTTTCCTTATCTCGCACAGCGCGGAGGATGCGACCACGCCAGATCTCCGTCTGGAGGTCAAAGCGATCGCAGACGGCCCATGCCTGTTCCAGGCGAGCCAGGAATTCCATCGTGCTGATGTCGTCTTGCTCTGGATCCGGCAAGTCCAGTTGCAATAGCGAAGGATCGGGATCAAGGGCGATGGAACTGGTCAAAAGGACGCCGGCTATCAAGGGACGACATTCTGTGACGCAGAGGTCATCACCATCCATCCCACGAGATACGCTCCAGATGCATCTCCTTAATGCCCAGCGATGGCGATCACCCGCGGCGCCAAGGTGCGCATCAAGCGTCCAGAGTCCTACTGGTTCAACGAAGTTGGCACCGTTGCCTCCATCGACACCTCAGGAATCCGCTACCCCGTTGTCGTTCGCTTCGAGAAAGTCAATTACAGCGGCCTGCAGGGCGTTGACGGTGGCATCAACACCAACAATTTCGCTGAAGCGGAACTCGAGCCGGCCTGAGGCCATTGCCTGAACTTCCTGAAGTCGAGACGGTCCGTCGGGGACTGGCAGGCCGTCTTGTCGACTTCAAAATTGCAAAGGTTGAAGTCCGCAGACCAAGGGCTATTGCCAGCCCTGGTGGTCCCGATTGCTTCGTAAAAGGTCTTTGCGGCTCAACTGTCGGACACTGGCAGCGCAGGGGGAAATACCTCATGGCAGCCCTGGAGCCAAATGACGGTGTCTGGGGTGTTCATCTGCGTATGACCGGCCAATTCCAATGGCATGAGAAGCCTTCAGAACCGTGTAAACACACACGTGTTCGCCTCTGGAACTCCAAAGAGGAGGAGTTGCGCTTTGTTGATGTGCGCAGCTTCGGAGAGATGTGGTGGGTGCCTCCGGGCCAGGCGGTTGAAGAGGTGATTACAGGCTTGACGCGACTCGGCCCTGAACCGTTCAGCAGCGACTTCTCCGCCACCTACCTGAAGCAGAAACTCAAGAGCAGCATCCGACCAATCAAAACAGCGCTGTTGGACCAAGCCTTGGTGGCCGGAACGGGCAACATTTACGCGGATGAATCCCTTTTTGCATCAGGCATCGCTCCCTTCACGCCCTCAGGGCAGCTGAAGCTCACACAACTGGAGAGGTTGCGCGATGCCTTGGTCAATGTCTTGACCATCAGCATTGGAGCTGGTGGCACAACCTTTAGTGATTTCCGCGATCTTGAGGGGGTGAATGGCAACTATGGCGGCCAGGCCTGGGTTTACCGGCGTGGAGGAGAACCTTGCCGTAGCTGTGGAACGCCAATTCGAAGGGAAAAGCTGTCCGGCCGAAGCACCCACTGGTGCCCGACCTGTCAAAGCTGATTGGGCAGCGAAAGCGCAGACAGAACCTCTCCATAGGGAGGACGAAGCACACCGAACTCGGTGATGAAGCCCGTCACCAGATGAGCCGGGGTGATATCGAAAGCAGGATTCCAAGCATGGGCCCCGGGAGCCGCGACTTCCACACCCCGCGCGTGCGTGATCTCCTCTGCATCGCGTTCCTCAATAGTGATCGCCTCCCCATCGACCGTCACTCGATCAATGCTGCTACCTGGGGCGCAGACGTAAAAGGGGATGCCATGGGCTCGGGCCACGAGCGCCAGGTTGTAGGTACCGATCTTGTTGGCAACATCCCCATTGGCAGCGACACGGTCACAGCCCACCATCACGGCGTCCACCTCACCCCGGCGCATCAGCAATCCACTGGCGCCATCGACAATCACGGTGCAGGGCACCCCGAGACAGCCCAACTCCCAGGCAGACAAAGCAGCCCCTTGCAAGCGGGGACGCGTTTCATCCAGCCAGGCATGGCGAAGCAGGCCAACGGAATGGGCGGCAGCGATCACCCCGAGGGCGGTTCCAACCCCTCCTGTAGCGATCGCACCCGTATGGCAGTGATGCAAGACCTGGCAGCCCTGACCCAACAAGGAAACGCCGTGATCCACCAGCCGCTGAGTCAGCAGACGATCCTCGTTGTGAAGCGCAGCGGCAACACCAGCGAGTGCATCAACATCAACCGCACCGGATGAAGCAAGGGAAGCCTGCATCCGGTTGAGGGCCCAGCCGAGGTTCACGGCGGTTGGTCGTGATGCACGCAGGCCTCGGATGGCGGAAGGAAGGTCTTCACCAGAGCGTGCAGCCAGCACAACCCCCCAAGCCGCCGCAATGCCTATAGCAGGGGCGCCACGTACAGCCATGGATGTAATCGCCTCAGCAACCTCCTGCCATCCGTGCAATTGCATGAAGGCAACAGCATCCGGAAGTTGTCGCTGATCCAGCAACTCCAGGTAATCACCGGTCCAGCGGCAACTCGGGGGAAGCGTCAATGCAGAAGGGCCTCTGAGTCCTGTATAGAAGACAGAGGGATGAGCGGACTGTGACCGCAAGCCAAACCCAGCGCGATCGCTTGACCGAAGTGATACAAAACATCCACCGACGCGGCTGGTGCGATGGCACCGGAGGGAACTTCAGCGTGGTACTGCAGCATCAGCCCCTGCAGTTGCTCATGGCACCCAGTGGTGTGGACAAGGGGCAGATACCTGCCTGTGAGTTGATTGTGGTAGATGAGCGCGGCAAAGTGTTAACGGGCGAAGGAAAAGCCAGTGCCGAAACAGCGCTGCATCTCCGCATTGTTGAAGCAACCCAAGCGGGAGCTGTGCTGCACACCCATTCCATCCCCGGGACAGTGTTATCCCGCCATTACAAAGACAAAGAAGGGGTTGTATTGGAGGGCTGGGAAATGCAGAAAGGCCTGGTTGGCATCACGACTCACGACAGCAGCATCACCATCCCTGTAATCAGCAACAGTCAGTCGATGGAAGAACTGAGCGATGCCGTCGGCCCATTCTTGGAAACGGCGCCATGCGGATTTCTCGTAGCCGGGCACGGACTTTATGCGTGGGGGGCGGACCTTGATGCGAGCAAACGACATCTGGAAATCCTCGAGTTTCTCTTGGAGGTGAAATTGACTCAAATGCAGATCGGACATCAATCATGAATCAACAATATCTTCTGCTCGACATCGAGGGAACGACATGCCCAGCGAGCTTTGTCAGCGACATTTTGTTCCCCTTCGCCAAGCATGAGCTGACCAGATATATCAAAAATAACTGGAACAAGAGCACTAACAACAAACCAATCCAAGAGGCTAAAACTGAGTGGATAAATGATAAGTCACCCGAAAGTTCACACCTGAAAAAGCAGGTTGAACAACAGCAAATTAACGAGGTCAACGGGCTAACTCAATACCTCAAGCACCTAATCAGCATCGACAGAAAGTCGACGGCACTCAAAGAACTTCAGGGGAAAATCTGGGAATACGGCTATAGAAATGGAGAACTAAAATCTCAACTCTTTCCAGAAACGGCAGAATGCTTGCGTCAATGGCACGAGCAAGGATGGGTACTTTCGGTGTATTCATCGGGCAGTATTCAGGCACAAAAATTGCTGTATAGACACAGTCCTGCGGGCGACCTTGAAAACCTTTTCAGCCACTGGTTTGACACACGCACTGGACCTAAAAAATCCACCAAGAGCTACATAAAAATTGCCAAGCATCTGCACATTGCAACAGACAATATTTGGTTCGTAAGTGATAACGGAGCAGAATGCGACGCTGCACGTTCGGCTGGAATGCACACCCTCTTTAGCCGTCGCGACGGCAACCCTGACCGTGACCCAAGGGATCACATGGTGATTGAATCGCTGCGCGAGGTAAGCACTCATCTCACCGCAGAACAATAGACAACAAAAAAGCCACCTCATGACGAGGTGGCTTCTTCGTGGATGGTGATGTTGATCGCTTCAGCAACCAGCACATCATCAGCCTATTAAGAGAATGTTTTACCTGGCATCGAGCTATTTTCTCAGG
>NZ_VTKZ01000017.1 GCF_020514115.1 Synechococcus sp. MU1642
TAGAGGGAGAGGTCAGGTGAGGCCAGCCGACCACAAGAATGTGGGCGTGGAAGAAGGCCCACGTGGTCGCAATTCCGCCCAAGAGGTAATGGGCAACACCCACGGCACGGCCTTGGATGATGGAAAGGGCACGGGGCTGGATGGCGGGAGCCACCTTCAGCTTGTTGTGAGCCCAGACGATGGACTCGATCAGTTCCTGCCAGTAGCCGCGGCCACTGAAGAGGAACATCAGGCTGAAGGCGAACACAAAGTGAGCGCCGAGGAACATGATTCCGTAGGCGGCTGTGTTCGAGCCGTAGCTGTTGATCACCTGAACGGCTTGAGCCCACAGATAGTCACGCAGCCAGCCATTGATGGTGATGGCACTTTGGGCAAAGTTGCCATTGGTGATGTGCGCGACGGAACCGTCGGCGTTCACCGTTCCCCAGATGTCGCTCTGCATCTTCCAGGAGAAGTGGAAGATCACGATTGACAGAGAGTTGTACATCCAGAACAGGCCCAGGAACACGTGGTCCCAAGCGGAGACCTGGCAAGTGCCACCACGACCAGGACCATCGCAGGAGAAGCGGAAGCCCAGATTTGCCTTATCTGGGATGAGGCGGGAGCTACGGGCGTACAGCACACCTTTCAGCAGAATCAGCACCGTCACGTGAATCGTGAAGGCGTGAATGTGGTGAACCATGAAGTCGGCGGTGCCGAGCGGCATGGGAGCAGCGGCAACCTTGCCGCCGACGGCGACAACGGAACCGTTGAACACTTCACTCACACCCGCGAGAGCGTTGGGAGCCGTGCTGCCTGCAGCTGCGGCGTGCACGTTCTGAATCCACTGAGCAAAGATCGGCTGGATGGAGATCGCCGAATCGCTGAACATGTCCTGGGGACGACCCAGAGCACGCATCGTGTCGTTGTGGACGTAGAGGCCGAAGCTGTGGGCTCCGAGCCAGATGCAGACCCAGTTGAGGTGACTGATGATCGCGTCGCGGGCCTTGAGCACCCGATCCAGCACGTTGTCGATGTGCTTTGCGGGGTCGTAGTCGCGAACCATGGCAATGGCTGCGTGAGCGCCTGCACCAACGATCAGGAAACCACCGATCCAGATGTGATGGGTGAAGAGCCCGATCTGGGTGGGGTAGTCGATGGCTTGGTACGGATACGGAGGCATCGCGTACATGTGCTGAGCAACGATGATGCTCACTGAACCACCGATGGCCAGGTTGACCGCCAGCTGGGCATGCCAGGAGGTGGTCATGAATTCATAGAGACCGTCGTGACCATTGGTGGCAGGGAACAGCAGGGGATCGCCCTTCTGACCTTCGTGGATCTCCTTGATGGAGTGGCCAATGCCCCAGTTGGTCCGGTACATGTGACCGGCAACGATGAACATCACGGCGATCGCCACATGGTGATGGGCGATGTCGGTCATCCAGAGGCTTCCCGTCACAGGATTCAAGCCACCTTTAAAGGTGAGGAAATCGCTGTAAGCAGCCCAGTTGCCGGAGAAAAAGGCACCGACACCAGCGCTGAAGCCGGGGTACAGCTGAGCCAGCAGGTCCTGATTGAAGAACTCGTGGGGCAGCGGAATGTCTGCAGCCGAAGCGATGGTCTTGCCGTTCAGAACCAGCGGTTGGCCGGCATCGATGGCATCCATCAACTTGGTGACAGGAGCCGACACGTGGATGACGTGTCCAGCCCAGGAGAGTGAACCGAGACCCAGCAGGCCTGCCAGGTGATGGTTCAGCATCGACTCAACGTTTTGGAACCACTCCAGCTTTGGCGCAGCCTTGTGGTAGTGGAAAACACCGGCGTTGAGCATGAGGCCGGCCATCACCAGAGCACCGATGGCCAAAGCCATGAGCTGGGTTTCACTGGTGATGCCCCAGGCCCGCCACATCTGGAAGAGGCCTGAAGTGATTTGGATGCCTTGGAAGCCGGCACCCATGTCTCCGTTGAGGATTTCTTGGCCAAAGATGGCCCAGACCTGCTGGGCGCTTGGCTTCACATGGGTGGGGTCAGCAAGCCAACCGGAATAGTTGGAGAAGCGTGCGCCATGGAAGAAGGCACCGCTGAGCCAGATGAAGATGACGGCCAGGTGGCCGAAGTGGGCGGAAAAGATCCGCCGAGAGACCTCTTGAAGGTCGCTCGTGTGAGCGTCGAAGTCGTGAGCGTTGGCGTGAAGGTTCCAAACCCAGGTAGTGGTTTTGGGACCTTTCGCGAGGGCGCGGTCGAAATGTCCGGGCTTGCCGAACAGCTCGAAGGTTGCTGGATTGTCAACCTTCTCGACCTGGCTTTTCGCGTCACTCCCACGCTCAGGTGGGCTGATGGTCATCGAGTCGTTCCTCGAGGGACGGGTTTCGAGGTGGTGGGCCACCCCTCCGACGGGCCGAAGCCAATCGGGGCCCCGAACATGGATCCACAGGAGATCCGTGCTCGGGCGTCAGCACGGCAAGGGGCAAAACCCCTTGCCTGCACTGAAGCTGGGGCCCCAAAGAGGGGACCGCTGGCGGAAGCATAGGGGCGGAGAAGGGGGTTAAAGGGCCTTGAGTTACAAAGGTTCAATCCCGTGGCGAGCCAGTCAGCGACAGGCGTCTGCAGAAAGCTGCGAATCAGCGAAACAACAAAGATCTCAAGCAGTAAACAACACAATTTCACGCATATTTCCTTCCTAAATAACTAAAACTCTGACAGTGAAGGGCGGATTGTTCAGAATGATCGGATCTGTTCATGCCCAATGCGTCGCCCTGGCCTGAAGTCGATATGGGCTGTTCTGCTGGCAGCAGTGCTGTTTCTTGGTGCCGGCTTACCTGTTCATGCGCGCCCTGGATTCTTCAATCGCGATGCCGGGTCCGGCACAAAACCGCTGCCGAGTTCAGCCCCCAGCGGGAAGCTCCAGGAAGTGGCTCCTCCAGGGGCAGTGCAACAGCTGCGCCAGAACCTGCAACAGCACCGTCCCTCCCTGCGGCTGATCGATCCAAGCAACGACAGCATCGTTACCACTGACGCCCTTGAGCTGAGCTTCGAAATCGAGGACTGGCCCCTCAGCAGCGACCCCGAATTGGGTTTGGGGCCCCATGTTGTGCTTCAAATCGACAACCGCGCCCCCCTTCAGCTCAGCGAAAGCAATGGAAACCGCCTGAAGGTCCGCATCGATGACCTGGAAGCGGGCAGCCATCGCTTCAGCGCCTGGGCCGCTTACCCCTGGGGCGAAGCCGTTCAAGCACCGGGAGCCTCAGTCCAGGGGCGCCTGCACCTCTGGCAAAAGCTTCAGGGCACACAACCTGAACGCGATGCCCCCTGGCTGGTTCCTGTCTCACCAGCCGGAGGGCAGGGCCTGCAACCGCTCTTGGTGGATTGGCTGATCTGGAATGCTCCGCTGCAAAACCTGCGGGAGGGCGATGGACGCTGGCGACTGCGCATCAGCATTGATGGAGAAAGCTTTTTGGTCGATCACCAGGAAGCCCTTTGGCTCAAAGGATCGAATAGTTCAGGCAGCCACGACATTCAGATGGAACTGCTGAATGGGCTGGGTGAGCCGATCACACCGATCTTCAACAATCAGCTGATCCATCTGAAAGCTGCATCCGGTCCCAAGCCGGGCTGGATGCGCCAACATCTCACCGAAAGCCAGCTCGCGCGCCTGAGCGGCTCCCCTGAGCCTGAAGTTCTGGAGGTGGTCGAATCCTCGCCAGAGCCTCCTCAAAAGACTGAGGAGAAAAAACAAGAGAAGACAGAACAGCCCCGAGACCTACCTCAGGCTGAGATCAAAGCCGAGGCCGTCGTCGAGGACGAGGTTGAAACCAAGCCCGAGGCCGCCCCCCAACCCAAGGCACCAGAGGGAAGCGATAAACAGGAGCCTGAGCCGCCCCTTGCTGAACAGCCACCTGCTGAACAGCCATCCCAAGCAGAAACTGCTCGGCCCACTCCTCCCACTCCCGCCCCGGAGAAGCCAGCGAGGCCTCAGCAGCCAGCCGAGCAGGAACCCAAGCTGATGCCGAGCAGCAGCCTGGGAGGATCAGCCCGTGAGTTGCTCAACAGTGATGGGCGCTTGCGCAAGCCCTGATCCGGATTCCCTGCCCTGAACCCCACATCTGCCGCTCCCGCTCTGGGCCTAGGACTGAGCCCCAGCGCCATACCGCTGTTGGAGCGGTTGCTGCTGCGCGGCCACATCGACCGGATCAAGGCAACCGACCAAGACATCAACACCGCCCTTGATGGGCACTGGATGGCCGGGAACGTCGTGCTGTTCGTGGGCGCCGTTGGAGCGGTGACACGCCTGATTGCAGCTCGGACCCAAGGCAAGGGGAAGGATCCAGCCGTTCTGGTGCTCGACCCCAAAGGGGAGTTCGTCATCCCGGTGCTTGGGGGCCATTCCGCAGGCGCCGACAAACGCGCCCAGGAGATCGCGATGGATCTAGGCGGGCAGGCGGTGATCACGGGCGCCTGCGCCCATGAAGGACGTCTCCCCCTGGATGCCTTTGGGGAGGGCTGGGGCTGGAGACGCAGCGGGACGGTGGCCAGTTGGCGCGATCTGATGGTGCGGCAATCCCAGGGATCCCGCATCAGCGTTCACCAGAGCAGTGGATCCACCGCCTGGCAAGGCCCTGAAGGCCATCCCTTGCTGCACAAGGTTGAAGCCAACGTTGTTCCTGAGCCCGCTGATCTTGTGATTGGAGCGCGCCTCCAAGGCGATTGCCAGTGGCATCCAGCCACGCTCTGGATCGGGATCGGCTGTGAACGCAATACCAGTCTTTCTCTAGTGGAGAAGGCCATTACCGAAGCCCTGGCAACAGCAGGGCTGGCGGAAGAGGCTATCGCCGGAATGGCCAGTGCAGAGCGGAAATCCGATGAACCAGCCCTGCTGCATCTGAGCCAAAACCGGACATGGCCGTTCCGGACCTTTGCGGAGCAAGCTCTTGCATCCATCGAGGTGCCTAACCCCTCCGAAGTGGTGCGCAAGGAAATGGGGACCGCGTCGGTGGCTGAAGCAGCGGCCTTGCTGGCTGCGGGCGAACGAAGTCGTCTCATCCAGCCGAAGCAGATCAGCCGTCCGGTAACGGGGGAAAAGGGTGCCGTGACAGTGGCCATTGCCGAGGCTGCCACCCCCTATGCACCGGAACGGGGAGAACTGCACCTGGTGGGCAGTGGCCCAGGCGATCTTTCCCTGCTCAGCGGAGACGCCAAAGCAGCCCTCTCCCGTTGTTGCGCCTGGGTTGGCTACAGCCTCTACCTCGATCTTCTTGAGCCCCTGCGCCGCTCGGATCAGGCCCGATTCGATGGCCAGCTCACCCGGGAATGGGACCGCTGTGCCGAAGCACTGCGCTTGGCCCAACAAGGGGCAAAAGTTGCTCTGATCTCCTCCGGCGACAGCGGGATCTACGGCATGGCGGGGTTGGCCCTGGAGCTGCTTCTCCAGCAACCCGAGCAGGACCGACCCAGCTTCTCGGTGCATCCCGGCATTTCAGCCTTCCAGCTGGCCGCCGCCCGGGCCGGAGCGCCACTGATGCATGACTTCTGCTGCGTCAGCCTCAGCGATCGCCTCACGCCGTGGACCGTGATCGAAAAGCGACTGGAGGGCGCTGCGGCTGGAGATTTTGTCCTTGCCCTCTACAACCCAAGGTCCAAGGGCCGGGATTGGCAGCTGGGACACGCCAAGGAGATTCTGCTGAAACACCGCCCACCAACAACCCCGGTGATGCTGGCGCGGCAGCTGGGCCGCGCGGAGGAATCCCGTCAGCTCACGTGTCTTGAGCGCTTGAAACCTGAAGCAGTGGACATGCTCACGCTGGTTCTGATCGGGAACAGCAGCAGCCGTGCCGATGATGGCTGGATGGTGACGCCGCGCGGATACCCAGGAGCGAGTCTTCAATGAGGACTGAGTTTTTGTTGGCCTAGCTCAGGTCTTCCATCAAGGCCTGGCAGTGCCACGAAACAATCAATCGGGATGACAGGATTCGAACCTGCGGCCCCTTCGTCCCGAACGAAGTGCGCTACCAAACTGCGCCACATCCCGGCCAAACAATCTTAAAAGATCGATGCTGCTGCGATTGATGCAGCAGCACTTGGGCACGGACTAGGGTCATGGATTGAAGAAGCTTCGCCGTGCTCAAGCCGGAGTGGTTGCGCGTAAAGGCTCCGCAGCGCGAACGGATCGGCGCCGTGGCCGACCTGCTGCTGGACTTGAACCTGAACACGGTCTGCCAGGAGGCGAGCTGCCCCAACATCGGCGAATGCTTTGCGGGCGGCACCGCCACGTTTTTGATCATGGGGCCCGGCTGCACCCGCGCCTGCCCCTACTGCGACATCGACTTCGACAAGAGCGTGCGCAAGCTCGATCCCACCGAGCCGCAACGTCTTGGGGAAGCAGTGGCCCGTCTGGGCCTGAAGCACGTGGTGATCACATCGGTAAACCGCGACGATCTCGCCGATGGTGGAGCGTCTCAGTTCGTGGCCTGCATCGAACAGGTGAAGCAACGTTCACCGCTCACCACGATCGAGCTGTTGATTCCCGACTTCTGCGGCAACTGGGATGCCCTGGCAACGGTGATGGCCGCCGCCCCCCACGTGCTGAACCACAACATTGAAACGGTGCCGCGGATGTACCGCCTGGCGCGGCCCCAGGGCATCTATGAACGCTCCCTCGAGCTGCTGCAGCGGGTGCGGGACCAATGGCCCAAGGCCTACAGCAAGTCAGGGCTGATGGTGGGGCTCGGAGAAACCGATGAAGAGGTGATCGAGACGCTCCGGGATCTGCGCAAACACAAGGTCGACATCGTCACCATCGGTCAGTACCTCTCACCTGGCCCGAAGCACCTGGCCGTCGACCGCTTTGTGACCCCGGCACAATTCGAGACCTACAGAACAGTGGGCGAAGAGGAACTGGGCTTCCTCCAAGTGGTCAGCACACCACTCACCCGCAGCAGCTATCACGCCGGTGAGGTGCAACGGCTCATGGCCAGCCATCCCCGTTGACGGGGATCCATTCCTGCACCTGCCAGGCCACCAACCCGGCGCGGATCATTGGGTCGTTCTCCACCCACGCCAGCGCATCGGCATAAGACGACGCCTCAAAGATCAACAAACCCCCGCCGCCAGGCCGGCGGTCACCATCCACCAGGTAACCGCTACGTAAACGGCGGCCGGCTGCAGCTTCCTGCACCACCCAGTGGCGGTGAGCTTCCAAGGTGGGTCTCCGCTGCTCCACGGGCAGAGAGGCGGCAACGGCGGTGAAGGTTTCAGTCTTGACGAACCAGGCCACGGGCTTTCGGCGGCGCTAGGCCGCCACAGCCTGTTTGTCGGCCAATCCCATCGCCTCCCGCTCACTGGGGGGGACCAACACCTTGAAGTGATTCTTCGTCGCAGACCAGTCGGCCAAGAGAGCAGCAGCCTTCTCGCTTCCCGTGAGCGCCACATGCTGTTCCAGCAGCCCCTTCAGTAGCGACTCCTGCTTATCGGTGGTGATTGAGCAGACCTCAACGATCTCCGGGTTCACTCGAGGAGCGACACGCCCCTGCTCATCCAGCAGGAAGGTCACACCACCGGTCATGCCAGCGCCGACATTGCGGCCGGTGCCGCCGAGAACAACGACGACACCGCCGGTCATGTACTCACAGCAATGATCACCAGCTCCCTCCACAACCGTGCGGGCACCGCTGTTGCGAACACCGAAACGCTCGCCAGCCCGGCCATGGGCAAACAACTCACCGCCGGTGGCCCCGTAGAGGCAGGTGTTGCCAAGGATCACCTGATCCCCTGGAGAGGCGCAACCGTCTGATGGAACCAGGGTGATACAACCGCTGTTCATACCCTTGCCCACGTAGTCGTTGGCCTCACCTTCCAGACGAACTTGCATGCCCTGCACCAGGAAGGCACCGAAGCTCTGGCCTGCTGCACCCCGGAAGGTGAGATCGAGCTGTCCTTTGAAGCCGCGGTTGCCGTGGCGCTGGGCAATTTCACCAGCCAAACGAGCACAGACACTGCGGTCGGTGTTGATGATCTCGATGCTGCGGCTCACGGAACCGTGGTTCTCCAGAGCAGCCATCAGGTCAGCGTCGGCAAGGAGCTGATCTTCAAGGATCGGTCCATTGCCGTGGGCATGGTCGCTGTGGCGAAGCCAGGAGCGTTCTTCGGCTCCACTGATCGGAGCCAGCAGGCTGGAGAGATCCACGCCCTTGGTCTTGGTCAGATCAACCGAACGGGCCTTGAGCAAATCGGTGCGGCCAATCAGCTCTTCGAGGCGGGTAACGCCGAGCAGACTCATCAGCTGACGCACTTCCTCGGCGACGTACCAGAAGAAGTTGACGACGTGCTCGGGGATGCCGGTGAAACGCTTGCGCAGGTTCTCCTTCTGCGTGGCCACACCCACAGGGCAATTGTTGGTGTGGCAAACGCGAGCCATGACGCAGCCCTCGGCGATCATCGCGATCGAGCCAAACCCATACTCCTCGGCACCTAAAAGGGCAGCGATCACCACATCCCAGCCGGTTTTCAGACCTCCATCAGCACGCAGCAGAACCCGATCGCGCAGACCGTTCTCCACTAGGGAACGATGCACCTCGGTGAGGCCCAATTCCCAGGGGCTGCCGGCGTGCTTGATCGAACTCAAAGGAGATGCACCCGTGCCACCGTCATGACCGGAGATCTGAATCACATCTGCGTTGGCCTTGGCCACACCCGCAGCGATGGTGCCAATGCCAATCTCAGCCACCAACTTCACGCTCACGGGAGCAGCGGGATGCACCTGGTGCAGGTCATGGATCAACTGCGCCAGGTCTTCGATCGAATAAATGTCGTGATGTGGCGGCGGTGAAATCAAGGCCACACCTGGCTTGCTGTTGCGCAACCAGGCGATGTACTTGTCGACCTTGGGCCCTGGCAGCTGACCGCCCTCACCGGGCTTGGCGCCCTGGGCCACCTTGATCTCAAGCTGCTTGCCGCTGCGCAAATATTCCGCCGTCACGCCGAAACGACCTGAAGCCACCTGCTTGATCGCCGAGCAGGCGGTATCGCCATTGCGCAAACCACCAATGCTGGGGAATGAGACGGAACGGCCCTCTCCATCCACATCCTTGAGGATCTGGAAGCGCGCAGGGTCTTCACCGCCTTCGCCACTGTTGCTCTTGCCACCGATGCGATTCATCGCCACGGCCAGCACTTCATGGGCTTCGCGAGATAACGCACCAAGGCTCATTCCGCCTGTGCAGAAGCGGGTGCAGATGCTCTCGACGCTCTCCACCTGATCGAGACCCACTGGGGTGGGAGCCAACTTGAACTCCAACAGGTCCCGCAGGGCCATCACCGGACGGTTCTGCAACAAGGCCTGGTAAGTGGAGAAGTGGTCGTAACCAGGGCCTTGGGCCACCGCCTTGTGCAGTGCTTTCGAAAGCTCAGGATTGTTGCGGTGGTACTCAGCACCACTGCGGTACTGAACGAAGCCCATGAATTCGAGCTTGCTGCGGTTGAGCTCAGGGAACGCCTTGGCATGCATCGAGAGCGTTTCGTTCGCCAGCTCAGCCAGCGTCATGCCGGCAACGCGGCTGGTCGTTCCGGTGAAGGCGGTCTCCACCACATCAGCACCCAGACCGATCGCTTCAAAGATCTGAGCGCCGTGATAGCTGGCCAGCAATGAAATTCCGATCTTGGAGAGGATCTTGCGCAGACCGTTCTCCAGCGACTCGCGAACGTTGGCCTGGGCCCGGTCGGCGTCAAGGGCGGGCAACTTGCCCTGCTCCATCCGCTTCTTGGTCTTGGGGTGATCCAGCCAGTGGCGGGTGGTCTCCCAAGTGAGCCAAGGGCACACAGCACTGGCTCCGTAACCAATCAGGCACGCCATGTGGTGGGTGCTCCAGCACTGGGCGGTGTCCACCACCAGAGAGCACTGCAGCCGCAACTTCTGGCGCAGCAGATGGTGATGAACAGCACCAACAGCCAGCAAAGCCGGCATCGCCACAGTCGTGGGGGTCAGCTGTACCGCCGCCCCAGCGCCGTCGACCCGATCGGACAGCACCAGCACCTGCGCACCGGCGCGCACCGCCTGTTCCGAAACGCTGCACAGCGCGGCAATGGCCTGTTGCAGGCCTCCTGCACACGACTCCACAGCCACCTGAGTGGACACGGTCTTGACGGGCAAGCCCTGCTCACTGATCGCCGCCAGTTCCGCCTCGTTCAAAACGGGCGTCTCCAGATGAATGACGGAGGCAGCTTCCGGCTGGGGCTTCAGGGCGGGACGGCGTTCACCCAGATGCATCTCCAGGCTCATCACCAGCTTTTCCCTCAGGGGATCGATCGGAGGGTTAGTGACCTGGGCGAAGCGCTGTTTGAAGTAGTCGTAAAGCAGGTGGGGCTTATCGGAGAGCACCGCCAGGGGGATGTCATCACCCATGCAGTAAGTGGGCTCCTTCCCGAGGGCCGCCATGTCTTCGATGATCAGATCGAAGTCTTCAGCGGTGAAGCCCATGGCGGTTTGCAACCGCAGCAGGTCGAGTTCACCCACCTTTCGATCTTGGGTCCAGGGCTGTGGTGCCACACCGCGACGATGCTGCTGCAGCCAATCGGCATAGGGGAAGCGCCGTGCCGCGTCTTCCTTCACCGACCAGTTGTCGAGCAACTCCCCGCGTTCCAGATCAACGGCCACCATCTGGCCGGGGCCAAGACGCCCCTTCTGAACAATCGTCTTGTCGCTGAGATCCACCACGCCGGTCTCCGATCCCATGATCACGAAACCGTCTGCCGTGGTGCACCAACGCGCGGGGCGCAGCCCGTTGCGATCAAGCGTGGCACCTACACGCTTGCCGTCGGCAAAGACCAACAGGGCCGGGCCATCCCAGGGCTCCTGAATTCCCGCGTTGAATTCGTACATCGCCGTCACATCAGGACGACTGTCGAGATCGGGTTGATTGCGAAACGCTTCGGGCACCAGCGTGATGAGGCTGTCGGTGATCGACCGCCCGCTGCGCACCATTAATTCCAAGGTGGCATCCAGGTTGGCGGAATCGCTGAAGGCGGGGTTCACCACCGGAATCAGGTCATCAGCCGCCTCACCCCAGACGTTCTCGAGGCTGGCTTCTGAGGCCTTGGCCCAGTTGAGGTTGCCCAGCAGAGTATTTATTTCACCGTTGTGACCAAGAAGCCGCATCGGCTGCGCCAGGGGCCAGCGCGGCAGCGTGTTGGTGCTGAAGCGACGGTGATAAACGGCAAAGCTCACCTCAAATCGAGGGTCCTGCAGGTCGGCGTAGAACTGCGCCAGCACCTCGGAGCGCACCATCCCCTTGTAAACAACCGTCCGGCTGCTCAGGGAAGCGACGTAAACGTCCTGAGCCACCTCAGCACCCAGAGCTGCCCGCACACGGGCACCGATGCGCCGCCGCAACCGCAGCAGCTGCCTATCAAACGTTGTGTCGTCCGCATCACCATTCAGCACCCACTGCTCGATCACAGGAGCTGTGGCACGAGCCAAGGGACCTAGAACCACAGGGTCGACAGGCACCGTTCGCCACCCCAGAGGCTGCATGCCGAGGGCTCTGGCCTCTTCATCACACAGACCTCGCACCTCAGCACGACGACTGGCATCCGTCGGCATGAACATCATTCCGAGGCCCCGTGCTGCAACCGCATCGGACCAGACGGCTTTCAGATACGACCAGGGGATCTCACACAACACCCCTGCGCCGTCGCCGGAGTCGCCATCCCCCCCGCAACCACCGCGGTGCTCCATGCATCCCAGACCACGCAGGGCCTGCTCCAGCACCCAATGGCTGGCCTGTCCCTGGAGCTGGGCCAGGAAACCAACGCCACATGCATCCTTCTCGCCCGCAACAACCTCAGGTGCAGGGCTGTCGCAATAAGGCCAGACAGCGGAACGGATGGCGTCAGACATAGGAAACTCAACCGGACGATCGCATGGGTCTGCAGCTTCGAGCTCTGCAGAAACCATCTCGAGGGACGATCCTAGGCAGGCGCCTCACCGCCAAGGCATTTCATGCTGGCCTTTGCCCCACTTCCCGCGCCACCGCCCGAGCTTCGCCCGGCGCCGAACCAGAGCGGTGAGGTGATGCAAATCGGGCAAGAGCGCAGCAAAGCGGTTTGGCTCTGGCGGGGCAGCGACGCGGCTCCAGAGGAGCTGTGGCTGCCCCTGGAGGTTCTTGAGTCCCGACTGGGTTTCAGACGGGTGTCTCGCTTGGATGGAGAGGCACTGGAATGGTTTGGTCGAACGGTTCCTTTGACCTCAACGACGACCCGATCTCTCGGGGACGAAGTCGGCCTTGAAGTGAGCGACTTGTTGGCCGCAACAGGCGTCAGCTCCCAAGTGAGAGGAACCACCTTGGAGCTGCGGCTGCCCCCTCCAACGGTGAACAACCTTCGCCGCGGCAAGGGTTCAACAGCCGATCGTTTGGTGCTGGACCTGACCGGCCCCGCCCTGGTGCAGCGGTTGAACGGCGACCTGTTGCTGGAACTCAAGGTGTCGCGGACCCAGCGACGTCAACTCAAGGCGTGGGGGCTCACCCCAGAGCAGCATCGCCACGGCGGCCTTGTGCTGAAGGGACAAGCCACCAAGCTGAGGAGCCTGAGCCTGGCGTCCCCCTGGCGGGTGGTGCTGGATGGCGTGCAGGTCGGCGGTCGCCGCCCAGCTCAGAGCGCACGCCTTCCCCTTAGCGATCCAGCTGTAGCTCGAATGCTGAGGAGGGGCTTCGTCTTGGAGCGACGCACCATCAAGGTGGGGGTGAAACCCATTCAGGTGTTCCGTGCCGGCGGCGACCTGAGCCGTCTCGGCATCACCCTTCAGCCCCTGGTCAAGGTCGAACAGCAACAGGGCCTGCGTTTTCTGCCTCAACTCTCCCAACCCGCAGGAGCGCTGGTCGCAGTAAACGGAGGCTTTTTCAACCGGATCAATCAACTCCCCCTGGGGGCCTTGCGGCATCAGGGAGTATGGCTATCAGGTCCGATCCTGAACCGCGGCGTGATCGCTTGGGGGGCCTCAGGAGATCTGCAGTTCGGCCGGCTGCGGCTGAACCAGACGCTGCAGGTGAACAACGGTCGCCGTTGGAGCCTCATGGCACTCAACAGTGGTTACGTCCAGAAGGGGCTGAGCCTCTACACACCTGCATGGGGGCCCCGCTATCGGGCCCTGAGCGGCGAGGAGGAAGCTCTGTTGATTCGCGGCGGCCGCGTTGAGACAACATTCGACCAGCAAAGCCTGCAACGTGGCATCGCCATTCCCAAAGACGCTGCGTTGGTAATCGCCCGCGGGCGCACGCCACTGCCCGCTCGACCTGGTGATCGGATCCAGGTGAAAGCGCGATCCAGTTCTCCTCTAGCCCAACATCCCAATGTTCTGGGCGGCGGTCCGCTGCTGATGCAAAACGGCCAAGTGGTGCTGAATGGACGCCAGGAAGGGTTTAGTCCGGGCTTCATGAGCTTGGCGGCACCAAGAACAGTGGTGGCTCAGGGGCCGAGCGGCCAATGGCTGATGACCTTGCGTGGTGCAGCTGGCGGTGATCCCACCCTTGTGGAAACAGCCCTGGTCGCCCAGCAACTGGGCCTGCGCGATGCCTTGAACATGGATGGCGGCAGTTCCACCACCCTCGTGGTGGCCGGACGAACCGTAATGAACGGCCGAGGCAGCACCCCAAGAGTCCATAACGGTCTGGGACTCATCCCCCTCTGAGACCTGCAAAAGTGGAGGCCCCGAGAAACTGAGCATGGCTGCCAATTTGCGGCTGACTGCTGCCGCTGCTGCCGAGCTAGGGCGACAGGCGGCCGTGGCGGGAACACCGGGGCAGATGCATCTCGATCTCACTCCCGGGGAGTGCGCACAACATGTGCTGCGCATCCGGGCAGGACATTTGGCCGGCGTCGCTATCGCAAGGGCCGATGGCGTGACTCTGCACGCCCCTGCAGAACAACTCAAATTGCTGGAAGGCCTTTGCCTGGACTACCGCGGCGACCTCAGTGGAGGTAGTTTTCTGATCCGCAACAGCGATGGTGTTGAGCCCTGTGCATGCGGCAGCGCCTTCAGCCGCGCCTGAGAGGGGACCGTCACCCGGTATCGTGGTCGATTGTCGAATCAGGTCGGGAGTCCGACCGCTCACCGACCATCGATGCCAACCATCCAACAGCTGATCCGCACTGAGCGCTCACGCCTCAAGGCCAAGACCAAGTCACCAGCCCTGAAGTCGTGTCCTGAGCGTCGCGGTGTTTGCACCCGCGTTTACACCTCAACGCCCAAAAAGCCCAACTCGGCTCTGCGCAAGGTGGCTCGTGTACGCCTGACCTCTGGCTTTGAAGTCACGGCTTATATCGGCGGTGTCGGTCACAACCTGCAGGAACACTCGGTGGTGTTGATCCGCGGCGGTCGTGTCAAAGACCTCCCAGGCGTCCGCTACCACATCATCCGCGGAACCCTGGATACCGCTGGCGTGAAAGACCGGCGTCAGTCCCGCTCCAAGTACGGCGCCAAGGCTCCGAAGGAGTGATCACCGGTTTTTTCCATCCACATAACGTTCTGATCTCTAATGTCACGCCGCAACGCCGCTGAGAAGCGCCCGATTCTTCCCGATCCTCAGTTCAACAGCCGTCTCGCCACGATGATGGTGGTGCGCCTGATGCAGCACGGCAAGAAGTCGACAGCGCAACGGATCCTGTCCGACGCGTTCGGCCTGATCAACGAGCGCACCGGCGGAGATCCGCTCGAACTGTTCGAGACTGCCGTCAAGAACGCCACACCCCTGGTGGAAGTACGCGCCCGCCGCGTTGGTGGTGCCACTTATCAGGTGCCCATGGAAGTGCGCCAGGAGCGAGGCACTGCCATGGCCCTCCGCTGGCTAGTGAGCTTCTCTCGCTCCCGGAATGGCCGGAGCATGGCCCAGAAGCTGGCTGGAGAACTGATGGATGCCGCCAACGAGGCTGGCAACGCCGTTCGCAAGCGCGAAGAAACTCACAAGATGGCCGAAGCCAACAAAGCTTTCGCCCACTACCGCTACTAGGCCTCGCATGCCAGCCATCAACACAGATGTTCATGGCTGACCTGTAGAGTCACCCCGCCTTTTCACGCCCCACCCCCGGAGAATTTCCTGTGGCCCGCGACTTCCCCCTGGAACGCGTCAGAAATATTGGTATCGCTGCTCACATCGATGCTGGAAAAACCACCACGACTGAACGGATCCTGTTCTATTCCGGTGTGGTTCACAAAATCGGCGAGGTGCACGACGGCGCCGCCGTGACCGACTGGATGGCCCAGGAACGTGAGCGTGGCATCACGATCACCGCAGCTGCCATTTCGACGTCCTGGCAAGACCATCGTGTCAATATCATCGACACGCCTGGCCACGTGGACTTCACCATTGAGGTGGAACGCTCCATGCGAGTGCTGGATGGTGTGATCGCCGTGTTCTGCGCCGTTGGTGGTGTGCAGCCCCAATCTGAAACCGTCTGGCGTCAGGCCGATCGCTATTCCGTTCCCCGGATGGTGTTCGTAAACAAGATGGACCGCACCGGTGCGGACTTCCTCAAGGTTCACGGCCAGATCAGGGATCGCCTCAAAGCCAACGCGGTTCCGATTCAGCTTCCGATTGGTGCCGAAGGTGAGCTCAGCGGCATCATCGACCTTGTTGCCAACAAGGCGTATATCTATAAGAACGACCTCGGCACCGATATCGAAGAAGCCGATGTGCCGGCTGACATGGCCGAAGAGGTAACCGAATGGCGGAACACCCTGATGGAAACCGTCGCCGAAACCGACGAAGCTCTGATTGAGAAGTTCCTCGAGACCGGTGAACTCAGCGTTGACGAGCTTAAGAAAGGTATCCGAGAGGGCGTGCTCAAGCACGGTCTGGTTCCCATGCTCTGCGGTTCCGCCTTCAAAAACAAAGGTGTGCAGCTTGTTCTGGACGCAGTGATCGACTACCTGCCTGCTCCAGTCGACGTCCCCCCGATCCAGGGTGTGCTCCCCGACGGCAGCGAAGCGGTGCGTCCATCCGACGACAACGCCCCCTTTAGTGCCCTGGCCTTCAAGGTGATGGCTGATCCCTACGGCAAACTCACCTTCGTCCGTATGTACTCCGGCGTCCTCGAGAAAGGCAGCTACGTTCTCAACTCCACCAAAGGTGAGAAGGAGCGCATCTCCCGTCTTGTGGTGCTGAAGGCTGATGACCGTGAGGAAGTTGACGCACTGCGTGCCGGCGACCTCGGTGCAGTGCTCGGACTGAAGAACACCACAACGGGTGACACCCTTTGCACTCAAGACGATCCGATCGTCCTTGAGACCCTGTTCATACCCGAACCGGTGATCTCAGTGGCTGTTGAGCCGAAGACCAAAGGCGACATGGAGAAGCTCTCCAAGGCTTTGGTTTCTCTTGCTGAAGAGGATCCCACCTTCCGCGTCAACACCGACTCCGAGACCGGCCAAACAGTGATCGCCGGCATGGGCGAACTCCACCTGGAAATCCTTGTGGACCGCATGCTGCGCGAGTTCAAGGTGGAAGCCAACATCGGTGCACCTCAGGTGTCCTATCGCGAAACCATCCGTGGTTCAGCAGGTGGCGAAGGCAAGTTCTCCCGTCAGACCGGTGGTAAAGGTCAGTACGGCCACGTTGTGATCGAAATGGAACCGGGTGAGCCCGGCTCCGGTTTCGAATTCGTCAACAAAATCGTGGGCGGTGTCGTTCCGAAGGAATACATCAAGCCCGCCGAGCAGGGCATGAAGGAGACCTGCGAATCCGGTGTGATTGCCGGATACCCCCTCATCGATGTGAGATGCACCTTGGTGCATGGCTCTTATCACGACGTCGACTCCTCGGAGATGGCGTTCAAGATCGCCGGATCCATGGCCTTCAAGGACGGCGTCAAGAAGTGCAATCCTGTGCTGCTTGAGCCGATGATGAAGGTCGAGGTCGAAGTCCCCGAGGATTTCCTTGGCTCGATCATCGGCGACCTGTCCTCCCGTCGAGGTCAGGTTGAGGGCCAGTCCGTCGATGACGGCACCTCCAAAATCTCGGCCAAGGTGCCCCTTGCCGAGATGTTCGGTTACGCCACCCAGCTCCGCTCCATGACCCAGGGCCGGGGCATTTTCTCGATGGAATTCGACAACTACGCCGAAGTTCCTCGCAATGTGGCTGAGGCCATCATTTCCAAGAATCAGGGCAATTCCTGATCTCTAAAATCCTCCCAATCCAACCCTCGATTCTTTAAACACCCATGGCACGCGAGAAGTTCGAAAGGAACAAGCCCCACGTCAATATCGGCACCATCGGCCACGTTGACCACGGCAAGACCACCCTCACCGCTGCGATCACCAACGTGCTCGCCAAGAAGGGGCAGGCTGAGGTTCAAAACTATGCTGATATCGACGGCGCCCCTGAAGAGCGTGAGCGCGGCATCACCATCAACACCGCTCACGTTGAGTACGAAACCGAGACACGTCACTACGCTCACGTGGACTGCCCCGGCCACGCGGACTATGTAAAAAACATGATCACCGGTGCCGCTCAGATGGACGGCGCCATCCTGGTGTGTGCCGCCACCGACGGCCCCATGGCCCAGACCAAGGAGCACATCCTTCTAGCCAAGCAGGTGGGCGTTCCCGCTCTGGTGGTTGCACTGAACAAGTGCGACATGGTCGATGACGAGGAGATCATCGAACTGGTTGAAATGGAGATCCGTGAATTGCTCTCCAGCTACGACTTCCCCGGCGATGACATCCCTGTCGTTCAGGTGTCTGGCCTAAAGGCCATCGAAGGAGAGGCTGAGTGGGAAGCCAAGATCGAGGAACTGATGGCGGCTGTTGACGCCAGCATTCCTGAGCCTGAGCGGGAAGTGGACAAGCCCTTCCTGATGGCGGTAGAAGACGTCTTCTCGATCACCGGTCGTGGCACTGTTGCCACCGGCCGTATTGAGCGCGGCATCGTCAAAGTCGGCGAAGAAATCGAGATTGTCGGTATTCGCGAGCCTCGCAAGACAACCGTCACCGGTGTTGAGATGTTCCGCAAGCTGCTCGACGAGGGCATGGCTGGCGACAACGTTGGTCTGCTGCTTCGCGGCATCCAGAAGGAAGACATCGAACGCGGCATGGTGCTGGTGAAGCCTGGCTCCATCACCCCTCACACCAAGTTCGAGGGTCAGGTGTACGTGCTGAAGAAGGAAGAAGGCGGCCGCCACACTCCTTTCTTCGCTGGCTACCGCCCGCAGTTCTACATCCGTACAACGGACGTGACCGGCCAGATCACCGCATTCACCGCTGAAGATGGCAGCAATGTCGAAATGGTGATGCCTGGTGACAACATCCAGATGACTGGTGAGCTGATCTGTCCTGTCGCAATGGAAACCGGCATGCGTTTCGCTATCCGCGAAGGCGGCCGCACCATCGGTGCTGGCGTTGTCTCCAAGATCATCGAGTGATCAGCGCAAGCTGAACCTCACGGCAGGAGATGGAGGGGCCTAGCCCCCCATCTCCTACATTTACAAGAACCTCGACAACTGAAGTCCTGCTTCGACCTCGAAGCTTTTTCGCCCCCCTCCTATGTCCACTGCCATCGCTCAGCAGAAGATCCGCATCCGCCTGAAGGCGTTCGACCGCCGCATGCTGGATCTCTCATGCGAGAAAATCATTGAAACGGCCGATAACACCGCTGCGACCGCGATCGGCCCGATCCCCCTGCCCACGAAACGCAAGATTTACTGCGTTTTGCGATCTCCCCACGTAGACAAGGACTCCCGCGAGCACTTCGAGACCCGCACCCACCGTCGGATCATTGACATCTACAGCCCGTCTGCCAAGACCATCGACGCGCTAATGAAGCTTGATCTCCCCAGTGGTGTGGACATCGAAGTGAAGCTCTGATCCGTTCGATCAGAACTTCATTTTCCTAGGATTCAGTTGCATACAACACGGCGTTCGTGTCCGATTTTTCTGTGAGGGAGCTTCCCCTGTTCCCCCTGCCGGACGTCGTGTTGTTCCCGCAGCAGCTCCTGCCGCTGCACATTTTTGAATCGCGTTACCGGATGCTTCTTCAGACGGTTCTGGAGACCGACAAGCGCTTCGGCATTGTTCGCATCAACCCTGAGAACGGCGAAATGGCCGAGATCGGTTGCTGCGCTGAGGTGCTTCAGCACCAAACAACGGAAGATGGTCGCAGCTATATCGTTTCGTTGGGCCAACAGCGGTTCCGGCTGCTGAACATCACGCGGGAAACGCCCTACCGAACAGCGATGGTGAGCTGGCTGGAAGATGAGCCCGTGGCCGACACCGACCAGCTCAACAGCTTGCGGGACAAGGTCAGCGAAGCCTTGGGCGACGTCGTTCAGCTGACCAGCAAACTGCAGAACCGAGAGGTGGAACTCCCTGACGATCTGCCTGACCTACCGCGGGAGCTGTCGTTCTGGATCAGCGCCCATCTGGATCAGGCCGCCTCGGAGCAGCAGAGTCTTCTGGAAATGACCGACACCCACGAACGGTTGAGTCAGCAGTTTGAGATGTTGGATCACACCCGACGCCAATTGGCGGCCCGCACTGTGTTGATGGATCTGAAATGATGGTGGGATCTCTGCTGGTGGTGGCCGGAGCCGTTGGAGCCACTGGAATCGCGCTGTGGCTTCGCCGCGACCGGCGCTACGAATCGTCGGAGAGTGTCGCCTCCGCCTACGACGCCTGGACGGAAGACCGTTTGTTAGAGCAGCTCTGGGGAGAGCATGTCCATCTCGGCTATTACGGGACCCCGCCAAGCTCCTGCGACTTCCGCGAAGCCAAGGAGGCCTTCGTCCACGAGCTGGTGCGATGGAGCGGTCTGGACCGACTCCCCGCCGGCAGCCGGGTGCTGGATGTGGGATGCGGCATCGGTGGCAGTGCCCGAATCCTGGCGCGGGATTACGGGTTGGACGTTATCGGCATCAGCATCAGCCCAGCCCAGGTGAAACGAGCAACACAGCTCACCCCATCAGGCCTGACCTGCCATTTCCAGGTGATGGACGCCTTGGATCTTCAACTTCCCGATCAGATCTTTGATGCGGTCTGGAGTGTGGAGGCCGGTCCACATATGCCCGATAAACAGCGTTATGCCGATGAACTGCTGCGGGTACTGCGCCCTGGGGGTCTGCTTGCTGTGGCCGACTGGAACCGCCGCGACCCATCCGATGGGGGCATGACGCGAACCGAACGTTGGGTGATGCGTCAGCTGCTCAACCAGTGGGCCCACCCTGAATTCGCCAGCATCAAGGGGTTCTGCCAAAACCTCGACAACAGCGTCCACAACCGTGGAGAGATCGTCACCCGTGACTGGACCCAGGCCACGCTTCCCTCATGGATTGACTCCATTGTCGAGGGCATTCGACGTCCCTGGGCTGTGCTCAATCTGGGACCGAAAGCGGTACTGCAAGGCCTGAGAGAGACACCGACGTTGTTGCTGATGCACTGGGCCTTCGCCACCGGGCTGATGCAATTCGGTGTCTTTCGAATCAGAAAAGACTGATCCTTAACAACCGCTGAGATCGCTGCTGGGGTAGGCACCGAAATGGGCGAGATGCTCGCAAAGAGGTTGCAACTGGGCAATCAGATCCGCCAGAGCCGTTGATGGATCCGGGGGAAGATCCACATCCACGAAAAACACGTATTCCCCCAACTCCCGTTTGGACGGTCGCGATTCAATCCGACTCATGTTCAGGCCCCGCTCAGCCAAACAGGCCAGAGCCTCCAGCAGGGCCCCCGGCGCATTGCGATGCAACGAGAACGCCAGGCTGGCCACATCGCCATCTTCACTGCGCTGCCCACGACGCAAAAGGAGAAAACGGGTGCGATTGCCCGCAACATCATTCACAGGGAATGCCAGCTCATCCAACCCGTGTTCCCGTGCAGCGGCCTGGGAGGCGATCGCAGCACGGAATGGACTGCCCGCAACCATGCGAGCTGCTTCAGCGGTGGATGAGGTGGGAAGTTGCAATGCATCGGGCAGATGATGGGCCAGCCAGCCACTGCACTGGGCCAGGGCCTGCGGGTGGGAGAGCACTTCCGTGACTCTGCTAAGCGGCCCACTCCCCAGCAGAGCGTGCTGAATCGGAAGCACCAAAGCCCTGCGAATACAAAGCTCGGGATGGGACCACAGCGCATCGAGAGTCGCTGTCACCCCCCCCTCCACCGAGTTCTCAATCGGGACAACGGCTCCGTCACACTCCCCCCCCGCCAGCTGTTCCACAACCGATCGAAGACCGACGCAGGGCACCAGCTGGACATCCTCGAGGACATCCTGTTCGATCAACACCCGGGCGGCCTGCTCGCCATAGGTCCCGGCTGGGCCAAGGAATGCAAGACGTGTAGGCATCGAAGCCGCACTGCATGGACTCGATAAGATCATCCCGCGTCAGGTGAAGTCCATGCCCCTGGCCTTCGAAGCCAGTCAAAAGCTTGATCTGCCTGTCAAAACAGGAGCAGAGCGGCTGCCCACTTACCTGCGGGAAGAGGAGCGCGTCCTCGGGGCGTTGCTGGATGCCAAACAGCTCACCCGGTTGCAACCCGGGCGTTACCGCTATGTGGTGACCAGCCTGCAGGTCTTTCAGCTCCACGTGAAACCCGTGGTATCACTCCAGATCCACATGGAAGGCGACACGCTTGTGATGCAGGCCCTCGACTGCGAACTGGAGGGCCTGGGGATCGTTGACGACTTCGCCCTAAACCTGGAAGCACGGCTGACCTCCACACACGATGGGCTTCAGGGGCATGCCCATCTATCGGTGAGCGTGAGTCAGCCATCACTGCTCAAGCTGATCCCCAAACGGGTGTTGGAGTCAACGGGGGAGTCGATCCTGAGTGGCATCCTCATCGGCATCAAAGCCCGTGTTGGACAGCAGCTGATCAACGACTACCGCAACTGGTGCCGGGAGACAGAGGGGCAAGGCTCAACCGAGCAAACGCTTCAAGAACGTGTGCCGATGCAAGGGCGTGGGGCCTGAGGCCATCAGGCTCTGCCGATGCTTTGCCGTGCCATAGCCCGCATGGCGCTCTAGCCCATACCCAGGGAAGCGAGCCGACAAACGGCGGATGAGTGCATCCCTGGCCTCCTTGGCTAGAACACTGGCCGCAGCGATGGCAGCGGATCGGCTGTCTCCTGCAACAACACTGCGCTGTGGCCCCAGCCACGGCCGAAGAGGAAGATTGCCATCCACCAGAACCAGTCCAGGGGTCTGGGGCAGTCGCTGCAGAGCCCGCAACATGGCGCGTTCCGTAGCAACGCGGATGCCACAAGCGTCAATTTCTCGCGCTGACGCCTGGCCCAAACCGGACGCCACACACAGCGACTGAATCAAGGGAACCAGAGCGGCCCGACGCTTGGGCGACAGTTTTTTGCTGTCGGTCAGCCCCGCCTTCAACAGGCATTCGGCTGCTGAACCCTCGAGCACCACAGCGGCCGCAAAAACAGGACCGAACAAACAACCGCGACCGACTTCGTCCACACCAGCCACGTCCCTCCCGAGAGGGAGGGACTCCTGCGCGGTCATCTGGCTCAGACCGTGGCGACGGCAGAGGAGCGACGACGGCGACGACGGGGCTCCTCAGGCTCAGCTGTTTCAGCCACCGCCACAGGCTCTGGCTCAGCCGGTTCGCTGATGGGGACCGGTTCTGGTTCGGTGATCGTCAAGTTGGTCACCGCCTCCAAGGGGGTGATCTCCACCATCAGAGGTGCCGACTCATCCAGAGCGGATGAGGTGACGACAACGGGCGTCTCAGCGGCTGGGGCTTCAGTGGTCTGACTCGCCCCATTGCGTGATCCCGAACGACCACCCCGGCCGCCGCGACGACGGCGCCGTCCGGAACTGGCCGCCAATTGCTGACGCGCGGCCTCAAGCACCTCCTGCTCGTCCTCGCCAGGACGCACAACCCTGACCACGACGTTGTCGGATTCAGGGGGCTCCTCCAACAACAGGGCAGGGTTCAACCCCAGCCAACCAAACAACTGCTGTTGCTCGTCCGTCATCGGGACAGCAACCAATTCAGGGTCCTGACGACGGGCAGTCGCGGGCTGCTGAGCCTCTTGGGTCGACACCTCAGGGGCAGTGGTATCGGACGTCTCAACTGGAAGCACGGCGTCCTGACTGCCGCGCCCTCGGCCACCGCGCCGCCGCCGGCCATTGCCACCGTTCTCTCCGGGCGAAACCACTTCGGCGCGGGCAGAGGCCGCCGAGCGCACCAATCCCGTGGCCGTCGCCAGAGGTTGAAGAAGGTCTTTGCCGGGGAGAACGGCCACATGGCCCAAACCACCACAGCTGGGGCATGCCCGTCCGAACAGTTCATAGATGTTCTGCCCTTGACGCTTGCGGGTGAGCTCCAACAGGCCCAGTTCACTCAGCTGCGCGATCTGAGGACGAGCTGAGTCATCACGGACGGCTGTCGTGAAATGCTCCAGCAGCTGAAGCTGATCACGACGGGAATCCATATCGATGAAGTCGATGATGATTACCCCACCGATGTTGCGGAGCTTGAGCTGTCGAGCGATCTCGATCGCCGCCTCACAGTTGGTCCACAGAACGGTTTCGCGGGCGTTGGCCGACCGTGTGAACGAACCCGAGTTCACGTCAATCACCGTGAGCGCCTCGGTGGGCTCGATGATCACGTAGCCACCAGAAGGCAGATCAACCCGCGGCTTCAGCGCATCGCGGATGGCGGCATTGACCTTGTAGTGCTCCAACAATTCGCTGGATTCACTGTGCGCTTCCACCAGCACAGCGCTGGCATCAGAGCCAAGGAAGCTATTTACACGGCCCACAGCGGCGGCATCGTCCACCACAACCCGGGCCAGATCCGGGCCCATGTGGTCCCGCAGAATTCGATGGATGAAATCTTCATCGCGGTTGAGCAGCACAGGCGGGGCAGCTGTTTCAGCTGCTTGCTGAATCGCCTCCCATTGGCGAAGCAGAGATTCGAGATCTTCAATCAGCAGGTCTTCACTGATGCCGTCGGCTTCCGTGCGGATCAGCAGGCCAGCTCCTGGTGGCTTGATCAAAACACCCAGGGCACGAAGTCGATTGCGTTCCGCATCGGAACTGATGCGCCGCGAGATGTTGACCCCCTGGCCATGGGGCTGAAGCACCAGGTAGCGACCTGGCAAAGCAAGGTTTCCTGTCAATCGTGGGCCCTTGGTGCCGGTCGGTTCTTTCATCACCTGAACCAGAACCTTTTGACGAGGCTCGAGCAGTTCAGTGATCCCAGCCGAACCTTTCTTCAGACGCAGCGGCCCAAGATCGGTGACATGAATGAACCCGTTTTTCTCACTCTCACCGATATTGACGAAGGCAGCATCAATGCCTGGCAGAACATTTTCAACTGTTCCTAAATAGACATCTCCGATCTGATAACGACCCTGCGCGACGATGAGTTCATCAACACGTTCATCGGTCAGCACTGCTGCGATGCGCAGCTGCTCCGCGATGACAATTTGCTGGGGCATAAGAGGACTGGTTGAGCCCGGTTGAGGGCCAAATCCGTTCAGGAACCTTCCGGTTCTCCCTCACGGGTTGATGGAAAGATTTGAGCTGGTCAGCAAGACCAAAAGGTTGCGGAGCAAAAACTCCTATGACTCAGGCTTGGGGGTTCCAAGAAAGACCGCCGTGCAAGCCGTGATGTGGACCTCGATATCCGTGTGGGATCAGACAAGACCGGAACAAAGTTGGTCCCGACGGACGAAACACCTGTTCTGTATTCAAATTAGCACTGCGCACTGAGCAGCAGGGCTTCTCGCGCCAAGCGTTGCACCTGCAAGGGCTGGCCGACGGTCTCAGCAAGCCAGTGCTGAATCTGAGCAGGGCGCAGGCTTCGGCCCATCTCATCCACCGCTGCTTCCAACCGCAGCCGAACGGATCCATTGGCGTTCCGATCCGTCACCTGCAGATCTTTCAACGCGGAGCGGCAATCCCGCTCCCGGGGGCGGCCCTTCTTATCGGTGTCGTGCCACACCAAGCTTGTGGCCTGCAAGAGCTGGTCCACCGCCGCATTCCAATCCAATGGCATCGGGGCCTGCTCCTCCGGCACGAGATCAAAACACCAAACGGCGCCCGTCAGTTCTTGCGAGAGGCTTTTGCCGTTGACGGAAACTTCGACTGCCGCAAGCAGCTGAATGCCCTGCGGCAACAACGGCTGGAGCGTCTTGCAGAAGTGGTTGGGATCCAGGGCCTCGGTGAATTCCAGGTCCATCCACTCGCTCTGGGCCTCAGCGCCGAGGGGCAGGGCCAAAGCGATCTGAACCCGCGGCAGAGGATGGAACCCTCCGGTGAAGCTGATCGGCAGAGCACTGCGACGCAGGGCTCGCTCCAGCATGCGCATCAGATCAAGATGACTGAGCAGCGCCATCGATCCCGTCTTGGCGAATTGCACCCGGATCCGGCACACCCGTTCACTGGGCGGCGCCTGGGTCGGCACCTGGGTTGGCACCGCGGGAGCAGGCACAACCACGTTGTGCCCGAGATCGGGACCGCAGACACCACAGCTGCTGCAGCCGTCAAAGGAGCAGTCGGGCACAACCGCCGCTGCCAGAGCCCGTTGCAGATCGTCCGCCAGCCAGGCTTTGTCGATGCCGGTGTCGATGTGATCCCAAGGAAGCGGCTGAGCACAGAACGCTTCCAAGTCCTCACAGTCCAGCGCGGCCACGGCACTCCAGCCCCCCACCTCCATCTCCCGGTAGCTCCCCTGCAGGCCAGCATCCGCGATGGCTTCGGTCCAGGCGGCGTACGTGCGATCCAGCGACTCGAACCAGGCATCCATGCCGGCACCGGCCCGCCAGGCCGCCTCGATCACAGGAGCAAGGCGCCGATCGCTGCGGCCCACAAAATCCTCCATGGCCGACAGCCGAACATCGGTGAAGTTCACCTTCACGCCGCGCAAACGCCGGAAGGCCTCCTTGAGCAAGGCCTGACGCCGCTGAAACTCGGCCGTGGAGACGCTGTGCCACTGGAACGGGGTGTGAGGCTTGGGCGTGAAATTGCTGATCGTGATGTTCAGGTTCAGCCGCCCCAGGTCACGGCAGCGCTGCTGCAGCAGCACGCAGGTCTCGGCAATGCCGAGAACATCGGCATCCGTCTCACCAGGGAGGCCGATCATGAAGTACAGCTTCACCTTGCGGTAGCCGTTCTGCATGGCCGTGCGGATGCCACGCAGCAGGTCGTCATCGGTTAAGCCCTTATTAACGATGTCGCGAAGGCGCTGGGTTCCGGCCTCAGGAGCGAAGGTGAGGCCCGCTTTCCGCGTGCCCCCAAGGATGTGGGCAATGTCTTCATCAAAGCGATCCACCCGCTGGCTGGGCAGCTGAAGCGTGACGTTCTGATCCGCAAGGCGGTTTCGCAACTCAACCCCCACTGCCGGCAGCGCCAGATAGTCGCTGCAGCTCAGGGAGAGCAACGAGAAATCGCTGTAGCCGGTTTGTTTCATCCCGGTCTCCACGGCTTCGATCACCGCTTCGGGTTCCACATCCCGAGCCGGACGCGTCAACATCCCCGGCTGGCAGAACCGACATCCACGAGTGCAGCCACGGCGAATCTCCACCGTGAGACGGTCATGGACCGTTTCCACATGGGGGACCAGCCCCATGGCGTAGTAGGGCATCGGCGTCGCCACACGCCGAAGCACCCGCGCAGGAACATCAGAGTGAAGCGGCTCACGGGTGACCCCATCGGCGCCAGTCCCGTAAAGCGCAGGCACGTAAACGCCGGGAACATGGGCCAGATCGTGCAGCAGTTGCGATCGGGTGATTCCATCGGCTTTGGCCTGCGCCACCACCAAACCGATTTCAGGCAAAAGCTCCTCACCGTCACCCAGGGCGATGAAGTCGAAGAACGGCGCGTAGGGCTCTGGATTGCTGGTTGCGGTGGGACCGCCAGCAAAGATCAGCGGTGGCGATGCAGGGTCACTCAGCGGCAAGTCGCCCCGATCAGCGGAGCGAATCGGCACCTTCGCCAGGTCCAGCATCTCAAGGATGTTGGTGGCACCAAGTTCGTAGCTGAGGCTGAAGCCCAGGATGTCGAAGGCCGGCAAAGGCCGACGGCTTTCCACCGCAAACAACGCCTGTGAGCGCTCCCGCAAGCGGCCAGCCAGATCGGCCGCTGGCAGATAGGCGCGATCACACAACTGCCCGGGAACGGCATTGAGGATCGAATAGAGAATGATGTGACCGAGGTTGCTGGAGCCAACCTCATAGATCTCGGGGTAAGTGAGCGCCCAGCGAACGGAGGCTGTCTGCCAATCCCGTGGTTCAACCCCTAACTCATGCCCCATGTAGCGGGCCGGCTTGTTGATGCCGCTGTCCACCAGGGCATGGAAATCAACCGGGTGATCCAGTGATGAGACGACCACGTCGGATGTCCAGACTCCTGAGCTCATCGTATGGAGCTGCCGGCACGGCAGGATGCCCCGCAGAAACAGCTCACGGTTCCGTGGTTCAGGTCAACGGCAATTACCTCAAGCTCAAGGCGGGCTACCTGTTCCCTGAGATCGGTCGGCGCGTCAAAGCGTTCAGCACTGCCAATCCCGACGCAGCTCTGATCCGCCTGGGCATCGGTGATGTCACGGAGCCCCTGCCGCTGGCCTGCCGTGAAGCCATGAAAACGGCCATCGATGCGATGGGCACAGCCAAAGGTTTCCATGGCTATGGCCCCGAACAGGGCTACGGCTGGCTGCGGGAGGCCATTGCCAAAAACGACTTCCAATCCCGAGGCTGCGACATCAATGCCGAGGAAATTTTTGTTTCCGACGGCTCCAAGTGCGACAGCAGCAACATCCTCGACATCCTTGGCGAGGGCAACAAGGTGGCCGTCACGGACCCCGTCTATCCGGTGTACGTGGACAGCAACGTGATGGCTGGCCGCACCGGTGAAGCAGGAGAGATCGGTCGCTATGCGGGCCTGACCTACCTGCCGATCAGCGCGGACAACGGTTTTGCGGCGCAGATTCCCAGTGAACCGGTCGACCTGATCTACCTCTGCTTCCCCAACAACCCCACCGGTGCCGTCGCCACCCGGGATCAACTCCAAGCCTGGGTGAACTACGCCCGTGCCAGTGGTGCGCTGATCCTTTTCGATGCTGCCTATGAGGCCTTCATCCAAGACCCGGAACTCCCCCACTCCATCTTCGAAATCGAGGGAGCCCGGGACTGCGCAATCGAATTTCGTTCCTTTTCTAAAAACGCGGGCTTTACCGGCACGCGTTGCGCATTCACTGTGGTGCCCAAGGGGTTGAAAGGCAAGGCAGCCAACGGCGAAGCGGTGGAACTCTGGGGGCTATGGAACCGACGTCAGAGCACCAAGTTCAACGGTGTGAGCTACATCATTCAGCGCGGAGCCGAGGCTGTTTACTCCAAAGCCGGTCAGGCCGAGGTGAAGGCCCTGGTGAGCTTTTACATGGAGAACGCCGCGATCATTCGCCGCGAACTCAGTGCGGCAGGCCTCACCGTCTATGGCGGCGAACACGCCCCCTACGTCTGGATCAAGACCCCTGAGGGCGTGGACTCCTGGGGCTTCTTTGACCATCTGCTCAAGAATGCCAACGTGGTCGGCACACCCGGCAGCGGCTTCGGCGCCGCTGGAGAGGGGTATTTCCGCTTGTCCGCCTTCAACAGCCGCACCAATGTGGATGAGGCCATGGCCCGGATCAAGGACCTGTGAGCCGCTCCATTTCCCCATTCCCTTTAGATTCCAAAAGCTTCGGGTTAATGGTCATGGCGGTGGACTCTCCCAGCCAAAAACCAGGTGGTGCATCGGTTCTGGACAAAGCGCCAGAGCGGGTTCGCAAGCGGTCACCCCGTTACAAGGTGCTGCTGCACAACGATCCGGTGAATTCCATGGAATACGTGGTGGCCACCCTTCAGCAGGTTGTACCTCAACTCAGCGAGCAGGACTGCATGGCCGTGATGCTGGAAGCCCACAACACCGGCGTGGGATTGGTAATTGTGTGTGACATCGAACCGGCTGAGTTCTATTGCGAAACCTTGAAGGCCAAGGGACTGACCAGTTCCATCGAGCCCGAAAGCTAGAGCGATGCAGAAAGCGCTGAACAGGTTTCTCCTGCTTCAGCCGGCATGGCTGCCGACGGTTCTTTTCATCCCTCTGCTCTATGCACTGGGCTGGCTTACTGCTGTTCCGCTGATGCTGTTTGGCTTGCCGGCAGCTCAGCTCTCCCTCACCGGAACGGTGCTGACTTTTGTCCTGTTCATCCTGTTGATGCCCCGATGGGCAACCCTGAGGTGGTCCGCCGAGCGACCTTGGGTGGCGTTGGGCATCTGCCGAACCAACCCACAAGAACAACCCGCGCCAGCAGCTGCTCTTCTAAAAGGTCTGCTCACTGCTGCAGGGCTGCTGACGGTGATCACGAGCATCGTTCTGATCGGAGGCTCGGGAGAATGGCGAGGCGAAGTGGATGGAACGCACTTGGCGAACGCCGTTTTGCTCTGCCTCGGCGTTGGCTTTGCAGAGGAATTGATTTTCCGCAGCTGGCTCTGGGCGGAACTGAATCGAATGATGGGCTCGCGTAGTGGTGCTCTGACCCAAGCAGCCATTTTCAGTCTCATTCACACACGCTTCAACCTTGGGCTGGCTGCCATGAGTGGCCTACTTATCGGACTGTTTCTGCTGGGGATGGTGCTTGCCATCCAGCGACAAGCGGACCAGGGATCACTTTGGGGCTGTATCGGCCTGCATGGAGGGCTTGTCGCTGGATGGTTTCTGCTGCAGAGCAGCTTGATTCAGCTGTCACCCAACGCCCCGTTGTGGTTGGTTGGACCAGGAGGGAGCGCAGCAAACCCACTGGGGGGGGCTGTCGGACTGATGAGTTTGCTGATCCTGCTGATGATTCAGCGCACAGCCGTTGCCAAGGGAGCTCTACCTGCCACGGGAGCTCGCAATGCTTCATAAAGCGAAGCCACGCCGTAATCCCTTTCGAGGAGTGACATCACTGTGCGACCGAAATCCGCAGGATTGCGATCAAAAGCCTCGAGACACACCCGACCAAAGGTGCTCCCCATCGGCTCAGGGTTCCAGAGAAGCTTGCGCGCCGTCCACGGCATCATGCTCATCGGGTTGTACCCGGGCTTGATCAAACCCTGATCAAACCCATACTGCTCAAGGTGCGTGTGGGGCTGCAAGCCAATGAAAAAGATCGCTGGCTCGACCAAATCAGCGCCGAAAATGGCCTCTAGCTCACGGTGATAAGCCACGGTCTGACGGATAGTTTCCGGCCGCTCATCGATCACGTTGAAGGAGTAATTCACTGACACGTGATCGCGGAAGCCAGCATCCGCCAGCATCTGGCAACTCTCCAGAACGGTGCGCAGGTTGTAGCCCATGCGCATCTTGCGAACGAGCTCTTGAGAGCCCGACGTAATACCGATCTCGAAATAACTCATGCCGGTCTCCACCATGAGCTGAGCCAATTCGGGGTCCAGATTGTCGGCGCGGATGTAGGCCGCCCAACGGATGCCGGTGAGTCCTTCAGCCTTGATCGCGCGCAGGAGTTCCTTGGCGTCTTCGATGTAGCGCCGCGCGGGAATGAACTGAGCATCAGTGAACCAGAAACCACGCACCCCACGGTCGTAAAGCTGGCGCATTTCTTTCACCACCTCAGCCACTGGGTTGAGGCGCACCTGCTTGCCTTCAACCACCGTGTAAACGCAATAACAACAGTTGTGGGGGCAGCCACGTTTGGTCTGAACGCCCACATAGAAGTCCCCACCTTCAAGGTACCAATCGAGCTGGGGCCAGATCGAAGCGATGTAGTCGTAATTGCAAGCGGTTTTGGGCCGACTTTCCGGCTGTTCATGGATCAGACCTGAACGTGGCTTCTCGCCCACCACGAAGCAACGTTCGCCCTCGATGGAGTGACCCTGAATCAACTTCTCAAGAAGTGGCTCCCCCTCGCCAATCGAGACAACTGTTCCCTTAGGGAGTGACTTGCCGAGTTGCTCATAGAACACACTGACGGCCCCACCGCCAAGTACGGCTCTAGTCACCGGCTGATGGCGGCGAGCACGCTTCAAACCCTGACGCACCAGACGTTGGTTTCTGCGCAGCTCGCCGTAATGACTGCTCATCAACTGCAGCCCACCCAAGGCTCCATGCAGACGCTTCAGTGGGTTGCGGGCATAGAACACCTCGAACGAATTCTGAAGAGGGTTGCCGCCTCGTCCATCGACCGGCGCATAGATCTGGATGTCTCTCCAGGAAAAAACCAACAGCGTGGGCTTGAACTGGTCAACGGTGGCGTCCAGCACGCGATGAACATCAAGCACCGGCAGAGCCGCAAGATCCAGGATGCGTTGGGGCATCTCCGGAAAACACTTGTGCAGATGGTCGGCGAGATAGATCGGCCCGATCGGGAAGATCGGATTACAGGGCAGCCGCACCAGCAACACCCGTTCTTGTTGTGGTGCCACGTCAGCTGCGATCGGGATTCGCGGACGCTAACAAGCGCCGAAGCGAGAGGCGCTTTGGCCCTCTTAACAACAGCTTCATAAAGCCGACGACACACAGCGCAAACTTCCTTTACACTCTCCACCAGGCAGGGCTCACCTGCCCTTCCTTAAACCGTTCCTTCGGGAACATTTCTTTCCGTTCTCATGACCACCACCCTCCAGCAGCGCTCCGGCGC